>CAZKAD010000012.1:0-23081 GCA_964550845.1 uncultured Gammaproteobacteria bacterium
TTAAAACAGAATTTTATGAGACAAACAAAGGTTCATAACCCCATCGACTGTGTCGTCGGCATCACCTACAACTGCAATTCACGTTGCCAAATGTGTGATATTTGGAAGATCAAAGATTTTCCTGAACTTCCCGTAGAACAGTACAAAAAACTCCCAACCAGTTTACGAGATATTAATATTTCTGGTGGCGAACCATTTTTACGAATGGATATTCCAGAAATTATTGCTGTCATTCAAAAACGTGCGCCGCAAGCTCGCATGGTTATCTCAACCAATGGTTTTACACCGACGCTGATCGAAGCACAGATGAAAAAGATTTTAAAGATAAAGCCAGATATTGGCGTCTCCATCTCTGTTGATGGCTATGGTGACATGCATGAAAATATTCGTCATATTCCTGATGCTTGGAATAAAGACATGGATACGCTCGAGCGCCTACAAAAACTTGGTATGAAAAATTTGCGTCTGGCCTTCACTATTTTGCCAGAAAACGTCCAAGATTTTGGAAAAGTCTATGACGAAACTCGTCGTCGTGGCATTCAATTTACCCATGCCTTTGCGCAAAGCAGTGAGCACTATTTTGGTGGTATCCAAGTAGACAATCATCCAGATGTAAAAGTGCTCAAAGAGCAGTATAGTTATGTGATGAATGAAGAGCTCAAGACGTGGAATTTGAAACGCTGGGCTCGCAGTTATTTTGCCTATGGTTTGTATCGTTTTAGTATGGAGCGTCAGCAGGTGCTGAGCAATGATCCTGGTACCAGATTTTTTTACATGGACGCGCGCGGTATGGTGTATCCTTCGGTTGTGCATAGTTATGGTATGGGAAATATCCAAAACTATGACCACTGGGAAGATCTTTGGAACAGTGAACGCGCTGACAATGCACGAGAACTGGTTCGTACGAAAGGCAAACCTGCCTGGATGATCTGCACTGCTCGTACTGCTATCAAAAAACATCCATTAAATGTTGGTATGTGGGTGTTAAAAAATAAGTTTGGCGGGGTGAAATTGTAAGATATGAAAATCGTA
The DNA here is from genome assembly GCA_964550845.1 of uncultured Gammaproteobacteria bacterium. Lineage (GTDB taxonomy): Bacteria > Patescibacteriota > Patescibacteriia > Magasanikbacterales > UBA922 > CAYTKU01. Next base: position 1,033 of record CAZKAD010000012.1, read on the forward strand.
CTGGTCAATAAATACTTGTATATCAAAGGTGGATCTGAACGCGTAGTTTTTTTGACCAAAAAATTACTCGAAGAGGCTGGCCATGAAGTCGAAGTATTTGGCATGAAGCATGAAAAAAATATTTTTGACAATGATTATTGCATTCCAAAAATAGACTATGGAGATATGAGCCTCGGGCAAAAACTTTCTCATTTGCCCAAATCTATTTTCAATAAACAAGCCAAACAACAATTCAAACAGCTCCTTCAAAATTTTCAGCCGGATGTGGTGCACTTTCACAATATTTATCATCAGCTTTCTTTTTCTCTTATTGAAGCAGCAGAAGAATTGCATATTCCTATGGTGATGACACTTCACGACTACAAGATGCTCAGTCCCAATTACAATCTTTTTCATCATGGAAAAATTGACGATTCCATGCTCGGTGGAAAATACTATCGTTGTCTCTTGAACAACTGCATGGAAAACATGGGAGAGAGTGTACTTGGCACCATTGAAGCGTATTACCGCGATGCCAAACACTACAGAGAAAAAATTGCACAATTTATTTCGCCAAGTTATTTTCTCAAAGATTTGTGTCTACGCGCAGGCTGGAATAGCAACACGGTTCAAGTAATGGTAAATCCACTTGAACAATCAACACAGAATTCGTGGCAAGAGGGTCAATATGTAGCCTTTGTCGGACGCCTCAGTAGCGAAAAAGGCGTACAAGTCCTCCTTGAAGCTGTACAAGAAACTCCACATATACCATACAAGATTGCAGGTACTGGACCAGAGGAAGAATCACTCAAACGTTTTGTCAAAGAAAAAGGTCTACACAATGTTGAATTTGTTGGCTGGAAAAGTGGCAGCGAAATTGAAGATTTTGTCAGAGGGAGCCGCATTGTTTTGGCACCATCGGTTTGGTATGAAAACTATCCCTATAGTATTTTGGAAGCCAAGGCGTTTGGTAAAATTGTTCTCGGTTCTCGTATTGGTGGAATTCCAGAAATGCTGGAGAGTGATTGTTTGTTCAATGCAAATGATCATTATGAGCTTGTTGATCTGGTCCAAAAATGGTATGATACACCGCTTGAACAACGACAAAAAAGAGGCCAAAAACTGATGCAGGAAGTCAAAGTGGAAAATGATCCTGCCGTATATAGAGAGCGTATATTGGAAGTATATAAAAATGTATGTTCAAAGTAGGTTATGCAATGAAAATAATTGTAGGGATGTTGTCCCTGATTTTGCTATTTTTTGCAACAGTTTCTCCTGCTGTGGCAGCAGAATTAAATTTTCCTTTGCGTGCCAATTACTATTTGGGCGAGCTCAGAGACGATGAAATTTTTCTCAAAGACATTTCTCGCTATGATTTGCTTATACTCACTCCCGCGCAGATCAAGAGCCATCCTACGGCGATAAAACGCATTCGTACCCTTCATCCAGGAGTTATTATTTTGGCCTATGTTCCAAGCCAAAGTTATAACCTAAAATACTGGAAATCTGATCCAGTTTTCAAAAATTTTAATAACTTGCCAGATTCTGTGTGGCTGAGAGATCCACTTGGGTCTACAGTTATCGATTCATTTCAAGTTCAGTGGGCAAATCTGAATCCTGAATGGAATTCAGTGCTGATGGATTTTATTAAAAAACAAATATTACCACTTGATATTGATGGAATTTTTTTTGACATGGTATCTCATAATATTTCATGGCTGAACGGGGGTTACTTGGATTTCAATGGTGATCATAAAAAAGATGATGCCAAAACCATGGATGCGCTCTGGGTCTCTCGCACAACTGATCTGCTCAAACAGGCAAGCCACAATTTAAATACCAAATATATTGTTATCAATGGAAGTTCTGATCCAGCTTTTCAAAAGTATGTCAGTGGTCGTATGTTTGAGACGTTTCCAACTCCGTGGGAAGGGGATGGCAGTTGGTCAACCGTCATGAACTCTGCCAAAAGTGGAATTCGTTCGAATCGTGCGCCAACACTTTTGGTTTTCAATGGGAATTCGGAAAATAGTGGTATCAACAATAATTACAGCAAGTTTCGTCATGGATTTGTGAGCGCTCTCTTACAAGATGCATATTTTTCGTATGACTTTGGTGATCGCGATCATTCTCAGCTCTGGTGGTATGACGAATATAGCAGTGATCTTGGAGCTGCTTTGGGACCTGCTACTTTACAAAATGCAACTGTATCAGCATCAGCCGAAGCACCGTATGCTCCTGGTGTGTGGGTACGTCAATTTCAAAATGGCATTGCGCTTATCAATACCACCGGTGAAAAACAAAGCATAGATTTGGGCGGCGAATATGAAAAATTTCATGGGACACAAGACCCTCTTGTCAATGATGGTTCGATTGTAAGTCAAACAGAAATTAATAAAGACGATGGACTTATTTTGCTTCGTACTTTTGCCAGTTTAAATGATGCTCTCTTTACCAATGGAGACTTTGTGCGATTTTTCCGTCCAGATGGATCACGGGTACGCAATGGTTTTTTTGTATTTGAAGACACATACAAAGGAGGAGACCAAATTGCTCATGTTGATCTTGATAAAAATGGCAAACGAGACTTGGTCGTCATTTCCAAAAATAAAATCACCATGTGGCGTGATGATGGACAGCTATTTGCCAAACTCTACCCCTATACCGCCAGCTATGAAGGCACGATTCGTTTCGCTTTTGGAGATATGACTGGAGATGGACAGATGGAAATAGTGGTAGCTCCAGGGCCTGGGTATCCACTGCCTCTTCAGGTATATGATCGTTTTGGAACACTTTTATACGACAATTGGTTTCCTTTTGGAAAGGCGTACAAAGGAGGATATAGCCTTGGAGTTCTCTCTCCAGAAGAAAAAGCCGCTGGTAAGGTGGTAGTAGGCTCTGGGACCGGAAGAGACACGGTTGTACAGCTCTATGACACCAATTTTACTCTCTTCAAAGAGTGGTTTGCCTATGAAAAATTTTTCAAAGGGGGGGTCAATGTAGCTGTAGGGGATGTAGATGGGGATGGAAAGCAAGAAATCGTCGCTGGAGCTGGGCCAGGAAAAAAGGCTTTGATCAAGGTATTTGATACCACCGGAGGGCTAAAATATAAGGAATTTGAGGCCTATAAGGCCCTTGGAACCCCGGGAATTGATGTGCGGGTAGCGGATGTGGATTTTGATGGGAAAAAAGAAATCGTTGGCATGAGTGAAAGCTTCTAAAAAACCGCTTAAATAAGCGGTTTTTTAGTTCTTTCTGACTATTGACAAAAGGGCAAAAATATGCTATACTATCCTGTTTATAAGTTTTACCAAATTCTATGAAAATAGCCATGGTTGGACAAAAGGGTCTTCCAGCTTTGCATGGTGGAATTGAACGCCATGTACATGATCTCTCTTTGCGATTGGTAAAGAGTGGTTTTGAAGTGCTTGGATACTGCCGAAAATGGTATACCAACCGCGAGGATGGCGATTTTGAAGGTGTAAAGCTTATCCATGTTCCAACACTTCGTACCAAGCATTTTGATGCTATTGTAGGAACATTGTTTGCGACTCTTGATGCGATAAGACGTAAAGTTGATGTTATCCACTATCATGGAGTTGGCCCATCACTTCTTTCTTGGATTCCACGTTTGCTTTCCCCAAAAACTTTGGTGATTGCAACTTTTCACTGTATTGATCGTAAGCACCAAAAATGGGGACGTTTTGCAAGACTCTCACTGCGTCTTGGTGAATGGGCTGCTTGTAAGTTTCCTCATAAAACCATTGCAGTATCTCGTCCAATTGCCGACTATATGCGTGAGGTTTATAATACCCAAGGGGTCTATATTCCAAATGCTGTAAATATTCCTGAGCTTCTCACTGATACTGAGGCGCTGCAAAAATGGAACCTTTCTCCAAAAGAATATATTATGGTGGTGTCTCGTTTGATCCCACATAAAGGTATTCATTATATTATTGAAGCCTGGAAAAATATCCTAGCAAAAAATCCAGAAAAAATTGGTAATAAAAAACTTGTGATTGTTGGAGACGGATATTATACCGATGATTATGTTGCTTTTGTCAAAGATCTGGCCAAAGAGACGCCTTCAATTATTTTTACTGGTTTTCAATCAGGAAAAGATTTGCAGACGATCTTTTCACATGCCAAGTTGATGGTGCATCCTTCAGACAACGAAGGATTACCAATTGCTGTGCTTGAAGGAATGAGTTACCAGTTGCCAGTTTTGGTTTCAAATATCATTGAGCACAAAGATTTGATTGACAATCCTGACTTCTTGTTTAGTCAGGGAAATATTGAATCTTTATCTGAAAAATTATCATTTCTTTTGTCACAAGAAAAAGAATTCTTGAACAAAGAAGTCGTTCGTAATTCTCGTGTGATTGAACAGGAATTTGAATGGAGTAAAGTACTCGGACGCATTATTGATATGTATGAAAAACCTGTATCAAGTACAAAAATTCCAACCGTTGCGATAGAAAATCAATAAACAACAAATAAAAGACCTCCAGATTGTGGAGGTCTTTTTTACTCTTTGACGACCACGCCTTTATTTTTTGCCAATATATCGTTTGGCAGAGAAGTATCAACCGTGCGAGCAGTGCTACTGACCGGAAGTTTGGTAAATCCATCAGTCCCTGAGACAGTAATGTTGGTAACAGCCGGAACGGTTTTTCCAACCATCTGTGCTGTAGGAGTAAACGAAAGAGCAAAGGAAATGCCAATTGTTGTATGGGCTGGTATGTGTGGTGCACTCCAAGATATTTTTCGTGTGGCGCTATTGTAGGTCACATCTTTTCCAAAGGTCACGCTTGTTTTATCACCCCATTCAATTCCTGAAGGTAAAGTAGCTGAAAAAGAGACATCTTCAACCTGACTTGTCGAATTTGAAAGTACCACGGTTGCAAAATATTTTGTCTCACTTCCTACTTGTGGTGGCAATGGTCCGCGACCCAGTTGATCTCCTTCATCTGTGTAATAACGCAGTTCTCCCGTAAGTCCAAGATGGGTGGCAATTTTTATCTCTGGGGTGGTAATTTTTTCGCGGTAGAGAGCGTCTTGAACAAGTGGTATGGAGGCTTGAATTTCTGGAATGAGATTGAGTGTAACATCATTACCAGATTGAAAATTTGAAAGAGGAATCAACAGATCAAGTGTTACGGTCTGTCCACTTTTCAAAGTCGCAAGTTCAGGGAGATAATTTTGATTTATTGCAAATATATTGTTTCGCACCACTCCTTTATTGGCTGTTACAATTCGTACTTTATCAATGCTATTTGTCAATGGAAGACTCAGGGAAATATTTTCCACAGTATATTCATTGGTGTTTTTAATACTGATGGACAGTGGAACAAGTTCAAGTGGTTTGGCAACCCGTGTTTCTTTTTTCCATACGGCGCTTACTTCAAGATTCGGTGCAATCACTTCTACATTTTTGATTATTTTCTTTTGTGGAAAATCGGTATTGTTGGCTCTGATGGTCGGAGTAATTTCTAGACTGATTGGGCGAACATTTGGAAGGTTGGTTGTCAAATTCCCACTGAGGGTTGTAGATGTTTGACGGTTAAGAACAGGAAGACTCCAGACACTTCCTTGATAGGTACCAAGAGATGTGGTAACCGTATCAAACCCAATACCAGGAAGTGTTGGCAGTGAAAGGCGTATTTCTTGGAGTGGTTCATTGCCAGTATTGATGAGATCAATTTGAAAGGGGAGTGTCCCTCGTGAGAGAATAAAATCACCCATTTTCCAATTTACCAAGAGTGGTGTGTCACGTGGAGAACTAATCAGTCGATCAATTACATATTCTCGATCACGTTCTCCTTCTTGTACATAGGAAAGTTTCACTATCGTGTCATAGTGTTCGTCTGGTGTCCCAAACAGTGTTCCTTGTAAGGTGAGTGATCCATTGGCACCAGGCGCAAGGGAAGAAAGAGTAAGTGAAGAATTTTCTGTATTAAAATTTTGAGCAGAAGTGCTGGTGTTTAAAATAAATCCTTGAGGAAATTGCACCGAAAGCAGAGGTGTAGTAAGAGCAACATCACTGCGGTTGATATATGAAACTCTATAGGTAATTTGAGTACCAGTTTTGATACGTTCTGTTGATTGTTCGACTGTGAGTGTAACCAAAGATCGAACCGTGGGATCATAAAAATGCCAAAAAAGTGTTGCACCAAAGAGAAAGACAATAAATGCCAAGAGACTCATGTCAAAAAAGAAGAGTTTTTTTGCATGGCGAAAGTTGAGATGATATTTTTGTTGATAATGAAGTTCAGCCGCATGAAGCGGAGAGATTAAAAAAGCCAAAAACCATTTATGGGGTGCATGGAGCAAATAGTGTTTGGTAAGATTTTTTTCAACAAATTGCATAACAGAGAGAAAATATAGGCCTATTATACTTCAGCCGGAAAACAGACGCAAGAAACACTCCGAGAGAGACTTTGTTTTGTGTACACTAGTGTAGACAATTATAGACTTTTTCCTTTGACAGATATGTATTATTCTTGTATACTTCTCTTCATACTTATTTTCGTCTGGTTATGCCTCAATTTACTCCTGCAGAACTCTCTGATTCCAAGGAAATTATACGAGTTTCTATTTCAGAAGCAGCTCGTCTTTTTGGAGTAAATGCTCAGACCATTCGTCGGGCCATCAAAAGCGGTGATCTGACCTATGTGGTCGTTGCAAACCGTTATAAAATCAACTTTGAGAGTCTCATCAAGTGGTCTCAGGAAAAGACTACTGTGCGCAACAAAGCCAATAAACATGGGATTGGTCAGTTTGTGGATAAGTGGAAGATTCATAATACTCTTTACTCCCCAAGTCTTAAAAGCCTGAAAAAAGACTAAATTTAGGCGTATGGCTACGTTCTCGGTCCGTTCCTTGCTCGCCGTATTGTTGAATACGGCTCGCTTCGGTACTCCCTGCGGCCTTGCCCTACACCTAAATTTAGTCTTTTTTATCTATATTTAGATAAAAAATTAGAATTTTTCTTGATTTTCTCCTCTTCTTCTGGTATACTCATCCTCAACTTATGAACATGGCTGAATACAAAAAATAGTCGATTCTATAAAGTGTACTGTAACACTTTTTTATTTTTTCCGTCTTCTAGTATGAAAAAGCCACTCACCGAAAAGTGGTTGCTCTATAAAATTGTCACCAAAAAAGACGCTGAAGCCTTTGGAATTCTCTATAATACCTATATTGAGCGTATTTATCGGTTTGTTTACTTTAAACTGGGAAATAGAGAAGAAGCCGAAGATGCGACCAATGATATTTTCCTACGCACTTGGAATTATCTGATTACGAATCAGACAAAACAGGTGCAGAGCCTCAGTGGACTTCTCTATGGGATTGCACGCAATGCGATTATTGATATTTATCGCGAAAGAGCTAAAAAACAGCTTGTTCACCTTGAGCCTGAAGAATTGACCCAGATTCCTTCACAAGAGAATATGCTTAAAAAAGTGGAACATGCGCAGGAGATGACTCGAATTGAAAAGCACCTTCGAAATCTCAAGCAGGAATATCAAGAAGTCATTATTCTTCATTATATAGAAGAGCTCACTATTTCCGAGATCTCGCAGATGCTTGGGAAAAAACCTTTGAATGTCCGTGTGCTCCTTCATAGAGCCGTAAAAAAACTCAAAATCTTGCTCGATCAAAATCAGAAATAGCTGTATGAAAGAGCAAACTACAGTATGTCTAAAAAAATTATCTCACAATTGAAAGAACTCAAAAGAAGCCACGAGGGCCTCAGTCCAAATCCTGAATGGATGAAACAGAGCCGAGAAAGACTCATGAGTCAGATTCAAAATAGTTTAGGAGCACAGCCCGTAGCCGCCTCTTTTTCTTCATCCTTTGAAACATTTTTAAAATTGTTTATTTCACCAAAAGCCTACTATGTACTTCGTACGGCGGCTATCTTTATTCTTGCTATTGGAATTACAATAGGCGGATGGATTGGCGGCGTGAGTGCTTCACATAGTTGTTTGCCTGGAGACTTTTGCTATAATGTAAAATTGGCTGCCGAAAAAACTCAAGTTGCGGTTGCCTCGGTCACTGGAAATACAGATGGAAAAGTGGCCTTGCATCTTGAATTTGCTTCAAGGCGTTTGGATGAAATTCGTCTTGTAAAAGATTCACATCAAGTCGATGCGGTAAAAGAATTAAAAAAGTCCTTAACATCAGTGAGTGATACCCTCTCTGAAGTAAAAGATAGAGAAACTGCTACACGCGTTGCCAAAGATATTACCAAAAAAACTTCTGATATTGCTCGCACTCTCAATACGGTAACACAAAATGATGTCAATGTTTCTATTGCTACTGTAAAAGAAATTGCTGATGCTACAAAACTCGTAAATGATACAGGAATTCAAGCTCTTCAAATTGCTATTGAAGGTCAGCCTGGTGGTACACCCTCGGATGATATCAAAGCATTGGTTGTCGATAAAATTGATTCTATTCTTGATACCAATAAAAATGCACAAGTGGCGGTATATGAAGTAAAAAATAGTGTTGATGCACTTGCAAGTAGTACTCTATTGTTGACACAGCTCGCAGTGAATACATCAACCGCTACCTCTACGCTTCCCCCTGTGGTTTTGTCACCAGTGACGTCTACAATTATTAATATCGATGCGGTGGTAAATGTAATGGCGACTTCATCAGCTACACTCTCAGAAACCATTCAGAAAATCGACCAAACAACACAAAAAGCCGAAGTCGTTGCCAGTGAAGCAAAGGCACTGCTTGAAGGAAATAAAGTGGATGAAGCCTTTGAAAAAGTAAAGACTCTTAATGTTATTACTACAGAAACGAGACAAGATGTGTTGCAAGCACAGGAAAACCTGAATACTCAGCTTCTCACTCCGAATACTGCTCCTGTATCTGCATCTACTTCTACTTCTACCCCGCCGTCTCCACCAACAACGACTCCTTAAAGTACTGTGCGGCTCTCTCTCCTGAAGTATTTCAGTGGAGTGAGCCATACAGTAGGGTTGGCGTTTTTCTTCCGTCTTTTTACGAGAGGGAAGAAAGGGATCGGGTAAAACTCAAGGTCGAGACTTTCAAAAGCCGTTTTGCCTACTTTTTGATAAGTACTTCTCCTTCTGACTTCCTTAAGGATGCGCTGAAGGAAAAGGAAATATAAATTTATTTATGTCTGACGTATTACGATTTGGTAAAAAACTGTTTACCTGGTCTGTAGTAGCTATGACGATCGCTTGGAGTGTAGGTCTTTCTGCACTCGTTCCAGCAGGTGACGCTCAAGCAGCAGTTGTTCCTGTTGCTGACGTTGAAGCTGGCGATCTCATCAAGCTCGAAAACCAAAGTGCAGTTTACTATATAAATGAAGACATGGAACGCATGTACTTCGCAACAGATTGGATGTTTTATACTTGGTTCCCTGTCTTTGATCAAATCAAGACAGTTCCAGCAGGAACTGACCTCGATGCATACCTCCCACCAGCAACACGCGGTGTGGTAAGTCCTCGAATGGGTTCTTGTGAATCAATGAAATCTCCAGCTTCTCCAGCTGTTTACGTTGCAAGTTATGGCGGAGTTCGTCATAAACTCGCTTCTGAAGCTGCTGCAGTAGCTCTCTGTGGAGCTGATTGGGCTAGACACGTTCATGATCTCCCAGACTTCATTATTTCTCTTTTCCCACTCGGAGGAGAACTTGATGGAAGTACACCATTCCCTGGACAACTTATCCGTTCAGAAGCAAATGGCCCAGTATACGTTGTTGGAGCTGATTCAAAAGCATACGCTGTTGAAGGAAGTCTCCCAGCATTCTTGGCTGCTACTGTTCGCATGGTAACACAGGATCAATGGGACAATCTCGCTGGCATGGGTGAAGGAAACCGCACGGTTGCTTCTCTCACTGCTGACGTAGCTCAACTCTCTGGTGAACCAAGTGGAGACGACGATGAACCAAATGATAACGAATCAACTGGTGATCTTCGTGTAAGTCTCGCTGGTAACACAGCTGAAGGTGACGTAGTTCCAGGTGGAGCACAGAACGTTGAATATGTTTCTGTTGTTCTCCAAGCTGTTGGTGGTGATGTAGAACTTGATTCTCTCACTTTCCACCGTGGTGGTGTTGGTGATAGTGATGACTTTGATAAAGTATATCTCTATCATGATGGTATGCGTCTTGAAAATGGACGTTCACTCAACACTGATGATGAAGTTACATTCAATGTAAACCTTCACATCGAACAAGGTGATTCTGAAACCTTGGTAGTAAAAGCTGACATGGAAACCGTTGATGGACCAGCAACTGAAGGTGACCAAAATCGCTTTGAACTCCGTGGTGAAGATGATATCGATGCAAGTGGTGCTGACGTATCAGGATCTTTCCCAATTCGTGGAAACTTGATGGAAGTTGGTTCACAAGATATTGGTACTATCGAAGTTACCGCTGGTGGTACTGATACTACTGCTAAAATCGGTGAAGATGATGTAAAAGTAGGTGAATTTGACGTTGAAGCTTCAAGTGAAGACGTTAGTGTTACCTCTATTACTCTCCAACAAAAAGGTACTATCGATCTCGATGCACTTTCAAACGTAGTCCTTAAACAAGGTGGCACAACTGTTGCTACTGGTGAAATGATGGACGATGACAAAGTTCGTTTTGAATTCGAAGAATCTGATCAAATTGAAGAAGGAGACAGTGTTACATACCGTGTCTATGCTGACGTTGGTATTGCTGATACTGATGACACCATTCAATTTATCTTGGATGAAGATTCAGACCTCAGTGCATGGAGTGAAGACAATGCTGGTTATGAAGTAGGTGTTACCAACACTGACCTCGATGCAGCAGGTGCTATGGAAATCACCCTTGAAGGTGGTAAAATCAATGTAGACTTTGAAGGTGAAAGTACTGAAGTTCGTCAAGATCAAAGTGACGCTTCATTTGGTACATTCACTATTCTTTCTACTGCAGAAGATCTTGATGTAGATTCAATGGATTTTGTTCTCAACAAAACTGCAAATACTCTCGCTCTTGAAGACATGAAACTTCGCGATAAAAATGGTCGTGGAACCTATAGTCTTGAAGCAACCAGTACAATTGGTGCTGCTTCAGCTACCTGGACCGTTACTGTTGAAGACTTGTCTCTTGAACAAGGTGTAGCTTATGAATTCGAAGTTATCGGTGACGTACCTAGTACTGCAACCAGTAACTATTCATACTACTTTACTTGGGATGCAGATGATGTAGATGCTGAAGGTGTTTCATCTGACAATGCTATTGAAGCTGATGATTTCTCTTCTGCTTCTCTCACTGGTCCTACTGTAGATGTAGACACTTCATCTCTCGTAGTTCGCTCAAGTGCCCTTTCAGATGATACTGTGGTAAATGGTACACGCAATGTACTTCTTTATCGTGGTACTCTTGAAGCAGGAAGTACTTCTGATGTTGCCATCAACAGTATGACCTTTGGTACTTCAAGTGCAAGTAATGCATGGAGTAACCGCTTGAACGGTGTTAAACTCTTCGTCGTTGGTCTCAACGAAACTGTTGACCCAACTGCAGACGAACCAGTAGCAACAGACAACACAGTTTCTTCAAATGAAGCTATCTTTGATGGAGTTGATGTTACTGTTCTCAGTGGTTCTGCAAACCGCATGAAGTTTGAAGTTTACGGTGATATCACTGATGGTTCAAGTACCGGTGATCTCGGCCTTGAGCTTACAGACGTCGATGCAAGTGATGAAGATGACGAAGATGTAACTGCTGAAGATTCATCTGGTAATGCTATTACTGGTCTTGAAAGTGATCGTGTTATCACTATTGCAGGAACTGGTACCTTGAGTATGGTTGTTGATACTGACTACAATCAGCTCAAGAACGATCGTTACGCTCTTGCAGGAACTGAAAAATTCCTTGCTGGACGCGTTAAACTTCAAGCTGATCGTGAAGATGTAATTGTACAAGATTTGGCTATCCGATTTGTAACAACTTCACCTACAGCAGATTTCAGTTTTGATCGTCTCGATGCATCTATCGACACTATCAGTCTCTACAGTAATCCAAGTATGGCTGACAACACCCTTCTTGGAACTGCAGACTTCTCAGCAACAACTACTATCGAGGATGTAGACTATACAGTAGCTGATGGTGAAACCCACTATCTCTATTTTGGTCTTAAACTCAACAGTGTTGGAACTGCTGCTGATGGTACAGCTATCCCAAGTACATCATTCAAGTTTGCTGTTGCTGGTACAGGACAAGATGTAAAAGGTGCTGATTCTAACGATGATATCACCCCATCTGTCACAGCTACACAAACCAATGATATCAATGTAAACCCTGTACTCATCACTGATGTTTCAAGTGATTTTGCAGGTGGTACTCTTGTTGGAGGAAACCAAAATATTTTCTCTTTCAAAGTAACTGCTGATGCAGGAAGAAATACAGACGAAGATGGTGATGTACTTAGTGCGCACCTTCAACGTCTTGGTCTTCAACTTTCTACTGACGTTGGAGGATCTGGAACTTCAAACACTTCAGCTCTTCAACTTTGTCGTGTAGACAGTGGTAACTGTATCACTCTTGGTACAACAAGTCTTGTATCTTCTACAAATACAACCGTTACTCTTGAAACAAGTAACGATGGATACATCGATGTCACAGATTTCACTGACGCAAACGACGAATATGTCGACGATGGTGAAACTGCTGAATTCGTTGTAAAAGGTACATTTGCTAACGTAACCGATCACTTTGTTCAGGTTAAACTCGTTAACTTGAACAGTAACGGTTTACGCTACGGTGTAGATACTGACAGCGATGGTACTGATGATTACGAATTCTCTGATATTCGTAAAGAAGCACCACGTGGTACTGACTACCCAAGTGTTACTGGTAAAGCTTTGACAAACTAATTGTAGTTTTCAAACGCCCAGTTTCAACTGGATATAAAGAACACCCCCGGTTTCCGGGGGTGTTTCTTTATCTTGCCCTTTAGGGAGAAATGCCGTATAATCTGTCTATATTCCTAATATTGCTTTATGAAAAAAACTCTGCTTTCTGTTTTGAAAGTACTGACAATTGCTACCTTTTTCATGCCTCTTATTGTCCTTCCAGACATGTTTATTTTCCCTTTTATTGTCCCAAAGGTAGTATTTTTCCGAATACTCGCAGTACTCATGATTGCAGCCTATGTTCTACTCCTTATTATCAACAAACAGGAATTTCGTCCTCGTTTTTCTTGGCTGAATATTGCCGTATTATTTTTTAGTACGGGTCTTTTTATTTCAACGTTTTTCGGTGTAGATTGGCGCAATAGCTTTTGGGATAGCCATGAACGTATGCTTGGTACGTTTACGATTCTTCATTATGTTTTGTATTATTTTATACTCAGTCATACGATTAAACCTGCGGAGTGGAAAAGCCTGCAATGGTGGTTATTGTCTGCAGGGAGTCTTGTTATGGGAGTGGGGCTCCTCCAAAGAATGGATCCTGAGCTTCTTTTAAATGGTAGTTCGTGGCGTGTTATCTCAACTCTCGGAAACGCGATTTATGTTGGTGGATATGGGCTATTTTTGGCATTTTTAGGGTATTTACTTGGTATAAAAGAAATCGTGCCTTGGAAAAGATGGTTAGCCTTTTTCTTTTCTTTTTTAGGAGTTATCGGTGTGTTTATTAGTGGTACTCGTGGTACGATGCTTGGTTTATTTGCCAGTGTTGGTTTAATGCTTCTTTTATACTTGATCTTTTTGAAACAAAATTTAAAGGCACGAAAAATAATTGGTGGTGTTATCATCGCTGGAGTGTTTGCTTTAGTAGTGTTATATGTAAATCGATCCAGTACCTTTGTTGAAAGTATCCCATCGTTATCTCGTTTACTCAATACTTCTTTTTCATCTGATACCGGAAGTACACGTGTGATGGCATGGGGTATCGCTTGGGAATCTTTTCAAGATTATCCTGTATTTGGTTGGGGGCCAAACAATTTTTACTATGCGTTCAATCAATATTATCGTCCGGAATTCTTAAGCTTCGGACTTGGAGAAACGTGGTTTGATAATGCGCATAATGTGGTCATGAATACACTTGCTACGGGTGGTATCTTTGGTATTATCGGATATGTTTTTCTCTTTATTGCCGCTATTTATCAGATTATTTATTCATATAGACAACAAAAAATAGATGTTCATATCATGGTTGTTTTAAGTTCGTTTTTAATTGGTCACTTTATTCATAACATTTTTGTTTTTGAAAATCCAACTTCATACCTCTATTTCTTTTTTTCATTGGCCTATATAGAAGTCTTGGCTCGTTTTTCAAGAGAAAAAAACACGAATGTACAAAAGGATAAAATTTTGTCGCCTGTTTGGAAATATGGTGTCGTAGCAATTGCACTTATCTTTCTATTTAAGACAGATATTAATGTTGCACAGGCAAATAATACAACCCTTAAGGCAATGCGTTTTGTAACGCAAGGACAAGTTGGTGCAGCTCTTGAGTTGTATGAGAAATCAAAATCGTTTTCTTCTCCTCACGTCGCTGATATTCGCGGAGATTTTGTTCGTCTTGGATCACAACTTGTACAAAACAGTATTGCGGCACAAAGAGTAAACGATACTTTGCTTCAATTTTTCAGCATTCTTTATGAAGAACAAAAAATTAATCATGCCTTCCGGCCAATAGATATTCGTATCCATATTTTACAGATTCAAATGGATATTTTAGGAAGCATGCTCTATCCACAGGGTCCATATTTGGAAGATGCACAGGTACTCTTGGCTGATGCTATACGTTTATCACCGAAGAGACAGCAATTATATTTTCTTTCCTCAAGTATTTATACACAGCAAGGTAAATCTCAGGAGGCTATTGATGCGGCACGTCAGGCAGTAGAGTATGATATACGGGTAGGTGATAGTTGGATACATTTGGCTTTAGCCTACTTTCAGGCAAATCAAAAAGAAAAGATACCCGAATTACTTGCCGAAGCAGAAAGTCGAGGAGTTATTTTTACTGATGCCAATAAGACTACGTTAAAAAATTCATTTGGAATTATTATTCCGTAGTGTGAAGAAAAGATTGGTAGAAATTTCTTGTATTTTCACGCATGTGAGAAAGAGAGTAAAGATTACTCTCTTTTTTATTTTGCGTAGATATATTTTCCCAAAGATTTTTTTCTTGTAGTGATCGAGAAAGAGTTTGGGTGAGGAGTTTTGGATCATTCGGTGGAACGAGCCAGCCATTTTTTTGTGTTGTGATAAGAGAGGGAATACCACCAACTTCGGTTGCAATAATGGGCAAACCGGCTTGTAAAGCTTCAAGAAGAACATAGGGAAGGCCTTCTTTGCGTGAAGGAAGTGTAAATACATCAAAGGCAGGTAACAGTGATGGCGCATTTTCTAAAAAAGGAAGGAGAAAAACGGTCTGGCTCAAATCAGAGTCTTTGATTTTTTGTGCTAATAGATTTTTTTCTGGACCATCGCCAATAAGAACAAACTGTAGTGTATGTTTTTCTTCTGGAGTGAGCTTGGAAATTGCCTCAACCAAAATATCAAGTCCTTTGGTTTTGTAATGATTTGCAACTGTCCCGTACCAAATTTTATTTGTATCAAGATTTGGTTCCTGTGAAGTAAGTGCTCGGCGAGCATCACCTTTGGAACGGAAGGAGAGAGTGTCGATTCCAAGATGAATAGTGTGGATTTTTTCTTTTGGTATATGAAGGATATTTTGTGCTATAGTAGTATCTTGCACCGAAAGGGTAATAAGAGCGTCTTTTTTCGTGGCAGTATATTTTTCGAGTGCTTTATAGAGCCATTTTCTACTTTTACTCAGTGGTTCTAAAAATACCCAGCCATGAGCTGTATAAACGATTTTGGTATCTGGTATTCGTGCCAAAGAGCCTATAATGCCTGCTTTTGAGCTGTTGAGATGAACAATATCAGGTTTGAGTGTCTTATAGAGTTTTTTCATTTCTCTTACAGCCAAAAGGTCATGGAAAGGGGAAATATCACGGCGCAGATGAAAAAGGGGGTGAATGGTTATACCTACGGATGTCTCACTCAGTCGCTCTGTAAACATTTGGGCATCATCAGCTCCAAGAGCGATATGTACTTCAAATTCTGAAGCCATTCCCGTCGCCAAATCAAGCACGTATTTTTGTGCTCCACCCCAAAACCCTTGAGTTAGACAAAAGAGAATTTTCGCTTGACTTTTCATACGCCATGTAGAATAATATATTTGGCTTTATTATGCAAGATATGGACTCTCAAACGTTGCCTGAAATTTCAGTCCTCATGTGTGTCTACAATGGGGATGTTTTTTTAACCACTGCAATTGAAAGTATTCTGATGCAGACTTTTTCAGATTTTGAATTTATTATTGTGGACGATGGCTCCACAGATAAAACCAGTGAGTTGCTCTCTGCCTATGCTGTCAAAGATCGGCGTATTCATCTGATTACAAATGAAGAAAATCTTGGCTTGACCAAATCCCTCAATATTGGCCTCGGTGCTGCTCGGGGAAAGTATGTTGCCCGTATGGATGCTGATGATATTGCTTTGACAGATCGGTTTATGATTCAGTATTGGTTCATGGAAGAACATCCAAGTCTTGCCGTGCTTGGTTCAGCGGTAGATATAATTGGTGAAAAGGGAAGGAAAATTGGAGAGAGGCGGCTGGCTATTTCCTATGAAGAAATCAAATCAAAGATGTTGTTTAACAATCAGTTTATTCATAGCACGCTTTTTTTCCGTACCGACATTTTGAAAGCTCTCGGAGGATATAATGAAGATTTTAAAAAGAGTCAAGATTATGAACTGATGTTTCGTATTTCTGACAAATATCCTGTGGCCAATTTACCAGAAAAACTTTTGCAATTTCGATTCCATACCAACTCTTTGTCCTGGATAAGTAGTCAGCAACAAACCTGCGGTATTCGTGCTCGATTCCTTGCAATTCAAAAATATCATTATCCAAAACTTCAGGGAATCGCACATATTTTTGCTCGTTGTATGTGGCTTTTGATCCCCAAGAAAATAAAGATTTTGTATAGCCAGAAAAAAAATCAGAAAGTATTTGATACGGTATGACACAAGATGGTCAACAATCTACCTTAGGAGTCTTTTTTACTTACGGAGTAAGTTTGTCGGTGTGGGAACAGCGTGGAATGCTTCAAAGAGAAATTACTTATTATGAAGAACTGGCAAAAAAATTTGCTCGAGTATATTTTTTTACCTATGGAAAAGAAAATCGAGATTTGGTTGCGAGACTTCATGAAAAGGGCATTGTGGTAAAAGAAAAGAAAAGTTTCCTTCCAAATTTTATCTATTCTTTTGTGTTGCCGTGGCTCTATAAAAAAGAACTACAGGCCTGTAGCGTATATAAAACGAATCAGATGTTTGGTAGCTGGTCAGCAGTGATTGCCAAAATGCTCTACCACAAAAAATTGATTGTTCGTACTGGTTTTACCCTGAGTATATTTGCACAGCGCAGAAACTGGTTGAAATTGGTTTTTGCCCGGATGATTGAGCGCTTTGCACTATCCTACGGCGATACCTGCATTGTGGCGACCGAAGAAGAAAAAAATTATTTTTCAAAATATAAAGATAAAATAGTGGTGATTCCAAATTTCGTAGATACGACGGTATTTCAACCTCTACGCTTTGCATCTGCTTCATCGCAAAAAAAGACTGTATTATTTGTTGGACGGTTATCTGCTCAGAAAAATTTAAAAAATTTGTTGTTTGCCATCAAAGGCCTGGAAGGAGTAAAATTACAAATTATTGGTTCTGGTGAAGAACAGAAAGATTTGGAACGTATTGTATTGAACGAAAATGTGGCAGTAGAATTTTTGGGTAATAAGCCGTATGAGGAAATCCCTCAGTTTCTCTCTCGTGCCGATGTATTTGTTCTGCCGAGTCTCTATGAGGGTAATCCCAAGGTTTTACTCGAAGCTATGGCATGTGGGTGTCCTATTGTGGCCACACGTGTCTCTGGTATTGAAAATATTATTACGCACAAAGAAAATGGGTATTTGTGTTCGACCGATACCATGTCAATTCATGACGCTTTACAAACTGTTTTAGAAGACGAACCGCTCCAAAAGAGCATGAGTGAAAAAGCAGTTCTCTTCATTCAAAAAAAATACAGCATTCCTTTTATTTTGGAACAAGAAGAAGCTGTATATAATAAACTTGGTATTTTATGAAGTATTTTGATGCAAAAAATCAGAGACTTGTATATATTTCACGGCAAGCGACTCCGGAATTTTGGGATGAATGCTGGGATGATGATCAATTTAAAAAAACAGTCACTTCAGTTTCTCCACTCAGTTTTGTACATAAAAAAACCAAACAATATCTTCCACTGGGGGCGGCTATTCTTGAAGGAGGTTGTGGTCGAGGACAATATGTTTATGCACTTAAAAAGTGGGGTTACCAAGCGTACGGCGTTGACTATGCACCCGAAACTATTAAGCGAATTCAAGATGTATTTCCCGAACTTGATGTGAAAGAAGGGGATGTGCGGGCGCTTCCATATGAAACCAATTTTTTTGATGGATATTGGTCTTTTGGAGTGATTGAACATTTTTATGACGGGTTTGAACCTATCATGAAAGAAATGCACCGAGTGGTAAAACCAGGGGGATATGTTTTTGTGACCTTTCCATATATGTCACCACTGCGACGGCTCAAGGCGAAACTGAAACAGTATCTTTATTTTGAGGAATCTCTTGTAGATAAGACAAAGTTTTATCAGTTTGCTCTCAATGCCAAAAATGTTCGTGATCGTGCGAGTAATGAAGGATTGATTCTGAAAGAATTGTATCCGCTCGATGGGATTAAAGGTCTCAAAGATGAAGTTGGATTTTTGAAGCCAATTTTGCAGTTTATTTATAATTCAAAATTGTTACCGTTCAAAATATTGCGACACATTATTAATATTGTCTGTCGTCATTTTTCTGGTCACAGTATTTTGTGTATTTTTGAAAATAAAAAATAACCTCATCTCTTTCTCTATGAAAAAGTTTGTAAAAAATCAAACGCTGCTGAATATCCTTTTTAAATTTTTTGTGTTTCTTCACAACAAATCATATGTAGTGCTCTCAAAGATTGCTATTGTACAAAATAATGGTATTCATCCAAAACACAGAATTTTGAACTATCATAAATTTTTTACTGACCATATTGAACCAACTGATACGGTACTCGATATTGGTTGTGGCAATGGAGCCAATGCATTTGATGTGGCTGATAAGGCTAAAGAGGTTGTTGGCATTGATATTGAAGAAAAGTATATTCGTGACGCACAGAAGAGACATACAAAATCTAATATTACCTATATTATTGGCGATGCTACTGTTTATCCTTTTACCAAAAAATTCGACAAAGTCATTCTTTCAAACGTCCTCGAGCATATTGAACACCGGGTCGAATTTTTGAAAAAAGTTCATCCTTTGACTAATACGATTCTTTTTCGTGTACCTTTGCTGACTCGGGATTGGTTGCCAGTCTATAAAAAAGAAAGGGGAGTGGAATATCGTCTTGATTTGACCCATTTTACGGAATATACGCTAGAGCAGGCCAAACAAGAACTCGATCAGTCAGGATGGAAATTTCAGGAATTTTCCGTTCAATTTGGCGAAATTTGGGCAGTTTTGGTACCGCTTGACACTTTTTGACACTTTTGTTAAAATACTGTTGCTAACCCTATATCATCTATATTCGCTTGCGAATAAAAACTTGTTCGGAAAGGCTTGCCTAAATGCAACCTTTCTCTCACAATTTTTTATTTTCTCACTCAATTGATTATGAAAAAAGCCCTTATTACTGGTATTACCGGACAAGACGGTTCCTACCTCGCTGAGCTCTTGCTTGCTAAAGGCTATGAAGTTCATGGCATTATTCGCCGTTCCAGTAGTTTTAATACCAGCAGGATTGATCATCTCTATCAAGATCCACATGACAAGGATGTGAAATTTGTCTTGCATTATGGAGATCTGTCTGATGCCAGTAATATCAATGATATTTTACGTAAAGTTCAACCGGATGAAGTATACAATCTGGCAGCGCAAAGTCATGTCCGTGTCAGTTTTGATATGCCTGAATATACGGCAGATATCACGGCTCTTGGAACCCTGCGACTTCTCGATGCGATCAAAGGTTTGGATCGTCATGTGAAATTTTATCAAGCGGGATCTTCTGAAATGTATGGAAAAGTTTTGGAAATTCCACAAACAGAAACAACACCATTTTATCCTCGCAGTCCCTATGCTGTTGCCAAAGTTTTTGCTCATTATATCACTGTGAATTATCGTGAATCGTATGGAATGTTTGCTGTCAATGGAATGCTCTTCAATCATGAATCACCTCGTCGTGGTGGAACTTTTGTCACCAAAAAAGTGACTCACGCTCTGGCCAAAATTCAAGCTGGCAAACAAGAACGATTGTACCTTGGAAATCTTGATGCCAAGCGTGACTGGGGATATGCTGCCAATTATGTAGAGGCAATGTGGCTCATGCTTCAGCAACCTGAACCGGAGGATTATGTCATTTCTACAGGTGAGACTCATAGTGTGCGGGAGTTTGTCGAAGAAACCGCAAAAATTTTGGGCTTTGATATTGAATGGCAAGGAGAAGGTCAGCAAGAAGTGGGCATTGATAAAAATACTGGAAAAGTAATTATTGAAATTGATCCACGCTATTATCGTCCAGCAGAAGTTGATATGTTGATTGGTGATTCAAGTAAAGCTCATGAAAAATTGGGCTGGAAACCAGATGTAGATTTTAAAGGACTCGTGAAATTGATGGTTGAGGCAGAGGTTGAGGAGTTAAAAGGATAATTTTTTTGTATGGGAGAGAATCGTGAATATCATCCAAATACTTGGGCAGAAGTCTACGATTTTTATCGAGAAAAGTTTAAACAACAGTATCCTGATGCTTTTGAAATATTAGCAGCTGCTGGAGTTCACCCAGATAGAACCGCTGAAGTACCAAATCCTTATGAACCTGGAGAATCTGAGACTAAAGATTTTCGTAATATTGGTGAGCACAATGTAGCGGCTGGAATTGTGGCCTATAAAATTGCAGATGCCTTATTTCACCAAAGAATAATAGAAAAAGGTACTCGAGAAAAAATTGTTGGTCGTGCTCTCATTCATGATGCAAATAAGCGATTTGAAATTTATAGGCGTGATGCTTTTCGTCGTAGGGAGCAGGCTGATACCGACGTGTATAGTGCCGAAGCTTATCAAGCCGTTGGAGAAAAAGTTCGTGAACTTGGAATAAAAGGCAAACTGGTAGACTATCTCAAAGACGCTGGAAAGGAAACGGGTCATACGAGTTCAGCTCAGTTTATTGCAATTGATGAAAATGGTATGCTGTGTTTAAAACAAGATGTCCCACTCAAAGATATGGTGGTGCATATTGCTGATGATATGGTAGCTTCACCCTTACCTGGACAAACCGATCATACGGAAACAAAGTTAGTTACAGTCCAAGAACGTATGAAAATGTGTCATTTTATAACTCGTTATCCATTTTTGTATAAAGAAGGATTAGGTTTTGATGAAGATGGAAAAGTGGTTGTTGTAAAAAATTGTGAGGATTCTGAAGAAATAAGAGGTTTACGAGAAGTTCATACGTACGCGTATTATCAAAGATTTATTGGTGGGGAGATTTGTAAAAAGCTTCAAGCTTTGATTGATCCTGAGAGTGAAATAGATCCAGAAGAGTTTATTAAAAAATTAGTAAATAGTTAAAAGGAACTTTTAAGATTTTTTATATGGAAAAAAATGCAAAAATTTTTGTAGCGGGTCACCGTGGACTCGTTGGATCAGCACTGGTACGCAATCTGGAGTCAAAAGGGTATACCAATCTTCTTTTGCGGACTCATGCTGAGCTTGATCTCACAAACCAAGCGGCTGTGGCAGAATTTTTTGCTACTGAAAAACCAGAATATGTATTTCTCTCTGCAGCAAAAGTTGGTGGTATTATGGCCAATAGTACCCAGCCAGCTGAATTTATTTATATCAATTTGCAAATTCAAAATAATATTATTCATTCGTCGTATCTGCATGGAGTGAAAAAACTTT
>CAZKAD010000013.1:0-21393 GCA_964550845.1 uncultured Gammaproteobacteria bacterium
AACAGACACAGGTATCAAGAGTGATTGAATATTACAATCGTTTTATAGCGAATTTTCCAACTGTTTTTGATTTGGCAAAAGCAAGCTGGGAAGAATTTTATCCCTATTACGCTGGACTCGGGTACTATAACCGTGGACGCAATATGCTCCTGTGTGCCAAAGTCGTGGTAGAAAAATATCAAGGGATTTTTCCCAAAGATAAGCAAAAACTGGTAGAACTTCCTGGTATCGGGGATTATACGTCGAGTGCAATTTTGAGCTTTGCTTACAATAAAAATGAACTTGCCAAAGATACCAATATCAAAAAAGTGTTTGGAAGATATTTTTCTGGTGGAAAAAGTGAAACAATAGATTTTGAATCTGTGGAGAAGCAACTCATTGCTCCAAAAAGAGAACTCAATGCGGCTATTATGGATTTTAGCAGTAGCATTTGTATCAAAATTCCTCGTTGTGGTGAATGTCCTCTGCGAAGATATTGTGAATATTATCAGACCGACGGAAAAAAAGAATTGATACTCAAGAAAACACAAGAAATTTTTCCTACTCGCAATGCAAGTGTTGTACTAACTCTGCATAAAAATCATAGAGAATATTATTCTACGGATAAGAAAAAGTATAAACCATTTTTGTTATCATCTAAATTCAATACTCGTGAAACCATCAAAGAATATTTTCAAAAAAAATACGGACTTACACTCGCAGTTCGTCCACCGCACAAAAAATATTATGAAAATGGTAAACCAGTGATGGATTTAAATGCACAAATACTTCTGGGAGAAAATAGATTTTTCGTTTATCCAAAAAATAAAACCATATGAAAAAACAAACTGCACTTTTGATTATTGTTGGTTGTATGAGTATTTCTACTTTGGGTATATTTTTATACCAGAAGCAGTTATCGCCACAAACAAAAAATGATACTTTTTCAGAAAAAATTCAAAAAATAATTACTCCGAGCTCTACCAGAAGTGAGGTTATTCCTCCGATTTCTACAACCCTGCCTACTTCATCATTTTCACTTCTCGCAGTGGGAGACATTATGCTCGACCGATCAGTTATGCTCAAAACCCAGGCAACGGGTGACTACAACCATCCATTTTTGCTCATTGACCCATTGTTTAAACAATATGACCTGCGAGTAGCAAACCTCGAAGGACCAATAACCAATTTCAAATCGATTGCCAATGGTACGGGTGGAGCACGCTTTACTTTTACTTTTTCTCCAAATTTTGTTGAACCACTCAAAAATCGGTTTGAATTTTTGAGTCTGGCTAATAATCATTCACACAATTTTGGACAAGCAGGACTTGATCAAACGAGAAAATTTTTGGATGATGCGGGTGTCCAATATTTTGGTGGACCAGAAAATACCCTTGGTAACATTTTTGTAACGTCTTCCTACAATGGCATTACGTTTGGATTTATTGGTTATCATCAACTGGTAGAGAAAAATTTTGAAAATATTATTGCAGAAGCCAAACGACTTGATAGTGAAGTCGATCTTCTTATTGCTATGCCACATTGGGGAATAGAATATGAACAAATCAATCCTTCGTATCTCCAAAAAAAAGAAGGGCATGAGATGATTGATGCGGGAGTTGATCTGATCCTTGGAGCACATCCACATGTGGTGCAACCAATTGAAATATACAAGGATAAAGTAATTTTTTATAGTCAAGGAAATTTTATTTTTGATCAATATTTTTCAGAGGAGACACAAACAGGTTTGGCAGTAGGAATGAATATTGAAAAAGTAAATAGTAAAACAAAAGTAGATTATAAACTCATTCCACTCGATATCAATGCCCAGAGTCAGCCATCGGTTGCCGTAGAGCCGAAAAGACAAAAAGTGTTAGATCATTTAAGTATGTACTCACTTGCTCCTGACAAGATCAAGCAAACAATCAAGCAAGGTTTTTTTGAATAATATATGTGCCTTATTTGTGGAGATCCTGTACAAACTCAAGTTGAGATAACTCTGTTCCAAATGCTAATTATGTCGCCATTTTTTGTATGGATAATCTATACGGGCACAAAGATTATCACGTGGATAAAGAAAAATATTTTTCGTAAAAAATAGTATGGACATGGATCTAATACAAAAATTGAAACAGAAACGAAAAGAAATAGCTTTGAAAGAAGGCAAAGAGCTGTTTATGATTCTCTCAAATGCAACGATTGATGAAATGGTTCACAAGCTACCCCAGACAAAAGAGGATTTGATCCTTATAAAAGGTTGGGGAGAAAAGAAAATTCAAAGATATGGGGATGAATTTTTAAAGATTCTAAAAAATGATGTTTCTTATCAAGAAGAAACACTTGAAGCCTTTGCTTTAGAAAAAAATTCAGATCAGCCGAGTTTGTTTCAAACCAAAAGGATCTCGCTCGCTACGCCAACCATATCTCAAGAACATCAAAATGATTTACCTGGTGCTCTCTCTGTTTCAGAATTTTTAGGACAGGTAAATATTACCCTTTCAACACTCGGACTTGTAAAAATAAAAGGCGAAATAGCTGATGTTGGTGTGCGAAATGGCTATGCCTTTTTTGAACTCAAAGATTCCATTGGTGGATTTCAAAGTGAAGCAAGTCTCGGATGTTTTGTTGGTTGGCGCTGTTTTGACCAGGTAAAACACCTCCTAGAAAATGGCATGGAGGTAATCATTTCAGGCTACCCAAAAATTTACCTCAAAAATGGAAGTTTTCGCCTTGAGGTCACAGATATTGAACCAGTCGGCGAAGGAGCTCTTCAAAAAGCGTTTGAAGCGCTTAAGCTCAAATTGGAACAAAAAGGCTACTTTGATACTGGCCGTAAGCGCACGATACCAGCATTTATTCGTAAAATTGGCCTAATTACTTCAATGAGCGGTGCTGCTATTGTTGATTTTCAAAAGAATTTGGGAGATTGTGGATTTAGTATTGACTGTGTCGATGTACGAGTAGAAGGGGATCAGGCAGAAGAGAGCATTATTCAGGCAATTCGACTTTTCAATGAACAAAAAACAGATTTTGACGCTCTTGTGATTATTCGTGGTGGAGGAAGTTTACAAAGTCTCAAAGCCTTTAATAGCGAAAAAATAGCAGATGCCATCTACTACTCTCGCATTCCTATTATTACTGGTATTGGGCACGAGAGAGATGAAACGATTGCCGGATTTACTTCTGATCTCAATTGCTCTACCCCGACAGCTGTGGCCAATTTTTTACATAGTCAATTTGCTCTCCTTCAAAGGAGCCTTCAAATTTCTACCAGTGATCTTGTCAGAGCGTTGAATGGTACATTTGAGCAAAGAGAGCAAGAAATTGTATACCGGTCAGATTATCTTATTTCTGCTTGTAAAAATATTCTCTACAAGAAAAAAGTACAAGTAGAGTCATCTCAAGAAAAGCTGGCCTATGGTTTACAAAAAATATTTTTTGGGTTTAGGAATCTTGAAAAAATATTTCTGCAATCTGCAATGAAAACTCAAACAAAAATTTCTGAAAAAAAATATCAAGTTCAAATGAAAGCTCAAAAAATATTGCATATCTTTTCCCAAAAGATACAACTTTCCAAAGAGCAGATGACCCTCGTATCAGAAAAAATAAAGTGTCTCAATCCAGAAGCCGTTTTGGAAAGAGGATATAGCATTGCCTATGACAAATATGGACAAGTTATTAGGAAAAAGAAACAACTACAAGTAGGCGATGAACTTTCTGTACGATTATCAGATGGGACAATTTCCACACAAATAAAAAAAATCTCTGCCAATTAGCAGAGATTTTAACTTTTAGAGGATTGGAAGAACTTTTTTGAGTTCCACTTCAACTCCTGTATTTGTTTCAATTCGTCCTTCAGTTATTGTTTTAGTTTCTTCTGGTTCTGGCTTTCTCTCTTTTGTATCACTATCCTGATTAATTCGGAAGCTGTTTCCAAAATTCACTTCCATCTCTCTTTCTTTTTCTCTCTCCACATTAAGTTTTCTTCGTTCAATTTCTTTTTTTTCATCCCAATCTTTGAAGATTGTTTCTACTCGAGTATCAAATTTGAGTTCTTTATGCACATGTACTATGAGTTTTGCTTCTCCAGCCAAACGCTGCGCACTTACAAAAAGATTGAATGCCTCTTTATACTTTCCCTCTTCCAATCTTACTTTTCCTTCTGACTGAGTTTTTATGGCTGATTCAAGTTTTATTTGAGCAGAAGAAGTTGCTTTTAAATTTTTTTCTGTCAAATATTTTTTGGTTTGGTCAATTTGTTTTTGACTTACACGCAGACGATTTTCTGCTGCCATTTTGATATCAGCTTCGGCTTTTGTTTCAGTCTTCGAGTCGAGACTGGTACGAAGTTTATGAATAGCCACGACTTCAGTTTGAAGTTGTTTGACAAGAGGTTGTATTTCTTCTTTTGTCACTTCATCTTTGGTGTTAAGTTTGGCAAGAATTTGTCCATGAATTTCAAGAGCCGATTCAAGGCGTGCACTAATATCTGCGGCGACTTCTTCATTACCGGCCTTTTCCAATTTTTCAATTTGCTTTTGAATTTTTTCTGTTTGTTTTTCTACATGTGCTTCGAGTTTGACTTCAGCTTCTGTGGAGAGTTTTCCTGCCACAGCAAGACGTGCAGCTTCGTCGAGGCGCCTCTCGGCTACTTTTGTTTCCCAATTTGCTTTAGATTGAGAAGAGAGTGCAAAGGCGCTACGAACTGGTTCATTGATATGAATTTTTACCCCATAGAGAGCATCGCCTGGAAGGGTATTTTCAGCCGCAAATGCTGATCCAGTTCCTGTTATAAGAACTAGGAACGTTGCAAGAGATACGTACATATATTTTTTGCGAAAGATTAAGAATAAATGTTCCGTGGGTTTCTGCTCTATGAGACGGTCGTTTCCATTTATTCTTACTTTATTTTTTTGTATAAACGTAATAAGATGCTCTTTTCCTGCTTCTTTTTGCTCTGGGGAGAGCATTACCTGACGCATCTGTTTTTTGAATTGTCCGAGCTTTCGCAATTTCATAAATAGTTAAAGTATTTCTTTGAGTTTTTTTATTCCGCGATGAATCCGTACTGAAATCAAATTTACTTTTTCATTCAATATTTCAGCAATTTCTCGTGGTGTAAGATTTTCAACATAACGCATATATACCACCTCTCGATATTCGCTTTCAATCATTTGCAGTTTTTCTACCGCTGCTTTGGCATCAAGATAATTGTCTGACATTTCTCGCATAGTGGCACCAGGCGCAAATCCATCTTCTTCCATTGCTTCAAGCGAGGCTTCTTTCTTTTTTCGAACAGAGTCGATGATAAGGTTATTGGCAATCTTGTAGACCAGGGCTCTAATATTTTTTACTTCATTCCCATCGGCCACATACTGCCAGGCCTTGGTAAAAGCCTCTTGCATAAAATCAGACCCTTTTTCTTTATCATATAACCGAAAATAGCAATACCGATAAATTGCGTCAGCTTCTTTTTCGTAGACAGCCAAAAATTCTTGTTCCAGATCACGCTTCATAGCCTGCGGGAACCTTGGAAGGTTCTCTTAAAAAGACGAATACCACCCTTTATTCTTACAGAAGTAAAAGAAAAAGTCAACTTTTGGCTCTATAGAGATAAAAAATTAAAAATTTGGTCAAATAGCCTTTTTCTTGCTATAGTAGGGGTACCTAAATTTTTTTGCTATGACAAAGCCTACTATCAACCTTACTGAGGCGCTGCAAGATTTGGAATCTATTGTTGAAAACCTCAATACGAACAATCTAGATATTGAGATTGCTCTTAAAGAATTTAAAAGGGGCGTTGAACTGGTGGAAGTATGCCGGTCTCAGCTCAAGACAGCAGAGAACCAATTTCAGGAGCTCAAAGCACGTCTTGAAAAAGATACTTTAGAACAAGAGTAAACTTGGCTATGCAAACATTCACAGAAAAAGTTTATGCTGTGGTGAAGAAAATACCGGCGGGAAGTGTTATGACCTACAAAGAGGTGGCAGAAAAAATTGGTCATTCACGTGCTTATCGGGCGGTTGGTATGATTCTCAGCAAAAATTATGACCCACAGATACCTTGTCATAGGGTTATCCGATCTGATGGAAGCTTGGCAGGATATAATCGTGGTGGCATTACAGCAAAGAAGAAAATTCTTCAAAAAGAAGGATACAACAGATAAAAGAAAAACCCATCCTGGTATAAAGGATGGGTTTTCATTTGTGCCATACAGTGTAGGGTTACTGTATTTTTCTAGCATGTATAATTATAGCATAAATATTTTTCCCCCATATAATTTTCTGTGGACAAAATGGGTATAACAAGGTGTTTATGGGGATATTGTCTCAATTTTTAGCTAAGAAAAAACCCTTCTCAATGAGAAAGGTTTTTCTGCCATACAACTAGGGTTAAATTGTATGTTAGTTTAGGCTGTTAAAAAGCCTTGAGCGGCGAACCAGATTCGAACTGGCGACCTTCTCCTTGGCAAGGAGACGTTCTAGCCAACTGAACTACCGCCGCGTGGCTAAATTACTTTGTTGCGGGACCCGGACTCGAACCGGGAACCTTCGGGTTATGGGCCCGACGAGCTGCCAATTGCTCTATCCCGCGATATATATCCATTCGTGGGATATAGAGGCGTAACCTTGAGCGGGTGAACGGAATCGAACCGTCATATACTGCTTGGAAGGCAGTCGTACTAGCCATTGTACTACACCCGCATGGTGGAGCCATTATATAGAATAGTCCATATTTTGTCAATATGCACGCGTGCATATTATTTTATGAATTTTTTATCTGGAAATATAAGAATAAGAAAGAGAATGCAAGTTGCAATAAAAGATTCGAAGTACCAACCAGCTCCGACAGCCATCCCAATTGCAGCAATTGCCCAAAGACCCGCGGCTGTAGTGAGGCCTTCAATACTGTCTTTTTTATGAATAATGGTCCCAGCACCAATAAAACCAATACCTGTAATAATCTGCGCTGCAACTCGTGATGTTTCTTCTCCAAAAGCTTGAAGTGAAAGAAGGGTAAAAAGCGTGGAGCCTACCGATACAAGCGCAAAAGTACGAAACCCAGCAGCTTTGCCTATATGTTGCCTTTGCCAACCAATAATCCCACCGAGAAGAAGAGAGAGTATAATTTTCCAAAAAAATAAAAGATCCATAAGTAAGTATGAAGAAATTACAAATTGGATCTAGTATAACAGAAAATTAGATTTTTTTGAATTTCCAAATCTCACGTCCAACAAATTGTCCTGGTCTTGAGTAGAGAATCGAAGGTTCGGTAGATGTAAGTCGTTCGAGAGAAAAACCAAGATCTTGAATACGCTCTATGCAGTCAATGCGAATCCATGTTTTTTCAAAGAGGAATCTTGGAATGATAAAAACAATGCTACCACTTGGTTTCAAAATTTTCGAAAAGGATTTGAAAGCAGTAACATACATTTCTTTCAGTTCATTCGCTTGCTTTTGCAGTGTGCTTTTATCTTCTGTGCCACGAAGTGGTTTCCCCATGTATGGTTCAGCTGCAATGGCGTCAATACTATTTGGAGCAATTTTGCCATGGAGTCCTTCAGCGGCTGAAAGAATAAGTTTTGGAGTGGCTGGTTTTTTATCGAGAATTTGTGATTTCATCCATTCAATATTTTTGCGTGTATCATCAAGTGCTTTTTCAGAAGTATCACTGCCTACAATATGTGCAAACCCGAGAGACATGGCTTCAGTCAGTATGGTTCCAGAGCCACAAAATGGGTCGAGAATCTTTCCTGTTGTATCCGCTGCCGTAAGATTGATCATAATACGAGCGAGCTTTGGTGGGAGCATACCACTGCGACTATCGCGCCCTGGACGACCAAAATCTCTCTCACCCCATTCTTCGATTGGCTGTATGTCTCGAGTGACAAATAATCCATGCTTTGTAAATGTAAGATCGCCTTGTTTTTCTACCAGGTTATTGTGCAAAATGGTGGCAGTATTTTTGGCTTCTACATATCGTGCCGATCTTCCGAGTTCTTTGAGATATTTTTTTACTTCAAGTGCCAAATCTCGTGCATTGTTTCCTGACAAAGAAAATTGGATTTTTCCGTCTGCCTGATTTTGGTGCAAATAGTCTCCAATGGCCTCAATAGATGACTCCTGCGAAATAAATTCAGCGACTTTAATTGTGCCACCGAGCCGCTCCATTATTTTTTCAATATCAATTTTTTGGGAAGTTTCCAAAATCAAAATATTTTTTTCATAGACTTTGAGAGTATATGAAATGTTTTGTGCCAAAAAAACGTGCTCTATTTCTGCACGCGATAATTCTGGTATACGACCAAGTTCAAAAAGGTATTGCATATGTGGGCCCGCTAGGAATCGAACCTAGATCTAAAGCTTAGAAGGCTTCCGTTCTATCCATTGAACTACGAGCCCATGGTTTGAAATTTGTTCTTATTCTAGTAGAAAAATCACTTTTTGTCAATCATTCCCACGCTGTTTTCCATGGAATTTTTTGTGGATGTTGCGGAGCTCTTTGTCTGTGATATGGGTATAGATTTGGGTGGTCGTGATAGAACTATGCCCAAGCATAGACTGGACTGATCGGATATCTGCCCCGTTTTGCAAGAGATCAGTGGCAAAAGAATGTCGTAAGGTATGAGGCGTTACGGGTTTGGTTATTCCTGCTGCTTTGGCATATTTGTGGACAATGCGCTGGATTGACCGTACGGTAAGTGGTTCATCTATTGCCTCTGAAACTTTTTTCCCTGCTTTTACCATGGCTTTTTTGGCTTTGGCTTCTCCTTTTTTCTTTTTATCATGCCCAACCAACAGATAGGGACTGAGATCTGCCCGAAGATCAAGATATTTTTTGAGCCAGTATTTGGCATTGTCTGAAAGAAATACGACTCGAGACTTGCGTCCTTTTCCCGTTACTGTAAATTCGTCTCGTTTGAGATTGACATTGTCTTTTTTTAGGTTGGCGAGCTCAGAAACACGTAGACCCGTAGAAAAGAGCATTTCGAGAATCGCTTTGTCTCTATACTTTTGCCTCAAGATATCAGATTGTCTTTTTTCATCATCATCTTTGGCTGAAGAGCTGCTGCCTTTGCTGGTAAAGGGTGCTTCAAGGAGTCGCGCGACCTCATCAGGCTCGAGAAAGTGCACCTCACGGTCTGGCATTTTCATCAGTTCAATTTTTTCTGCTGAGAGTGTTTGTACATCACGCTTGGCGAGGTATTTGAGAAAGGAGCGAAGCGCAATGAGGTGATAGTTTTGTGTATTTTTTTTGAGCTCTTCTCCCATTTTGTCAATGAACCTGTTCAAAAAGAGGCGATAGTGGCGGATATCTTCTCCTGTCAGAGCTTCGGGTTTTTTGTCACCATACCACTCTACAAAGCGACCAATATAAAAAGCATAGTTTTGCACGGTTTTTTGTGAGCGGTTGCGTTCGATTTCAAGGTGTTCGAGAAACTGCGTGAGATATTTGGAAAGATTTTGTGACATACAAGGGTTGAATAATCTATATTGTACGACACATCCCTCAAAAAGACAATTTCTGCAAAAAATTGCTTATTTAAGCCACAAAACCAACTTGACAAAAACGCATTTTTGTGCTATAATAACTGTGTTGAAAATAAAAAAATGGAAACAAATTTGTACTGATGTTACGAATGGGTTGGTCACATAGGTATTTATTGGTTTCTTCAAAAAAATTTGTAAAAACAAACATAAATAAAAACATATGCAACATCGACAACAAGTGTCAGGTGGATTTAATGCACCTGAATATATTTCAGTTTACTCTTATTTGGCTCTGGGAATTTTACTTCTTATTGGAGTATTTATCTTTTTACCTCGTGTTACCAGTGGGTAACACGTTTTTTATTGGTTAGAGTATATGTCAGAGCATCCAGAACCAGTTGGATCCTTACACGCTAATCTTCAAGAGGTGTCTTTTGATGTTCCTCGTGAGCAGGAGACAAATGACAACGCAAGACTTATTGACTTTCATGAAATACGTAAACTTTTAAGTGATGAGCATATTGTTCCAATGGACGAACAGAAAGATACTATAGAAAAGAGGCGTGAACAGCTGACGGTCCGTTTTCGAAAGTTTATTAAAGGAGTAACAATTGACTTTTCTTCTTGGGATTTAAACCAAGATGAAGATTTTCAATTTTATAAAGATACTTCGGATGTAACTTTAACGGAACTGAATTATATTCTTCAAAGAAATCTTTCGTATAAGTTCTCTAACAAACATACTGT
Organism: uncultured Gammaproteobacteria bacterium; assembly: GCA_964550845.1. Classification (GTDB taxonomy): domain Bacteria; phylum Patescibacteriota; class Patescibacteriia; order Magasanikbacterales; family UBA922; genus CAYTKU01. The sequence continues at coordinate 10,219 of CAZKAD010000013.1, forward strand.
ATTATTTTTTGATTTGCACACAGAAACTAGTTTACAAAGAGGAGCTTCTTTAATAAAAATAAACATGAATCAAATTGGTTGGATGTATGAACTGAGACAGGCATTAAAAATTATGACGAAATTATCAGAAACAGAGGCAGACTTTGATCATGACGATAGCGAAGATGATATTTGATTTATTGCTTGAAAATGTTTGGTCTGCTACAATAAAACTCCTATGAAACAGGAGTTTTATTTAATTTTGCCAAATATTCGCTCGTGTCACAACGTTGGGGCGATGTTTCGGACAGCTGACGCCTGCGGGGTTGATCAGATTTTTTTGGTTGGGTATACTCCGGTACCGCCTCGACCTGAGATAGACAAGGTTGCTCTTGGGGCCGAAAAGTGGATGAAGTGGAAACAGTACAAAAATCTTAACATCCTGATAAAAAACCTCAAAAAAAAGGGAGTGCAGATTGTCGCACTTGAAAAAAATGTTGATAGTCAAGATATTGGGAAAACTCAATTTTCTTTTCCTATAGCTCTAATTGTTGGTAATGAAGTGGACGGAGTGGATGAGGAGACGCTAGCCCTCTGCGATACAGTCGCCCATATCCCAATGTATGGGAAAAAAGAAAGTTTGAATGTCAGTATTGCTGCTGGTATTGCCATGTACACGATAGGTCAGCAGAAGATAAAATAAGTTGTTTCTCATCTCTTTTTTTGGTATACTGTAGAATACTATGTCTAAGCTTATTCAACATACACAAGTAATTTTTGAGCATTTGTGCGCCGAGCTCCCACCAGGACTTCCGCGTGAACTTCGGGAAGAAATAAATCAGGCCAAAGAACAGGTCAAGAATAATGTTGCTCTGACTTTGAGTGAACTGGAAGATACTATGGTTTATGTTGGCAAAAAGCTTTGGCCGTACCGCGAAGCCTTCCAAGAGTTTTATCGTATTTATGAAGGAAGTTTGGGGGAAGCCTATTTGCTTCGAAAATTTTCACTTCCGCTCAAGAAAAAATATGAAGGTTTTAAAGCGCTCGGTGGAAATTTTCGAGATTTGCACTCAGGTACCAATGTAAATTTTTTTACTCCAGAAGATCGAACACAAATCTGTGAGGCTCTTATTGCGGTAGAAGAAGAAATACGTGCCTATACAGTGCAGTCGGTACTTAGTGGCGATGAACGCAGGTATGCAAAAAGAATAGAAGAGTTTAGCAAAATACAGTCAGATATTGAACTACGTCTTTCTGGTCTACGAGAAATGGCAGATATGGAAGGGGAGCACCCAGAGCTCGCTGCAGAAATTCGTGACCAAATTCGTGCGTTTGAACAGGGGTTTGCCCTTTTGGGTCCGAGTGTTCGACATGATGCCGTTTGTAATGCTGAGGAGCATTTTGTGGGGAGAAAGGCTATCAAAAAAATTCGTCAGCGTCACTAAAGAATATGAAAAAAGTTTTACTGGTTATTGCTTCAAATGGTTTTCAACCAAAAGAATATTTTGATACCAAAATAGCCCTTGAAAATGGGGAAGTTGAAGTTTTGACAGCCAGTGATATGGTAGGAGAAGCTCTCGCTAAAGACGGCGCAACAAAAGCACAAGTTGACGTTGTCTTGAATAAGGTGAATGTAAACGAATTTGATGGTGTATTTTTTATTGGTGGGCCTGGAGCATTACAACATCTCGATAATCAAGAAAGCAATCGAATTCTCAATGAAGTTATGATCTTGCAAAAGTCTTATGGAGCGATTTGTATTGCTCCGAGAATTTTGGCTAAAGCGCATGTTTTGGTTGGGAAAAAAGCCACTGGCTGGGATGAAGATGGTAAGCTATCAGAAATTTTTGCGCAAAATAATGTAGAATACGTTAGAGAAGATGTGGTGGTTGATGGGATGATAGTGACCGCTAATGGACCACTTGCCGCAAAAGCATTTGGTGAAGCAATTGTAAAAACTCTCGTTTAGATTTTAGTTTATTTCTACAACTTCTGTAGAAAAATTTGGATTTTTAAAGAGGTGATCACATTTTTTTAAAAGCTCTTCATCTTTGTTTTTAACAAAAAGGAGGGCTTTTTTTATTGGCGTGTCTTTTTCTGAACCGAGAAAAACAAGCACTGCTCCTTGTGACTTAGAGAAATCTTGTTCTATGATAGGTGAGGTGGCTCCTTCAATAATTTGGATATTAGTTCCACTAAAATCGTTTTTTTGACGTGAAAAAAATATTTGGTTTTCATGGAGTGAGACATAGGGGACTGCTCCGACCATAAGTTTATATTGAGTCAGTCCAATGTCAGAATGAAGGCCATAGAGATTCCTGTCTCGGCCGTGGATAAAAAAAGATTTTTTTGTATCAATACCTTTCTGGTAGATGAGATAATCAGCAACTACTCCCGCATTTACTGGAAGCGTAATCTCGAGATCTTTTATGAAAGTTCGGTAAATAACAGAAAATTTATCTGGATAAATATTATAAATAGATCCACCGAGGTAGTCATCTTTTTTATAGAGAGAAATAGCTTCAATTTGAGCTCCTGCACTCAATTTGTTTTTAATTTCTTCTTCAACCTCAAATACTTTTGGATTATCTTTTTGACCTATATTTGATACATACAGGGGCTTGAATTTTTTCATATACGTCAGATCAACTGTCTCAACTACAAATTCATAACCTGCATCTTTCAGACGTGTTTGAGATTTTAAAATTTTTTTTGCGACTTTTTCTTGAAAACATGATAAAGCATTTTGTTTGCCAAGTATATCTACTTTCCAAGTTATGTATTGAGGATAAATAAAACTATCTTTCATATATTATGATTCAGTTTCTATTTTTATCATCTGTTCAAGTCTTCTTATGTCAGCAAGGAGTTTTGGCCGATTTTTATTAAAGAGAGTAATATTAAAAACACTGCCACCTCCATTTTTGGCATATCGACAGAGTTGACCTAGTTTTTTATTCACACTGATTTTGTAAAATGACTGCAGTCTTTGTGCTTTGCGAACCCCACCAAGTTGTGTAAGTTTTCCTTCTTTTTTTGCAAAAAATTTCATAGCCACACTAAACCCTTTTACTTTTCTTGGAATATATATTTTCTCTGGGATTCGGATCTTTATATCGTTCATGGTCAGGTTTATTCCATAAGATAGCTCATAAAGGTCATGACGAAATCCTCCTAATCGAGGACCAAGTTCAATAACTTTCCAGCTATTTTCCATTTTCATTAATTCTACATGAACTGAAGTACTTCTTAGTCCAAGTGCATGGATAGCTTTTTCTGCTACTTTTTGGGCAGCAGCTACGCTTGTTTTTTTGAGTAGCGTCGGGGTCATTTGTGCATAACCAAAAAAATCGTCAAAACCAACTGATCTTCCTGTTTTGATATGTACCAACGGACAAAAACATGCTTTTCCTCGGCTCGTAACATGAGCGTCAATAGAATACATATCACCTTCCATAAATTGTTCTACGAGAACCTTTGGTTCCCAGTTTCCATTGGATTTTTTGTATGCACTTTTTATGGTACGAAATATTCGTTTTAAGGTTTTCTCAAGTTCTTCTCGGTGATATACAATAGTGACGAGTTTGCTTTCATCGAGTCCTGTGGGTTTTACGATGGCAGGATATCCAATACGTGTTTCAATTTCTTGTATGGTATTTTTTCCAAGATCCTTAACAAGTAAATAGCGTGGGGTAATTTTGCTATCATAAATTTTAAATCTTCGGCGCATCAAAATTTTATTCGTTGACCAGATGAGCGATTGCGGGGTAGTTGTACGTAAATACGGAACATGAGGAATAACTCTTGATAATATCGGTGCAGATCGATCTCCGCGTCCAGTTATAGCCAAAATTTGATTTTCGTAAGGAAGAAGCATTTTTTGTATCTCGGTATCAGAATGAGTATCGCATGAAAGATGTAGGTCTATTTCTTTAAGAGTTTTTTTAATTTTTTCATCATTATTTTGTTTCACATCTGTAATCAGTGCGATACGATATTTTATTTTGTTTTCTTTTTGATATTTTCGGATTATATCAATAATCCCTTCAGGGATTTTATGAACAAAAATAATAATATTCTTTTTTGGTTTTGTGGTCATAGAAAGAAAAAATGCCTTTTGAAAGACACAAAATTGTAACAAAAAAAGAGAAGAATGTCAAGTATTAGAGGGCTTTGACCAGGGTGTTTTTAAACTTTTTTATAAAAGAGGAAAGTTTTTGTTTTGAGAGAAGTCCTGTCTGGGCTCCAATATGCCCTATGACGCTCGCAGAATTGGCATTGCCCCACTGCATTGCCTCACGGATATTTTTGTTGTGGAAGAGAGCTGAAAGGAAACCACTGGCATAGGCATCACCTGCCCCAGTTTTGGAGGTATTTTTGACTGGGTAGACAGAAAGCTGGTAGATGATGATTCCATCACTGGCATAAGACCCATTGGCTCCATCTGTGATGATAACCATTTCTGCTCCAAAAGAGTGGAGCTTGGTAAAGAGGTTTGGAAGGGAAAGTTTCGATCCTACGAGTTTTTGTGCTTCTTCTTTATTCACAAAGAGCACATCGGTAAGCCCAAGTATTTTTTTAAAGGCAGTAATTCCTGCTCCCATTTGGTAGGAACCAGGGTTTACTGCAAGTTTTATTTCTGGGTGTTTTTTGAGATATGAAATAAGCTGGTTTTGGATTTTTTCAAATCCTTCTCCAAGAGAGGTATAGTAAATCCACTTCGTTTGTGGAATTTTTGGAAGGGCATATTTTCTTTTACTGTGATAAGAAAGTATTGTCCTCTCGCCCTTATAATTTAATACCAAAGAATACCGTGTTTTATTTCGTTTTTCTTGGCGTACAAGATCAGTTGATACTTTTTCTTGCTTAAGATGCTGAAGAATAAATTCAGCGTTTAAATCTGTGCCAAGTACAGTTACAATACCACAATGAAGTCCGAGTCTGCTTGATCCAACTGCTACATTGGCAGCGTTTCCTCCGACGGCTTCACCTGCTTCAAAAATACTAATTTTATCGGCATAGTCAAGGCAGAGGAGTTTTTTGTCAGAAGAAAGATGAACATCAGGATTTTTTTCATCAATCATGGCATAGGTATCAACCGTACAATCGCCAAGGGTAATAAGATCAAACATATTATTTGGTATGTTTTTTGACCCGCCACATTTTTTGGTACTTTTTGAGATCTTCTGGTCCATGTTTGTGAAGACCCAGGAGGATTTCTACAAATTGAATAGTACTGCCAAGAAAGATGGCGCTACTGACCCAAATAAGAGCAGTATTGCCATGAACGATGGCATAGAGAAGTAATGCTGCGGCACCGAGAATACGAATCAAATCTTGTCTATGTTCGAGCTCGACAAAGGTGGCATAAAAAAGCAAGAATATACCAATGCCAAGATGAAGATAGACCAGAGTATCAATGGGATCAGTAGGAAGAGTTGGAAAAAGGGAAGTAAAAAACATATTATTCGTGCCATCTATTGATATAATCTATAGCCGCGAGAACTGCGGTAACTCCGAGTCCTGCGGAGATAGAAATTTGTTTATAAGGAATATTGGTAACGTCACCGGCTGCAAAAATTCCAGGAATATTCGTTTGCCCGATTTTGTCGGTTTCTATTTCACCTGTAGGGGTTTTCTTTATGTTAGTCGCAAAATAGGAATTTGGAATATTTCCCACATGGATCATGACTCCTTGGGTTGATATTTCTTTCAGTTCATCTCCAGTTCCTTGTGTATATTTTACTCCAGTTACCAACTTTTCTCCAATAATTTCTTTCGTATTGGCTTCATAAATTATTTCTACATTGTTCATCTGTTTTACTTTATCAATGAGAATATTTTCTCCTTTGGGAAATCCTCCGTTGGTTTCTTTGCTATTGGGGAATTTGGTCAAAAGGTAGACTTTACTGGCAATGGTTCCCATCATAAGTGCAGATTCAAGAGCAGAGTTTCCTGCACCAATCGTACACGTGATTTTATTTTTGAACAGTGGCCCATCGCAGACAGTACAGTACGTGACACCTCGCCCCTTGAGATCAATTTCTCCTGGTACGCTAAGGTTTCGTGGATGAATACCACTTCCTATAAGAACTGTTTTGGTTTCAAATCTTTTTTCAATGCCATGAAAGTCTTTGGTAACCACAATATGGTGATTTTTTTCTGAAATGATATCTATTACCTCAAGTCCATTTTCAAATTTTACGCCATAAGAAAGCGCATGCTTGTAAAAATCATCGGCCAGTTGAATACCAGTGGTATGAATAGTTCCTGGCCAATTGTCGACGTCTCCGGAAAGAGCGACCTCTCCACCAATATCTTTACTCAGAACAACAAAATTAAGATTTCTTCGAGCAGCATAGACGGCTGCAGAGCATCCCGCAGCCGCAGCACCAATAATAACAAGATCAAGCATAATTAAAGGGTTAATAACTTAGAGAGCTTCTTCTGCTTTGTCTTTCAGGCGAAGAATATTCGCTTCGGGATCTCCATGTCCAAACACTGCATTCCCCACACAAATCATATTTGCTCCGGCCCGTACTACATCTTGAATATTTTCTTCAGTTATCCCACCATCAACTTCAATATGAATAGTCGGATGCATAGAACGGATCGCTTGAATTTTATCGAGAAGATGAATATCTGCGACCTGGCCAGAAGGTCCGGGTTGTACTCCCAGAAGAGTCACGCAATAGAGATGCTCCATAAGGGGCTCTAAAATTTTTACTGGAGTGTCTGGTTTTAAGGCTACTGACACATCTGCACCATAGGCAAAAAAGGTGGGCATAGTATCAAGAAGAACATTGTGAGAGCCAGTTTCAACTGGTGGATAGTGAGATTCAGCATGGATAATAATCCGAGAAATATTTTCGAGTCGTCCCCAGCTATTCATTTCTTTGCGTGGTTCTTGTACCATCAGGTGAAGCTCATACCCCACTTTTGTATTCATGGCGCGAATAATATCTGGATTATGCCAATTTTCGAATGGTGTAAATTTGCCATCGGCAATGTCTATTTGCACAAGAGAGCAGACTTCTTCAATAGCCCTGAGCTGGTGGGCAAACTGTTCTTGAGATTGAACATTAATCGTAGGAATAATCTGAATTTCCATAAAGAATAAAATTAATTTTGTTTTTCTATTTCTGATACTTCGTGGAGTCTACGAGCGTGTCTTTCTGCTTCACTAAAGTCAGTTTCTAGCCATTTTCGTACAATTGCTAGGGCATGTTCTTCACTTCCAAGTTTACTCGCCAGACACAGAACATTGGTATTATCGTCCTGCATCATCGTTTCTGCTGCCATGAGATTGTAGCCAATACCAGCTCGAATGTCATCAAATTTGTTGGCAGCAATGCAAACACCAATGCCATTTTTGCAAATCAAAATACCTCGTCCGGTCTTTTCAATTACTTTTTTGCTCACTGCTTCTGCATAGGGTGGGTAGTCATCAGTTTCATCATAGTCTTTCGGACCAAGATCTTTTACCGGCAGATTTAATTCATTTTCTAAGTATCGGACCAGTCTATTTTTGAGTGCATAGCCACCATGGTCTGAGGCAATAAAGAGGGGACCTGTGTACATAAACAAAGAAAAAATTCAATATGTCCATTATATCATGGGTTCTATGAGGGTGCAATTGAATTTATTCATAAATAAATACTCCTTCTGAAGGAGAAGGAGTATTTGGTTGATTTTAGAATCGCAGAAGCGGATTTGCGCGAATTGCATCACCTGGTATATTTCTACTGTCTATGGTTTTTATACCAGAACCAATAAATTGATGAAAAGGTTCTTCATCGAGGAAATCAAACTCATATGTGATACCGGTACTATTTACCTCAGGTAGGGCAAGCTGAATAAAGGCTCCTTCTTCTCCTGCGCTATTCAATACAGCACGTACAAAGTAAGTAACTCCTTCCCCGTTGCCAAGAGTGTTGGCACTTTCGTCATCAAAAACAGTGAGGTCAATACTGGTATTGTCTGAATTTTGATTGGCAAGAAGATATTGTCCGGGTATTTGGCCTGCGAGCATTTGAAGTGGAATGCAGAATTCTTCAAGGGTACAGAGCTCAAGTTGTTGAATATTTTCGGCATTCATTCCGCCTGTTTGCATGGTGATTTTTATGGTCTTAAGAAGTGCCCTAATGTCCTGTTCTTGTTCATAACTTTTGTGGAGAATCCCAAATCCAGGAATATGTTGTTGTCCTGCCACCAGGTTTGCGCGTAGATTTTCGGTAGAGAGAGAGAGGTTTCCTGGGCTTAGCGTGAGCGGTGTACTAATACCGTTTCCAAAGCGTAAAATGCTTCTTTCTCCTGTTACTGTATCAATGGCACGATGGGCATCTGGATTGGTATCAAGACTCACTTTAAAAGATGCTCCAGGTATGGAATCGGGAAGACCCTTCACATCCAGTACGATCATCCAGTTGAGAGTGGTTTGAGCAGGAATAACGATTGGTTCTAGCAAAGAAATTGAAAGAGATGGATGCAATTGAACAAAATCATCAAAAAGTTTTACTGCTTTCAAAGTAAGCTCACCATCTGCTCTTTGTTCATAGAGTTTAATGGCATTGATACTACTGGCTACTGTATAAAGATCGCTGTATTCACTGAGTGCAAGACCAAGAGATTCGAGTCGAATTGGTTTATCACCAGTTCTTATTTGTAATGTAGTTCCTGTTTCAGTACTGGTTGCATTGGTTAATATATAAAGTGGTTGTCTTTGTCCTAAAATATCAAGAGAGAGTGTGCCTCGAGCTACTATAGGAACTGCAGAGCATTTATTGGCACAGGCAGTTCGAGCAAAATTATTTAAATCTGCTGCAGAAGTACAGATACCAGGTCTGTGCTGCATTTTTGATCCATCTTGGCACGTAACGTCAATTCCTGAGTACTGTCCGGGTGCACAGCCTTTTATCGTTGTAACAACCGCAGAGGTATTCACTCCACATTTTGGTGCAGCGAGTGGTTGTGCTGGAGCTGCAGCAAAAGCAAGTCCGCTTGCTATAAAGGCAGCAAGGGCGGCAACCGTAAGTTGCGTACTACTTACTTGTTTGGTTTTTACTTGCGTATCAATCATAAGTGAAATTAAAAATAGAAGTTGTAGTTTGTGTGAATTATACAAAAATTTTCTTTTTTCAGCAAATCAAGTGCAGAAAAAAATAATAAAAAGAACTCACTTTTGTGAGCTCTTTTTTGTTTTCGTCTGTTAGTTTATGAGTGCTGATCCAACAACATTTGGATATTCAGCTGGTCGTGGGGAATCTCTACGAATATCTCGGAAGATATGATCAGGGGAGAGGTCATCAAATTCATAGATAAATCCATATTTGAGACCTTCATTATCAAGATTGGCAATTCTCATTTGAATAAAGTGTTCGTTAACATTCATAACATTTCCTTTTACTAAAAACTCAACTGTTTCCCCATCATCAATAAATTCATCTTCAGAGTCTCGAAATGCATCCATCATAAATATTGTAGTCGTACTATTGACGAGATTGGTCAAGGCAACCTCTGTTCTTTGAGGAGTCAAAGGATCAACCGTGCGAAGTGGAATACAGTTACCACTATCGCTGCGGCAGAGCTGCAAGTCAGAAATATTTTCAGATTCTTCGGTTGCTACATCACTTCTTAATCGCAAATCAAGTTCCATAAATCGGGCGCGAATGATTTCATCTGTGACTCCTGCAACAGCTGTTACTTGAAAAGAAAAAAGATTTTGAACACCTGCGACAAGTCTTCCTCCCGGAAAACGAGAGCTGACATCAACAAATTTAATACCATTTATCATTGTTTCGGCACTGACAGTGTTTCCAACCTGTGGAACAATGTCGTTACCACTTGCCATTCCGAGTGCTTCATGTCCTGCATCAGCTACAGAAACTTGGAAAGCTGCAGCTGGTGGAGCTTCAGGATCAATTTCGGCAGCAATATAAAGGTAGACGGGAACTCCTGCATCAACACGATAATCAATATCTTCAATAACTACCGTTGTGCTGGCCATAATTGTCCTTGCAAGCAGACTGGCATCATTAAGGTTTCCATTTCCATAGACAGAAAGAGAACGAATACTTCTGGTAATATCATCAGGAAAAGTATTTCGATTTCCGGGCACATGATTAAGAGTAGGGAAAAATCTTAGAGCTAAATCTTCAATGCGAATACTCTCATTTTGAGCTTCAACTCGTACGCGAGTTATTAAATATTTTTCTGTTCCAAGAAGAGCATAGCGAGGATTTCGAAGGGCAGGAAGTTCATTATCAATATTGAGTGATAAAACTCCATTTCTTACCACTGGAGCGCCAGAACAGCGATTGGCACAGGCTTGTGTGGCAAAATTTTTGAGCTGTGCAAGTGGTGTACATACTCCTGGACGATGTTGAATTTGAGTACCATCATAACAACCAACATCAATTCCAGTATAATTTCCACTGGCGCAACCTTTTCCAAAGTTGAGTACACTATAACTATTGACTCCACATTTAGGAGCGGCAGCTACACGGTTTTGTGCTGGGGCTGCAGCAAAGGCAAGTCCACCTGCAAGGAAAGCTGCAAGTACTGCCACAGCAAGTTGTGTATTGGTTACTACCTGTATCTTGGCTTTTGTACGAGGCATAGATAGATTTAGAAATTAAACAATATTTTTAAAGTATACACTATTTTCTCTTTTTTTCCTAAGTAAACTGTGTACAATTGACAAAAGAAACAAAACTATTACAATAGTTTTGAATTAAAAAATATTCCTATGCAGTACTACCCTACAAATTCTGGTTGGATTGAAGTAATTGCTGGAAGCATGTTCTCCGGCAAAACAGAAGAACTTATCCGTCGACTGAAGCGTGCACACTATGCCAAACAAAAAGTTCAAGTTTTCAAGCCGGTTGTAGATAAACGCTATGATGAAAATGCGGTCATTAGTCATGAAGGATTTCGTATAGAAGGGGTGGCTGTAGATAGACCACTGCATATCATGTACCTACTTGATGACGATACCAAAATTGTCGGAATTGACGAAGCGCAATTTTTTTCTGATGAAATTGTCGTGGTTGCGAATTATTTGGCAGACAAGGGGTTAAGGGTGATTGTGGCCGGTCTGGATCAGGATTATTTGGGTCAGCCATTTGGCCCTATGCCAGAGCTTCTTTCTGTTGCTGAATATGTGACCAAAACTCATGCCATTTGTATGGTCTGTGG
>CAZKAD010000014.1:0-21046 GCA_964550845.1 uncultured Gammaproteobacteria bacterium
CACGTCGCTCGACTTGCATGCCTTAATCACGCCGCCAACGTTCATCCTGAGCCAGGATCAAACTCTCAATGAAAAGTGAATAGTAAACTATTCACAGATGTATCCCCTGAATATTGGGGTTGAGATCTTGATCTAAGTAATAGACTCAAATTTTTTCTTTCGAAAAAACGGTTTTTGTCACATTTTTATTGTGAACTTTTTGAACATTAACTTCTTACCATTTTTGTTGCATTTTGGTTGTATTCAATTGTAGAGAACGCTTTCCAAAAGAATCTGGAAAGAAAAAAGAGGAACCAATAAATGTTCAGTTACTCTTTTTTATTTCCTAGTATCCGTCAGTGACGGGCCTTGAGGAATGGAGTTATTTAGTTGTAGGGTTGTTTTTTTTGACTGTGGGCACATTGTATAGGAATAATTTAGGCCTGTCAAGTGCGAATATTTCCACAAAACTGTGGATAAGTAAACAAACAAAAAAAAAGCTCAATTAAGAGCTTTTTTTCTTTCTCCAATCAGCAATTTTTTTATGATCCCCAGACAAAAGAATATCAGGAACTTTCCAGCCTTTAAAATCAGTGGGTTTGGTGTACTGAGGGTACTCTGCGCCATCCATTTCTGGGTTATTTGTTTCTTCTTTGAGCGAATCTTGATTGCCTAACACTCCTGGTATAAGGCGAGAAATTGACTCCATAATCACAAGTGCTCCAAGTTCTCCACCAGCAAGAACATATGGGCCAATGGAAACTTCTTCATCAATCATATGATCAACAACACGCTGATCCACTCCTTCATACCGCCCACAAATAAAAGTAATCTCGCTGTATTTACTCCATTCCTCTGCAAGTCTTTGATCAAATTGACGACCACGAGGCGAGAGCAAAATCGTTCGTTTTTTTTTCTTGATATCACCACTAAAAATTTTCTTTAATTTTTGTAGTGCAGGTGCTTTGCGAAAAGGAAGCGCATCGAGGCTGGTCAGAGCTTTATATAAAGGCTCTGGTTTCATCACCATTCCAGCTCCCCCACCATAGGGTGTATCATCTACTTTTTGATGCTTATCTTCAGCAAAATCACGCAAATATACGACGTTCAGATTGATAATTTTATTTTTGATGGCACGATGAAGAATTGTTTCTTTGAAATAATCTGTAATGAGGTTTGGAAAGATGGTGATGATATTAAATTTCATACTCTGTAAAAAATCCCTCATGTGAGGGACCTTTTTTAATCTTTGATATCAGTTTTAATATGAAGTTCTTTGAGTTGTTTTTCTTCTACTTCTGCAGGAGATCCAACCATAGGCTCTTCGGCTTTTCCATTTTTTGGAAATGGGACAACTGCACGGATATTCTTTTCACCAGTAAAAAGCATGACCAGGCGATCAATTCCAGGCGCAAACCCACAGTGAGGAGGTGCTCCATATTCAAAGGCTTTGATCATGTGACCAAATTTTTTGTCGACTACTTCTTTGCCATAGCCTGCCATTTCAAAGGCTTTGTACATGATGTCTGCATCTTTGTTGCGCACGGCGCCACTCGAGAGCTCAAGACCGTTCGCAATAATATCATATTGGTGTGCAACAATGTCGAGTGGATTTTTGTTCAAAAGAGAATCCATTCCACCTTGTGGCATAGAAAATGGATTGTGAGCAAAATCAATTTTGTTATCAGCATCATTCCACTCAAAAAATGGAAAATCTACTACCCAAGCCCACGCAATCACATTTGGATCAGCCAGTTTCATTTTTTCTCCGAGGTGTGAGCGCAGTACTCCGAGTGCCTTGCAAGATACTTCATACTTGTCTGCCACAAAAAACAAAATTCCGTTTTCATTCAAACCAAGAGTTGACTTGAGTTCACTCAGTTGTTCTTCGGAGAAGAACTTAGCAATTGAACCATCAAACTTTCCGTCGACATATTTCAGGAATGCCAGGCCTTTGGCTTTGGCACGTTTGGCGACATCAGTGAGTTCACCTTCGATTTCACTGCGAGAAAAATCTTGTCCACCTGGAACAAACATCACGCGAACAAATTCTGCTTCTTTGAAAACTTTGAATTCACTTTTTTTAGCCCAATCAGTGACATTGTGAATTTTGAGACCAAAACGCAGATCAGGCCTATCTGACCCATAGCTTTCCATCACTTCTTTATACGGAATGCGAGGAAAAGGATTATTTTGAACAACTTTACCCGCAACTTTTTCTGTCAGCTCAATAAAGAGTGGCTCCATGAGAGTGAAAAACTCTTCCTGAGACATAAAACTCGTTTCGCAGTCCAACTGATAAAATTCACCAGGAGAGCGATCAGCTCGAGGATCTTCGTCACGCATACACGGAGCAATCTGGTAATATCGATCAAATCCAGCCACCATGAGGAGCTGTTTGTACTGCTGCGGAGCCTGTGGCAGAGCATAAAATTTGCCCGGATGAATTCGACTTGGCACCAAAAAGTCACGGGCTCCTTCTGGAGAAGAAACCGTCAAAATTGGCGTAGAAATATCCACAAAATCGCGTTTTTCCATCCACTGACGGATAAAGGCGATCATCTTGGCACGAAAAAGAATGTTATTTTTGAGCTTTTCACGACGAAGTTCCAAAAAGCGATATTTGAGACGAAGCTCTTCATCATCTTCTCCTTTATTGGTTTCAAAAATTTCAAACGGCATTGGTTTAGCCGTACTCAAAACGGTTACCTCACTGGCAAGTACCTCTATTTCACCAGTAGACATCTCAGTATTTAGAGCATTTTCAGCGCGTTTGACGACAGTTCCTTTGACACAAACCACATACTCATACTTGAGTCCTTCAGGAACAGCCATGTCTGGCATTTTTTCTGGATTAAAAACTACTTGAGTCAGCCCATAACGATCCCGAAGATCAACAAAAATAAGGCCACCGAGGTCACGACGTTTGTGTACCCAGCCAGAAATCATAACTTCATTTCCGACATTCATGAGAGAAAGTTCACCACAGGTATGTGTTCGATACATAAAAATTGGTCTAAAAGATAGGGATATCCTAGCAAAATATCCCTAAAAATGCAAGAGTTTGGACTTTTATTTACTACTCACCATTTCCCATTTGAGTATTTTGATACGATCATTATTTTCAATTTGAAAATTCACCCGGGCGCTCAGGGCAATATGACCATCTTCATAGTCAACAAGCGCTGTACTGTTATTTTCAAATTCTATTTTGGTAACATAAAATTTTCCACCCACCACTTCTTTTTCTGGAGAAAGAGTCGAAATATTTTCTTTCAAGTACTTTTCAACCAATTGTTTCTCTTCTCTTGAGAGGGAAATTTCGGATTTAAGAATATCAAAAGCCAGTATATTTATTTTTTTGGGCTCAGGTATTTCAAATAACCCCCGTGCCGTATAGGTAGCAGTCGTATCCGAATAGACGACCAACGTCTCCCCTGCGTTTTTATGTTCAATCGAATGAACGACAAATTGTGTTCCTGTAGCAGCTACTCTAGGAGAGAGTAAATGAATTTGTTTTTGTATCAATTTTTCAATTGCGAGTCTATCTTCATCAGAAAAACTCTGTGTGCTCGATGATGTATATGGCGTTGAAGAAGGAGCCTCGGGTGTTTCTACTGAAGAATTTTGTTTTTTAAGAAAAAACCACACACCAGCCAAAATGACAAAAAGAATTACAAAAATCCAAGGTAAAAATGATTTTGGACTTGGAAGATTCTCTTTTGGAAGAGAAGTAAGTTCGGGAGCATTTGGTTCCATAGAGAAAAACTTAAGACTATAAATTGAGTATAGCACTGCCCTCTTTATACAGCAAGAAAAAAGATAACCCTTTGGCAGGGCTATCTTTCTAAAAATTAGTTTCTTACTTCCATTTCACGCGCACTGGGAGAGATGATGTCTTTCGTAAGAGGCATGATACCTACAGGTGGCTGCCCAGGTTGTGGTTCATACTGAGGAAGAATTTCTTTTACAAGTGGAACAATAATAAATTTCTGGTAGAAATATGGCTGATCAGTTGGAATATTCAGTACGGGGAATTTGAGCGCAGGAACATAAAGTTCAGTTGACATACCACTTTCTGGAACATACTGATAGTGTGGCATGTAAATTTTTTCTGGAGTTCCGAGATTGAGTGTGCGAATGTTTTCCGTCACTTCTTGATACCAACCATTTCCACCATTTTCAGCAATTTTCAAGATACGAGCAGTATCGGTTTCTGTGGCATAGTTTGATTTTTCATATTTATTATAATATAAATTCCACAGTCCTTGCCCTTTCATTTTACGAATATCAACATTGACGCGAAGACCAAACTCCTGTCCATTGGTTTCTGTAATTTTTTGTCCTTCAACTATCAACGGATACGTCACCACCATCACATCAGGAATATACATTGAAAGGCTCGTTCGTACACCACCTTCCATGGCAAATGGCATAGGGTAGTTATTTTTCCAATTTTCATCGACTACGGGTGCTCCATATTGTTCACGAGCAATACCAAAATCTTCGAGGAAGTCATTGGCAATCGCAATTATCCTGTCATTGCTCGGAATATCTTTTTCAGTTAAAGGGGTTGGTGATTCACAGTTGCCAGTAGAGCAAGGAGTATACCATCTTTCATATTGTGGATTGATATTGACAGTACCATTCACTAAATCCACATTAATCAAATATCCATCTTTTTTATTTTGAGCAATTTGAAAATTTTGCAAAACAGCATCATCAAATCGTGACAGATCAAGCATTCCGTTGTTTCTTCCAAGGAAACTCTGTGCAAATGCTCGCGCAATGTCAGTATCTTTTACTCGACGAAACACCGGAAGCTCAGTATCAGCAAGAGTGATTGGCTCACCTGTATATTTATAATTATAACTATAGTACGGTGCAATCATTTTGTCTTGCATAGGCATGACAGACGATACGGGATTATTGCCTACAGCCACTGTCGGTTCACTGACAGCTACATCTTTTGCCATGAGCGCAGAAGGCATAGTACTACCACCTTGTCGGTCTCCAGAAAAATTGCCAGACATCGCTTCTGGACTTCCAAGCGGTGCAGAAACAGCCACTGCGCCATTTGCCGCAGTTACAAGCGGACCAAATGCATTGCGGGGCAGTTCTCCAGCCAGAGAAAGAGTTGGCGTACGGGTATCAAGCCGGGCATATTCAGGTGATGTATCATTTTTCAAAAATGATACACTAACGAGGAGTGCCACACCAAGCGTGGCAGCACCTGCCACGAAAAGAGGTTTTTTGAACATAGCTGAAAAATAAGAAATAAAATTATTTTGTTTTAAAGGGGTTGATAAAAGTTTCTGTTTCAAATTTTGCGCAAATGCTTGATCAATTTTTACATCAGGCCGAACGCGAAGCATTTTCTCCAAAAGAGATCGAAGTTGCGCTTCCTCTTTTTGCAAAGAAGGATCAACGACATACAGCTCTGTGAGTATGTGTTGTATATCAGGTCTATTCATAGTAAGGAGTAAGAAAGATAAAAAGAAAGGAAAAGAGAAAGTGGCATAATCCCCCGAAGCTCTTTGATTCCACGAGAAAAACTCATTTTACAACTCGCTTCGCTTTTTCCAAGAAGAGATGAAATTTCAGCGTAACTGAGGCCCTCCCAAATTCGCAAAACAATAATTTCTTGTACTTCCGCCGAAAGTTTTTGAAGATAGTTTTGCACATCGCTATACAGGATATTGGTTTCTATCTGCTGCTTTGCTTTTTCGTGATCAGAAACAACCACATCTTCAATATTTTCATGCATGGTATTTTTACGATAAAAATCAATAATACAATTGCGAGTAATTTGATACAGCCAGGTGCGGAAACTCCCTTTTTTGGGATTATATGAAGCGCCGTGTTCAAGTGCTTTCAAAAATATTTGGCTGGTTATATCTTCAGCTGTTTCTTTTTTCGGTACACGGTATGAGACAAATCGGAAAATATCTTCAATATAAGCATCATAAAGAGGACCAAAGGCCGTGATATCACCGGCTTTGAGTTCTTTGAGGAGGGATTGTTCGCGAATCGTGTCCATGGGATTATCTCTAAGAGACTGTTTACAATCTCTACACTTACAGTATACGCGCCAACATCAAAAAAGTAACAAAAACCCTCGCCAGAGGGTTTACCATATTTAAAGAGTTGTACCTGTCTTGATTTCTTGTGATAAATCTTGCAAATAGTTTATGCCCTCAACCAAAAAACGTTTGTAGTATATTTTTCCTTTATACGGAAATACAATTTTTTGACATTCAGGGGAGAAATAAATTTTTGCTGGTTCAACAAAAAGTGGATTTCCTTTGGAAAAAAGTTGCACTGATCCTTCAAATGAACATTCTTCTTTGGAAGCGTTCATCGTACTAATCGTGCCAGTTAAGAGCCATACTTCTGGTTGATGCGTTATGGTCTTGGTATAGGCTTTTTTTTGCACAGGATCGACAATCGTAATTTGCATACTGTCAGCAGCAGACAGGGCTTGTTTAAAAGTATCAGAATCTTTTTTGCTCAAAAAATGCCACACACCAAAGATGATTGCACCCAAAATACAAATACCAATGAGGAGAAAAATAATTTTTTTCATAATGAAAAATTAAATAAGAAAAAGTGACATAAGAAGTAAAATCAGGCCAAGTGTTTGGGTAATAACATGATGGTGTTGTCGCCTGATCTCAATACAGATAGAGAGAAGCAGAGCACCCGAAAAAAATATAATGAAAAATAAGTAAACGCCACGAGAGAATTCAAATACAAAAAAAGGAAAACCATCCATATTTTTTGCCATGGTATATTTTTCCAGTGGTGACGGAGAAACAATTTTTACTTCTTTCCAAGGCAAAAGAAAAGAGTATGTGGTATTGTCTGTATCAATAATTTGAAGTGTTGGTTCAATAACTGGTGTAAAAAAATTATTGATCGGTTCTGAAACAGAAAGTTGTCCACGGTACAAACCATCAGGTTGCTTTTCTACAGGAAGAAAATATTTTCCAAAAATTACAGTCGCCTTTTGAATCGGTCCATCTGCCATTATCTGTGCTGTAAAAATAACATTTTGTTTTTCCTCTTTCCATTCTAAAAATGAATTTTGTTCGTTGTAGGAAATTGATGAGACAGAACGAGCTTTTTCATCATGATTGCTATCTATTGGCAGAGCGGATGAAGGTTCAGCAGAAGAAGGAAAAAAGGTTGAAGAAAATTGTTTTCTGTTTCCAAAATGTTCTGCCACATAAACCGTCGAATACTGATTATACATACCAAGCTGCATAGAAACTCCAAATTCTGTAAAATCAGGATCAACCAGATTGGCATAATGACTTGGACTTTTAAGCCAGGCAGCAAAAATCTCTTCTGCGCTGCCAAACCCCATGGCTAAATTTTCACCAGCAGCTTGATAATTGTATCCAGCATTGGTAAGAAAATCTTCTAAACCAATATTATTCGGATTTATATGACTAAAATATTGGTAACTTGCCATGTCAGTTGCCTTATTCAAGGCAGACACAGAAAGTGGCACGTATGGAACTAATGTCGAAAGTCCAAGCTCTCGGCGAAAGTTATTCGTCAATGTAAGCAGCTTTTGTTCTTCCTGTTCAAGAACATCTGGCATAACAAAAGCAACGCTCGGAATAAGGAGAGCAAACAAAAAAACCAACGCTTTGAGAGACAAAAAAAATCCTGTATAAAAAAGTGCACGCTTCGTATGCAAAATATGAGGATGATAATCATTTTCCTCATGAGGAATAAATAATTTTTTAAGCTGTCCTTTCATAACGAAAGAAGTATACCACAAAAACTCTGCTTATTTCAAAAAAAATCTCTGAATATTCTTCAGAGATTTTAAGCTATGTTTTATATCGCTTTCTTTTTTATCTTGGCTATAAAAAATCCTTCTATTTCTGAGGTAGGGAAAATACGAACTGCTTTGCCAATATCTTTATGAAATACTTTTTCTTTCCACGAAGATAAGCCTGGCAAATGTTGAACCTCTGTAAAGACCGAAGAAATATCTTGTATTTCAACTTCCTCAGGAAAACGATTCAAGAGGCGAGAAATCTGTACTTCATTTTCTTCAGGTGAAAATGTACAGGTTGAATAGACCAAACTTCCACCAGGCCTTAACGCATACCAGGCAGAAAACAAAAGTTTACGTTGTTTCATGGCCATTTCTTTTACTTTTTTTTCACTCCAATAACCAAATGTTTTTGGATCATTTTCGAGAAATCTTGCTTCAGCACTACAAGGCGCATCAACCAAAATCTTTTCAAAAGTGTTCAGATAGTCTCCACACAAATCTGAGCCATCTTCTTGTTTGAGCGTAAACTTCCAGCCTGATTTTTCATCAGCAACACCCAGAAGCTCCATGTTGTGTTTGAGTTTAAAAAAGCGAATCTTACTATTGTCATTGGCAATAAGTTCTCCTGTTTGGTTCATCATGGCTGCCATTTGCGAAGTTTTACTTCCAGGAGCAGCCGTCAAATCAAGTACGTTGTCCCCTGGCTGAGGATCAAGGACAAGTGGAGGCAACATACTCGCTAAACTTTGCATATATACCTTTCCCTCTCGGTACATAAGGAGGTCAATGAATTCACGTTTGGTATGGCTACGCAAAATATAGGCGCCAGGATGCCAAGGTACTTCTTCTATTTTAAAACCAAGAATTTGGAGTTCTTTTTCAACGTCTTCTTTTTTTGCTTTGAGCGTATTTACACGAAATGTGCTTGGCTTTTGTGAAAAAGTTTCTTTGAGAGCAGGAACATTTTTCTCTCCGACAATATTTTCTAAACGCAACCAAAATTCTTCAGGAATCTGAGTATGCTGGACTATAACTTTGTTTCGTCGTTTGAATTTTCTTGGCATATTTTAGATAAATTATACTGTTTTTCTCTTGACAAAAGCACAAAAGTATGGTATATTTTTTAGTTCGGAATTCAACTTCCCCGAACACAGGTAAAGCCGTGAAGATCGATATTGAGCTGGTTCGTATTGTGGTGGTTGTGATACTCGCCTTTCTGGTGGTAGGCATTCCCTTGGCTCTTCTGAGCCGGGTGTTCCGAGGCGGCACGGTCTTTGAGCAGTTCCTGAAACTGCTGGGAGCAATTACTCTCCTGCGGTGGATGGGAGGTAGCCTCAAATGGCTAATTCTCGTCATCATCGCCATCTTGATGGCGATCGCACTAGCAAAATCTGGCCCCAGCTGCACACCACCCCGCCTCCAGGGCTACCAATATGGCCCTCCCCCTTAATCGGAGCAGTCGAGCAACACGTGCTCCTGCCCCATCCCCCTATTTTCAAAAGTCCTCCGTTAGAGGACTTTTTTATTACGGTTTAATACGATTAAGTAGTCGTGGGAATGGTATACATTCTCGAATATGCTCAGCTCCTGTCATCCAGCGCACCATACGCTCTACCCCAAGACCAAATCCAGAATGTGGGACACTGCCATATTTGCGCAAATCCAAATACCAATCATAGTCTTTTTCATCCAGCCCTTCGTGTTTAATTCTTTCGAGCAGTAAGTCAATATTGTCTTCACGCTGAGAGCCGCCAATAATTTCTCCAGAGCCTTCAATACCAATCAAATCTACGTTTAAGGCAAGCCTATCATTTTGAGGATCACGCTTAACATAAAATGGCTTGATTTCCTTTGGCCATTTGTGAATAAATACAGGAACATCTGAATCTTTGGTGAGTAATCCTTCGTCATCGTTTCCTAGATCTTCCCCATATTTAATATCACTCCCCTGTTTTTGAAGTTCTGGAATCGCTTCATCATAGGTCAAACGAGTGAATGGCTTTTCCAAAACTTTTTGGAGTGGTGCGGGATCACGTTCAAGAACCGCCAGTTCTCCTTGGCACTTTTCCAGTACTCTTTTTATAATATGTTTTACCATACCTTCTTGAATATCCATGTTTTCATCATGCTCAACAAAAGCTGCTTCTGCATCCATCATCCAAAATTCAGTCAGGTGGCGTTTTGTTTTACTTTTTTCAGCCCGAAAGACTGGTCCGAAATCATAACAACGACCAACAGATGCAATTGCCGCTTCGCTATAAAGCTGTCCAGATTGTGACAGATATGCATGACCAAGGTCAAAATATGGGACAGGAAAAAGTGTTGTCGTTCCTTCACACGCATTTGGAGTAAATACTGGTGAATCAGTACGGATAAAATTTTGATCATGTAAATATTCATTGACAGCAGTTTCTATCACATCACGAACACGCAAAATCGCCCATTGACGTTTACTGCGAAGCCAGAGATGACGGTTTTCCATCAAAAAATCTGGTCCATGTTCTTTTTTGGCAATTGGATATTCCTGCGCAATATGATAGACATGAAGGTTTGTCACTTGAATTTCAAACACCTCTTGTTTTTTAGGATGTTGTTTTACCACACCAGTCAAAGAAAGCGCAGATTCTTGAGTGAGTTTTTCAGCCATTTCCCATACATCTGGAGCAACTTCTTGTTTATTGACAATAGCTTGAATAAATCCACTTCCATCACGCAATTCCAAAAATGCCAGTGATCCACTTGAGCGCTGGTTATGGAGCCAACCAGAAAGGGTGACTTCTTGGTCTTTAAAAGAGGCAATTTTTTGAATCAATGTTTTCATACAATACGAAATTAAGCAGTAGATAGACACTACCAGCTTTTTTGAGTTTTGGCAAGTCTATTTTTTGTTTTTGCTGTGAGAAAAAACCAAAGATAATAGGAAGAAAAGTAAGGTAAAAAGTACGATCGTTGCACCGCTTGGAGTTTCAAAGTAAAAAGACGTCGTAAGACCAAAAATGGTCGACAGAAGGGAAAAAATTATCGAGAGAAAGATGGTTTTGACAAAACTCTTTCCCCACTGAGCCGCTGCCATAACCGGGACGACCATGAGTGCGCCAATAAGGAGTACTCCCACTATTCGCAATGAAAGGGCGACCGCCAAAGCAGAGAGAAAAATCATGATAAAGTTATACAATAAAACGTGTAGACCTTCTGCCGCAGCAAGTTCTTCATCAAGAGTAATAAGAAAAAACTTTTGGTAGAGCAGGAGTATAGAAAAAAGAATAACAAACCCAAGAATTCCAATGATCCAAATATCAGACGTTTGGACAGTCGTAATACTGCCAAACAAAAAATTCATAAATTGTCCTGAAAATCCCTTTTGAAAACTCGACAATACAAGTGCCAAAGCCAGACTTCCAGAAAGAAACAAAGAAAGAATAGATTCACCAAAAAATTTTTTATTTTGCCTCAAGATTTCGATCCCAAAGGAAAATAAAATACTGACAGAAAGAGCACCCACAATTGGAGGAAGTCCTGTGAGGGTTGCAAGTACCACACCAAGAAGCGAAACATGTCCAAGGGTATCGGCCATATACGAATAGCGACGAAACACCAAAAAAGCGCCAATCGTTGGGGCAATAACGGCAATCAAAAGTCCTGCTATAAGAGCACGGACCATAAAATCATATTGAAGTATTTCAAACATAATTAATTCTTTTCATGTTGTATAGTTAAAATATATGCTGCCAGAAACGTAGTAATTGGAACAGCCAGCATAAGACTTAGACTCCCTGAAATTGATCGAACGATTTCTTCTACAATCATTTCACTACTCAGTGTCACCCACAGTGGTTCACTATATATTGACAGTAACAAAAGCACAGGAAGAGCAGCTCCAGCATAAGCTAAGACCAAGGTATTTACAAGAGCAATAATATGCTCTTTCCCTACTGACATGCCACGTTTATACAAATCCTTGAGAGTCAAATTTTTATTTGCACGTTGTATTTCTTCAACCGCAGCAGCCTGACTCATGGTCACATCGTCAAGCACACCAAGGGTTCCAATAATAATTCCGGAGAGGAGAAGTCCTCGCAAATCAATCGTGCCAAGAGGGCTAGAAATCAAAAACTGAGCATTCTCTGTCCCAAAGCCAAAGAGCTGAGTAAATTTGATACTGAAAATGGCGAGAGTAATTGAAATGAGGAGCGTAATAAGTGTGGAAAAAGATGCTACGAGAGTCTGGCGACGTAGGCCGTGAGAGAGAAGTACAGAAAAAGTTACAATCAAAAATGCCCCAAATAAACTCACCCAAAAAGGACTCTTCCCCTCGGCAATCTGTGGGACGACCCAAAACATGAGAACGGCAATACTCCACAAAAGACCAAGGATTGAGGAGATACCTCTTTTCCAGCCAAGTACGACAATAACCATTAAAAAAAAGAATGCTACAAGCATGATCACTCTTGGAAGACGATAGAGATCCATCACCGCAAAATCTACAGATCCATCTGCCCGTGTTGTTTCTAACACCACGACTCTATCTCCTACTTCCAATTTTTGTGCTTTTTGCCCAGGGCTATGTACCACATGAATTTCCTTTTCTGTCCCTTCATGAAGTCCAGATTCAAACTGTACACGCACATCTTGAAATGGATCACCAAAACTTTCATCAGTTCCTGTTTTTACAATTGTCAGTACCTTAGCCCTATAAAAACTTTCCTCAGGAATTGATGTTTGTGCAAAAGCATGTCCAGTACCCAAAAAAAATCCGCCTAAAAGCGCACCAATAAACAACAACTTTTTAACAATGATCAACATCGTGCGCATAGAGATTATGACTAAATTTATGAGCATCAAATTGTTCTGAAGGTACATTGCAGATAAGACGTCTATGAATACCGACAATAGTTTTGGCTCTTTCTTTCATAATATCAATATCATGTGAGACTATCAAAATAGTCAAACCTTTCTGATTGAGTTCATCGAGAAGATCAAAAAATCTCGTCTTAACCACCGTATCGACCCCAACCGTTGGTTCATCGAGTATCAAAACTTTTGGATTTCGAGCCAAAGCCCTTGCAATAAATACTCGTTGACGCTGTCCACCAGAAAGGTGAGCGATCTGTTTCTTTTTAAGATTTTCAATATCCAGCATTTGCATGGCACTGTGAACTGCTTTTTTATCTTCGCTGGAAAAAAAATGAAATAATTTCCCTGAAGCCACCCGAGCACTTTGAACTACTTCCTCAACAGTAGATGGCATCATAATATCGCTACTTATAATTCTTTGTGGCACATACCCAATATCGAGGTGTTCTTTTGCCTTTTCTACACTATGGCCAAAAACAGTAATGCAACCTTCTTGAGGTTTCATTAGACCAAGTAAGAGCTTTAAGAGCGTAGATTTTCCAGCACCATTTGGGCCTACAAGAGCGACATAGTCTCCATCATGAATTGAAAAACTTACGTCATCAAGAATACGCTCATTCCCATAAGAAAAAGAGATATTTTCAAAAGAAATTTTTTTACTATCGGGATGACATTCTATTTGCATAGTAAAGCCTGCTCTAAATTTTGAAGATTTTCTCTCATCAAAATATCATAATCTTTCCCCTGAATTCTTTCTTTTTCAGTAACTCCTTCAATCGGATGTAACACTGATACAGTGGCACCTGTTTCACTGGCGAGCGTTTCGGCAAGTTTTGGACTCACGAGCGTTTCAAAAAATACGGTCTGTAAATTTTTTTCCTTTATCAAACGTGTCAGTTCAGCAAGCCTGGCAGCAGAGGGTTCTTCTTCTGGAGATAACCCAGCAATAGCATGAATTTCAATACCATAGCGTGATCCAATATACCCAAAGGCATCATGCGACACTACAATATCTTTGAGCTGGCAGTTTGAAAGTTTTGCCTGGTATTCTTGATGAAGCTTTGTCAATTCTCCAAGGTAGAGTGAAGCGTTTTGTTCATACACAGATCGATTCTCAGGATTTATAGCTACGAGAAGTTGCACAATATGCTCAATTTGTTTTTGCACCAAAACAGGATCAAGCCAGATATGTGGATCAAAATCGCCATGTTCATGCTCATGTTCGTGGTTGTCTTCATGTTCGTGATTGTCCTCTGATGCAGATATTTTATGCAAATCATTTTCGAGAAAATGAGCCATTTCAAGAACAGCAATATTTTTCTTTTGAGAAAAATTTGCTGATACGGACTGCGCCCAAACATCAACGCCAGCGCCATTAAAAACAAAAGCATCCGATGACTCAATTTTTATGATATCACTTGGTGTTGGTTCATAATCATGTGGTTCTACCCCACTTGGTGTAATCAAATGAACATCAACGAGATCCCCTCCTACCTTTTTTACAAAATGCGCCAGAGGATAAATACTTGTGGAGATTTGTACACGATGAGAATTTTCTGTTTGAGAAAAAGTATTTGGAGATTTTTGTGAATTTTTAAAAAAATACAATGCGGCAACAACGAGCAAGAGAAAACCTAAAATGACGGAAATTTTTTTATACATAAAGTAAAATTTATATGAGCCTATGAAAAAACTTCAAGCACAATTTTGGCAAACACCAAAAAACTCAAGTGTATGAGTAATAGATTGAAATTTCTTTTTTTGTTTTAATTTTTTTTCAAACAGAGGAAATATTTTTTCAATACTATCGAATTCAACCTCTTCAATTTCTCCACAACCTTTACACACTAAATGGTGATGGTGGTTTATATTGAGTTCGTACTTTGTATGTGTTTCATCAACAAATACAGCGTTCACGACTTGTTTTTCAAGAAGAGATTGTATTTCTCGATAAACCGTTGTTTTATTCACCTCTGTACCCTTTTCTTCTAAAGAAGAAAGAAGCTCTGCTACCGAAAGCGGTTTATGGTTCATTGAAAAAATATCAAAGAGAAGCTGTCTTATTTTTGAGGGTCGTCCAGAGACTTGGATCTTCGTTTGTACTGATGTTTTCTTTTTCATATTGAAAGAAAATGCAACCAAGTTGCATAATACTTTTATTATACGCAACTCAGTTGCGTTTGTCAAGAGCATCTGGGGATAAAAAAAGAACCTTTTCAGGTTCTTTTTCTTTATATTGCTTTTCCTTCTGAGAGTACCAAGGTCTCTCCCCCACTGAGACCTCGAGTAATTTCAATATCTCCATTACTTCCCGAAAGACCCGTTTCTACTTCAATTTCTTCAGCGAGCGTATTGGGACCCTGAACAATTTTTACAAATTTCTTTCCGTCTCGGCTTTGTACGGCTCGAATTGGAATAGAGACAACATTTTCTCGGCTTTCTACCAAAATTTCCGTATTCGCAGTCATACCACTTTTTATACGTTCATCTTTTTCCACAAATTGAAGGGTTACTTTATAGGTAGCAATACCTTCGACAATGGTTTCAGCTGGATCAATTTTGGTAATTTGTGATTGAAAAATGACGGATTCACCGTAGGCATCAAGTATCACCTCAGCTGTTTTTCCAAGTTCAATCTTGGCAATATCAACTTCTGGAATATTTGCTTCCACTTCATAATCCCCTTCGGAAATAAGCGCAATTGCTGTGGTGTTTGATCCAATAAATTGACCATTTTTTGCGTCTACTTTGGTAATAATACCACTAATCGGCGCACGAAGCTGTGTTTTTTGAAAGTTTGCTTGCACACCTTGATAGTCCGCAGATGCCTGCGAAAGTCGCGACTGTGCGGAGGCAACATTTGCCTGCGCTTGTTTTATACGTGCTTCTTGTGCAGCAATTTCTTCAGGGCGGGCACCAGCTTTCTTCACATCAAGTTCTCTGCGAGCCAGATCAAGGGCTTTATTTGCAGCATTGACACTCGCTTCTGCCGTTTGCACAGTATTTTTATTGGTAGCTTTTTGTGCAGCAATTTGCTGTGTCTGTGAAGCTAAAGATTCCAAAGCAGTATTTACACTGTTGCGAGCAGTATTTACATATCCACGATACAAATTTTCTGTGGTTACACTTAAATTTGCATGATCGTCAACGGCCACAGAAAGTGCATTTAAAAAGGCTCGCAGACTCAGCAATTTTTGCTGAGCAGAAAGGATCGACTGTTCTCTTGCGAGATTGTCTGAAGGTACAGCAAAAATATCCAATTGAAATTGATTCATGGTATTTTTGAGAGTAATGCGTTCACGTTCCAGTGTGTTTTTTCTTTCTGAATCTTTAGTAATGAAACTCAAATGATCATAATTGGTATCACGGGTAAACAGAGCAGCAATTTCCTCAAGAAAAGCACTATTACCAAGAGCAAATGCCATTTGAAGAGTTTCCGGCACATCATCATAGACATTTTGCAGATCAATCAGGGTTTTCTCTTTTGTTAACTCCAAATTACTTTGTGCATCACTCAAAGCGCTTTCGGCTTTTTGCACATTTAATTCAGCAACTAAAAGTTCTTCACTGCGGATTCCATTTTTTAGTTCTTCTAACTTTACTTCTTCGTTCTGAAGCGCAGCTTGATATTGTGACACATCAGCCCGAGCACTTGAAATCGAAGCACTGGCACGACGTAAACTAGCAGCGACATCGCTACTGTTTAAAGAAGCAAGGAGCTTTCCGGCTTCTATTTTATCTCCGACTTTGACAGTAACACTTGAAACTTTTCCAGACTGTTCAAATGCCAGATCAAGTGCTTCAGCTGGCTTTACTTTTCCCGTTACACTTACTTTTTGAGTAACATTTCCTTTTGCAACAACAGTCGTTTCATACTGAGGGATCTTGGTACGAGTAGCAGAAATACCTATCCACACAAGCAGTACTAAGCCAATTCCCCCAAGTATCATTGTTCGTTTTTTCATAATTATATGAAACAGAATTAAACATTTTTTTGATGGAATTCCACCAATTTTTTCATTAAAAGAATAAACTGATCAAGTTCTTCACTTTTTAAAACCGAAAACATTTGACCCATATGCTGTTCAATATGCGTTTTTCCTTTGGCCAACATAGCTTTTCCTTTTGCGGTAATCTTCAAAAGCACCTTGCGCCTATCAGAGGTATCTCGTATTCGTGAAATTACACCAGCTCGTACCAGTCTATTTATGAGTGATGTTGCCGAAGGTGGAGTAATGGCAAGAAAGTCCGCTACGTTCTTCATATCAGCACGTTCATGAACCAAAATATATTCCAAAACATGAACGCGTAAACAGGTAAAAGGATCGGTCGCAAAAGATTTATCTGCCTGAGGCAAAATCTTTTTGAGAGCCAATATAAGCTGAGTAAGTTCTTGAATTTTGGAAGGCATAAATCCAAAATAATTAGACACTCTAATATTTTACATCTATTTTGGTATTTTGTCAACATATTGTTTAAAAAACAACCTTCTCAAAAAAATTATTGCACTTTTTTTCAATTTATGTATACTGAAAAAGTGAATTTTATCTTTTTGTGCTATGAGACTTTTAGTTGTTGAAGATCACCCAGAAGCTCTCGCTTCTTTAAAACGAAGACTCCAAGAGGAGTGTTTCGTTGTTGATACAGCCAATGATGGTGAACAGGGATCGTTTCTGGCCAGGACAAATGACTATGATCTGGTTATTCTCGATAATCATTTACCGAAAAAAAATGGTCTCGATGTGTGTAAAGATATACGTAATTCCCATAAAAAAATACCAGTGCTCGTCATTTCCATTCTCGATGACATTGGTCAAAAAATTAGTCTTCTCGAAGCGGGGGCAGATGACTACATGACCAAACCATTTTCTTTTTTGGAACTCATGGCCCGCATACGGGCCATTTTACGTCGTCCAAACAATATGGTTCAAGACATATTACAGGTAGACGATTTACTTCTTAATTATCACACTCACGAGGTATCTCGAGGTGAGAAAGAAATTCATCTGACCAAAAAAGAATTTATGCTGCTGGAAATTCTTATGCGTCATACGGGTTCAGTTGTATCTCGAAGTAGTATTTTGGAGCATGTCTGGGATGTAAATGCTGACCCTTTTAGCAATACCATTGAAACCCATATACTTTCACTACGCAAAAAAATTGATATTCCAAAAAAGCGAAAACTTATCCATACCATCTCTGGCCGTGGTTATAAAATAGCAACCCAAAAGTAGGTATCCCCTAACTTTATTTTTTCTTTAGAAAAATTTGATGTCGGGGAATATATACTCAATCTCGACACTTCAAAGGGATATGCCTACGCCACCGAATCAAGAGATAGAAAATTTTTTCAAACAAATATTTCTTGGATTTCACGAGATCCAAAAAAAGAATAATCCTAAAGAGAATAGCGCAAAAAAAAGTCTAGAAAAAGCAGTCGAAAGGTTTACTCAGCTTTACCTTTTTGCTGAATTTGGAAAGATGACCTCTGGGCTGTTTCATGATCTTATAAGTCCTCTGACAGCCATATTGCTCCAGATTGAGGAGCTCAAAATTCACTATAACCACCCTAAAAAAATACAAACCTTAGTCGATGGAGCATTTGAGTCCACCAAACATCTTGAGATATTTTTAAAAAATATCCGAAAACAGATTCAGAACCAAGAAGAAAAGCAAAATTTTGAACTGGCACATGAAATTCAACAAGCCGTCAGCATATTATCTTATCGTCTGAAAAAAAATAATATTCAAGTGAGGTTAGACGTTCAAACAAAAAGTTCTGTTTTTGGAAATGCTATACGATTTCACCAAATTATCATAAACCTTTTGAATAATGCCATTGATGCTTATGCAGGTTTAAACGGCCCGCGTTTCATTGATATCTCTTTGAAAAAACCGAAAAATACTTGGAAGCTCTTGATTTCAGATTATGCAAGAGGTATTCCAGAAAAAGAAAAAAAATATATTTTTCAACCACTGTTTACCACCAAAGAAAGTGGTACTGGAATTAGCTTTGGCCTTTGTTTCGTAAAATACAAAATTGAAAAAGAATTTTCTGGTACGATTGCTATCAAAAACTCAAAACCAAGAGGTACGACTTTTGTCGTCGAATTTCCTTGCAAGAAAATGCAAGATACTTTCACAGACTCTTAGCCTTTTACTTCAAGATTCCAATTTTAAAATCCTTTACTATTTCTGCCACGGCTGCTTGTCCTCCATGTTGTTTTTCAAAGGCAGAGGTTCCATCTTTTCCACAGATATTCAAAATCATTTTTTCTCCACCTGGGTGCTCGGATATCCAGGTTGTCAGATCGTAGACATTTTTTGATATAATCGCCCAGCATTTTTCACGGGTATTTGCCGATTGGATCTCTTCCAAAGTATAGCCATGCTCGAGCACGACTGGTGTAGGAACAGGATTCTGCTGCTCAGGCAGATTATTTTCTGGCAGTGTAGCACCACACCCAGCAAGCGAAAGAACAATACTTCCCAAAATAATTATTTTTTTCATAAAATAAATACGTTAAAACTATTTCATCTCTTTGCTTGAGATTTGGTATATTTCTCCCACAAAATTTGAAATTCTGAAGAATTTTTCAGTAAGTATTCAAAAGAACCACTGTCAACAACCTTGCCTTTTTGAAACAGATAAACTGTATCAAACATCGAAAGTAAATGCAAACGATGAATCGACGAAATAACAGCTTTCTCTTTAAAAGCAGCAAAAATATTTTCATAAATCAACCTTTCATTTCGTGAATCAACACTACTGGTTGGTTCATCAAGAAGTACAATTTCCTTGTCTACCGAAGCTAAAAGTCCCCTTGAGAGTGCCAGACGTTGCTTTTCTCCTCCACTCAAATTTACCCCTTTTTCTACCACAGAAGACTGAAATTGTTGTGGAAGGCGCAGTGCCACGTCAGTAAACCGAGCCATATCTGTAAATTTTCGCACATATTCCATGGTGTGATTGACTCCGACCGTAATATTTTCTTTTATGGTAGTGGAAAAAATTTCTGGGTCTTGTGGGATCAAAGCAATCTTTGAACTGATAGAGTAAAATCCATGTGGTAGATTTTTTCCGTCTAGTCGGCACTCTACTTGGCTGGGCGCATAGAGTCCACGTATGATTTTGAGCGTTGTGGTTTTACCACTTCCACTGTCCCCAATAAAAGCAATTTTTTCTCCATGATGAATAGTAAATGCAACTCCATCAAGGTGAACATTGACCTCGTCCTGGTGATAAGAAAAACGTAAATTTTTTACTTCCAATTTTTTCCAATTATTTTCTAGTTCTACTTCATCAATCAAGGCCTTTGGCTTAAATTCTTTCGCAATTTCTTCAGCATTAATAATAGCAGTTTTTCTCTCTACCACGTCTCCATACATGTAGGCAAAGGTATAAAAAATATTTACAATGCGACTGACGTATTCATAGAGTAAATAAATGGTACCAATGAGGATTACGTTCCCTGCCCGAACATTGATTACAAAATAGGAAAACAACACCAAAAAGAGGGTTGTGGCAGCACAGATAGATACCAAAAACCATTTAAATTCATTGAGTTTGGTATTTCTTGTATGCAAAGCAAATGGTTGGAGAATTTTTTTCCAAATAGATTTCATGACCAGTTTCTCGATCCGCAAAATGATAACCGTAGTAATGTTACTAATCACATCAAAAATTCTTGCTGCAATGCTATTTTCTTTTTTATACAGCTCTGAAAGCTGAACAATAAGTTTGTGATCGATTTTTAAAATAATTCCAACAGTAATTGCCACCATACCAAGCACAAAATAACTGGCATGGATATTGTAGTAGGCTAAAACCGTATAGGCAAAAATAAATCTGATTATGCTGGTAATGATTTCAAAGGTATTGCGAGAAAATTCAAATAAAGCTCTGGTCCCCTTTTCAATTTTATCAATCGTATCACCTGAATGATGTTCCGTATGCCACGAGGCAGGCAGCGACATGGTGCCTTCGAGCAAATATTTTTTATAGTTTGCACGCGCCCAAAAAGCATTGTTGATCTCCAAAACACGAGCTGGTCCATGAAATGCCCACGCCGCAATCTGGATAGCAATAAATAATGAAAGGTAAAGGGCAAGCGAAGGAAGTGTTTCTTGACTAATACCCTTTACTTGAATGCTATTGAGAACTTTAGCAACGAGGAGTGGTTCGAGCAGCCAGATAACATTGGCACACACAAACATGAAAAAAAAGAGAACAACATTTTTTCTGTTGCCAAGAGAATATTTCCACAATTTCGAAAACAAAAAGACAAATGGATTATTTTTGAAACGTTGTGCCATTGAAAAAACAAAAATATACCTGTGTGAATATGTATATTATATCAAAATTTGAAAAAAAATTGTAGCGTCATAATTTTATCCTCTTTTGCTTCAGGACAAAAT
>CAZKAD010000015.1:0-19949 GCA_964550845.1 uncultured Gammaproteobacteria bacterium
GGAAATTTGCGCTCTGCAGTGCAAAAGGCACTTGAAAGAGTGCACGGCACCTATGGAATTGTGGCCATGCATCTTGATGAACCAGAAAGACTCGTTGCGGCTCGTATGGGCAGTCCAATCGTCGTTGGTGGACAAGAAGATGAATATTATATTGCCAGTGACGCTACGCCGATTTTGCCTTATACCAAAAAAGTAATTTTTCTCGCTGATGGTGAAATAGCCGATGTTTCGAGGAATGGTATTGAGATTTGTACGCTAACAAATAAGCCGGTAGAGAAAAAAGTTGAAGAACTTGATTGGGATGAAAACCAGGCACAGCTGCAAGGATTTCCACATTTCATGCTCAAAGAAATTTTTGATCAACCACAAGTATTTCAGGATGCTATTCGTGGCCGATATGACCTTGCGGATGGTACCGCGCGCCTCGGTGGACTGAATATGAATGAAGAACAAATGCGCAGTATTAACCGAGTTATTTTTATTGCCTGCGGTACGGCCAGTTATGCTGGTATGGTTGGAAAATATGCCTTTGAACGATTGGCGGGAATTCCAGCTGAGGTCGATGTAGCGAGTGAATTTCGCTATCGCGATCCAATTATTGATGATAAGACACTTGTCTTTGTGATCTCACAATCAGGTGAAACTGCCGATACCCTCGCTGCACTTCGTGAAGCCAAAAGAAAAGGCGCTTTTGTTCGTGGCATTGTCAATGTGGTGGGATCAACGATTGCCCGCGAAGCAGAGGGTGGAACCTATATTCATGCCGGACCCGAGCTCGCTGTAGCGTCGACCAAGGCTTATACCAATATGGTGGCAGTAATGATGCTCTATGCTCTGCAGTTTGGTCGTGCGCGCCGAGTTTCTCATGCAACTGGAGTCAGACTTCTCGAAGCTATGAGAGAAATTCCAGAAAAAATGAAGCAAATACTCGCAGAGGTTGATACGATCAAAGCAATGGCTGAAAAATACAAAGATTACCAAGATATGCTCTTTTTGGGTCGCGGAATCAATTATCCTGTTGCTCTTGAAGGTTCGCTCAAGCTCAAAGAAATCTCCTATATTCACTCCGAGGCCTATCCAGGTGGAGAAATGAAGCATGGTGCGATCGCGCTTTTGTCACCCGATTTTCCGGTTTTGGCCATAATGACAAAGAATTCTCTCTATGATAAGATGAGAAGCAACATTGAAGAGGTCAAAGCTCGAGGAGCCAAGATCATTTTGGTCGCTACTGTTGGCGATGAAAGAGCCAAAGAACTCTCGGACGATGTGATTTTTGTGCCACCGACCATGGAACTCTTGGAACCTCTTATTAATACAATTGCGCTCCAGCTGTTTGCCTATCATGTTGCTGTGCTTCTCGGCAAGGATGTGGATCGCCCACGAAACTTGGCAAAGTCTGTAACTGTTGAATAAATTTTTATGTCAGTATCAGAATCAAAACAAAAAAAAGTGGTTGTCATTGGGGGAGGCACTGGAACTATGGCTGTACTTTCGGGGCTCAAACAGTACCCTGATTTGGATTTGCATGTCATTGTGAGTATGACTGATGATGGTGGCAGTAACAAAGTTGTACGTGATGAATTTGGTCTTTTACCACTTTCTGATTTACGCAAATCAATTATTGCACTGTCTGATTCAGATGATCAGATACTTCGTCAACTGTTTACCTATCGTTTTGAAAAAGGAAATGGACTCTCTGGGCACACACTCGGCAACCTGATGATGGTGGCTCTCGCTGATATCACTGGTTCGGAACATACGGCGATCGAAGCGGCGCGAAGATTATTTAAGGTCAAAGGAAAAGTCATTCCTGTGACCCTGCATCAAACACGTCTCGTGGCTGAGTATGATGATGGAGAGCGAGTAGAAGGAGAGCATTTTATTGATGAGCCAGAAGAAAATTGGAATAGACGAATAAAATCACTCATTTTATCAGAAAATGTTCCGGCTCATAAAGAGGCACTTGATGCTATCTCGAGTGCAGATTTTATTGTCGCTGGGCCAGGAGATTTGTATACGAGCACGCTCGCCAATATTATTGTTGAAGGTATTGCCGAGGCAATTCAACACTCAAAGGGAAAATTTATTTTCGTGAATAACCTCATGACTAAAAAGGGCCAGACTCATGGTATGAAAGCATCACATTTGGTGAATGAAATGAGTAAATATACTGGTCGAGTTCCAGACGTTGTGCTGCAACATGCTGGAGATTTTCATGAAGATGTACTCAAAAAATATCATGAAAGAGGAGAACACCCAGTACACGATGATTTATCGAGTCCAGCTCCTTTTGATGTGATACGAACCTCACTGACACATGAAGGCGAGATTCAAAAAGATAAAGGAGATACATTGGTACGAAGTCTGATTCGTCATGATGCTAAAAAATTGTCTGACGCTCTCTATAAAATTTTTCATTCCTAAAATTATGATCCAAAATACCATTGATGATCGCGCATATCGTGTAAAATTTACGGCAGAAGAAAACGGTGTAGAAGTTGGACGTGCTTCGCTGTATGTTCTTTTTAATGATTTGCATGAAGAACCCTATGGACTGCTCGAGGATGTATTTGTTGATGATGCTTATCGTGGAAAAGGCTATGGCAGAGACTTGGTTCATGCGGTCATACATGAAGCAAAAAAAAGAAATTGTTATAAATTGATTGCCACCAGTCGTGAAAGTCGAAGTGAAGTTCATGCTATGTATGAAAAATATGGTATGAAAAAATATGGACGAGAATTTCGTATGGATTTTGAGTAAATTTTTTTATGAATTTTTCAATTGCAACTACAGAGCCTTCCAAAGATTATGAACTTCTCGATTCTGGAAATGGTGAAAAATTGGAACGCTATGGAAAATATATTTTTCGTCGTCCAGATCCCCAGGCGCTGTGGGAAAAATCGTTATCAGAGTCCGATTGGAAATCTGCTCATGCAAGTTTTCGTCGTGAAGGGAAACAAGGCGATTGGGATTTGAAATCCGGACTCCCTGAGCGCTGGCCGATTGAATTTGGGGCTCTTAAGTTTTGGATTCGTCCGACATCTTTCAAACATACTGGTCTTTTCCCTGAACAAAAACCAAATTGGGATTGGATGCGTGATTGTATTGTTGCAGCCAAACGGCCAGTAAGCGTACTGAATCTTTTTGGATACACGGGCGGAGCAAGTATTGCTGCAGCGCAGGCGGGTGCATCGGTGGTGCATATTGATGGCTCAAAAGTTGCGATCAAATGGGGAAGAGACAATGCCGAACTTTCTGGTCTTGGCGATAAACCCATTCGATGGATTTTGGAAGATGCACGGGAGTTTGTCAAACGTGAAATAAAACGAGGCAACAAATATGATGGAATTTTGCTTGACCCTCCTGCTTTTGGTCATGGACCCAATAATGAACTGTGGAAGATTGAAGATCATTTGCCAGAATTTTTGAAAATGTGCAGTGAAATTTTGACTGAGAAACCGTTGTTTTTTCTTATCAATGGGTATGCTTCTGGATATTCTGCCATTGCCTATGAAAACAATCTCAAAGCTCTGCTTGAAAAGTATGGTGGTGAATTTGAAAAAGGCGAGCTCACGATTGAAGAGAGTAATTCGGGGCGATTGCTTCCTTGTGGAATTTTCGCACGATGGAAAAATGTATGAATTTGAATGTACTGTACGAGGACAATCATTTTATTGCAGTGTATAAACCCGCCGGCATGCTTGTGCAAGGGGATCATTCGGGCGATCCAACACTCATGGATGAAGTAAAATATTATTTGAAACAAAAATATAATAAACCAGGGAATGTTTTTCTTGGCATGGTACATCGACTCGACCGACCAGTCAGTGGCATTGTACTTTTTGGAAAAACCAGTAAAGGGGCTGCTCGTCTGTCAGAGCAAATTCGCAGTCACACCATTCAAAAAATTTATCATGCTTTGGTTCTTGGTACGCCAAAAGATTCTCGAGGAACGTTGGTAAATTTTTTGAAAAAAGACACAGATAAAAATTTTGTTCGAGTATATGATTCGGAGACAGAGGGGGCTTTGCGGGCCGAGCTTGATTATGAGGTTGTAGAATCAAAAAATGGAACATCTCTTATAAAAATACGTCTCAAAACTGGGAGACCTCACCAAATTCGTTCGCAGCTCGCGCATATCGGTTGTCCCATTGTGGGAGACGTAAAGTATGGCGCTCCAGGGCAGATAGAAATAGAAACAGAAGGACAGAAACATACCATGCTGGCTCTTTGTGCGACTTCGGTAACATTTCACCTTGCTACTCTTCAGGAAGAAAAAACTCTTGAGATCAGTATGCCAAGTGAGTGGAATAATTTTTTTGCCAAAAGTTAAGAAGTTGTACTTATTTTTTCTTGTATGGAAAGCCGGAAAGATAACAATTTTGATTTTCTACGTCTTCTTGCAGCGACTGCCGTAATCATTACTCATAGCTATGCCCTCTTAGGACTCCCTGAACACGATTTTTTGTGGAAAATAACAGGAGGGGTTACTTCGTTTAGTCGATTTGGAGTATGGATTTTTTTTGTAATCAGTGGATACTTGATTACCCTCAGTGCGCTACGAAGTAATTCTTTAAAAGAGTATGCTCTCAAAAGAATAGCTCGAATTTTTCCTGCACTTTTGGTAGTAGTGACACTGACTGTTTTGGTGGTTGGACCTCTTTTGTCTACTGTACCGCTCCTTAATTATTTCCAAAGTCCAGAAACGTGGAATTATTTCAAAACATTGACACTCTATGGGGTGCGTATGGAATTGCCAGGAATGTTTTTGAATAATCCGTATCCACGAGCAGTAAATGGATCACTCTGGACACTCTCCTATGAATTTACACTCTATTTTGTTCCCGCTCTTTTTATTTTTATGAAAAATAAAATGGAATATATACGCATATTTCTCTTGTGCTTATTTGTGGTTTTAACTCTTACCAAAGACGTATGGATGCCTCTTGCCAGTGATATCTCGATTCCATTTTTCCTTTTGAATGGAGGGCATCTCGTGAATCTTGGTACTTTTTTTCTGGCAGGGATTTTAATGGCGTTGTATCGTGAAAAAATATCGTTTTCGAGTGGAAAAGTACTTCTTATTGCAGGAATATTTCTTCTTATCTGTCAGTTTAGTCGCTTTGGGTCACATGCCGCTTATATTGCTATTCCCTATATGGTACTTTCTGTTGCCTATGCAAAATTTTCTACTGCCAGATTTTTTCGGTATGGAGATATTTCCTATGGAATGTATATTTACGCTTTTCTTTTTCAGCAGATTTTATCCCAGCTTTTCTTTTTCAATTTCAAAAATCCTTTTTTCTTTTTTCTTTGCACGATAGTTTTTGTGGTTCCAGCTGCCTATTTATCCTGGCGGTTTGTCGAAAAACCTGCATTGCAATGGAAGAAGAAATGGAATATGATAACCGGGTAGGCTATTTTTAAATTTTCTGGTATGAACCTTTACGAATTTGAGGGGAAAAATATATTTGAAAAATATGGAATAAAAATACCACGTGGTATTGTGGTGCGACGTGGTGATGACTTTGCCGCGGCGTATAATCAACTCGCTGTTACAGAGGTCGTGGTAAAAGCTCAAGTACTTTCCGGAAAACGTGGAAAAGGCGGAGGAATCAAATTCGCGTCAAATAGCGAAGAAGTGCAAAAAGCCTGCGCAGAAATTTTTGATATGCAGATTCGAGGACAGTATGTTGCCGCTGTGCGTATTGAAGAAAAACTTCTGATTGCCGAGGAACACTATCTTTCGATTACGTATGATACCAATAGCAAGCAGCCGGTTTTGATTTATAGTACCAATGGGGGTATGGATATTGAGGACGTACGAGAAGAGAAAATTCAAAAATTACCTCTGGATATTCGGCAAGAAACGCTTGAATCTGATATTCCATTTGCAAAAGAACTTTGGCAGGTGTTTTTGAAAGAAGATTGCCGAGTCGTAGAAATAAATCCACTTGTCAAAACAGCGCAAGGTGACTGGATCGCAGCTGATGCTAAAATTGCATTTGACGATGATGCCTTTTTTCGCCACAAAGATTGGGAGAGTCTGGAGGCTCGCAGTATGCTGGGACGCTTGCCAACGAGTCGAGAAATAGAGGTGCAAGAAATAGATAAGGGAGAGGATTATTATCGTGGTACC
Organism: uncultured Gammaproteobacteria bacterium; assembly: GCA_964550845.1. Lineage (GTDB taxonomy): Bacteria > Patescibacteriota > Patescibacteriia > Magasanikbacterales > UBA922 > CAYTKU01. Next base: position 6,141 of record CAZKAD010000015.1, read on the forward strand.
GCTGGAAAATATATTGAAATGGATGGAGATATTGCTATTCTTTTTTCCGGGGGCGGGGCGAGTATTGCCAATATGGATGCTTTGATTCAACAAGGACTACAACCTGCCAACTATACTGAATATTCGGGTAATCCTCCACGAGAAAAGGTTCATGCACTCGCGAAAATCGTACTTTCAAAACCAGGTTTACGCGGGCTCTGGATTGCTGGTGGCGTCGCCAACTTTACGAATATTGAAGAAACGCTTCATGGCATTGTTGATGCTCTTGATGAAGTAAAGCCTACCTATCCGATTGTGATTCGACGTGCTGGTCCATACGAAAAAGAAGGTATGGCATTGATGCAAGAATGTGCCAAACGAAATAATTTGAATATGAAATTATTTGGCAAGGAGATGAGTATGAGTGAATCTGCTAAAGAGCTCGCCCTCATGATAGCAAATTAAATATGGAAACAAGAGAAGAAAATATTTTAGCTGTGATAAAAATCTATTCTGCACGAATCTGGTTTATCCTTGGTATTTTTGCTTTGTTACTCGTTCTCTTTGGAAGTTTTTTTGAGTCCCCATGGGTTTGGTTGTCTGATAAAACCGTTGGTATGATTGGTGTGATTGGATCTTTGCTTTTGTCAGGTTTATTTGTTGGGAATATTGTTCGAATTATAATCGCCCCTGCATATACTCTCAAAATAATTCAATCAAATGTTTTGTCTATAGAAAATAAAAAAAAATTAGAGCAGCCTATTTTGGTTGATATGAGCAAATCCAAAGTGTTTATTGCAAGAAAGCGTTTGCGTCATTTTAAAGAAGCTCGAATGACAGGAGAAAATTATCGAATTATTCTTACGACCGAAACACAACGATTTCTTTTTGACTGGATTCTTTCAGAATATGAATTTCAACATTTTTTTGAAAAGAATAAAAAAACACCAGGAAATTTTATTATTGATTTTTTTCAAAAGGCAGGCATTTCTCAAAAAAATACATTCTATTATCATAATAAAATTTCAGATATAATTTAATTTGTATGGGTATTTTGATTCACAAAGATACAAACGTTTTGATACAAGGTATTACTGGGAAAGAAGGCCAAAAAGCAGCACAGTCCATGATCTCGTATGGAACCAATGTTGTTGGAGGTGTTCGTCCAGGCAAAGGCGGCGAAGTGGTAGAAGGAAAACCTGTTTTCAATACCATTGCCGAAGCCAAAGACGCCGTGGGAAAGATCGATATTACTGCTATTTATGTTCCGCCATTTGCTGCCAGAGAAGCTATTCTGGATGCGATTGACAACGATATTCCCGTTATCAATACTATTATTGAGCGCATTCCAATTCAAGATACTGCGTATTGTCTGGCTGCTGCCAAAGAAAAAGGGATACATCTCATTGGACCCAGTTCGCTCGGCTTTATTACTCCAGGAGTTGGAAGAATTGGAGTCGTGGGTGGACCAAAAGAACTCGCTGATCAGATTTTTGAGCCAGGTTCGATCGGAATTATTTCTCGCTCAGGTGGTATGACCAATGAAGTCTCGTGGCAAGTACGTAAAGCAGGACTCGGACAAAGTAGTGCCGTGCATGTGGGAGGAGATCTTCTTATGGGTACGACCTATGCAGATTTACTTCGACTCTTTGAAAAAGATGAACAAACCAAAGCCGTGGTCATATTTGGAGAACATGGTGGAAGTTATGAATTTGAAATTGTGGATCTGATCAAGAACAAAGAATATACCAAACCACTTGCCATATATATTGGTGGAAAATTTGCGGGTAGCCTTCCAGAAGGAATGAATATCGGACATGCTGGAGCGATTGTCGAGAGAGGCAAGGGAGCCGCTGAAAAAGAAAAAGTACTGAGTGGTGTAGGAGTTATGATTGCTGAAAGATATGAGGATTTGGTGACTTTGGTCAAACCTTTTGTTTAATCAATTTGAATAATTTAAATTTTTATGAAAAAAATACTCGTCTTTCTTTTTTCACTAAGTATTTTCCTTCCACTTTCAACTTCAGCCGAAGGCCTTTTATTTCATTATAGACCAACTTGGGCGGTTGCAGTACCACAAAATTCTAGACCATTTATGTTTGGCTTTAACACGTATCGTACGAACCTTGATAACACCATTCAATATAAATTTCTTTTTCAGGAGACTGATCCAAATAGGGTAGAGCCAATTTACTTTCGTATGTATAGACAGGACTGGGGAGCTCCTCTGTGCTTTCCAGAAGATGCAGCTATTTTGGGTTGTATACCGATCGATCCATGTAACGCACGTGATCCACATGATCCAAATCGATCTACAAATTTGGTAGCCTCAATAACTATCCCAGTTTTAGAGCTAGGGAAATCGTTTTCACATGAGGGGATTATTCATATTACCGTAGCAAATGGTTTTCGTATAAATCTTCAACCTGAAAGTACAAATATTTTTTATAGGTTTGAAACAATGCAAGGAGAATTTCTTCAACAAAATAATAATGGAAGTTTGTGTGGAGGCGACGCACCGATTACTGTGGATGATCCTCAAGTGCAAAAGCCTGATTTAGTAATTCAAAATATTGTTTTTCCACAATTTCCGGTAGTACTCAATAACAGAGCATTTACTGTTGATTTTGACATAGTGAATCAGGGCCAAGCTGCTACCAATCAAACAACAATCGTATGTCTCGATAAAAGAAACGTAGCACCTGGACTTCTTGTAGGGGATTCAAATTTTCGTATTTGCAACACAAATATTCCTCAATTAGCATCTGGTCAATCCTACCATGTTCAAATGAAAATAAACCCAGTATATACAAATTTCTTTAACTGGATGGAAGAGTTGATATTGCCAATCAATCATCCCAATAGATCGATTCAACCTGGAATGAATAGACTGGGACTTATATTAAATCCATATTTCCTTATTTCAGAATCGAATTATGATAATAATGAGGAAGTATTTTTTGTGAATGCTCTGCAACAATAATTTTCTATAACTATATGGATTACTTTGTAATCCATATAAACTTCATTCACTCGGAAAAGCAGGAGCAAGCTCCACTTTTCCTCATTCAATCGTTTATGAAATTCAAAACATCCATTACCAATGTACAAAAAGACGGAACAGAAATTATTCGCGGGCATGAACTCGGCAACTTGATAAACAATAACGGTTTTGTTCAAACCATTTATCTTCTTTTAAAAGGAGAACTCCCAAATGAAGCACAAGCAAAAATGTTTGATGCCATACTGACCTCTGTTGTTGATCATGGTCCTGCCGTTGCCTCTGCTCTCAATGCTCGCATCTCTGCTTCTGCAAAGAATCCTCTTCATGCGTCAGTAGCCGCTGGCCTTTTGGGTCTGGGTGAGAGACACGGAGTTGTCATTGAGCCAGCTATGAAATTTTTCTTTGATCATAAAGATGAAACAGATATAGCAGGCCTTCTCAAAAGTATGAAGGAGCAAAAAAAATACGCTCCTGGTTTTGGACATAAGATTTTTGAAGTTGATCCCCGCACTCAAAGATTATTTGCTCTTGCCAAAGAACTTGGAATTTTTGGGGCATATTGTGATTTTGCCGAAAAAGTCGAACAGAGTTTAAATAGCCTTTCGTCAAAAAAACTTCCACTCAATGCTGATGGTGCGATTGCTGCCATTCTCTGTGATATGGGCTTTGATTCGAAGGTGGGAAATGGGATTTTCGTTATTGCTCGTGTACCAGGACTCGTGGCTCATATTATAGAGGAAGTGGTGAGTGATGAAGGTATCAGGCGTCTTGATACCGAAGATGTTGAATATATTGGCTAAAATAAGAGCAAAAAATATATTTTTGTAATAAAACCAACTTTTTTCCGTCTACTATCTTAAGTCAATAATATTTATTTTAATCATAAAAAAAGTATGAAAAATCGTCTTTTGGTTGGATTGATCTTCTCTGTTGTCGGACTTCTCTCAAGTGGGGGACCTGTTTTTGCACAGATTGGAAACACGAATATTGGCGATAATTTGGGGGATTATCAGGCACAAATCCAAAAACGTGCTAGTCTGACCTGTGATATTGATGCAAGTACCGTCCTCGTTCAAGATACAGTTCAAAACGATCTTACTTTCTCTGTAGATTATGAAAGTGATGGGTATGTAAAACAGGGCGCTGCCTTTGAAGTTATCGCTACTGGTAAAAATGATGTCGTGTTGTACAAAAAAACGGGTAGTTTTAACCTGAATGGTTCTGGCCGAGTACCAGTATCAGGCGAAGCGGCTGGTCCAAACGGTACTACTTTTCGTTTTAATGCCAAAGACCACGGTGAAGTAAAATTGAATGCCAAAGTAGATGGCAAAGCATGTCCAGAACTAAAAGTAGCTGCCAAGACCAACTTTTCTGTGAGAGCAATTGCTAACAGTAGTAATGGTTTAAATGATATTGCCATTAGCGGTAATCTCCAGGTAACGAGTAGTATTGGGGCAGAGCCTGTTTTACCTGCTACAAGCTCTGTGGGCACTGTAGAAGAAAATACAGAAAATAACGTAGATGCAGATCAAGAAGTCACCACAAATGATAACGGTCGTGAAACTACAGATCAAAACACCGTGAGAGTCATTTCTGCGCAAGAGCAAGAAGCCGCTGCACAGCAAGATGATTCAGTTGCTCAGCGAGATTATATTCTCTATGGACTGCTCGGAGCGCTCCTCGTTGTCATGATCACCTATATTGTCATGAAAAAACGTGGTTCAATCTAAAAAAATCATATATAAAAGGCACCCTGAGCAAAGTCGACGGGTGCTTTTTTATTTTTATCTTTTACGGTAGAATATCAGTGTAAAATAAAATTGTTTTCTATGGATATTATCTCACACGGTCTCTGGGGAGGATTGGCTGTTGGACGAAAAAACAAAAAAAGTTTTTGGCTGTCATTTTTGTTCGGCGTTTCACCAGATCTTTTATCATTTGGAATTTTTTCTGCCATGAATATTCTTGGTTTGGTCTCTGGTCCTGATTGGTCAGGTGGGCCACCTCCAGCTGATTCTATCCCACAGTATGTTCATACTTTGTATAATATCACCCATAGCTTGGTAACATTTGCTGTAGTGTTTGGTTTGGTCTGGCTACTGCGCAAAAAACCTCTCTACGAGCTCCTGGCCTGGCCCCTTCATATCCTTATGGATATACCGACACACTCGACGCAATTTTTTCCTACACCATTTTTGTGGCCATTTGTGGATTACCGCGTAGATGGTATTCCTTGGTCACATCCATATATATTCTTTCCAAATTGGATATTTTTAATCCTTCTGTACCTGTATTTTTTTGTTTTCAGAAAACGATATGCAAAAAATTCTTGATCTTCATATTCATTCACGCTATTCACGCGCCTGTTCCAAGAACCTCGTGCTTCCTACGATTGCAAAAACCTGTGAAATCCGGGGGATAGATATTGTGACCACGGGTGATTTTACGCATCCAAAATGGTTTGAAAGTATAAAAGAAGAACTGGTTGAAGATACTGAAGGAATATATAAGTTGAAGACTCCACCTCAGTCCTCCTCCCGAAGCTTTGATCGGGATAAACCTGATAGTGGAGGAAGTCCGACAAAATTTTTGATTGGCACAGAAGTGGCTTCTATCAAAAAGCACAAAGACAAAACTCGACGTGTGCATCATCTTTTGTTTGCTCCAAGTATTGAAGTCGCTGAAAAATTTAACAAAAAGCTAGAAAACGATGGATTCAATCTCAAAGCCGACGGCAGACCAATCTTAGGCATGACATCCAAACAAATTTTGGAGACCATGCTTGAGATTGATGAACGTATGGTAATGATACCTGCGCATGCGTGGACGCCATGGTTTGGTATTTTTGGTTCAAAAGGGGGATACGATACACTCGAAGACGCATATGAAGAACTGACTTCACAGATTTTTGCGATTGAAACAGGACTTTCAAGTGATCCACTCATGAATGCACAGCTCTCTGGACTTGATCATATTACCCTTATTTCTAATTCTGATGCACATAGTCCACAAAAGTTGGGACGAGAAGCAAATGTCTTTGATTTTTCTTCTGAAAAAGATATCACTTATAGTGAAATCATGCGAATTTTGAAAGATAAAGATAAAAAGAAATTTCAGTATACGATTGAATTTTATCCAGAGGAAGGAAAGTATCATTATGATGGTCATGCTGTGTGTAAATTTTCTTGTCATCCTCGTGAAACGAAAAAATATGGAGGAATATGTCCTGTCTGCAAAAAGCCATTGGTGATTGGTGTAATGAACCGAGTTGATACACTTTCAGATCGAAATGAAGAAAATGCCAAGAAACATATTGGAATTCCGTATAAAAGTTTGGTCCCACTGCCAGAAATTATTGCTGATACTCTAGGAGTAGGTGTTGCAAGTAAAGGTGTTGTTTCTCTCTACGATAAGCTTATCAAAAATCTTGGTAATGAATTTTCTATTTTGACACAGGCATCGCTTCAAGATATTGAAAAGATGAGCGAAAAGCAAATTGCAGAAGCTGTCGATCGTGTTCGTCGTGGAAATATTCATATTGTTCCAGGCTACGATGGTATTTTTGGAGTCGTAAAAGTATTTGAACAAGGTGATCTCCGTGGAAATAAACAGCTTGGACTTGATTTGGGTTAAAAAAAATTTTGCAATAAAAAATCCCCTCTGATTACTCTTTGGGGATTTTTCTTTAAAGAGATCTTATTTTCTCTTAGCAACTCGGCGTTTTGCTGGAGCGCGACGCTTTGCAGCGGCTTTACGCTTTGGAGCAGCTTTCTTCGCAGGACGGCGCTTTGCAGCGGCTTTACGCTTTGGAGCAGCACGGCGTGCTGGTTTTTTTGCTGGCATAATATACAAATAGTATTTGAATAATGTTCACGTTACAACTTTTGATATTACCATGGTGCATACCAAATGGCGTTGTAAACATGGTGAAGAAATATTTTACATGACAAGCATGGATGTAAAATTCTTCGCAAAAATATTTTTAAAATATTTTTGTTACGACCTTTATGTATAGTATAAATGTTTTTGCACATTTTTGAAATACTTATCAACACAAAACTGTGTATAACTTTTTATTTTGTTACTCATATGTGTATGCATATGCAGAAACATGTTGTTTGTTTTCATTTTGATAATATTAATGTACAAAATTTTTTCAAAATAAATTTTATCTTAATAAATGTTATAAAAATATTTATGTATCGTGCAACAAAAAAATTTCCGTAAGGAAATTTTTATACTTGTGCCTTCGAGAGGAATCGAACCTCTATCACCAGTTCCGGAAACTGATGTCCTATCCATTGAACGACGAAGGCGAAGGAAAGAGTGCTCCCAGATGGACTTGAACCGTCGACCCCGGCCTTATAAGGGCCGTGCTCTAACCAACTGAGCTATGGGAGCATAAAACAATGGTGAGTATAGCAGACATAGGCAGAGATTTCAAGGCTATTTATTTTGCTTATTTATTGACAAAAATGCCTATTCAATGATACTTTCGATACATCATAATGAGAAGAAAATAATATATGCGTATTGGAATTGATGCTCGAATGTACGGAAAAGGGTTTGGAATTGCTCGCTATATTGAAGAGCTTATTTTGCATCTTGAAAAAATTGATACTCAAAATAAGTATGTGATTTTTTTGAAAAAAGAGAATTATGACAAATTTGATCCAACCAATAAAAATTTTATAAAAGTTCTTGCTGATATCAACTGGTATGGTCTCAAAGAGCAGTTTATTTTTCCTCGAATTATAAAAAAACAAAATCTTGATTTGATGCATTTTCCTCATTTCAATGTACCAATTTTTTATCGAGAACCATATATTGTAACGATTCATGATCTGATCATGTTTCATTATCCTCGTCAGGAAGCGAGTACTCATGGTCCACTTATATACAAAATCAAGGATAAACTGCATCGCAAGGTGATTTGTAATGCACTCAGTCATGCGAAGCATGTACTCGTTACGAGCAAATTTACCAAAAACGATATTCAGGAAACACTTCACACTCCGCTGGAAAAGATGACCGTGACCTACCAAGCTCCATTTGAATCTCCAAATACATCAAAAGAAAATTCAGAATCGGTACTCAAAAAATATCAAATCACCAAACCATATATAATGTATGTCGGCGCTGCCTACCCCCACAAAAACCTCGAAGGACTTCTGGCTGGATGGAAGACTTTTCAAAAAAAATATGGAGAAAAATATCAGCTTGTTCTGGTAGGAAAAGAAAACTTTTTCTATACCAAACTCAAACAAACCCTTTTGCCCTCATCAAAAGATGTTATTTATACTGGCTTTGTCCCAGATGATGAACTTTCTCATCTCTACGACCATGCCAGCCTCTACGTATTTCCAAGTCTCTACGAAGGCTTTGGTCTGCCACCACTCGAAGCTATGGTGCATGGAGTGCCCGTTATTTCTTCGAATCGGAGTTGTCTGCCTGAGGTACTCCAAGATGCTGCATTGTATTTTGATCCAGAAAATCATGAACAAATCGCTGATATCATATATAAGGCAATGACAGAAAACTCTATCCGCGAGACACTTCGGCAAAATGCAATAACAGTTTTAGCCAAATATTCTTGGCAGAAATTAGCCGAGGATACTCTTTCTTTTTATAGAAAAAAAGGGGGTTGAAAAAGACACCCTTGTATGGTATAGTGGCGTGGTTATGAGTACCCTTACTCATTCTCTTTTATCTTATTTTTATGTCTGGGATTTTCAACGCACTTCTGTATCAACCACTGTTTAATCTCTTTGTAGAATTGTATAATGTCATTCCTGATGTTGGTGTTGTCATTTTAATAGTTACTCTTCTCATTAAAATTTTACTGTATCCTCTGACAGATAAATCTATCAAAGCGCAAAAAGCATTGACAGAGCTTCAGCCAAAGTTAGAGGCGCTGAAAAAACAATACAAGGACAATCAGCAAATGATGGCACAGGAAACCATGAAACTGTATAAAGAAAATAAGGTAAATCCCTTTGGTTCATGTCTGCCACTTCTTATTCAAATCCCGGTTTTTCTCGCTCTCTACTGGGTTCTCCAACGCGGTCTTACGTCTCAAGATTTTTCTCCCCTCTATTCTTTTGTACAAAACCCAGGAACTATCAATACTATTACTTTGGGACTCGTTGACTTGAAAACTCCAAGTATTATCTTGGCACTCCTCGCTGGTGCTGCGCAGTTTTGGCAAAGTAAAACCATGATGACCAAAGCTCCTCCAAAAAATGCTGGAGAAGGATCAAAAGATGAAAATATGATGGCCATGATGAATAAGCAGATGCTGTATATTTTTCCAATCATGACGGTTATTATTGGTATCAATTTGCCTGCTGGGCTTTCCCTGTATTGGTTTTTTTCTACGCTCCTTACTGCTTTGCAACAGCATTTCATTTTCAAAAAGCACAAGAAAAATGATGATTCAGGAAATACTAAAGTAGATAAAGACGCTATTGAAGGAAAAATTGTTGAGTAATAAAATATTCAGGTATGCGTATCCCTTTCAAACAACTCAAAAAAATGCCAGTTGAAACTGTTTCAGGGATAAAACTTGGAAAGATTCAGGAAATTATCATGGATATTGAAAATCAAATGGTTGTGCAGTATGAAATAAAAGCGATTGGTATTAGTAGCGAAAAATATTTGATTAACCGAGATCAGATTGCACGTTTTGAGGCCAAAAAAGTCATTGTGTACGATACGGTCATAAAAAAAAGAGAGAAAAAAACATCTCCGCCACTACCAGCCATACCTGAACCTGGAGTTGCCATGCAAAACGAAAAGGTTTTCATATGAAAATAGTTTTACAAAAAGTAAAACAAGCCTCTGTTCAATCAAATAATGAGACCGTGGGCCACATCGGCCACGGTTTTTTGTTGTTTGTCGGTATTACGCATGACGATTCTATTGAAGATACCACTTGGCTGGTTGAAAAAATTTTGAAGCTGCGTTTGTTTGCTGATCCTCTGAGGCCTGAGGAAGAAAGAACTTCTTTTATGGAAAAAAATATTTGTGAAGTTGGTGGAGAAGTTTTGATTGTTTCTCAATTTACACTCTATGGGGATTGCAAAAAAGGTACCAGACCAAGCTTTACCGAGGCAGCAAAACCTGAAATAGCTGAAAATCTTTATAATTTGTTTGTTCAGAGAGTGAAAGAGAAGGGGGTAAAAGTAGAAACAGGAATTTTCGGTGCTCACATGCAGGTAAATCTTCTGAACGATGGGCCGATTACTCTTATCATTGATTCAAAATAATTTGAAATTTTGTGGAAAAAAATTTTTTCTCACAATCAATCATTCAAACACTGTCGTATTTTGATATTTTTGAATACCCACTTACTCGTGAAGAACTGTATCATTTTTTTTGGTTTCCAAAAGAAACTTTGAGTTATACAGATTTTGCGTTGAGATTAGAAAAGGAAATTGCCCAAAATCTTCAGGGTAAGGTAGAGAACAGTGGTGGATATTATTTTTTGTCTGCTCGAAAAGAAATTATTGAGAAGCGTGAGAGAAAAATTAATTATACAGAAAAGAAAATACAAAAGGCCTTACTTGCTGCAAAGAAACTTCGTTATCTCCCTTGTGTCAAAGCCATGTTTGTCTGCAATCAACTTCCAGTTGGAGTGAAACAGAACAGTGATATTGATGTATTTATTATAGTGAAAAATAATCGAATGTGGCTGACACGCTTACTTATTACTATCACACTTTCTATTTTTCGACTTCGAAGAACCGGTAAAAAAATCACAGATAGAATTTGTTTGAGTTTCTATGTTACTGATGACGCACTTGATCTTTCCTCTATCTGTATTTCGCCACCAGATATATATCAAGCCTATTGGAGCGTGCAGCTTATTCCACTTTTTGATCCGTACTTGATACAAAAAAGAATTGAACAGAATAATACGTGGGTGAAAAGCTATCTTCCACAAGCACATTTTACTCCTCTTATTTTTGACCGCTCGAAAGTAGAAGAGTATATTTTAAGTAGAAGTATAAAACGTTTTTGCGAATGGTTTTTGTCTGGAAATATTGGAAACATGATCGAAAAATCTTTGCGTTATTTTCAGAAGAAAAAAATGAAATTCAATGAACCAAAGCAAATGGTGGCAGGGAATAAAAATGTGGTCATTTCTGATACGATGCTGAAATTCCATGAAAATGATCGTAAAGAATATTTTAAAACTGAGTGGGAAAAAAGATGTCATCAATTTTTAGAAACATGAAAATTTTTCAAGAAAATCTGCGACGAGAGAATTTGTGCCAATTTTTTCTCTCACTCTTTTTATTTCTTTTGCCCTGGCAGACCATATATATTATCAAAGAACAATTTTTGAATGGCAGTAAGTGGCAATATGGAACGATTGGCTTTTTTGCAACCGAAATAATTCTTTGGATTTTGTTTTTCTGTTTTTTTATTTGGATCTTGAAAGCAAAAAAAATATTTGGAAAAGACAATTTTCATTGGAATCTTGATCGCCTCTTTCTTTTTTCCCTTCTTCTTTTTCTTTTGTATACGTTCAGCTCTTTTTTCTGGGCTAAAGTATCAGGTGTTGCTTTTGCTCATTCATTTTTTATTTTGGAGGCAATTTTGCTCTTTATTTTTCTCTTATTTTTTCCTTTTTCTTGGAGAGATTCAGTGAAGTGGTTTATCATTGGAGCGTGGATACAAAGTTTCCTTGGACTTTGGCAATTTTTTACACAGTCAACTTTTCCTTCCAAATGGCTCGGACTGGCACTGCATCTTCTCTTCGAGCCAGGGACATCCGTGGTAGTGGGCGAAAATATTGGAAGGGTTTTACGATCCTATGGTGCCTTTGCCCATCCCAATATTTTTGGAGGATATCTCGTCTGTGCCATTGTTCTTACGACACTTTTTTTGTGGCAAGAGAAAAAACAAAAAATATGGTGGTATGGCGGCCTCGCTCTTGAAATTACAGCATTATTTTTTACATTTAGTCGTAGTAGCTGGATTGCTGCTGCTGTATGGTTTATTGGATTTTTTTTCTTTTGGATTTTTACCAGGAAAAATTGGAAACTGAGTTTGAATTTTATACCTAAAGTAACCATACTCTTTGTAAGTCTTACTTTTGTTTTATCTATTGCTCATCTTGGTTTGGTTTCCAATAGAGTCGCACAGAGTTCGTCTCATGAAATACGTTCAACCCAGGAAAGATTGAGTGGAATAGAGGAGGCGCTTACTCTCTGGAAGCAGCATGCTATTTTTGGAGTCGGAAGTGGCAACTACACAGCTGCTGCCTATGAAATGAATCCAAAAAAAGCTGGATATGAATATCAGCCCGTGCACAATGTTCCGCTTCTCCTTCTGTGCGAATTCGGCCTTATAGGAATTTTGTTGATTTGTTTTGTATTCTTTCGGCTTCTTAAGCTCATTTTTTCTTCAAAGCAAAGCGAAAAAAGGATTTTTATTCCATTACTTGCGCTTATTCTTGCCATATATGCCTGTCTTGGACTTTTTGATCATTATCTTGTTTCTTCCTATAGCGGACTTATCTTTGGTATTGTATTTCTAGGTCTTAGCCTGCGGTTTCTTACACAGTTTTTCCCCAGGTTATCCAGCAAGTGAAGCTCTGTACTTGGCCAATTTTCACTTACGAGGGAAGGGTTTCTTTTTTTTGTCAGGATTGACATTTCTGTGTTTAGCAGGTACTATAACCCTACTATGCAAAGAGCCGAGAGGCGATAGCATGCACGACCGTACGTCATACCATTTCGTGTTACTGACAGGCATCACGAAATCATTAATGATCGGCGGTACGAGCCTGCTATCACCTGTCGGTTTTTTATTTTATTTAAGAGAAAATTTTGAACTCTAGATCTCTGGTTTTTTCCCTCTTGACAATTTTTTCAAAATAGGTAAAAATGAGGATGTTTTATCACTCTTGTTATTTGAGTGATAAACAAAAGAAAATAATATTTATAATTTTAGTATTCTATGAATATAAAACCACTTGGAGGCCGTGTCCTCATCAAACTTCTTAAAAAAGAAGACGTAACAAAATCTGGAATTGTTCTTCCAGATACTGTAGAAAAGGAAAAAAAAGCTGAAGGAGAAATTATTGCTGTAGGTCCAGGAAAAGTTTTGGATAATGGTTCACTTTCTTCTATGCCTGTAAAAGTAGGGGACAAAGTCTTGGTAAAATCATGGGGTGGAGATGAAGTAAAGATCGACAATGAAGAGTTCAAAATTTTTGATGCCGAAGATATCTTGGCTGTTATCGAATAAAAAATTTTTCTTTTAAATTTTATAAAATCCTATTCACAGAAGAATTTTTCAGAGAATTGAGGACTCGTCATCACTTGTCGACCAAAACTCGTCTCGACATTCGTCGTGACTCAAACAGTTGGTCGACATGCTTCGCAACGTTCTGTCTCGTCTCTCAATTCTTGCTTCAAAATTCTTAATGTTCATAGTTCTTTATAAAATTCATTTAAATAAATTTTATAACTTTAAATAAACTATAAAAATATGCCAAAACAAATTCAATTTGGTGAAAATGCTCGCCATAAACTGCTCGCAGGTGTGAATGCTCTCGCCAATACGGTAAAAGTCACTCTTGGACCAAAAGGGCGTAATGTTGTCCTTGATAAAGGCTTTGGTGCGCCGACCATTACCAAAGATGGTGTTTCTGTTGCTAAAGAAATTGAACTTGAAGATAAAATGGAAAATCTTGGAGCAGAACTGGTCAAAGAAGTTGCAAGTAAAACCAATGACAATGTCGGAGACGGAACCACGACTGCAACGGTGCTTGCTCAGGCAATTGTGCAAGAAGGAATGAAAATGGTCGCCGC
>CAZKAD010000016.1:0-18333 GCA_964550845.1 uncultured Gammaproteobacteria bacterium
CAGGAGAAAATCTTGAATATTGAATTTTTCCGACAGTTCGACGCCCAGCTTTTTGCAGGACCGCCCGCCAGCAAAGATGAACGACGGACGATCCGAGAGGTAGACACGCCGGATTTTTGTGTGCAGCATTTCATAGTGCATGCACCGCTTCCACTCGGGCAACACTTCCATGAGGTTGAAGAGACCTTTTTGTTCACGAAGGGTACTACGGGAACCGTCTACCTGTTACCTATAGTGGACGGCGTGCCTGATGAAAGCAAGCGACAGAAGATCGCGGTTCACCCAGGTTATATCCTGATCATTCCTCCCTATACAGCTCACTTGTTCATGATGAACATAGAGCCGCAAGAGGAACCGGAATTCTACTGCCATTCTCCCACTAACTTCAAAAGTAAGTGGGCAGCAACCAGGCGGTACGAGATCACCCCCTGGTGATCGAGGGCAACAACCCCACCTCTCTCCTTCCCACCGGACACGCCCCGCCCAAGCGACGTCCCCATTGTTCTGAATATTTTTAGAATAGTGGGGAGGGATCTTGGACGGGGTTTTGTTTATAAAAAGACCGGAATTGCTCCGGCCTTTTTTATTTATAAACTTTTTCCAAACTACTGCCGAATCGGCATTACGAGGTAGAGATAGTCAGCATCATCTTTTGATCGAAGTAAACATGGCGCATCAGCACTGTTCATCTGAATCAAAATTTCTTCTCCATCTAGGTGTGACATACCATCAAGCAAATATCTGTGATTGAGCACAATCGCATTTTCTTGTCCTTCTCCTTGAATATCGAGCTGCGTTTCATAGGCTCCAGCCTGTGTGCTAGTAGAACTCAGTGTCGCTGTCTGCGCAGATGGATTGAGTTTCATATTTACAGCATTGACTCCCGTTGTTGCAAACAAACTTGCCGCTTTCACACTACTTACCATCTGTCCTTTACTAAACAACGCCGTAGTTTTGAATTCATTGGGGATAATCTGTCTATAGTCTGGATATCTTCCAGCAATGAGGCGTGAAGTAATCTCAAAAGCATCATAACGCAGTGCCACTTGTGATTCACCCACAAAAAATCTGACATTGGTTTCTTTTTCTGATCCTTCAGACAAAGACAGCAAGCGAATAAATTCTCCAGCAGTACGAGCAGGAACGATGCAAGTTATTTCATCATTTCCCTGAGCCACAGCAAGGCGCTTTTCAGCCAGGCGATACGAGTCTGTGGCAGCAAGAGTGAGTCCTCCCTTTTCTCCCCCTCCAAAGCCAAAATACACGCCAGAAAGTTCTGGCCTTATTTCGTTCTTTGAAGCAGCAAAGACCACTTGTGCCAAAGCATTTTTCAAACTGTTTCTATCAAGAGAAAAACTTTTTCCTTCAGTAAATTCTGGAATTACAGGAAATTCTTCTCCAGGCATTCCTTTGATTTTGGTATTCGATCTTCCCCCTTCGATAACCAGTTCATTTTCTTGTTGCATAATTTGTACCTGATCACCTGAAAGAAGCCCCACAAATTCACTCAGCGTCTTAGCGGGCACAGTAAAGCTTCCGGCACTATCTACTTTGGCTCGTAGATGCGCTTTGACTGCAATCTCGAGATTGGTGGCTGAAAGTTCTACAGCTGAGTCTGTTACGGTAATCAGTACGTTCGATAAAATGGGCAAATTACTTTGCTTTCCAGCAACACTGCTCACCAGGTTAAGCGCATACGACAGATTTTCTTTGGTACAAGTAAATTGCATATCAATTCTCGTTAAAAATATTCACACCCAATTGGTCGGGTTCAATAGTATATATATAATAATTATTTAGTAGTTATCTATAGTAAGGCTGTGGATAATGGGGATAACTACAAATTTGTTCTTTCTTCAGCCTATTTTTTATTAAATGTAGTCTTGAAACCTGTGAAAAAAGTGAAATGCAGAAAGGTATATAGTGTGGAGAAATTTTTTTAAATTTTTTTCCCTGTGGAAAACAGCCACTGTCATGCACACCTACACTCTTTTTTATTGTCATTCTATAAACCTTTTGTCCACCACTCTCTTCTTAGCAAAAATTATCTTGTGGACAGGGTGTGTATATTTTAGGAAAGACTTGGTGAATAGAGTTGTTGCTTAATCATGTCTATATCTTGTTTGAGTTTTAAATCTTCCTGAATTTCTTTGCTAATTTTTCCGTGTGCGTGAATTGCTGTGGTATGGTCACGTCCCCCAAGTTCATGACCAATAGAAGGAAACGACATATTGAGCTCAATACGCATCAGGTACATAATGATCTGACGAGGAAAAGAGAGTTTTTTTTCACGACTTTTGCCAGTAAGATCTGGAAGCGTAATATCATAAAATCGGGCCACTGTATTCATAATGTCGCGCGGTGTTGCCGAACGTCGAGAATTTTGTGTTTCCATGGTAGCAAGAAGCGCTTTTACGGATTCTTTGGTTGGCGTCATGTTTTTCAGATCATGGAAGACAAAAATTTTGTTGAGTGCTCCCTCAAGTTCACGGATATTACTTTGAATCGTGGCAGCAATCGTTTGTATAATATCTTCAGCCAAAGTCCAATGTTTCTCTTGGCACTTTGCCTGAAGGATCGCCATACGTGTTTCAAGATCAGGAGCCGCAATATCTGCAATCATTCCCCATTCAAGGCGCGACCGTAAACGATCTTCAAGAGATGGAATCGCTTTCGGTGGACGGTCACTGGTCATAACAACTTGTTTTCCCTGTTGATGCAGTTCATTGAAAGTATGGAAAAATTCTTCCTGAGTTTGTTCTTTTCCTCCAATAAATTGAATATCATCGATCAGAAGAAGATCCACATTTCGGTAGCGATCTTTAAATTCTTTGGCTCTCCCTTCCTTCACAGAAGTGATAAAATCATTGGTAAATTTTTCTGAATTTACATACATTATTTTGGTGTTGGGATTTTTTTCAAGCATGGCATGCCCAATTGCTTGGATCAGGTGTGTTTTACCAAGACCAACTCCTCCATAGATAAAGAGTGGATTATACGCATCCCCAGGACGAGCAGCGACGGCTTGTGCAGCCGCATGGGCAAGTTCATTATTTTTTCCGACAATAAAAGTGGTGAAAGTATACTTTGGTTGAAGACCAAATTGACTAGTATGTCGTCTTTCTTCTTCATTTTGGTGCGGTATAAATGAAGGAAGTGGATGAGGATCGGATAAAAGAGGTGCACTCCCAGTACTTTGCAAACCACATTCTTGTTCTTTTACGTTTTTGATATTTTCAACACGATAATCTATCTTTTTTACAGGTTTCCCAGTAATGCGTTCAATAGATTTGATCAAGTCCGTATGATAGTGTTTGGTGAGCCAACTATGAGTAAAGTTACTTGGAACACAAATAACAACTTGGCCATTATTCAATTCGGCAATACCGGTATTTCGAAACCAGGTCGTAAAATTTGCTTTGGTAAGCTTTAGCTCAAATTCTGCGAGGACAGCTTGCCACAGTTCGTAGTTGGTCATAATATCCAGATTATATCTCTTTTAACGACATTGTAACAGAGAATAGGAAGATAGAAAAATTGAGTTTTTGAATATATTCTTATTAACCTGTGGATAAGTTGTGCACAGTGTGGATAACTTCTGTAAAATATGTGAAAAAAGTTGTGGGTACTTTAAATTTTTTGCTGTATACAGCCAACTTGTCTATTCACAGCCAAATTATGAACAGATGTGGATTATATGTGTTTTTGCTGTAAATTGACAAAATTTCAAATTTCCTCTATACTCGGGTAACTAACTTTGAAATTCGTATGCCAAAGCGAACATACCAGCCAAAAAAGCGCAAACGCTCCAAAACTCATGGCTTCCGTTCTCGAATGGAAGACAAAGATGGACGTGATGTGCTCAAGCGTCGCCGTGCGAAGGGCCGCAAAAAACTGACTGTCAGTGATGAAAAGAAAGGCAAACGCACACGCAAAACCCGCTAACAACGAACCTCGCTTTTGCGGGGTTTTTTGTTATAATGATATATATGCTTCAACAAGAAAATCGTTTGCGAAGAAAACGAGACATTGAAATTACTTTTGAAGAAGGGCGATTTATTCCTGGCAGACTTTTGAATCTCAAAGTTTGGAAAATTGATACGGTAAAATATGCAAAACGAGGCTATACGGGCAATGAAATCAAGCTCGCCTTTGTTGTTGGGGTAAAGATAGAAAAACGAGCCGTAGGAAGAAATCGTCTCAAGCGTCAGATGCGTGAAGTGGCGCGACTTCTTTTGAAAGAAGAAAAAATAGAAAAAGGGTTTTTCATTCTTGTGATGGCAAAAAAAGAAATGCTCGGAAGTGAATATGCTGCAATAGAACAGGATTTTTTCTCTACCCTTGTCCGGAGTCGAGTTTTGAAAAAGGTTTTATGAAACTCCTTTCAATTCCGCAAAAAATTTCTCTTAAATGTATTCGCTTTTATCAAGCAACGATTTCGCCAGATCATAGTCCTCGAAAAAAACATTTTCCACATGGATATTGTCCCTTTACTCCGAGCTGTAGTCAGTATGGCTATGAAGCCATTGAAAAGTATGGATTTGTTCGTGGATGGATAAAAGCATTGTGGCGAATTGCGCGTTGTAATCCCTGCACGAAGGGTGGTTTTGATAAACCGTAGTTGTTTAGGTTTCAATTTCAAGAATTTTTTTCTTTGAACGCTCCCCTTTTACAATCTCTATACAGGATTTTGGTATATCCAAAAAATCACTCATTATCTCAATGAGTTTTTTATTTGCCTGTCCGTTTATTGGAAGGGTAGAAAGCCTGACTTTGTAGTTTTCATCGTCGAGAAGGAGTACTTCATTTTTACTGGATTTGGGTACGACAGTGACCGAGATGATTTTTTTCATATTAAGTATTGTAACATTTCGTTTCAGATATTCAAATAAAAAACTGGTCGCCTCATGCGACCAGTTTTTTTGTTACTTTGTATTGGTTTTTTTCTTGGCAGGCTTTTTTTCTTCTTTCTTTTCACTACTTCCTATTTCTTTTGTTTTCAAGATTTTTTCTTTGAGAAAGGCAACCACCTTTTTATTTTGTAGCAGCGTTGCGATCGAGTATCGAACATCTGCTGTTTTGAGCCGATCTTGGGCTTCTTTATCATCCTTATAATGTGCTTTGAGGTTTTCTATCTCTGCATCGATTTCTGTTTCACTTACTTCAAGTTTAAATTCTTCTGCGATTGATCGTGAAATAAGAGCAGCTTTCGCACGTTTTTCTGCCTGTACACGAAACTCTTCAAACAAAGATTTTTCATCTTTTTTGATATCAGAAAGATACTGTTCAATTGAAACACCATTTTTATCCAGATCACGCTTGAGCTCATAAAACATTTTTTGCCTTTCAGAATCAACTAAAAGCTCTGGGATTTCTTCAAATTCGGATTGGTTAATTACTTCATTTAAGATTTCAATCTCAGCTTGTTGATCGGCTTTACTTTCAGCCTCAGCCTGCATGTTTTTCAAAATAAGATCTTTGAGCTCTTGGATGGTCTCGCGTCCCAGACTTTTGGCAAATTCATCGTTCGCCTCTGGAAGCTGGCGTTCGAAAACATCTTTGACTTTGACTTTGAATTGTACTTCTTTTCCAGCAAACATTTTTTGATAGTGTTCTTTGGGGAATTTCAAAGTAAATTCTTTGCTTTCATCTTTTTGAAGTCCTGCGACCTGTTCATTAAATCCAGGGATATAGTGGTTTTCACTGAGGTACACGGCAGAGTCTTTGGCCTGACCACCTTCGAGAGGAACATTGTCAATAAACATTTCAAGATCAATGACCAATTTGTCTGTTCCTTCGGCTTTGCCAGATTTTACGATTTCTTTGGCCTGCATCCCTCGAAGTGCTGTCAGTGTTTCCTCGGCTTCTTTTGCTTCTACTTTTTTTGCTTTGCGCTCCACTGAAATCTTTGAAAGATCAGGAAGTTTTACTTGAGGAAGGGTAGCCACCGTTGCTTTGTAGATAAAATCATTGCCTGGAGCAAGCTTTTCAAGTGCGATTTGTGGTTGACCAATAGTATGAATATTTTCTGATTTTACTGCTTCAAAAAATGTTTTTTGAATAATCTCTTCGGCTGCTTCCTGCAAGATGGCTGCCTCGCCAACTTCTTTTTTGATAATATCGTAAGGAACGTGCCCTTTACGAAATCCAGAAATAGCAATACGGTTAGAAATACGTGTTGCTGCCTTTGCAAGATACGGAGTATAGTCTTCCTCTGGTACAGTGATTGTAAATTCTACGAGAGATTTTGGGAGTTTTTTAAATTCATGCTTCATAAAAAAAGAAGGTTAGAGATTCCATCCTACTGGATTTTTGGCCTTTTGTCAATCTGTTTTATTTTGCTTAATAGAGCCAATAAAGATCATAAAACATTGACTTTTCCCGTTTTTTTGGAGATAATAGGGGCTCCATACCTATGAAATATTACGGGTACAAAGTACTCCTCTTTTTTCTCCGAGGGCTGGTTCTTGCCAAAAAAGGAATTTTCCGACTCGGTCGGCTTTTTTTGCCAGTCTTTTCTTTTTTCGGAAAATGGTACGAACGCGTGATTCGTTTCCGTCTTTTTAAAATAAACTTTTCCCTTTCTCGCAAACTGCAAAAACTTAAAGTTCCCAAAGACAGCCGATTTGTAGATATGATAACAAGCCGGTTTCTGTTGCAGTGTATTTTTCTCGTGGTTATTCTCGTTTTAGCTATTCCACAAAGTAAACTCTATTCTATTGATAATGCAGTTGCCACTTCTCATGAAACATTGTTGTATACCCTCGTAGGACCTGGAGATCAGGACTTTGATTCACAAGATTTGACTATTAGTACTGGCGCTCTTCCTCCTACTATCTCTCAGGGAGAAGAAAATGCTTGGAATCGTGGAGCTCTTGGAGCCAATGCCAATGTCCAGTTTGGCTCTGAACCACAAAACGAACCACAAGATATTGCGAGTATTAGTGCTGGTGGTTCGGCATTACTCAAACCTTCTATTTTGTCTGGGACAACGCTTCCTGTACAAGAAACAAGTACTTCAAGCGATGAACGTACAGGAGTCGTTCAGTATGAAGTACAATCTGGTGATGTCCTTGGTGGTATTGCGGGTAAATTTGGTCTCAAGATTGCCACCGTTTTGTGGGCAAATAACCTTACAAGTCGTTCTTATATACGTCCTGGAGACATTTTGAAAATTCCCCCAGCTGATGGAGTAATGTATACAGTAAAACGTGGAGATACGATTGGAAAAATTGCCCGTCAGTTTGGTTCGGATCAAGATGATATTATTGCCTTCAATAAAATGAGTCGTGATGGGGCAAGTATTTCAATTGGAGACGAATTATTTGTTCCTGGCGCGCAGATTTCTGCGAACTCGCAGACTTCTTTAGCTATCGCACCATCAAAAATTACTCAGACCATTCGTAAGGTTGCAGCTCCTCCACCTTCTGTTGATACTCCTGCTGGATCTGGATATATTTGGCCAACCAAAGAAAAACGTATCAACCAATATTATGGCTTACGTCACACCGGTGTTGATATCCATGGTATTATCGGAAATCCAAACTATGCTGTGAAGTCTGGAACGGTGAAAACTTCACAGTGTGGATGGAACGGTGGATACGGCTGTTATGTCATTGTTGATCATGGCGGTGGTATTACAACACTCTATGCACACAATTCAAAGCTCATGGTTGCTGTAGGCGATGAGGTAAATCAGGGTGATGTTGTTGGACTTTTGGGGTCTACGGGTCGTTCTACTGGACCACACCTTCACTTTGAAATACGAATTAATGGTAAACGTGCAAATCCACTACAATATATTCGTTAGATATTGTTTACTCTCTATTTCCGCGATACTGAAGAGCTTCAGCCACATGGACTGTTTCAATACGGTCCTTTTTATCGAGGTCAGCAATAGTTCGAGCAAGTTTGAGTATTCTATGAAAACTGCGAGCAGAAAATTGAAACTCCTGCACAGCGCGTTTTAAAAGTTCTTGGGTTTCCGTTTGCAAAATGCAGAATTGTTTTATTTCACGGCTCTTCATTTCGCTATTGGTAAAACAGTGTGTGCCAATAAATCTTTTTCTTTGTCGTTCTCGCCCCTCCTCTACACGAGAACGTATTAAGGCTGATGTTTCGCCGAGCTCTTCCTCGGTAAATTTTTCAAATTGAACTTTTGGGACTTCTACTTGTAAATCAATTCGATCAAGAAGTGGCCCACTTACTTTTTTTTGATATTTTATAATTTGTCCAGGATTGCAGATACAAGGTTTGTCAGGGTCAGAATAAAAACCACAAGGACAAGGATTTTGACTGGCTACGAGCATACACTGTGCAGGAAAGGTCAGTGTCCCTTGCGCTCTCGAAATCGTAATAATACCATCTTCAAGTGGTTGCCTGAGACTTTCAAGCAGACCTCTTGAAAATTCTGGAAATTCATCAAGAAAAAGAACTCCACGGTGAGAGAGTGATATTTCTCCTGGCCTTGGATATCTTCCTCCTCCAGTAAGTGCAACCGTGCTGGCAGTGTGGTGCGGTGCACGAAATGGGCGTTTAAGAATTAAAGGGGTGTCATTTTTGAGTAATCCTGCTACTGAATAAATTTTTGTTACTTCCATAATTTCTTCCTCACTCAGCAGTGGAAGTATGGTTGGAAATGTCCGGGCTAAAAGTGTTTTTCCAGAACCTGGTGGACCAGTGAGCAAAATATTGTGTCCTCCTGTTGCTGCTATTTCAAGTGCGCGTTTTACAAATTCCTGTCCTTTTATATAACACATATCGAACTCTGAATTTTTTTCTTCAAGCTGGACAGAAAATGTTTGTGGTAAAAGTGGTGTGATACTCCCCTTTCCCAAGATCCATTGAATCAGCTCAGCTAAATTTTTTATAGGATAGATCTCAATGCCAGATACAATACTCGCTTCACGTTTATTTATTTCAGGAATAAATATTTTTTGATATTTCTGTTCTTTGGCAAAAAGAACAAGAGGAAGTATTCCAGACGTATGACGGATACTTCCATCAAGCGCAAGCTCACCGACAAAAAAGCAATGAGAAAAATCTGCATTCATGTTTTCATTGGCAAGAAACATTCCTACGGCCATAGGAATATCATAGGCTGTGCCCTCTTTTCGTACATCTGCTGGTGCAAGATTAATCACTACCCGTTTGTTACTTGGAAAATCAAGACCTGTATTTTTCCACGCAGTGCGGATACGTTCTTTTGCTTCTTGAATAGAAGTGTCTGGAAGTCCGATGATTTGAAATCCTGGCCAACTCCCAGACACATCAACTTCTACCGTAATTGGTAAGCATTCAATCCCCTGTACTGCTGCCGAGTGAATTTTTGTAAACATAAAAAAGGAAAGTTAATTCCTTTTTTATAATAGCTCCTGTAAGATGAAAAAAAGATAAAATTAATTTTTATGTTTCCACTCTTCATAAAAAAGACAGATTGCACCAAATACAATCATTCCATCAGCCAGATTTACCACAGCCGTGAACAAACGAAGATAATCAATAGTAATGTGGAAGACTGCACGGTCTATAAGGTTTGAAAGTGCTCCCCATACGATGAATGTTGCCCCAATCAGGATTCGTATATTTTTTACTCCCCTTTTGCCTACATACCAGAATATAAGGCTCAAAATTATGGGAGTGTATACAAGTGATGCAAACCATGGAAGTGGAATGCCAAATGCAACTCCAGGATTGGCAAAATATTCCCATCCAAGCCAAGGTTGTACAAGATAGTGTGAGAATGCTTGATTGGTAAAAGCGAAGTGTTTTAAAATTCGGTCAAAGAGAAAAAAAGACCCGCCAAGCAGAAAAAAAGCAAGAAAGCGGATCTTGTGCATAATATGTAAGAAGAAAAAGAGTTATGCTTCTTGTGCTACGGTTTTTTTGCAGCTGACACAAGAACTTGATGTTGGACGAGCAAGAAGTCTTTTTTCATCAATAGGTTCATCGCAGTATTTGCAAATACCATAGGTGCCTTCCTCAAGACGTTTCAGTGATTTTTTGACATCACGCAGTTCGTTCTCAAGGGTAATTTCAACTGGTTTATTGGCAGTGAAGTCGGCAATTTCTCGTGCATTATCATCTTCCCCTTCTCCATATTCTGGAAAAGCACTTTCGTCAATGCCGCCAAGTGCGACTGTTTCTTTTGTGAGACGATCTTTTTCTAAGAGCAAAATCGCTTTTATTTTTTGTAAAAAGTCTGTAGAAAAAGGAGATTTTGTTTTTTTAAGCATAAAATCAATATTATGGTGTGTATAATATAAGATCGAAGAGTTTTCATGCGTACCCTCCTATAGATCAAAATACAGTATACATTGGCCTATCCTTCTTGTCAATTATGAGAATTTTTAGAATAGACGTCGCCAAGCGAGCCTCGCTGGACCAGGCGTTACATAGGCGGCTCGCTTTTTTTGAACAATAAAAAAAGGGCCGAAGTCCCAAAAAATTGTTTCAAGGACTGGCCCTTAAAGTTTTGGGGCCGAGTACCTTACTTTGTGACTAGACTCGAGTTTCAAGTATATTCACAAAGTAAAGCACATACGGTGACCCAAAAAGGGTCCCTTCTACCGCCCCGATTGGTGGTTTCCCGTATACCGAGACCCGAAGATCAAAGATATACATAAATGGGTTGCACCGAATTGCCAAGGTTGCCTCTATTAAATACGTATTTATTTTTATTTTTGGTGATAGCCTTGGAGGGAATCTCGGAAAAGACTCAACCGCCGAAAGGATTGTTTTGTTACCCAAATGAACGAATTATTTTTTGAAACTAAGGGTAACCTGGCAAAATAGAGAAGTAGAGAGGGTGGTCTTCCTGACAAGAAACTTGTCGGGAGAACTACCGCGTTGTAATGATCAACATATATACTATACCATATTTTTGGGTTTTTGTCAAGTTTCAGCCGAATATTTTTGTTACTCAAAAAATATTTGCTTATTTTAGCAAAATTTATTTTTTGCTGAGTACATTTTTTGTATACAATATTGTATACAAACCTACTTTGTCCCCGTATTCTTACTCTTTTCCACAGACTTATCCACAATGTATAGATTATTGTATACAAATTTTTTTATTTGTTTACAATAGTGTATACATTTTTATAAAAAGATAAACAAAAGAAAACCCGCATTTCTGCGGGCTTTTTTATTTTGATTTCGTTTTATTTTTTACTATCGCACTTACATCCACCACCACAGCAACCATCTTCTTTTTCGCCTTTTTTCAGGCAGCAACTTTCTTTCTTTACGAGTCTCCATGGACCGGCACCAACTCCAGCGAGAGCCAAAGATCCTCCGAGTAGAGCGAGTTGGTATTCCATTCCCTTAAATCCACCACCAAGATGCACTTTGAGAATAGCTACGAGCATGATAATCGCGAGAAGTTTTGCTACTTCTTTGGTATAGACACCAAGAAGTACAGCTGCTCCACCTACAAGCTCTACGAGAGCTACGAGCCATGCAAAGAAGGCTGGAAGAGGGAAGCCCATCATCCCAAAACCTGTGATGGTTTTGTCCATGTCAGCCAGTTTGTCCCAGCCATGATAGATAAAAATTGCACCAAGAGCTAGGCGTAGTGCCAAAAGCCCTACTGCAGACATAGTTTCACTGCAACACCATTTTTTCATAGAAAAAAATGAAAAATTAATAAATAAACTGGTCACAGTATAGCATGGGAATAGGGGAATGGTCAATTTGACTAGGTGTGGTACAATAGTGCAGTAAAAGATGTGTTTGTCGTTTTTATATGATTTTTTTTCTTTACGGAGATGATACTTTTCGAAGTCGAGCAAAAAAACAAGAGCTCGTCGCTGGATTTCGACAAAAAAGAGATGCTACTGGTATGAACGTTGTATCTTTAGATTGCAGCAAAGAAAGAGAGGATAGGATTTTTGAAGAATTGGTTGCTGCACCATTTTTAGCAGAAAAACGGCTTCTTGTTCTAGAAAATCTTCTCAGCAACAAAAAAACAAAGCTTCAGAAATCTTTTTTAGAGCTTTTAGAAGCAAAAAAAGTACCGGATACAACCATTTTGGTTCTTTGGGATGAAGGTAAAACGTTCAAGGGTGATGCTGGAAAGCTTTTTGGCATGCTTTCAAAAGAAAAGTATGCTCAGGAATTTGCTCCTTTAATAGGAAAAGATTTAGGAAAGTGGATTTTATCAGAAGTAGAATCTCGTCAGGGAAAGATTGATCCAAAGGCCGTGGACTGTATCATTACAAATGTAAAAGAAGATACTTGGTATATGCATTCACTGCTTGATCAGCTCATCGCCTATGCCGACGGTCAAACTATAGAAGAAAGCCATGTACGTGTTTTTATTGCCGAAGCTGTCGATGATAATATTTTTAACTTAGTTGATGCTTTAGTAGCAAAAAACTCGCAAAAAGTATTTGCTATGATAGAAGAACAATACCGCAAGGGTGAAGATGCACAATATATTTTTGCCATGATTCTTCGCCAATTTAAGATATTGTTGCAACTCGCAGATATACTCTCGCGCGGAAGTCGTGAACGTGATGATATTTTAGCCAAACAGCTTGGACTTCATCCATTTGTACTTAAAAAATCCTGGCCACTTGTTCAAAAATATTCACTGGTTGAGTTGAAGCAGATTTACCACGAACTTTTGGATATTGATCGAAAAACAAAAACTGGTCAGGGTGACCAGCAATTGTTATTAGATTTTTTTGTTGGGAAGTTGTGTTTCAACTAGTTTAGGCAGCAATACGTTCACTCTCTGGACCATTTTTCCAACGAAGCTCTTGTTCTTTCCAGAGTAAAATATCATCCATACTCGTCTTTGCTTTTGCTTCATCGCAAAGTTCTCTAATTTTTTCTGCTTTTTCTTCAGGTGCTAATGGTTCTTGTTTTATAATTTCAATAAGACGGTCAACTAAATAGTCACAGTATTCAATTAACTCTGGTTCAAGGTTGTCTTCTAAATTTTCAGAAAACCTTCCACCTCCTGCATTTTGGAGATTTTTTAATCGTTCTGATGGATAGTAATTTCGAACACGCAGTTCCTCGGGCTCTCGGTCAAGTGTTCCAAAGGCTTCAAGTTCAGTAGCGCAAAGGCCAAAATTTCCAATGTAGTCATCCTGAAACAATCTGGTTTTAAATGGGTGTTGTGTTGCTTCCATAGGTAAGAAAAAAACCCCCGCAAAAATGCGGGGTTAACAATTATTTTTTTGTGGTGCGAAGAGATTTTGCGAGACGTGAGATTTTGCGAGCAGCTGTATTTTTTTTGATAACTCCACGTTTTGCTGCTTTATCAAGAGCTTTTTGAGCGAGGCGGAGTTCTTCCTTCACTTCGTTTTTTCCAGCCACAACAGCCTTTTTTACAGTCTTTATAGCCATTTTGTAGGTATTTTTTACTTCAAGGTTACGTGTGGCGCGCTTGAGTGAGCGTCGCAGAGCTTTTTTGGCATTTTGCTTATTAGGCATAAATTTTTAAGATGAAATTATAAATATTCGAGAGCAGAGAAAGTATACTGTATAGAGAGAAATTTGTCAAGGAATTTTATTCATCAAGATCCTGGTTTGCTGTAGGTTTTTGAAGGATAAGTGGTTCTATGGTCCGTTCACTCTCTGTAATTCGCACGATATCTTTGTCAACTTTGCCAAGCTCTTTGTAGGCAGTGTTGTAGTGATTGACCGTGGTTGAGAGGCTCGACCCCAGTTTTTTCATATACTCTTCATAGGTCAGAATATGTTTTTGCAATGTTTCAACATTTTGGCGGATGCCTTTAGCACTTTCTTCTATTTTGAGTGCACGCAGTCCCTGCAAAACGGTCAAAAGGTAGGCGGCAAAGGTTGTCGGTGAAACAACAATAACTCTTTTCTCTTTGAATGCATAATCGAGGAGATTGCGGGTATTGGATTTAAGATTTCCAACTTCATTGACCAAAAGATCATAGTAAATTCCTTCAGCGGGGATAAACATGAAGGCAAATTCCAGAGTTCCTTCTTGAGGTTTTATGTATTTACTCGTTTCGTCAATACGTTTTTTGAGGTCATTTTTAAATTCTTTCTCTAATTCTAGACGTTTTTCTGAATTTTCTTCTTGGGTAAGCCGGTTATAATTGTCCAGAGAAAATTTTGAATCGACGGGAATAATGCCATCTTTACAAAAGATGGCTGCATCTACAACATCTCCATCAAGGAAATGGTGTTGAAGTTTGAAAGCTGTTGGGGGAAGAATATTTTCGAGAATCAACTGGAGTCCTGCTTCGCCGAGATTACCACGTTGCTTTTGGTGGGTGAGAACTTTTTCCAGGTTATTGAGTTGTTCTGAGAAGCTGATGACTTGTTGGTTGGTTTTATCTAGGCTCGTGAGTTTTTCTGTGATTTCAGAGATCATCTTGCTGCTTTGACCTGAAATGTCTTGAATAATACGTGTATTAAGCGAAAATTGGGATTGCAAAGTCTGGTGAGTTTCTGTCATCTTTTGATCCATAGCTCGTGTCAGATCTTGAATTTGGCGTTGGAGCATGACAAAGAGTTGGTTTTGGGTATCATCAATTGTTCCTTGTGTTTTTTGTTCCTCGTGAAGCTTTTTATACAAAAAAAAGATAATACTCGCAAATCCAATGGTTATGAGAATGACAATATAAATAAGTGCATTTTCCATAACTTGATTTTATTAGCAAAAATGAATACAATGGTTAGGGTTTTAGTAGTATAACATAGTTTTGTAAGAGTGAAAACTCTAAATTTGTATACACTAGTATATACAAATTTACATGCCCTTGTAGTTCAATGGATAGAACAGATCCGTCCTAAGGATAAAATATACGTTCGATTCGTGTCGAGGGCACTCGCTAGTCAGGTAATTAAAATGTATACACTAATGTATACATTTTTTATATTAATTTTTTAAATTGTATACAATAGTATATACAAATACGGTGTTTATTTTAGTTACCTAAGTTTTTTATAATAATTGATTTGAAAGAATTGATTGTTTTGATCATTAGAACTCATTTTGAAGAATGTTATAAGTACATTGTTTTTTGTGAAACAGGTAATTTTATCGATATGTTGATAAGTCTGTGCATAAGTAGAGATAAATGTGCATATCTTTTTCATAAAATATAAATTTTGTATACACTATTATATACAAATAGTATAAAAAGATTCTTGTGAAACAAAAAGTGTTTATTTTTTAACTAGCTCAAATATTTCAAACTTTACTGGATATTTTTCACTGGAGTCTTCTTGATAAATAAGTTTTAGAGAATAGTCATTTTTCTGAGCAATTTGAGTCAGTCTTTCAAAATTTCCGAGAGTAGTACTAAAACCAATGTAAATACGTCCTTTTGATTTCAAAAACTGCTTGGCATCCCGAATAAATATCTCTGTTGCACAGTAACCTGGATCAAAAACTGACTTTTCTAAGAAAGATAGCTTTTTTTCTACTGGTACTAGACCAAATGGTATATTCCAGAAGATAACATCAAATTTCTCATTTTTTTTAATAGAAGCATAGATATTTCCTTGTCGAGCATCTAGTTTATCTTGTAATTCGTGATATTTGCTATTTTCGATAGTATTTTTGACTGCTTTTTTATTGATATCTACACAAACAGCACCTTTGGCCCCTCGATAAAGGGTCATTATGGAGATTATTCCGGTACCTGGACCGATTTCAAGTATTTCATCGCCTGAGTTTATAGGAAGGTTTGTGGCAAATATTTCTGTATCAAAAAAGTATTTGGGAGAAAAGACACCCTTATAGACAATAAAATTTTTATCGCAGATTGATACCATATATGGGGTTTTTTCTGTTTGGCTTTGGTCTAGGATTTGTTTTGTGCCGAGGATATATTTTTTATATTTCTTTGTATTCATAATATTATTTTTGGCTATATAAAGATAAAAATAGCCATAAAATGGAATTCCCGCCTGGGTTGACTTTTTCAACCCACCCAAGCGGTGTATTCACGAGCGAAAAGATTTTCATCCTGATTGCTCCATGTTTCTCACACCAAAGTTTGGCGATCTTGAAACAGTGTATTCTTTATCAAAAACACCAAATAATCAATAAAATAAATAATAAATGGTATGGTTTTATATATATTTGTTTACAATAAGTAAAAAATATGATATAATTATTTTTGACAATATATAAAATATGAACCTCCAAAATGAACTAAAAAAAATCGGATTGAGTAAATCCGAAATAATTGTTTACCTTTTTCTCCTTGAGGAAGGTTTATCGACACCACCCCAAATATCCTCAGGCACGCGCATTGCTCGGACCAATTGTTACAATATTCTTGTGTCTTTGAAACAAAAAGGTCTTATAGAACCCCAACAAAGACAAAAAAGAAAAGCATATCTTGCAACAGATCCACAATCATTAATGCAGAGTATTGAAAAAAAGAAAGAAATTATTGAACAAATACTTCCTGATCTTCGATCCATTCATACGTATCAAAAGAACAAACCAAAAATAAAATTTTATGAAGGGTGGGAAGAAGTAAAAGAAATATACAGAAATTCTCTCCAGGCAAAAGAAATTTTTGCAATTGGTTCAACAAATGGGATATCTGATATCGATAAAAAATTTTTTGATACATACCGAACTCAGATAAAAGAAAACAAAATTGTATATCACGATATTTTGAGTAATTCTTCTCGAGGTGATATTCAAGTTACAAAAGAATTGCTCAAAGGTTATTATGATGTTACAATAATGCCCACTCGATACAAAAATTTTCAAACCGATATTTTGATTTGGGAAGACAACATCGCACTCATTACACTCGAAGAACCAATCTTTGGAACAGTACTTACCAACAAATTACTTGCAGAAACATTTCGAATTATTTTTAACGTAATGAAAGAGGGGATTCATTGAAAGAAAATCACATGAGCAAATATTTAACTGATAAACAAAAACAATTATTTCAAATCAAAAAAACTTCGTATGGACTGGGACTCTTTGCCAAAAAAGATATTCCAAAGGGAACGTACATCGTAGAATATAGTGGAGAAAAAATTAGTAATGAAGAAGGAGACCGTCGTAGTGGAAGATATCTTATGATCTACGATGATAATTTTATGCTTGACGGGAAGAGTCGATCCAATATCGGACGCTATATCAACCATGCCTGCAAACCAAATTGCACAACCTATTTTGAGAATAAACAAATTCGTTTTTATTCGATAAAAAATATTAAGGCTGGAGAAGAATTGACCTTTGATTATGGAAAAGAATATTTTGATGCATATATCAAACCGTTTGGTTGTCGATGTACTTCGTGTTTAAAGAATGCAATGTGATGCAGAATAAAGAACAATTTTTTGATGAGGCAGAGTCTATTGTAAATAAGGTAGGTATATTTTTTGAACAACACCAACTGCTTTCAGAGATTCAATTTGATCATATTGGTTTTAAATGTGAGTCAAAAGAAGAGTTTGAGTTCATGCGAAAGATGTTTGAGTCAGGTTCAGATTATATTTTTCAATCTATTATTTCAAACAGAAGAATTGCCATAATAAAACTCACTGATCCTATCCAAACAATATTTGGTTTTATTTCAGTATTAGAATTATCAGATCAAAAACCAGATCAATCACAAAAAAGTGGTTTTGATCACATTGAAGTATATCCGGTCAGTAGTTCTGTTGAAAATTTGGTGAAGTCGATACAAGAAAAAAGAATTGATATACATCAAGAAATAAAACCTCACCACACCACCTGGGATTTTTTTGTAGATACTTTTAAAGTTCGAATTGAACCGGGAGCACTCATTGAAAAAATAAAACAGGAAGAAATGGTGTAGTGATTTAAGAATGATTTGTAGAATGTCTTTGTTTGACAATATAAAAAATATTTGATAATCTTTTTATAGATGGTAAGCTAAGCGTGAGAGCAAATTGCTCACACAAAACTTCAGAACTCCCGAAAGGGGGTTCTTTGTTTTAGAAAAAATTGATATTGATTTGGGTATAATTATAACGGTGGTCAGAGGGCGGAGTGTCAGTGGTCTCAAAACCGGGCTTACCATCTTGGTTTTCTGGGGTTCAAATCCCCCTCCTTCCACCACGAAAGAGATCCACTGTAGAGTAGGTCTTTTTCTTGCTTTTTTGGGGAAAAAGTATTAATGTAGAGGAGAAATACCCTTTATTTTTAATCTTTTTTTATGGGATTTATCGGAACATTTTTGGTGGTTGCTGTCGTTATATTGTTTATCAGTATTCGCCAGGTTAACCAGTACCAACGTGGAGTCAAATTTCAATTTGGTAAATTTACAACAATGGTAGAACCTGGTTGGAGAATTGTTTTGCCAATTATTCAGAGTATGATAAAAGTGGACATTCGTA
>CAZKAD010000017.1:0-17595 GCA_964550845.1 uncultured Gammaproteobacteria bacterium
CAAATATGTACCACAACTTTTTGCGTCTTTGAAAAATCAAACCTTCAAAGATTGGCAGCTGGTGATTTGGGATAACCATTCACAAGATGGAATGGTTGGTGCCATGAAACAAGAACTCCAGAATTTTCCGTTTGCCTATGAACTGATTGAAAAAGAAGAAAACAGTGGATTTGCTGGGGGACATAATGCACTGTTCAAACAGACAAAATCCGAATATTTTTGTTGTTTGAATCAAGATTTATTTTTGCAACCTGATTGTTTTGAAAAATTGGTGAAATTTTTGGATGAACAGAGCGATGTTGCCGTTGTTTCTCCACGCCTCATGCGCTGGGATTTTGCAGGCACAGACCCATTTACCAATGAAATTGATTCTTTGGGATTGCAAGTGTATCGCAGTCGTCGTGTACGCGAAAAACACAACAATGAAATTTGGGAAAGTGTAAAGGCAAAACTTTCTTTAGATAAGAGATTTCAAGCCGAGCAGAATCTACTTGAGGTATTTGGTGTATCTGGAACCATTCCAGTTTTTCGCCGTTCAATGATTGAATCAGTACGTTTTGCCGACGGAACATTTTTTGATGAATCGTATCATTCGTACAAAGAAGACGTTGATCTGGCCTTTCGTTTGCGCCTGGTTGGATATCGAGCGTTTATTTGTCTTGATGCTGTCGTACATCATGACCGCTCAGCTGCTGGTCCCAAACAAACGAGTGACTCAGCTGCGGCTGAAAACAAGAAAAAACAATCAGAATGGGTCAAGTATAATAGCTACAAAAATCATCTGATGACGCTCTACAAAAATGAATTGTGGCAGAATTTTCTCCTTGATTTTCCCTTTATTTTATGGTATGAAGGAAAGAAGTTTGTCTGGCTTTTGCTGTTTGAACGCAAGGTATTAAAAGGACTCCTGGAAATAAAAAAGATGAAAACTGAACTCAGGGGCAAAAGAGCCCAGATTGTAAAAAATAGAAAAATAAATTGGAAAGATTTACGAAAATGGTGGACACAGTTCTGATTTTATTTTATGTCAAAAGAATTAGCAATTGAGCAACGGTTCACTTCATTTCGCGCTGATCAGTCAGAGCTCGAACGCGATAGAGCCAAATTGCAAGAATATATTAGACTTCTTGAAGAGGCACTTGGCCATGATTGTCGTGTAGTGGGAGCAATTGAAATGGGTTCTTTTGCCAAAGCTGAAGCCGTACCAGGTTCAGATATTGATACCAGAGTATATGTCACTTCTCCTACTGGCTATATCTGGCAAACCGATGGAAGCCGATATGGAGATTTACAAAGAGAAAAACAAGAAAAAAGATTTGCAAAATTTTGTGATCAATATGGCGTAAAGCCGCGACATGAATACAATTGGCATAAATTTAATGATCCTGTGGCACGTCGCCTGTGTGAAGCTTTGGATTGTAATGTGGAGTTTGGTTTGGTTGATGCCCGGTATGCTGCGTTTGAACTAGGTACAATTGATAGTGACCAAGAACCTGTCAAAGAACATGCATTAATTTTACAAAGTAATATTTTATTTGATCCAGAGGATTTTTTGGCAAAAAGACGACAATCACTCACAGGTACAGTATCTCCAGTTATGGCAGATTTTTATCGCGAGAGATATTTGGATACATTGCCATTTGAAATTTATGAACACATAAAACCACATCCTTCTGATACCTATAAAGCTGAAAAAAGTGGGCAAATTCAATGGGTGAACCGAGCTGTGCGATGTCTAAGAGACGCAGTGGCAACCAAAACATATCTAGGAACAGGAGACTTTACTTTCAAAAAACCTGATGTCATTGATTTTTATAAAAAATATTTACCTGAAGAAATTGAATTTGTTGAAGAACTCTATCAGTGGAAATGTGATCCTGTGGTACGAGAACAAATGGTGGCTGACTTTTTGAAAGATCCTGAAAAATTTTTTTCTGAATTTGCACGTTTAACCAAAAGACTTGAAGCTGTAGTCAAAAAAATAAATGATCTCGCTCTCTAAACCGTATGAAAGATATCAATATCGTCATTGTCAATTATAAAATGAAAGAGAACATTGAAAAATGTTTGACTTCACTGTACCAAGATTTGGAAGGGAGTAATCTTGATATTGCTATTGTCATTGTCGATAATGCTTCTGGAGATAATATCAAACAATTTTTAGCCGAGAAGTTTCCAAAAGTTATTTGTATTGAACAAAAAGAAAATCGTGGTTTTGGCATTTC
Organism: uncultured Gammaproteobacteria bacterium; assembly: GCA_964550845.1. Lineage (GTDB taxonomy): Bacteria > Patescibacteriota > Patescibacteriia > Magasanikbacterales > UBA922 > CAYTKU01. Next base: position 2,226 of record CAZKAD010000017.1, read on the forward strand.
TCAAAATCTTGGCATGAAAGCTGTAGAAGCGAAATATTATTTTGCGCTCAATCCGGATACGCAATTTCATGTTGGTAAAAAAACTTTGCAAAGACTGTATGATTTTATGGAGCAGAATCCAAAAGTCGGAATGATTGGACCAAAACTCGTCTATCCTGATGGTTCGCTTCAATATTCGTGTTGGCGTTTTCCACCACTCCTCCAGCCATTTTATCAGCGTACAAAACTTGGCAAAACAAATCATGGTCAAAAACGAGTTGCTTTTCACCATATGAAAGATTTTGATCACAATTCTACTCGGCCAGTTGATGCGCTCATGGGTTCTGCCATGTTTGTGAGAAAAGAAGCATTTGATAAGGTAGGTGGATTTGACGAAAGGTTTTTTATGTATTATGAAGATATTGATTGGTCTCGTCGTATGTGGGAAGCACACTACCCAGTGTATTATGTCCATGATGCAATACTTACCCATATTCATGGTCGAGGTTCAGCCAAAATTCCTGGCATTGTGAACGCGCTTCTCAAAAACAAATTAGCCCGTATTCATGTAACAAGCTGGCTCAAATATTTGTGGAAATGGCGAGGGAAAAATCAATATTATAAAAATATTTCTTAAATCATTTATTTACTCTATGGAACACTATCCAAAAATTGCCATTGTCTACCTCTCCTTCCACTGCGAGCCATATATGGATGATATTTTGTCATCCCTCAAAAAACTCACGTATCCAAAAGACAAAATCGAGTTTATTATTGTAGATAATCCTCATCCAGAGCATGGACCATCAGTAAAATACATTGAAGAAAACGTCATGCCCCTGTCTGGAAAAGAAATTCCCCATGTAACACTTCTTCCACAAAAAACCAATTTGGGTTTTGCTGGTGGAAATAATGCTGGAGTCGACTGGGCCTTGGAAAATAATTTTGACTATATTTATTTCCACAACAACGATGGATTTATGGCCGCCAATTGTTTGGAGCCGATTGTGGAAGCCATGGAAAAAGATAAGTCTGTTGGTATTGCGCAGTCACTGATGCTTCTGCATCCAGAAACAGAACTGATTAATAGTACAGGAAATGCATTTCAGTATTTGGGATTTGGTTTTTGTAATGAATATCGATTTAAAATTAAAGATGTAGAGCTGCCTGAGATCAAAGAAATCGCTTATGCCAGTGGGGCTGCACTCATGATTTCCGCTGAACTGATTCGGAAGTACGGCTCTTGGGATAATGATTTCTTTCTCTATCATGAAGATCTGGAATGGAGTATGCGTCTACGTATGACTGGCAAGAAAATTATTCTGGTAAGAGATTCAGTTTTTTATCACAAATATCAATTTGCTCGGAGTATTACAAAATTTTATTGGATGGAACGTAATCGTTATGGAACCATGCTCATGTTTTTCCGCTGGCCAACACTTCTTTTGCTTCTCCCTGCAGCACTTGGTATGGAACTTGCGCTTTTGCTTTTTTCCATTAAAGGTGGCTGGTTCAAAGAGAGAATGAAAGTGTATAAATATTGGCTCAAATGGGAAAACTGGAAACTGTGGCTCGGAAAAAGAAAAAAAACGCAGGCTCTGCGAAGTGTTTCTGATAGATACCTTATGAGTTATGCTGTTTCAGGAATTTATTTTCAAGACAAATCAACTGATAATCCAATAGTAAATTATATTGGAAATCCGATTTTAAAAATTTATTATTGGATCGTTGTTAAAGGCCTTATCTGGTGGTAGTCATATAAATTATTTTGACGCATTGCTGCGTTGACACCTGTGCTCCTCATTCAACGTAGCTATTGGCTACGTTTCATTCCGGTGCTCGGTGTCGCCTTGCACTGCACTCAAACTAATTTATATGAACGAAAATGGAGGATATGAATGTAAATATTTATGAAAATTCGTAAAGCAATTTTGACTGGTGGGGGAAAAGCAACCCGGCTTCATCCGATCACTACGACCATCAATAAACATCTCTTGCCACTTGCTAACAAGCCAATGATTTTTCATGCTATTGAAAAAGTAGCAGAAGCAGGAGTAAAAGAAATTTTTATCAATGTCAATCCAGGAGAAACAGAACTGCAAAAATTTATTGGAGATGGTGGACATTGGGGAATTAAGATTGAATTTTTTGAGCAGACTGGCGGGCCGCAGGGGATTGCACATGTAGTAAATGAAGCCAAAAAGTTTATTGGCAAAGATTCATTCATGTTTTATCTCTCGGATAATATTTTACTGGGAGATCTCAAACAATTTTTTGAAGAATTTGAACAAGGGAACTATCACTGCATGTTGGCACTGTCCAAAGTCCCTGATCCAGAGAGATTTGGTGTACCAGTTTTCAATGAAAAAAATGAACTCATTGATGTGCTTGAAAAACCAACTAATCCTCCAAATAATTTTGCGGTTACGGGTCTCTATCTCTACAAGGGTGATATCTTTTTTGATGCGTTCGATAATATTGAACGCAGCGCACGCGGAGAATATGAAATCTCAGATATTCATTCGTACTTTTTGAAAAAGAAAATGAAAGTTGGCTATAAAGAAATTACGGGTTGGTGGAAAGATACAGGAAAATGTGAGGATCTTTTGCTTGCAAATAAACTGCTCCTTGATAATATGGACAGTGAAAAATTTCCCAATCATGGAACTATCGCGCCTGGGGCGCAGATCTCTGGAAATGTTCATGTTGGTACAGGATCTCGCGTTGGAAGCAGTGCAAAAATTATTGGTCCGACGATTATTGGGGAAAATTGCGTTATTGATGAAAGTACCATTGGTCCATATATAACGGTTGGAGCTGGAACAGAAATTCATCAAGCAACCATACAAAATTCTATTATTCTCGACAATGCCATGATTGATGTGCCTATTTCTATTACCGATAGTTTGATTGGAAAAAAAGTGCAACTGATAAAAAGAAAGGGACGAGAATCAGAAGGTCATCGCATGATCATTGGTGATAAAACTGTCTTTGAAATGTAATTATTTCAGGCTGTATGAAGGGGGGATTTATCGAGAAAATTTTGCAATCGAAAAGCAAAACATTTTTGGTGTTTTGCTTTTGTTTTCTTCTGGGTGTTGTTTGTCTATCTTTTCGCAGTGAAAAATTTTCTCTTCCAATTGTTGTTGCGGCTCTGTGCCTCTCGAGTTTTTTTGTTTTTCTCTTTTGGTCTAGCAAAATGGCCAGATTTTTTGGTGCCTGCATTTTCTTTTTTTGTTGTGGACTTTTTCGAATCAATAGCGAGTTTCCTGTACATACTCCGGAGCAACTGTCTTTTTTTCATGGACAAGAAGTCACCCTCCAGGGATTTATTTCCAAAGAACCAGATGTTCGGGAAGGAAAAGTCAATTATACATTAGCGATTGAAGCAAAAGAAAAAAATACAGAGTGGCTACCGGTTGAGGGAAAACTTTTAGTCGGACTGCCTCTGTATCCACGCTACAGCTATGGTCAAAATATAACCATCACGTGTAAGTTAGAAAGGCCAGAACCCATTGAAGAATTTCACTATGAAAAATATTTGAGTGTTCAAGGCGTATGGAGCGTTTGTTCTGCACCAAAACTTGAACTGCGAGAAGGGGAGAGTGGAACCCTGCTGTGGAAATTTCTCTATGGAATAAAAAAGCCTGTAGCTGAAAATATTTCTCTCTTGTGGCATGAACCATATGCCAGCTTTGTGGCAGGGATACTGTATGGGTATCGTGGTGGGCTTGGAACTCTGAATGAAGATTTTCAACGCACAGGAGTGACTCACATTGTCGCAGTTTCAGGTTTTAATATTACAATTATTGTGACACTTTTTCATTCTATTTGTATTTTTCTTTTGATCCCACGAAAATATGCTTTTTGGCTTATTATAGCAGGAGTAGGACTGTTTGTACTTTTTACCGGAGCAAGTAGTTCTGTAGTTCGTGCGGGTTGGATGGGGATATTAGTGTTGATCGCACGGCAGTTGGGCAGAAATTCACGTATACACAATGTCTTAGTTTTTACAGTGACACTCATGGCGTTGCATAATCCTTTTATTCTCGTATGGGATGCTGGGTTTCAACTCTCTTTTCTCTCTACCTGTGGACTGATTTATTTTTCGCCACTGCTGGAAAAATACTTAGAAAAACTTCCTAACTTTTTCAGTTTTCGTGAATCACTTGTCTCAACAGTATCTGCGATTGTCTGGACATTGCCACTGATTTTATTTCAGTTTGGGAGGCTTTCTGTGGTAGCTCCTCTTGTGAATCTGCTCATTTTGCCACTTATACCATTTCTCATGTTATTTGGATTTTTTAGTACACTGGCAAGTTTTCTCTGGTGGCCACTCTCTGAAGCATTTGCCTTTATTACGTATTGGGGATTGTTTTACATCGTAAACGTGGTACAATTTTTCAGCCATCTTTCGTTTGCTTCTGTCGAATTTCATCTTCCGCTCTTTGGCATGATTTTTCTTTATCTTTTCTTGATATGGGTTATGAAAAAATGGAAGACAAAGATGCCGTTATGAAAAAACGACTTTTTCTCTTTCTTGCTGTTTTCGTTTTAACGATATTGTTTTTGCTGTATTTAGAGCGGGAGAATATCAAAAATCTTACGAGCAAGGTATTTTCTCGTGTGACAAGCGAAAATACATCTCTTTCAGAAGATGCTGGAATCAAAATTACTTTTCTTGATATTGGCCAAGGCGATGCCACCTTTATTGAATGGGGAGACGGAACACAAATGCTGGTGGACTGTTCCATTGATTCGCGTATTCTCGAAGCCCTGGGGCGCGTAATGCGGTATGGCGACCATGTGATTGATTATCTTCTTGTCACTCATCCTGATCAAGATCACTATGGTGGGTGTGTTGATGTTTTAAAGCGTTTTGAAATAAAAAATATTGTTTATACGGGATATGAAAAAACAGGAAATACCTACTTTCCAATTTTTTTGCAGGCGATTGAAGGTGAACAGTCTGATTTTTTTCAAATACAAGCAGAACAAATTTGGAAAATAGGAAGTAGCACATTGCATTTCTTGTATCCAGATGCGCTTCCTATGGAACATCAAGTGATCAAAAAAATGGGCAAAAGAGATGCTTCCAACAATACGTCTATTGTATTTACGTTGGAGTATGAAAATAAAAAAATACTTTTTACTGGCGATGCTGAAAAAGAAGTTGAAGAATATTTGATTAAAAAATATGGTACAGCTTTGGATGTGGATGTTTTGAAAGTTGGCCATCACGGAAGTTCGGGGTCGAGCATGGATAGCTTTCTGTCCAAGGTACGGCCAGAACTCGCAATGATTTCCTCTGGAAAAGATAATCGCTATGGACACCCTGCACCAAGAACACTCAAACGCTTGGAAAGAGTCGGCGCCAAGGTGTGGCGCACAGATGAGAAGGGTGATATAATACTTCATGTTCGTAATCATGATTTGTATGTGGAAACTCAGTAGAGTACTTCCTGCCGTTTTTGGGATGTTTGTGCTAGTAGCCCAGGTTCAGGCTGCACCATTTGATTTTGTGGTAAATCAAGGAGTATGGATGTCCAAAAAAGAAGCCTTTGCTGGTGAAAAAGTAAAAATATATACGGTTGTTGTGAACAACAATTTTTCCAGTCTTTCCGCCAATGTAAATTTTTTAAGTAATGGGACTTCTATTGGCAATACTCGGGTAGAAAATGTGCAGTTTGAAGAGGCAAGGCAAGTATGGGTTGAATATACTCTTCCAGAAGGAAATATAAAAATTGAAATACAACTTGAGAATGTTGTTGCCAAAGATCAAAATGGAAAAAATGTTGCTATTTCTTCCGATGAGCTAGAGCCACTCAAAGGTACGCAGGAATTTTTTATTGATATCGATACCGATCGAGACGGTGTTGGAAATCAAAAAGATACTGATGATGATAACGATGGATTGAGTGATGAAGAAGAAAAAGTCCGTGGATCAGATCCGCTCAAAAAAGATACAGATGGTGATGGACTCTTTGATCAAGATGAAGTAAAAAAAGGTTTGGATCCGGCCAAAGCTGATACTGATAGTGATGGTCGTAGTGACAAGGAAGATCTGTTTCCATTAGATAAAAATGAATGGGTTGATGCCGATAATGATGGTGCTGGAGATAATGCAGATCTTGATGATGATAATGATGGTGTGAATGATTCTGAAGAAGCAACACTTGGAACTGATCCTCACAAAGCAGATACAGATGAAGATACGCTGTCTGATAGCGAAGAAGTCAAACATGGTACCAATCCACTCAAAAAAGATACTGATGATGATGGAATTGATGATGCCCTCGAAATTGCAGCGAAAACTGATCCCAAAAAAGCAGATAGTGATGACGATGGTCTCTCTGACAGTGATGAAACAAAGGCGCAGACCAATCCCTTGGTATCTGATACTGACTCAGATGGAATGAATGATGGTGAAGAAGTACAACAGAAAAGTAATCCACTCAAAAATGATAGTGATGGAGACGGAATCCTCGATAAAGATGATCTATTTCCTCTTGATGCGAGTGAATCTCTCGATCATGATGGTGATGGCATTGGAAATAACAAAGATCAAGATGATGATAATGACGGTTTGACAGATGAAGAAGAAAAAAGGTATGGTACGAATCCTTTGGTAGCAGATAGTGATTCAGATGAAGTTTCAGATCATGAAGAAATCCGCAAGGGAACCGATCCAAATAAAGCAGATACCTCATGGTTTTCTTTTTTGAAAAAAAAGGATAAAAATACAGAGGCAGAAAGTGTGGCTTCTTCTACACCAAAGCCTGACTGGGTAGAAGGTTCTCCTTGGAAAAAAATCGTGCAGTTTGGAGCACTTGGCTCATTTATTTTATTTCTCTTTTTTGTTGGGAAATATCGCCTCAGTAAAAATCGCAATTATGAAGAACAAAACGACAAGTAAAATTTTATTTTTTGGTCTCAGTCTGGTTTTTTCTTTTGCACTCATCCACGAGGTTGCAAATGCACAGATAGCTCTCGACACAGACAATGATGGCCTGTCTGATCAAGATGAGATCAATCTCTATGGGACAGATCCATTGAAGGCTGATACAGACGGCGACGGGTACCTCGATGGAAAAGAAGTTGAAGGGGGATATTCTCCACACAAGGGCCCCAATATCCGCATGAGTCAAGTAGATACAGACAGTGATGGAGTCTTGGATTCGCAAGAAGTACTTTTTGGTTCAAACCTCGGCAAAGTTGATACAGACAACGATGGTCATACCGACATGGATGAAATTTTGTTTGGATATTATCCAAATAGTCGCGTTACTTCAACTCGTCTCTCTCGCCATATTGTGGTCAATCGCAGTACGCAGAGGTTGTCTTTTTTGGTCAATGGCGTAGAAATGAAAAATTTTCCAGTTTCTACGGGCAATCCACTGACACCAACCCCGGCTGGAGAATTTTCTATCCAGCGCAAACGTGAATATGTAGACTACATTGGACGTGATTATAGCTATCCTCGTATTCGATGGAATCTCCAATTTTTGCCTCACTATTATATTCATACCGCTACCTGGCACAATGACTTTGGTATTCGCACTCGTTCTCATGGCTGTGTCAATATGAAACAAGATGACGCTGGATTTCTCTACAAATATTTGGATGTTGGAGTAAAAGTAACCGTTACTGGCACAACGCCAATTAAGTTTTTTGCGACAAAATAAAAATTTTCTAATAAAAAAAACGTCCCTCGGGACGTTTTTTTTAAAGTTTGATCATCAAAAATCTTTTCATTCTAAATGTATCTTTTCGAACAAACATTTTACCGTCAATACCTGTTTTTAGTTTTTTCATTAAAGGTTCAATATTCGTAGAATTGCATTGAAAGAGATAGCGTTTTGTATTCATTTTTTTTGAATTTTTAATAATTTCCATATAAGGACTCAACCCCTCCAAATCTCCTTTTGTAACAATTGCATTTTTAGGTTCTTTTTTTACCTCTGGATATTTTAGAAGAAATGTTTTTTTATTAAATTCTTTTTCTCCGACAAATGGTGGATTTGAGATGATAAAATCAATATTTGTTTTTTTGTATTCAGATAACCAAATTTTTCGAGTATTTTGTAAGAACTGAATATTTTTTATTTTGTTTATTGATGCATTTTTTTTCGCAAGATTTAATGCCTTCTTCGAAATATCACTGGTAAAAAAATTTATTTTTGGAAATCGTTTTGCCAAACTAATAACGATGATCCCAGAACCTGTTCCAATATCTGCAACGGTTTTTATTGATCCATCACGTTGTAAAATTTTGGTGGCAAATTCGATCATTAGAAGTGTGTCCGGATGTGGTATCAAGGTATGTTTATTTAAAAATAAATCTATAGTCCCAAAGGTAAACCGTTTTCTTTTGGTACAATTATAGGTTTGTTCAATTATTTTATTTCGTTCTCGAAGAGAGTATCTCATATAAAAGAGTTATTTGAATATTATAAAAAAAAAATTTTATTAAATTTAATCTCTTCTGTCAATTATTTTTTATAATTTATAAATACCTTTTTTATCCAATAAAGAGAACGAGCCCAGATTGACCGTTTAGATTTTTTAAGGTATACTATCTCTCCACTTTTAAAAGGACCGTGAGGATGAACGCCTTTACTGTGCGCGCCTTGGTTGCGGTCCTGTCCCAGTGGGACCGCTACCAGCAGGCTAACTTCCCCCCTGAACCTCGCGTCGAGTTCAGGTTTCAGGGACAGCCTGCCGGAATGCAGGGGCGTTTTTGGGTCAAAAACCCAAAAATTGCTCTTTCTGGCGTCTTTTTCAGCTTTGAGCAGGCGCTCGAGGCTGCACATGCACTGCTGAGTCAGGGACTTCTGCATGGGAATGAAGGCAATTATCTGCTCTCCAAAGCATCAGAATTGCCCATTTTCACGAGCGAGCATCCTTTTGCCTACGTATTCCCACGTGGGCCAGAGGTCCTCAACGAAGTTTTTTTTGACTCCCAGGCCGAGGCCCGCAAACGTTGGCCTCGCTAAAATCACCGAGGGTCGTTGCCTTGACGCAGCAATGGCCCCCCAACCCTCCTCGCTTTTTTTCTTGACGTAGAGGGAAAATTTATCTATAATAAGCCAAGAGATGTTTAACCTTTTTGTATGAATAACAACATGGACAATATTATTTCCCTCTGCAAACGTCGTGGTTTTGTCTTTCCAGGCAGTGAAATCTATGGGGGACTGGCCAATTCTTGGGATTATGGTCCACTTGGGGCACAGCTGCGCAAAAATATCAAAGATTTTTGGTGGAAGAGCTTTGTTCAAACACGCGAAGATATGGTTGGATTTGATGGAGCGATCCTCATGAATCCACGAGTGTGGGAAGCTTCTGGTCATGTGGCGACTTTTCATGATCCACTGGTAGAAGACGTTGTGACGCACAAGCGTTATCGTGCTGATCATTTGCTCGAAGACAAAGGAATCAATGTGTCTGGTATGAATGTGGACCAAATGGGAGAAAAAATTCAAGAATTGAAACTCAAAAGTCCTGATGGAAATGAACTCTCAGCACCTCGTCAATTCAATCTCATGTTCCAAACGGCTATTGGCCCTGTGCAAAAAGACGATGCCAGCAAAGTGTATCTTCGTCCTGAAACAGCTCAGGCGATGTTTGTCAATTTCAAAAATGTTGCGATGACGACTCGCAAGCGATTGCCATTTGGTATTGCGCAGATTGGAAAAGCATTTCGCAATGAAATCACTCCAGGAAATTTTATTTTTCGTACACTTGAATTTGAACAAATGGAAATTGAATATTTTCTTGAAGAAAAAGATTGGGAAAATATTTTTGAAAAATGGACAAATGATGTAGAAACTTTTGCGAAAGCCATTGGTATTGATACGACCAAACTTCATCGTTTTGAAGTACCAGACGAAGATCGTTCTCATTATTCCAAACGTACGATTGATTTCATGTTTGACTTTCCTTTTGGTCAAAAAGAACTGTGGGGGATGGCTTACCGAACCAATTTTGATTTGACAGCGCATCAGACTCATTCTGGACAGTCACTCGAATTCACTGATCCAGATGATAACAAACGCAAACTTTTGCCTCATGTGATTGAACCATCTTTTGGGGTGGATCGTACACTGCTGGCGCTCCTTGCGAGTAGTTACCATGAAGAAACCGTGGCAGAAGGCGATACTCGTATTGTTTTAAAATTTCTTCCGCACATGGCACCATACCAAGTAGCAGTACTTCCACTGATGAAAAAAGATGGGATGAGTGAAAAGGCCAAAGAACTTTACAAAGAACTTCTCAAAAATTTTCGTGTGGATTATGACGAAGCAGGAAGTCTGGGAAAACGCTATCGCCGTGAAGATGAAATTGGTACTCCATACTGTGTGACCGTAGATTATGAGACATTTGATGATAATGCTGTGACCGTTCGCGATCGAGATACGATGGAGCAAGAACGTGTCAAAATAGAAGAACTCAAAAATTATTTACTCAAAAAGATAAATTAAGGCGATGATCCGAAGTTTTGATCTTGGATCAAAATTTTAGATATCGCTTGATAATTTGGTTGTATTATGTACGAACAATACCGGCTGAAAAATCAGCTTCAAATTTTGCTTGTTCCGCAGCGTGACACACAGTCAACTACATTTTTGGTCATGTATCCTGTTGGTTCTCGTTATGAAACCGAGAAATTGCGTGGTGCCTCTCACTATATTGAACACCTCATGTTCAAAGGAACGGAAAAAAGAAAAAATACCCTGATTTTGACCCGAGAAATCGATCGTCTGGGTGCTGAATACAACGCTTTCACGGGCAAAGAATATACAGCCTACTATATCAAAGTTGATTCTGGGTATTCCAAAATTGCAATAGATATTTTGGATGACATGCTCCACCATTCAAAATTTGATCCCAAAGAAATGGAACGGGAAAAGACCGTGATTGTCGAAGAGCTCAACATGTACAAGGACAATCCTGTCATGAGTATTGATAATATTTTTGAAGAACTCATGTTTGCTGGTTCACCGCTTGGTATAGATATTGGCGGAACTCCAAAACATGTTTTGAATTACAAACGTGACGAAGTTTTGGCATACAAAAAGAAATACTACCAGCCAAAGAATGCAACACTTGTTATTGCTGGAAAAATTGATGACAAAACACGTAGCTGGGTAGAAGAATTTTTTGCAACGGCCAAAAATACTCAGCCAATTTCCAAAAAATATTTGCCTGCCACTTTTGGCAGCAGTGAAAAAAGTAAACGTATTGTCGTGCAAGAAAAAGTCACGGATCAAGCACAACTTATGCTGGGATTTCCTTCTTTTGCTCGTGAAGATAAACGCAACTATGCTGTGGCAGTCATGAATACAATTCTCGGAGGATCGATGAGTTCACGTCTGTTTATCCAGGTGCGTGAACGACTTGGTCTTGCCTATAGTGTGCGCAGTGGAGACGAAGATTACCACGATGCTGGGTATAATTTTGTTCGTGCTGGACTTGATGCCAAGAATATCAATAAAGCCATTGCTGTTATTAAAAAAGAAATTGAAAAATTGGTTAAAAAAGGCGTGACTACCCGTGAACTCAAAGATGCCAAGACTCATATTCATGGAAGTTTGACTTTGTCGATGGAAGATTCGAGCTCTCAGGCCAACTGGTATGCGCGTCAAGCAGTACTCTTTTCTCGTATTCAAACACCTGAGGAAGCCTTGAAGAAAATTGATGCTGTTACCGGGGAGGATATCAAAAAGGTAGCACAGCAAATTTTTGATTGGAATAAAGTTCGTGTTGCTATTATTGGAAACGTAAAAAAGGAAAATATCATATTTTAATTTTGATTTTTGTGGCATATGAAATACATATTTGGAAATACAAAAATGTATTTGACTCTTGAAGAATCTATTCAGCTTGCCCAAAAAATTTCAACATTTAAATTTTCTTCTCATACCAGCGTTGCACTTTTTCCAAATAGCTTGGCTTTTAGCGCCGTTGCGCAAATATGTGTGAATACTTCGTTTGCAGTTGGTGCTCAAAATGTTGCTTGGACTCCCAAGGGAGCCTACACTGGTGCACTTTCAGCTGAACTGTATAAAGAAGCGGGTGCACAGTATGCTATTGTTGGACATTCGGAAAGACGGTATGTTTTTGGTGAAAGTAATGTCGATGTACGCAAAAAAGTTGATGCCTGCCTCAATGCCAATATTATCCCAGTTGTCTGTATTGGTGAAACACGCGAAGATAAAGAAAAAAATACTCGCACGATAAAACTCACTGAGCAAATCAAAGCAATTTTTGAAGATTTGGATTTTGAAGAGGGAAAGATAATGGTCGCTTATGAACCAGTCTGGGCCATTTCTTCTGGACCGCATGCCGAAGCGTGTACTCCGAATGATGTTGAAGATGTTCATGCTTGGGTGAAAGAAGAATTTCAAAAATATACACATAAAAATATTCCGCTTCTGTATGGAGGTAGTGTAAATACAGAAAATATAGTATCATATATTACATTGCCTCTGGTGGATGGCGTATTGGTGGGGAATGCGTCAACCAAACCAGAGTTTTGGCAATATGTTTGTGAATTATAATTATGTACGCCCTTCTTCCTCTCTTGCTTATATTTTTTTCTTTTGCCGTTATTATCTTTATTATTGTTAAAAAATTCCCACAATTAACCCTTCTTGATGTGGAAAGTATCCCAGAAGTAAAAGAAGAAAAGAAAAAAGAAGAATTTTTGAAAAAACGAGCTGAGAAAAAAAGTAAAGAACAAAAAGAAAAAAAGAAAGGAAAATGGCAACTGTTTTTTGCTATCTCAAAAAATATTCAGACAGGCTTTCGTTCTTTTACAGGAACGATAGAGAAAAAAGTTTTTCATCATACATTTTCTCGTTCGAGGGCGAAAAAAATCGAAGAAGGAATTAGTCCAGAGCAAGAAATTTCAAGCTTACTACGTGAGGCGACCAATGCTTCTCACGAGCATGATTTTGATGTTGCAGAAAAAAAATATATTGAAATTATTCGACTTGATCCAAAACATATTGAAGCCTACCGAGGGCTTGCTCATGTGTACGAAAAATTGGGTCAAAATAAAGAAGCCGAAGAAACCTATAAATTTTTGCATTATCTGGTTCCCAATGATGATTTGGTGTTGGTGAGTTTGGCAGAACTCTCAGAAAAAAATGATAAAAATACTGAGGCGATTCAATACTATGAAAAGGCACTGTTGCTAAACGATTCGGTTGCGAGCCGGTTTGCCAAGTTGGCTGCTTTGCTCGAAAATGAGAAACAATATGCGCCTGCACTTGAGGCTATGCAGCAGGCCGTAGAGCTGGAGTCTCAAAATCCAAAATATCTTGACAATTTGACTGAACTTGCTATAATGGTGGGCAATAAAGAACTGGCAGAAGAAGGGTATGGGAAACTCCGTTTGGTCAATCCAGACAACCAAAAACTTCCTCTGCTAAAGGAAAAAATTCAATCTTTGGAATAGGTTATTCCATATATGCCACCTTAGCTCAGTTGGTAGAGCAGCACTTTTGTAAAGTGACGGTCGTCAGTTCGAATCTGTCAGGTGGCTCCAAATCCCTTATAAAAAAGGGATTTACAATTTATGGGTCGGTTCCAGAGCGGTCAAATGGGGCAGACTGTAAATCTGCTGGCTTACGCCTTCGCATGTTCGAATCATGCCCGGCCCACAAAAAAACTCTCCACACGGAGAGCTTTTTTATTTACATATTTTTTGCGTCTTTGATCACTTCATCAACGTGTTCAGCTGGCTTTACCTTTTCATAATGCTTGATTACAACACCTTTTTCATCGATGAGAAATGAATCACGCTGTATTCCCATATATTTTTTTCCAAACATGGATTTTTGTCCCCAGACACCATAATCATTGACGACTTTTTTTTCTGTATCAGCAAGGAGAGGAAAATTGAGGCCAAATTTCTCTGCAAATTTTTTGTGGCTTTTGACATCATCCACGCTTACGCCCAAGACTTGGACATTGTGTTTTTTGAGTTCATTCAAGCGGTCGCGAAAACTACACGCTTCAGTCGTACACCCGGGTGTATCATCTTTGGGATAAAAATAAAGGAGAACCTTTTTGCCCAAGTAGTCAGAAAGTGAATGTTCTTGGCCCTCTTGATCGAGGAGAGTAAAATCAGGGGCTTTTTGGTTGAGTTGAACAGCCATATATGAAGTTTAAGAGTAAGATAAATTGAGTGTAGCATTTTTCATACTTATCCACAACAGAGGGAGATTTTTTGTGAGTTGTTTTGGAATGCTTGATCACAGGGCTTTTTTTTGCTTTAATGCAAGAAGATTTTTCATAGGCTTTTATAACCTTTATGCCAGAACTCCCTGAAGTAGAATCAGTCCGCCAGAGTTTACTCCCCAAGATTTGTCATAAAAAAATTGTGGGGCTAGACATACATACACCTTCTATCATCCGTAATAGGGAGGAATTTTTTTATTCGCACGTAGTTGGGAAAGAATTTACAGATATCCAAAGAGTGGGCAAACTTTTGATCTTTGTTTTGGATTGCACGCAATATATGTTGGCACATCTCAAGATGACGGGGAAATTTATCTATATTGATAAACACGAGACTCGAAGTGTTGGGCACTCTCTAACCAAAAACAAAAAACTCGATCCAAAACATACGCGTGTAACATTTACTTTTGATGATTTTTCTATCCTCATTTTTCACGATGTACGCAAATTTGGTTATTTGGAAATTGTCGATGAACCTAAGAAAGAGCAGGTTGTCTCTCGTTTTGGCATTGAACCATTGACTTCTTCATTTGTCTACGAGGCGTTTGAAAAGATTTTTGCAAAGAAAAAAACATGTCTTAAAGCCGTGCTCCTCGATCAAAAATTTATTGCTGGAATTGGAAATATTTATGCTGATGAAATTTGTTTTTCTGCTGGTATTTTGCCAACACGAATTCCACAGAGTCTTACAAAAAAAGAAGTATTAAAGATTTTTACTGCTTCGCAAGATATTCTCGCGCGTGCTATTGAAAAGCGGGGAACGACCTTTCATGATTATGTCGATGGCGATGGGAGAAAAGGTGGATATTTGGAGTTTTTGCAGGTCTACCAACGTACAGGGCAGGATTGCCGTAGGTGTCAGGCAAAGATTGTGAAAATACGAGTAGCAGGGCGGGGAACACATATTTGTAAAAACTGCCAAATATAGCCAAAAAAGAGAGATTGACGTTTTTGGAGTTTTGTTATATAATATTCACACTTTGGCTAAAAAATTTATGCGGTCATAGCTCCCAGATGTTGCTTCGCTCTTCGGGGCAGGTAGTTGGATGTTGCAAGCCAGATAACTCATTTGAGAAATATAATTCAATAATGCTGCCATAGCTCAGTTGGTAGAGCGTCGCCATGGTAAGGCGAAGGTCTCCAG
>CAZKAD010000018.1:0-17242 GCA_964550845.1 uncultured Gammaproteobacteria bacterium
TCTTCGTCAAATATATTCCTGTGGACAAAAAACAAAATTGGCTTCATAGAGGGAAAAATATCAAAAAAAGCAGTAAATAAGTCCCCAGTACGTTATACTATATATCTATGCCAAAACTTTTACCGCCACAACAAACACAATTTATCAACTATTATCATCAATACTTCCCGGCCATATATCGGTATATTGGCTTTCGGGTGGGGAGTAAAGCCGAAACCGAAGATCTCGTGTCTGAGACATTTCTCAAAGCACTTGAACATTATCCTCGTTACAGCGCTCGTGAAAATATTCCTTTTTCAAGTTGGCTCTTTCGGATTGCCAAAAATACGCTCACAGATTTTTACCGAAAAAACAAAAAGAAAACTTTCAATATAGAAGATGTCCCTGACATTATTGATCACTCTCCCCTTCCAGATAGAACAGTTGATACCAAGTTTCTCTTTTTAAAAGTAAAAGAAATTATCGAAAAACTTCCCAAAAAACAAAAAGAAGTGGTGACACTACGACTCTTTGCTCAGCTTCAAAATAAAGAAATTTCCACAGTACTCTCCCTCTCCGAAAAAACCATTGCTTCAACCTACTTACGCGCGATGCGTAAAATTTCTTCTCACCTTAATCCTCTTTTATGAAAAGATTTTTTCACAAACCACAACCAGAAAATATACAAAAAACAGAAAAATTCTTGGAGGAAATGAAACTCCAACCAAACAAAGAATTTAAACAAACCCTCGAAACAAAAATTCTGCACAGGATGAACAGTGTTTCCGATCTTGATTTACCAAAAAAATCATCTTTTGCCTTCAAAAAATTGTTCTGGCTCGCCAGTCCCCTCCTTGTTCTGCTTGCTTTTACTCTTATAAAACCAGACTTTGTCTCTGCACAGCTGGCACAAATCAAAAAACTTATTTTTGGTGAATATGCATTCAACTTTGGAGAAACCAACAAAATTGCTGGAAAATATATAACCCTCAATGCACTTTTAGAAGACAAAAGCATTGATCAGCAGATTCAAACTATTTTACAAGAAAACAAAAAATCTCTTGAAAATTTTATCCATCTCAAAGATGATGAAGCAGCAGAAATTCTTCTGCGCGATGAACTGCTCACTGGCGAACTCTACATCATCCTTCTGGGCAAAGACCAACAACCGCTCCGTGGTGGTATCATACAAAAAAATACTAATAACAAAATTTCAAATAATATTGAAAATGATCCAGATTTTGCTCTGAATGCTTTATGCGAAACTCTTGAATATAGCCAAAACCCTCTTACCACGAAGGGTACTGCCTACGAATACAACAATCCAAATTTGGGTATGAAATATACGGTTCCAAAAGAAGATAATATTGAGCCGGCACAACTCTGTGGTGGAGGTGGTGGATTTGTCGGTTCAGCACTACAAATAACAACACAGTTTTCTCGTTCTTTTTCTGAAGGAGAAAAGCAATCAGCTGATTTTTTGAATGTAGCTGTGACTTTTCCAGTAACAGAAAATACTAATCCTGACACAACCGATAAGAAAAAATTTATGATTGGGAGTGCTGAAGGATCTATTCAAGAAAAAATACACAAAAAAGATGCAGGTACACACAAAGATACTGAAAGCATTGAAAAAGAATTTACTCTGATAAAAAATGGATTTCTCTACACAATAAACTACCAGTCCAGCCTCGCACAAAAGGATACCTATGATACATTATTCTACTCTGTACTTCATTCTCTCAAACTTTCTGATCCTTTGTGGTTATCACAAAAACGTGATGATACCGCGTTCCTCAAAGTATTTGAAATAGGAGAAATCTATGATCTCAAAAATAATGAATGGATAAAAAAATCCAAACCAAAATATTTTGATCAAGAACATGGTGATGAAGCATCTTCTGAAAGTGTTGAACCACCTCTCTCAACCGAAGAAAAAATTGACATACCGTTGTCAATAATTTCCCCTCTCTCGGTATTTAAAGTTAGTCAGAACTTTAATTCCAATCATCATAATGGAGTAGACTTCGTAACTTCCGATGATACAAACAAAAAAGCAGATAACAGTCCAGTATTTGCTGTTGCTGATGGGACAGTAACACATACAGAATGTGGCTGGAACGGCGGCTATGGTTGTTATATCAGAATTCATCATGGCCATGATATTGAAACCCTGTATGCACACACGCAAAAGAACTTTGTATCCGTAGGACAAACCGTGAAACAAGGCGATATTATTGCGGTTATTGGAGATACCGGACGTGCTACTGGGCCCCACCTTCACTTTGAAATCCGCGTCAATCATATTGCTGTTGATCCCGTGCACTACCTCAAATAATGAGCCAAAATACTCGCTTTCATCAGCGAGTATTTTATTTGAAAAACATCTGAATTATGATAGTATAATCTCACTATGACCTACATAACCGAGTATAGTGAACTTCACCCAAAAGAACAGCGTCAACTTTCCTACAAGAGACGATTCAAGCAGGAAATCCCTTCCTGGGATGATTCTATGGTACTTCTCAAAAACGAACTGGAAAAAAGAATTCTCCCAAACAGCCACGTCCTTGATGCAGGATGTGGACATGGCAACTATCTGATTGATGAACTGCGAGAAAAATTTTCTTCTGCGGTTGGAGTAGATGTGTCCGAAGAAGTCATGAATAAAAATACCTGTCTTGATAAAACCATTGTCGCCAATATCGAAAACCTGCCATTTGAAAATAATTCTTTTGATTTGGTAGTAGCACTATGGGTGGTAGAACATCTTGATCATCCTTCAAAAGTCTTTCAAGAAATCTCGCGAGTACTCAAACCAGGAGGATATTTTGCTTTTGCCACTCCAAACAAAAAAAATATTCTCATATATATCCGAAGGCTCCTCAACTACAAAACTGCACAAAGACTGGTCAAAAAAACCTACGGACGAGCCGAAGACGATACCTTTGATGTACGATACCGAGCCAACACGTCGCAAAAAATTACCGAACTCGCAGAGCAACATGGACTGACCATAGAGCTTCTCAAAGAAAATATGGATCCATCCTATACTTCTTTCAATACGTTCACCTACAAGATATCCAAATGGTTTTCCCTTCTCCCCTTTTCTTTTTGTAAGCCACATCTTGCCGTCATTCTCAAAAAGCCATAATATGCCTCTTTCCAAATCTGAGCGAGCACAGATTATTCTCAAAACCCTCAAAAAACTCTATCCAAAACTTGAAAAATTTCTGAATGCACAAACTGATTATGAATTTCTCTTTGCTGTCATTCTCTCAGCCCAAACCACTGATAAAAAAGTCAATGAAATCACGCCAGCTGTCTTCAAAAAATATCCAAAACTCAGTGATTATGTAAAGGCAGATCCAGAAGAATTCACTTCTGCCATAAAACAAATTGGCCTCTACAAGATAAAAGCCAAAAATATTCTTGCCACTGCCAAAATTCTTCAAGAAAAATATAATGCGAAAATCCCAAATACCATGGATGAACTCCTCGAACTCCCCGGAGTTGGGCGAAAAACAGCCAACGTCGTCCTCGGATATATTCATGGACTTACCGAAGGCATTGCTGTCGATACGCATGTCATTCGCCTTTCCCAAAAATATGGCCTCACCAAACACACTGAAGCCCAAAAAATAGAAAAGGACCTGATGCAGATCCTTCCCAAAGATGAATGGTTTCAATTTACCAACCGAATGATCGCCTACGGACGAGAGTACTGCCCAGCCAAAAACCACAATCACGATACCTGTCCTCTCACCATCGCCCTCCAAAAAAATCAATGAAACATTGATTTCATCATATCAAAAAACTTTGCCAAAATACCTTTGGTATTATCATCTACTCGAATCGAAGAAGTAAATACCGCCTCATTGCCCCTTACTTCACCTGTGTCGCGGACAGTATAGGTTTCATTGGCCTTCAACAATTCATCATACCCATAACGAAAGTGTTTTCCATCCGAGGTTCCAGGTTCATTGATAATAAATTGTTTGGTCTTATCATCATATCCAACAATTACTGCCACATGATACGTAGGCTTTGGTGCAATAAAATTGGCATTGCGTACCAATCGTGCATCAAACGCAATAATCACCGGATATCCTCCATCAATCTCCTGCTTGATTTTTTCTATCGTAATACCCTTTACCACTTCGGCTTCTCGTTTATAGACTTCTGTAATAAGTTTTACAATTGACTCAGGTGATTCGTCTTTACTTTTTCCGATCAGAACCTCTTTATTCGTTAAAACATTTTGAATTTCTTTCTTGCTCTTTTCTACATTCAAACTCCAGTTGCCGCGATAATAGTTTTCTACCATCACCATTGAAGTTTCTTCACAAGCATTATCCCACGGCTCTCCCCAGTTTCCTTCTGGTGCCTGGGCAGTAAATGGTACAGGCAAAATAACCGGACTTGCCTGAACAAAAGACGGAATACATACAATTCCACAGATCAAAAGAAAAATATATTTTTTCATAGTTTTAGAAATAGCTCTTCTATAAAAAGACGGAATGGAAGCATTTTTATTATAACAAACATATTCTATAAGGTAAACCTACTTTCTTTTAATACTCCTACAAAAATAAAAATATTTCATTCTGTAATAAAATCATTCATGATCCGTCGTATATAGTGGAGGAAAAATATTCTTACCCTTTCTCTCTCTTAAACTGTATGGTTGAATATATTCAAGTCTCATCCAATTGACAACTGACTGCTCTTTACCAGTGGTTTTTGTCACGTCTTAAATAATACAATAATTGATATTTACTTTTAACTCTACGCATATGGGTATACTACTTTGGATTTTATTTGGTGCTCTTGTTGGTTGGATCGCTTCAATGATTATGAAGACCAACAATAGCCAAGGCAACATCATGAATATTATCGTCGGAATCCTCGGAGCAGTCCTTGGAGGATGGCTCATGAGTTTCTTTGGGGAAACGGGTGTAACAGGATTTAATCTATACAGCTTTCTGGTAGCGTTGCTTGGTGCAGTTGTACTTATTACCCTGTTTCGCCTTATACGGCGTATCGCCTAATGGCGATATATCAAAGAAGAACGTTTCCTAAACCGTTCTTCTTTTTTTCTTTTAGGCAAAATCAGTATCTCGAATAAGAAAGGTTGCATGATAAATATATTGATCAATCATCTTTAACAGAGACAAAGCTTCATATCCACCTTCAATATTCACTTCTAGCAGCATCTGCTCTACGAGCATGAGCTCTGATTCCACTCTTTCAATTTCTTGATCAGTGAGTGTTTCAAGTGATCCCACAAAGAGGGATCGCACAGTCAAAAGGTGATCAGTAACTTCTTGTTTGGTATAGGCAATTGTTGAGGAAGAAACTACCTCATTCTCTTCCTGAATGTAATTCATTTCATTTGGTGTTCCTTTAAATATTCCATACGCACGGAGTAAAGAATCAAGTGAAGTATCGAGGGCAACTGCTTTTTCTCGTTCCCCATTTTCATAGTTTTTTTGAATGTCCTGTTCTACATAAACCACCAAATTTTTTTGTTCTTCACTGAGTTCCATTTCTTCAGTAGAAAGTGAAGCGATTAAGCTATTTTGTAGAATATTCAGATTACTTAAATTTTCTACATTGTTCTGAATGTTTTCAAAAGCACCCCCAAAAGTTTGCTGCAGTGGAGTCGATTGTTCTAGCAAAAAAGGATGAGCAATTGGACTCGGTGAAAAAAAGAAGGCAAGGGATGTAACAATAATTTCTTGTATCATAGGAAAGCAATTACAAAAGTAAAATATAGTATAGAGGCAAGAAAGAAGAAGCACGTTCTTTAACGCTCTATAATATCTGACGAGGATGTCTTCTTTTTCTTACTTAAAGGCAAATACAAAAAACCCCTGTTGACCAGGGGTTTTTCAATATTCTTTAATTTATTTTGCTTCTGCAACAGCCTCTGCGGCTCCAGCTTCTGCAGCTTCTTCATCTTTACCTTTCTTTTCAACTTCAATCTTTGAAAGGTCTACAACCGTACCGGCCTCTTCAAGTGCTTTCATTTGTTCTTCACTCATTGGGGCAGCAACTTTGGCAATGATTGTTTCAGGCTCATCGAGTGATTCAACTCCAGCCGGAAGTTTCAAATCTTTACTATAAATAGCTGTATCAAAATTAACGAGTGATGAAACATCAACTTCCACAAAGTCAATCAAATCTTTTGGCAAACAGCGTACGTTTACTGATTCAACTTGTTGAACCAAACTTCCACCGAATTCTTTTACCGCAGGAGCAAGACCAATCAAACGAATTTCTACCGCAACTTCCAACTCTTGACTCATGTTGATCTGACGAAAATCTACGTGGATGATTTTACCTTTTACTGGATCAAATTGAACATCTTGTAAAAGTACTTTGACCGGTGAGGCATTTTCAAGAGTGAAATCCACAAGAGTTGATTCACTTACATTTCTATAGAGTTTTTCAAGTTCAACGGCAGAAACAGAAAGTGATGCTGGAGTAATACCAGCTCCGTACAAGATACCAGGAACTCGTGCTTGTGCTCGAAGGGCATCAGCCTCTCCAGTTCGGCTTTTTGCAGCAATAGCAAATGACATACAAATGTTTAAGACTTTAATAAATGAATAAATTCTTTTGAATTTTTATCTAAGTATTCATGAAAATGAAGAATCTGTTCTTCTGTAATAGCGCCTTTTTTGTTCAACCGACGAGCATCAAGAGCGTTCAGATCTGTCAGCATACCCACAGAACTCATTCCAAGTTTTGAAATAACAATAAGGGCAAGCATGGCGTTTTGGCAATGTGTACAGGTCAAATGGACTAAATGCGTCCCTTTTCCCTCTTCTACGATCTCAAGGGCTTCTTCCTTATAATCAGATTTACATAAAGGGCACGCCTTCATGAGCTTGATCTGCTGAAAGAGGGAATTTTGCTTGTCATTGTAAGGTTTTTTCTCCATATTTGGAGTGTCAGGATAATACCAAAAAATTCTCCTTTCGTCAAGAGGACGAGGTCTTTTTAGTATATCATCCACTTGAAAAGAAGGCAATGGACTCCTAGGACCGAATTTTTGGCATAGAACGAACCACACTTTGAACAATACCTAAGAGAAGAAAATTGATAATAAGAGAAGAACCCCCATAACTCAAAAACGGGAGGGTAACCCCCGTAACCGGTAAAACCCCAGTTGCTCCGCCAATATTTACGAAAATCTGAATAAAAAACAGAAGGGCTGTTCCAAACAGGAGAAAAGCGGAAAAATCTTCTTCACAGCGCTTGGCGATCATGAGTAAACGCCATAAAAGAGCAATATAGAGTATTAATACCAAAGAAATACCAATAAATCCTAATTCTTCTCCAATAACAGAGATAATAAAGTCAGTTTGGGCTTCTGGAAGAAAGTGCAGTTGACTTTGAGAACCAAAGCCAAGGCCTCGTCCTGCCCAACCACCTGCTCCAATAGCAATAATTGACTGCGAGACATTATAACCAGAACGCAAAGGGTCATTTTCTGGAGAAAGGAAATTTAAGACACGTTCTTTCTGATATGGTTGAAAAAGAAAAAACCAAGAAAAGAGCGTGGCAAGACCAAGCGCCAAAACTAGCCCTCCGACATACTTTTTCTTTACTCCCGCTAAAATGAGCATACCAAACCAAATCGCCCCAATAACAGCGGCTGATCCAAGATCTGGTTGAAGTAAAATAAGTCCACAAATCAAAAAAGTCGCTACTCCACTTGAAATCACAAATTCCAAACGATCAAATCGCCTCCCCTGCTTATTCATCCACCAACTCAAAAGCAAAACGCAAGCGACTTTTGCAAATTCGGCTGGCTGAAAAGAAAATCCTAAAATACGAAACCATCCCGTTGTACCACGAATCGTATCTCCAAACAAAAGGACACCAACCAGAAGCAAAAGAGAGAGCCAATAGGTAAGCTGAGCAGATGAACGAAAAACCGTAATATGAAAGGCTCCCAAAAAAAATACCAGCCCAAGCCCAATAAATAAAGCCAGGGTTTGGGTAGGGAAGAAAGTCAAAGTATCCCCACGCGATAGGTCAATACTATAAATTGCCGAGAGGCCAATAGCCACAATACCAAGAGGAAGCGCAAGTAAAAGCCAGTCAAAGCGCTTCATTTCTGCCCAGAGAAAAAGAAAAAAATTCATACAACCTGAATCTGAACAAAATCATTACTTGAAGGCTGGCAAAAATTCATTTGGGTCAAATACATCCATGAGAGGAATGACTTCAACATCGTCGATGCCCGCGATACTAAAGGCTGGCCTTATATCAACCGGGAAATTTTGCCCTGCGCGAAATTCTTTAATCGTAAGAGGAATTACCCCTTCGATACTTCCCCCACCCAGAAGTACAAGGGCAAATCTGCCTTCATAATAACTATACGCAGTATCATTTTTTATGTCAAAAGTAATTCTTGGAGGCAGCGCTCCACCGATAGGATTTCTTTCAATTATGAGGTTATCAACCAAAAAATTGGTACGTGCCACAACATAACTTTGTGTATCTGGTACCACATGAGGATCGACCCGACGCCAACGCATTTCTTCTACCACGAGCCGCGATCCAACAGGATAAATATCGCTCTTAAATCCATAAATAGTCAAAGGAACTTTCTTTTTGGGTAAGATAGTAACGACTTTTGAAGGTGTTTCTCCACCATCAAAAACATATTTATAACGGATTCGAGCGACAAAATCTTCATTGGGATTTTGCGCTAAAGCAGAAAAGTCATAGGTTTCTCCAATCTGAAAAAGCCGCGCCGAATCCAGAAGCAAATTTTGTGCCCCGTAGCTCGGTTGTATCTGCGTATAATTTTCAAATCCTTGCAGTGTCTGCAAACGTGCATCGCGGTCACGCCAAAAGCCAGAAAAAAGATAACTTCCCAGTACGAGAATCGAATAGAGTCCACCGATCACAATCCAAGCGAGAAGAACTCCAATGGTTATTTTACGCAAAAAAATCTTGTTTCGCACAAACCAACTTGAAAAGGCCAGGTCTTTGTTACTGAGTTCCCCCGTTGGGTCAGTATACTGCGAGAGTTTACTTGGAGGTTTGGATGACATAGATGATTTATGCTGGTAAATTGAGTCTATTATACTGCAAAAAATTCAAAAAATCCAATGATGTAATAAATTGCGAAGAAACTCGTTATATATATCAGAGCTCGCTAAAAAAAATATTTGACAAAAAATATACTATGTGGTAAATAGTATTATATAAACATAAAAAATAAATTCATTTTTAAAACGTAAAGATATGCAAAAAATCTTTTCTGGTATTGTAGGGTTAGTGACACTGGCAATGGGGGCATTCATTTTCTCCCCAAGCGTAGAAGCTGCGGGCGGGCCGCATTTGGCTCTTACTAACTCAGAAAACTCTTGGGAAGTAAGAGAAGGAATTGCCTACACATTCAAAGTAAGTGCTCTTCCAACTACAGCCAATATGCAGGTAATTTATATGTACCTCAATGGTGATTATGTAAATAGTTGTACCAACACACTTACTTGTTCATATACAATTGCTTCCACCAAAAAAGGTGACCATAAAATCTATGCGGTAGGATATGATTATCGCGGACAGGCTTACTCTATTAATACTGCCAGTCAAACACAGTCTTTATCTGTAAAAGCAAACGACACAGCAAGTATTTCTGAGGTCACTCTCAAAGCCAATGGTGAAGCACGAATTGGTAGTCGAGGAACCGAAAATTTTTCACTTGATGCCAAAGCTCGTGGCACCAACCTCAAAACCCTCAAAATCACTCGTGAAGATGATACTCGAAAAACCGTTTCTGCCTCTTGCGCACGCATGCAAACACTTTGTGCACTCCGTATCTACCCAAGTTTCACCAGTAGTGACGTAGGAAAAACCTATGTCTATCAGGCTGTCGGAACTGATGCCAATGGCAATGTAAAATATTCAGAAAAAATTACCATAAAAGTAGGAAATGCCGTAAGTGTATCTCCAGCTCCAACTATTTCCACCTTCAAACCAACAGTTACGGTGACACCAAATGTTTCAGAAATGTCTCCTAACCAAAAACTTACAATCCGTGGAAATGCGAGTAATAGCAATGGAATTTGGGGAGTAGAAGTCCGAGCACTTCCCTCATGGAGCAACACTGCTCTGAAAAATCGTTGTATCCTCAGTGGTAAACCAACAACAGGCTCATGTTCACTGGATATTGGTACATTTGAAGGACGAAGTGGACAGACGGTAAAAGTGTGGACCATTTACTGGGATGCAAAGACTGGACTTGGATACAGTTCTGAAATGAAAACAATTCGTATTAAGGCTTCTCTGTAGAAACAGAAAAACAACCTCTTAAACAGAGGTTGTTTTTATTTCCCTAACCCTTGCCTCCCACCCCTCTGTTGTGCTACACTAGTCTCATCTTTTAGACATTTTTCGATTAGATTGTATGAGTGAAAAAACAAAAAAATCATCCGACTATAGTGCTAGTAGCATTAGTGTTCTTGAAGGACTCGAAGCCGTACGCAAGCGTCCAGGAATGTATATTGGTTCTACTGGTAGCACCGGACTTCACCACATGATGTGGGAAATCGTGGACAACTCATTTGATGAGGCCATGGCCGGACATTGTAATGAAATTACGATCAAACTTTTGCCAGATCATTGGATTGAGGTAACAGACAATGGCCGTGGTATTCCCGTAGATATTCATCCAAAATTAAAAATTTCAGCTCTTGAAATTGTCATGACCAAACTCCATGCCGGAGGAAAATTTGGTGGTGATGAATCTGGGTATAAAGTATCTGGAGGTTTGCACGGTGTAGGTGCGTCTGTCGTTAATGCCCTTTCTACCCATGTGAAGGCCGAAGTGCATCGTGACGGCGAAATTTATGTTCAAGAATACCAAAAAGGTATTCCTATGGGCAAAGTAAAAACCGTTGGAAAAGCCAAAGATCGTGGTACTAAAATTAGTTTCCGAGCTGACGATAGTATTTTTGAAACACTGGACTTTAGCTGGAAAACAATTATTGATCACCTTCGTCAGCAGGCTTATCTCAATAAAGGTGTAAAAATTAATATTTTCGACGAACGTACGGCAGACGAAAAAGTAGCCGATAAATCGGCCCTTCCCTTTACCCGTAGCGCTTACCAATTTTATTTTGAGGGAGGTATTGGAAGCTATGTTAAACACCTCAACAAAAATCGTGAAGCAAAACACGAAAATATTTTTTATGTAGAAAAACAGGTAGAAAAAGTTTTGGTTGAATTGGCACTTCAATATACAGATGATTACAATGAATCCCTCTACCCTTTTGCCAACAACATCACCAATCCTGATGGAGGTACTCATGTTGCAGGGTTTCGAGCAGCGCTCACTCGTACACTCAATACCTATGCGCGCAATAAAGGAATCCTCAAAGAAAAAGATCCAAATCTTTCTGGAGACGATGTACGTGAAGGATTAACTTGTGTTATTTCTGTTAAAATTCCAGAACCACAATTTGAAGGTCAGACCAAAGGAAAACTTGGAAATCCCGAAGCCAAACCAGCTGTAGAAAATGTCTTTGGTGATGCTTTCATGATTTTTCTTGAAGAACATCCAAAAGATGCAGAAGGGATTATTGGCAAATGTATCTTGGCTGCAAAAGCTCGTAACGCTGCACGCCTCGCCCGTGAATCAGTACTGCGTAAAGGCGCGCTTGAAGGATTTACGCTTCCGGGAAAACTGGCCGATTGCTCGAGTCGAGCAGCAGAAGACTCTGAACTCTATATTGTAGAGGGAGACTCAGCTGGTGGAAGTGCCAAACAAGGACGTGACCGCGAACATCAGGCAATTCTCCCACTGCGTGGTAAAGTCTTGAACGTAGAACGCGCTCGTATTGATAAAATTCTTACCAACAATGAGCTTAAGTCGCTTATCATTGCCATGGGTACAAACATTGGCGAGATGTTTGATATTACTAAACTGCGTTATCATAAAATTATTATCATGACTGATGCGGATGTTGATGGATCACATATCCGTACTCTTCTTCTCACCCTTTTCTTTCGCTACTTTCCAGAGCTTATTTCTGCAGGACACATTTATATTGCTCAGCCACCGCTCTATAGTGTAAAAAAAGGGAAAGAGACCAACTGGATGTATACGGTGGAAGATCTTGATGCCTATCTCAAAGCACAAGGGATATCTTCAAGTGAAATTGAGATAAAAGAAGACGAAGATGGCAACGAAGAAGTTGAGACTGATACCAAGGCCGCACCAAAGCTCAATATTCAACGCTATAAAGGTTTGGGAGAAATGAACCCAGATCAATTGTGGAATACAACCATGGATCCAAGAAGCCGCATGATGAAAGTAGTCACAATTGAAGATGCAGAGCAGGCCAATGAAATTTTTGATATCCTGATGGGCAGTGAAGTAGCTCCTCGTAAAAAGTTTATCCAAACACATGCGAAAAATGTTGAAAACCTCGATATTTAAATTCTTTCCAAAAAAAATCGCTTAAATAAGCGATTTTTTTGTCTACATACCTATATTGACAAAAATATCAGAATAATGTATACTTCGAAGCGAAATGGCCGAAGGCCTTTTTTAAATACTTTTAAACCGTATGTCAGTTCTTACCCGCACCAAAGACTATTTCCAAGGAGCGTATAGTGAAATGAAAAAAGTTACTTGGCCAACCAAAAAACAGACCATTAACTACAGTCTTTTTGTTATTGGAATGAGTCTCACCATGATGGTATTTTTCGGAATTCTTGATTACGCACTCAACCAAGTTGTTGCTTACCTTATCAAATAACCTGACTTTTAATTCGATCTTTAGCCTTTTATTTATATGGCAAAACAAACCCTCAATCTGGGTCGCCGCTGGTATGTGCTTCACACCTACAGTGGTTATGAGGAAAATGTAAAACGAAATTTGGAACAACGTATCGAATCTTTTGATATGGGTGACAAGATTTTTTCAGTGTTGGTTCCAAAAGAACGTAAAATTAAAATTAAAAATGGAAAACGCACGACTGTAGAAGAAAAAATCTTTCCAGGATATGTGCTTGTTGAAATGAGTGTAACGGATGATTCATGGTATGTGGTACGCAATACTCCAAACGTAACAGGGTTCGTAGGATCAGGAACTACTCCAACTCCTATTGATCAAAAAGAAGTTGATGCACTGCAGAAACGTATGGGAGTCGCTGAACCGACTCACAAAATCGATCTTTCAGCCGACGATACCGTACAGATTATCGATGGCCCATTTAAAAACTTTGAAGGTAAAGTATCAAATGTTGATGATACCAGAGGTAAAGTCAAAGTACTCGTCAACATGTTTGGACGCGAAACACCAGTAGAACTCGATGCCTTGCAGGTAAGAAAGGTATAACAACTTCACTCGTGTCATTTCGATCGAAGCGAGAAATCTTTTTCCCAAATATTTTTAAAAGAAAGATTCCTCACTCCGTTCGGAATGACAACGGACAGTATACCGAATCGGTTCCCTAAGAGGAACGCTTCTCGCTTCGGAGACTGATTAATCTAAATTTCTTATGGCCAAAAAACTTGTAACCCAGGTAAAACTCCAAATCGTTGGTGGAGCTGCGAACCCAGCGCCTCCAATCGGACCAGCACTTGGTCAGCACGGAGTAAATATTGCTGGATTTTGTAAAGAATTCAACGATAAAACACAGGATAAAAAAGGTGATGTGGTTCCAGTAATTATCAATATTTACGAAGACCGCTCATTTGACTTTATCATGAAAGTGGCACCAGCGAGTGAACTGATCAAAAAAGCAGCAAAAATTTCAAAAGGAGCTGCGAACCCACTCAAAGATAAAGTTGGTAAAATTACCAAAGCACAGCTTCGCCAGATTGCTGAAACAAAAATGCCAGACCTCAACGCCAATGATATTGATGGAGCAATGAAAATCATTGCAGGAACAGCACGGCAAATGGGAGTCAGTGTAGAAGAATAAAAAACAAAAAGCCGACCGCATAAAGTCGGTTTTTTATTTCTATTCGCTTTTTTTTCTAAATTTTGCTATACTATATCCAATTATATTTTTGCGTGTATACACGTATGAAAAAAAATTATTTTTTGATCGGCTTCATCTCTCTTCTTGTCCTTGCAGGAGCTGGATGTGGTTCATCTCAAGATGACGAGCAAAACGAAACAAATACTCCAACAGTTCCTGTGGTGGATACAACACTTCAACAAGAAGCATATCTCTTTTGTACACAAAAAGGATATGACATACAAATACGCTATGATGGTTCGGTAAATCGCAATATTTCGTACTGTATATTTTCTGATAAAACTGAGTGTGAAAGTGTTTCCTTTCTGCAAGGAAAATGTCCAACTAGGGAAGCTGTGCAGGTAGATCCTATTTCTGAACGATTCGAACCATTTCCAGGGGATGAATTTCCACTCAGGCTCTGTGATCTGATTGCTGATCCTGTTTGTGGGGTAGATAATAAAACCTACACCAATGGCTGTGTTGCAGAATTTCTGGGAGTAAAAATTGCCGAACATAATGCTTGTGAACGATCAGGACAAGCAGAACCAAATATTGCCAACACTTCACCGATTGTGGATGTCTCTGTTCTTCCAGGAAGAAATACATCTCAAGGTTCAAATAATGGTAGTGGAACAACAGGATCTTCTGGAACAGTGGCAAAACCACCTCGCACCCCATCTCCAGGTACATCAGAATCTGCCAATACCAATGCTTGGGTAGAAATTCCACTTTCGCTCCTTCAATCTACAGCTGGAACAAATAGCCGAATTGATCGATGTAGTCAAGCCGGAGTAACGACCTTCTATGTCCACGATGACTTCCCTACTCTCTATAATGCCAAAGGTGAGGTCATTTGCTATCCTAAGCATGATATCAATAACTCCTGTCCAACCTATATTACAGGTGGAGCTTACACAAGCTCTTGTACTCCCGTTGCACGATAGATAACAGATAACAAAAACATCCCATAAACGGGATGTTTTTTATTTTCGTCTCAGCTGTTCTTTTAGACCCATTGTTTTATTACGGCTTCAACGTCACTGGCATCAACAACCAAAACTCCTAGAGAACCAAGTTCTTTTTCAAGAGCTTCCCTCTCATGTAAAAAGGTAGAAGCATCCCCCGGAAGCACCGTTGCTATTTGCTTATCAATCACTTGAATCTTTGCCCAGATTCTTGCAAGATTTGGATGTGCTTGTACAGCGGCTTGATAAAGAATAGTCGGAATTGATTCATGCACATGAGAGACTTTTACCATTGAAGCAGCCTCATCTATGGCATCAATTGCTTTATCTGGTTGGGTTCGCGTTCGCACCAGTTGATTTGAAAGCTTTACCGCTGTTTCGAGTGCAGCATCAGTGAATTCAACTTTATGATATTCACGATATTTATCTTTTACTCCTTGCAAAATTTGTAAGGTTGCTTCTTCATCTGGTTCATCGACCAGAACGAGCTGAAAACGACGCTCGAGAGCTGGGTCTGTTTTTATATATCTTTCATACTCAGCAATAGTTGTTGCACCGATCATTTGCAAATCTCCACGAGCCAAAGCTGGTTTCAAAATATCTGAAAAATTAATAGCTCCTTCAGTCCCCTGCGACTGAATGACAGAATGAACTTCATCAATAAAAAGGATAATTGAGCGATTGGATTTTGCCATTTCTTGAACCAACTTTTTGGCACGTTCTTCAAACTCTCCTCGATATTTAGTTCCAGAGAGCATGGCTGTAACATCCAGCGCAAGAACCCGTTTATTTTGCAGCACTTCAGGAACATCTCTATCCATAATTCTCTGAGCCAATGCTTCCACAATAGCAGTTTTTCCGACTCCTGGAGGACCAATTAAGAGTGCATTATTTTTCCCTCGACGTGACAGTACTTGCGCCAAACGCAACACTTCATCGTGTCGCCCAACCACAGGGTCAATGCGGCCAATACGTGCGAGTTCAGTGAAATCTACTGTATAAGAATCCAAAGTTGGTGTTCCTGATTTTCCTCTGTTCATCTGTGGAAACAAAGGTTTTTTCTCACCCTCATGCTGTTTTTTTAGGCTCGCATAATAAAGAAGAGCACCAATGACTCCCAAAGCGAGCAGCTGCCCAGGGAGGGTTTGAAGAATTTCCATATTAATTTAAGGTACTGTAGAATGCTGGTGGAACAATTGTAGTTAATGTAGCATTTTGGCCATTTGAGACATCAGAATCTAGTGTAACTACCACAGAACGAGCATCAAGAGGAAAAGTTACACTTGAACTAAAGTAATTAATACTGCCAGAACGAAGTCCATCATTTAAATTAAATACATAGTTTACAATAGTTACACCATTTCCATCCAAAAAGGACACGGTATATTTTGCATCACTCGTAGCATCTACAGCACCAGTATTTTGAATCTTTGCTCTCACGGTAATATAAGGTCCATTTTTTTCAAGAAGAAGTGGTGACATCAGTTGCAATGTAACATTCTGGGAAGCTGAAGCATCTGGAGAGCGAACGTTATTTACAAATGGGTTCAACGGTTCTGCTGGGAGAGTATTCGGGTCACTTTGGGTATTTTCATCAGCAGGTTGTGTGTCAGTAGTTTGTGACGGAGGGGTATTTTCTTGAACCTGGCGAGGAACATTGCATGCTCTTTGACCACAATAATTGTTTGCATAATCTTGAAGAGAAGCTACACTTTGACATTCTACAGCAGGAGAAGCAACCGTCCCATCTGAACAAGTGATATCAATACCTTGATATTGACTTCTTCCACAACGACTAAAGAATCGAACATCGGTTAATTCGCAGCCCTGAGCTTCTTGGACAATCGGCTGATCAGCAGCTTGTCGAGGTTGATCTTCCTGCACACGATTTGCAGGAGCAACTGGGGCAGCACACTGACGGCTCGCACACGCTTCTTCAACCATTCGTTGAATTTTTGAAGTTGTTCGACACAGTTCATCTGATAGTCTCAGAGAAGTTCCGTCGCTACAGGTAAATTCTGTTCCTTTATATCGATTTCCACGACATCTTTCTCCATATTCCATAGAAACAACAGAGCAAGAATTTGGATCTGGTTGGCGGTTTGGACTTGTAACAAATGCTAAACCTCCTGCCAAAAAAGCAGCAGCCACTGCAATCATCAGTTGGGTGTTGGTTACTACATGAGTTTTTGTCGCATGATGCACCGATGTATGATGATGCTCTGACTTACGTGAGTGACGCATAAGAGAAAAAGTTAATAAATGTTTTTTTATTATACCACAAAAGCTTTTAA
>CAZKAD010000019.1:0-16514 GCA_964550845.1 uncultured Gammaproteobacteria bacterium
ATATATGATTGACTTTTGTAAATTTTTTTAGTATACTACGTTTCATTCTGCTCAAGGCAGATACATTCGGGGATCGTCTAATGGTAGGACGGCAGTTTCTGGAGCTGTCTATCTTGGTTCGAATCCAGGTCCCCGAGCGAATGAAAAAAACGAGCGAACAGCTCGTTTTTTTATATGAGCGAAGGAGGACCTGGATGAGAAGGGCGCGAGAGAAGCCGAGCGAGCGAGGCTTCGGTGCGCAGCGCCCCGGTGCCCGAACGGAGTGAGGGAGAATCCAGGTCCCCGAGCTAAAGAAAAAGAGACTCAAATGAGTCTCTTTTTCTTTATATTGCGAAAGCTGGATTCGAACAGTGGAAGGGTGAAACCGGTAGGTTTCACTTGATGAGGAAAGGTATTGGAAAACCCGAAGGTTTTCCAAGGAGGAGCGGAGCGACGACTTCGAATAGGTCGCTTGCAATCGCCAGGTCCCCGAGCAAACGTGCATGAACAGAGTTTAAACGCTCTGTTTTTGCTTTTGTTATGAGAAGTTTGTTTGGTTCTAAGCTCAAGTATTCTGCTTCTAGCTCTGGATAGGCTTTTACTATCTCTTGAAACCATTCGTTGGCTACAATAGTGAGTTTTCCGTCTTTTATGGTCTGGTTCGAGCCAAGAGCCACAAGGATCTCTTTTTTTGTTTGCAAATCGCCAATCAGGAAGTTGTTTCGAGCATAGGTTGCAAAGTTGAAAGTGCGCTCGGTAAGCTCTAGCCATTTTTCTGCTCGTGCTTCGGTGTCTCATAGTTGTTCTTTCAGGTGGCTGATTTATTTTTTGAGTGTAGCACTTTCTTTGACGAACATTTCGTCATCAATTAAGTTGCGGTATCTCATTCTTGTGAGTTAATCTCATTGAATACTGGGGGAATGGTACTTTTTATCTAATTTTATTGAAAAATGTCGGGACAAAGTACTTGACAAAAATACCTAAGTGTGATATTTTGGCAAGTCTGATTTTGGTGCTTCCTTTCAACCAGATGTTGAAAACGGAGCCAAGTCAGGTGTCCGTTTTTTACATCCATCACTCCTGCAAGGAGAGATATGTCGCCCGCAGCTCAAACCAGTATATCCGGTGATCAACCGAAACAGGTGCTCAACCTGACCATCAAGGAAAGCAAGGACGGATCTGTCCTTTGCTCGATCCAGTGGAACATCCCGGAGGAGGATCCGATGAGCGTAGAAGACGAGCGGGATCTCTCCCGCACGATCAACACGATCATCGACAAGGCAATTACCCATCACGGCGTTTCTGAAGAGATGCGACTGCCCCTTCGGGGTATGTTCATCGCGATGGTTCGCCAGTGGCTCAATCCGAACGGGTAGAGCAATGCTGGCGTGAGCCGAGCCTCGAAACGGACTGGCGCAATGAAAGTTGCGTCCAGTGCTTTTATATCTTATATATAGGATATAAAAGCACCATACAAAAAACAGCTATAACGAAGCTGTTTTTTATGTTTGCATAAAATTTATAAAACAGCAGAGATTCAAATATTAAAGAGAGAGATTGATAAAAATTCTTAGACGTGATACTCTTTGAGAGTAAGAAGCCCAAGTGGTGGAATGGCAGACACATCTCTCTGTAAGAGCACCTGAGCGTATCGGATATTCTACAAAGAGATGATCGCAAGATCGTACGAGTTCAAATCTCGTCTTGGGTACTATATAAAATTATTGGGTATATACACATACTCCTTTCACTCCTGAAATCTAGTTCTAACCTTCTTTACAACTCGAAGCTACAGAAAAAGAGACTAACATTAGTCTCTTTTTGTATTTTTAGTTTAATTTTTTTATGGAACTTTATGCGAAAATATGTTATATAATAAATAAGTCCATAAACTATAAAAACGATACGTAATTACTCCCCATATGAAGAAAGAAGACCAAAGTATAATAAAGTTAAAAAGACACCCCATCTATCACCTAGTACATCTAGCCCCATTACTGATACTCATATTTTTTTATAATGAGGGATTACTCACAACCTGTGAGTTTGGTAGTTGTTTATTTATTTTGCCCGTAGCATTTTGTCTCAGTGTTATTCTGCTAGCGTATATTCTTTCATTTTTTATAAAAAGATACCTGGCGAGTCTTTTTCTATCTTTTCTGATTTTAGCAAGTATAGCTTCAACGACTGTTTTTGTTTTTCTAAAAAATGGAATACATGATGCAAATGTAAGAGAGCAAGAGGAAGTGACCGAAAAAGAAGGAATAGCAAATATGATTTGGGTTGATGAGTCACTGATAAAGCAAGGAGTCTCTTCACCCGTAACTGTACGAGGAAAGGCAAAAAAAGAATGGTATGTTGATGGAAAATTTCCTGTTAAGATTACTGATATTAGAACACAGGTACTTGGGGAAGGATATGTGTATGCTATTTTTGATCAGGAACAAAAAAATAGTACTACTTATCCAAATGAAGAGTGGATTCTGTTTGAGGGAACAATACAATACGAATTTGGTAGCAAGGTTTATAATGAGGATTTGTATTCAAATTTAAAAGGATTATATACTACCGGATATATTAATTTTTACGGGCCAAATTTTTCTGAGCAGAATAAAAATAAGGATATATACCAGGTCTATACATCTTTTTATAAAGACTAAGGAGTCGTTTAAATTGTATTGTACTCATACAGCGGTATGAAATTTGTTTCTGTACTAAAAATTATGAAAAAAATACTTCTCCTTTCAGTTTTTATCTGCTTGATCGGCGCTGGATGTGCACCGACAACTGACGAAACTAATAATACAAGAACCTCTACAACTCCTTTGTCTGACACAGAAATTCTCACAGAGAAAGATTTTCATTTGTATGGTTTTCACGATCGAAAACGTATCAATCCTACGGCACAGACATTTACAGTACAAATCAATGAAAATAGAGCACCATTTATTTTTCATGTTGTATCTTTGGCAACCAGTACAAATGGATATATCGAAATTTTTAGAAATGGAGAAAAAACGCCGTACCAACGGATCGAACTCGACCCAACTCTAATGTTTGCAACCAACGTACCAGAGTGGTTTACTCTGCGAGATATTAATTTCGATGGATTTTCGGATATTGGCATTATTGCTGAGGCTGGAGCAAAATGGGGTTCTTATCAATACTGGATTTTTGACCAAACAAGTGAGCAGTTCAGGATCACACCCCTGACAGATGATTTGAGAAAACTCACATTTAACACCATACAATTTGACTCAATGGCAAAACAGATCATGGTAGATAACTTTTATAATGGCATCACTGGGACGAAAAAAGATACCTATCTATATCAAGATGGACATCTTCATTTGCAAAAAACACATATCAAAGAAAATATAACGAGAGAAGATGAAAAGGTAAATACCCCTACACCGACACTCCATTGTAAAATTACCACCAAAACATATACCAATGGAAAAGAACATATTATCACAGAAGAATTAAACCATACGTGTTCTGGGCCTTTTGGGAGATAATCTTGATTTTTTTCAAAATTTCGCTATAATACAGAAAATATTAACGTTTTACCATGAATATTATCGATGGCAAAGCAATTGCTGACAAAATGAATGAAGAAACGCGGGAGCGAGTAGAGGCCCTTCGCTCACATGGCATTATCCCCAAACTCGCCGTGATTCTGGTTGGAGAGGACCCAGCCTCAGTAACCTATGTGAACAAAAAGCAAGCAGCTGCCCACGCTGTTGGTATTGATTTTGCCCTTTTTCATTTCTCTGCAAGTATCAGTGAAGGAGAGCTGATTGCTGAAGTAGAACAAATCCAAAAAGATCCCGAATTATCTGGTCTCATTATTCAACTCCCCCTCCCTGAACAGCTCTATAATCCAAAAGTCCTGAGCTCTTTGAGTCCAAGTATTGATGTCGATTGTCTGACTTCTGAGAACCTTGGTAAGCTTTTTATCAAAGCCGAATATGTCACTCCCCCAACTCCCGCAGCAGTCATGACCGTGCTCTTAGAACTTGGTATTGATTTGGTAGGCAAAAATGTTGCGGTCGTTGGTGTTGGTGCACTCGTCGGTAAGCCCCTCACAGTTATGCTCATGAATGAGAGAGCCAGTGTCACGACAATCAACAGTGCCACAAATAATATACCAGAAAAATGCCAAGCCGCAGATATTATTGTAACGGGTGTGGGCAAACGAAATCTTATTACCAAACAAATGGTCCACAAAAATACCATCGTAATTGATACTGGTTTTGTGTTTGAAAATGGCAAAAGCTATGGTGATGTGGATTATGACGAAGTGGCACCAATTGTCAAAGCTATTACTCCGACTCCCGGAGGCATTGGGCCGATCACCGTAGCCCAACTTCTACGCAACACCGTCATCTGTGCAGAAAACAAAAACCCCCTGACTTAGTCAAAGGGGCTTTTTTATTTTAGGCTTTTTTTCGTTTTGAAGTTTTCTTTTTGAAAGCAGATTTGGCAACACGCTTGGTCTCATTGACCCTTTCAGCCGCTTCTCCTTTTAATGTCTCCCACTGTGAGACTACCACTTTTTGAACGATACTCTTGACCGTAGCTGGCACAGGATATTTGTCAAAATATTCATTCATGGCTTCTTTGGCCAATTTGAGATACTGGCCTTTACTCACATTGTACTTCTTGTCGATTTTTTGAATCTTCTTTTTTACATTAAGATAAATCTCAGCCGAGTGATCAAGAAGCTGATCACGCACTTCTTTTCCTTTTTTGGTACCAGTGAGCCACACAAGCCCAGCGCTCATGAGACCTCCAAAAAAGAGTGTTTTTTTGATAGCTCCCATATAAAAATAGTTAAGGATAAAATCTCGAGACGGTATTCTCTTTTTAGTATATCACAGCTTTAATTTCTGTGCGAGTAAATCGGTATATAGGTGATCAACCTGCTCAATTATTTTATCCCAAGAAAATTCTTGCAAGGCAACTTCTCGCGCATGATGTTGGCTTTGTTTCCTTTCTGCAGGAGAAAGCTGAAAATAGACTCGAATCGCCTCAGCCAAAGAAACCGGATCTTTTTTCGGAACCGTTACCCCTGCACGCTCAGCAATGGTTTTGACCCCAGGCAAATTGCTGGCAACCACAGGCACACCACTTGCCATGGCTTCAAGGAGCACCATACCAAAGGCCTCGCCTTGATGAATCGAAGGAAGAATCAAGAGATCTGCCATCGTATAGTAGCGTGGCAATTCATCCAGGCTAACTCTTCCCGCAAAAGAGACTCGGTTTTTAAGTCCCATGCCTTGAGCGAGTAGTTCAAAATCTTTTCGCTCTTGCCCATCTCCAACCAAGACCAATTGAATGTCTGGAATATCTTTCTGGAGCATCTTTACGGCTTGAAGCAAAATAGGAATACCTTTGAAATTGTGGGGAATATCCATGCCACCGACAAACAGAAGGGTTGGGGCGTGTGGATTCAAATTATTAAGAAGAAATAAATCTTCAGGCTTTTCTGCTGGATGAAATCGTTCTGTATTTACACCAAACGGAATCTCATGCCAATTATTTTTATTTTCCAAAAATAATTTTCTGGCATCACTCATTTCAATATAATCAAACGTACTCCCAATAATGGCATCGGCGCAATGCAAAATCTTTGGCATCCAAAATTTGGCATACCAGGCAAAAATAAGTCCTTTCCAACCAGGAGCACGAGTATCCATGT
This sequence comes from uncultured Gammaproteobacteria bacterium, assembly GCA_964550845.1. Lineage (GTDB taxonomy): Bacteria > Patescibacteriota > Patescibacteriia > Magasanikbacterales > UBA922 > CAYTKU01. The sequence goes on from CAZKAD010000019.1 coordinate 5,684, forward strand.
GATAGGTTACGACAAGAGGTTTATTGGGATTATGCAATTTCCACCTGCGAACAATATTGGCAGTACCAAAAAAAGGATAGTGCAAATGCACGACATCGAACTGATCGAGTTTTTTGTACAAATCAGAGAGACGTGCAGCATTACCATACCGAAGTTTTGGTTTGAGATATTCGGTAAACTCGAGATCGATACTCTTTTCCCCTTCAAATTCTGGAGTAAACACCATCACTTCATGTCCACGACGAATAAGGCCAGTGGCTATCTCGTAAGCAACATTTCCCATACCTCCATAGTAGGGTGGAAATGTGCACACTACATGAGCAATTTTCATATCTTTTTTTTGTGATCATCCAGAGCTGTTTTTCTCGCTACTTTGGTAATATGCCGATTGAGACCTTCTATCTTTACATTGAGACGAAAAAGAATCAAAAAAATCATGAGAATTGAAATATAGACAATAAAATCCGCTCCACGACCAATACCAAGTTTATTGGCCAAAACAGTAGTACTATTGGGAAAAAGTATAACCACATCAACTCCGAACCAAAATAAAATCCAAAACGCAGTACCACGAATTCCAAGACCATCTTTTTGACGACGCAAAAAAATTGAAAAAATTGCAACAATGGAAAATAAAACAATAAGAATCTGAAATATCATACTAGCGAATAAATTGACCCACAATTAAATCTTTCAATATATGAACTCCCCCTTTGACATTTTGACCATACTCAAAATATTGAACGGTAACTGGAAATTCCAAATAAGTGAGTCCCTTGCGTTTTACTTGAGCCGGAATTTCTGTCGCATGAGCCATACGATCTTGTTCTATTTCTAGGGTATTTAAGGCTTTTTTGGTCAAAATACGAAACCCATTGTGCACGTCAGACATATTCGGAGTACCAAAGAAAAAGTTGATTACTCGAGAAACTGGATGCACAATATAACGTTTGGTAAAAGGAAAATTGCCTTTTTTCTCAAGGAATCTCGAACCAAAAAGTATATCTGCTTGCGACTTTTGCAAAGCTTCCAGAGCTGGTCGAATTTCTTCGGCTAAAAATTGGCCATCTGCATCAAAATGCACAACATAATCTGCACCGAGAAGCTTGGCATATTCATGCCCGGTTTGGAGTGCTGCTCCCTGTCCCCGGTTGAGTGGATGCGTAAGAAGATGCACACCATAAGAAAGTGCAATTTCTGCCGTCGAATCAGTCGAACCATCGTCTACCACAATGATTTCATCAACATGTTGTTTGACAGCCTCAAGCACAGATCCCAAAGAATCTTCTTCATTAAAACTTGGAATAATTGCGACGATCATATGACTAATTAAAGCCGAGTGCTTGCTTATTGGCCAAGGTAAAGTCAATCGTTTTGCGCAAACCATCTTCAAGCCGCACCAGTGGAATCCATCCGAGCAGTTCTTTGGCTTTTCGTAAATCAGGTATCCCCTTTTTGTTAATATAATCGAGGGGTTTTTCAAATACTACCTGAGAGTGAGAATTGGTCATGGCTACAATACTGCGAGCAATATCTGAAATACGGTACATGTTGTCTGAACCCAGATTTACAATATAAACTTCTGGTCCAGTATGCATATGCCGAATAAGACCATCAACGATGTCAGAGACATAGCAAAGTGTCTGGGTGGTATTTTCATCACCATACACTACTAAGTCCTTTCCTTCAAGACTGCTGGTAATAAAATCTGGAATCAAACGTCCATCCCACAGCTTCATACGAGGCCCATACCCCGGAAAAATTCGGCTTATTTTGGCATCAAGTCCATAGACCTGGCGGTAAGTTTCAACGCACGTTTCAGCAAAGCGTTTTCCTTCATCATAGCAACCACGAGGAGAAAGATGATTAATGATTCCTTCGGTTTCTTCTGTAAAAAATCCACTTTCGTCTCGTGGCTCACCATAGACCACAGAACTCGATGTAAACAAATATTTGGCACGATATTTCACTGCTAAATCAAGTGTACTAATCATAGCACTCGAGTTGGCCCAGAGAGAATGCAGTCGATGCTGTTCAAAATTCTTGGGACTCGTCGGACAAGCCAGATGATAAATTTCTTGTATTCCCTGAAATGAAACTCGAAATTTATCCAGTTCTGGAAAATCAGCGAGATCAATCGGATGATTGACATCATAGCGAATAAATTCAAAATCTGGATATTGGAGCAAATGATTAATATTTTCAATTCCAGAATTTGAAAGATCATCAATACAAATAACCTTTGCTTCTCGAAGCAACCGCTCACAGAGGTGGGAACCCAAAAATCCTGTTCCTCCAGTCACAATAACATTCTTCTTTTCAAAAATAGGGGTCTGATTGATCATAGTATTAATAAAGTGGGATAAGAGAAAATGTTTGATTTGGATTTAAAGGGAATTGAATGGTCTGAAGTATTTCACCTGTATTTTTCCACACACGAACTTTATTTTCACCTTTTTCCAGGGTTAGAATATCTTCTTTTTTATCACCGGTAAAATCTCCAATGACAAACTGAAGATCCTGTGCTTTTGCCGTATGAGAGATAGGAAATTGTTTTATCAATTTTGCTTTTGCACTCAAAATACTGATGGTTGCATTTGTCCCTTTTTGGGAAAGAAAAACATATTCAGCAGTGCCATCTCCATCCAGGTCCCCTCGTTCAACCGATACCAAAGCTCCGAGTGATGGCAAAGAGACTGTTTCTTTTTTTACAAGTTCACCTGAAAAAATTTCGAGAAAATATTTATTTTGTTCTTTACTCAAAAGTGCAATATCTTTTCTCTCTGTTCCAGAAACAGGCAAAATATTAACAGCAATGAAAGATCCTCGCATGTTGAGAGAGGCTTCTTTTATTTTTTTCCCTTCAAAAGAAAAGAGTTGGAATAGATTACTTTCAGAGCTTGGAGCAACCAAAATCAAATCTTCATCTTCTTTAAAGCGTCCCACAAAAATATTTTTGCTTGTATCAAGAGAAACGGTACTTCGCTCGAGTCGTTCCCATTTATTATTATAGATGTTCAACAGAGTTTTATCTTGAAAAGGTCTCAGGGTCAAAAATTTATGCTCTAAGCCTGCGCCAAATGTTTTAAAAGCAGTTACTTTGCGCAAAAATGAATAAGATGATGTATTTACTTGTTTATTCACATTGATTGTATAAAAAGATCCTGATTCAGCGTCAAATAAAGCCACTTCTTTGAGTCTACGTGCCATTTTACCCTGCTGCTCGGCATAGGCAAGCGCTTTATCAATTTGAAGGAGTCCTGCACCAAACATATTTTTGTAGGCAACTTCATCAGTCGGTGGGGTCTTATGAGTATTTTTTAAAAGTGCATCATAAATTTGGGGTGCCTTCCAGGTTGGTTGAACAGATTTTATAAGTGCCGCAGCACCACTTACAAGTGGTGTAGAAAAAGAAGTACCATTCCAACCATCTCGATAAGACGCAGTTAAATTTTCATCCGGTTCATAGCGCATTAAACTCGCCATGTTTACTCCAGGAGCCGTAATATCAACACAGTCTGATCCATAATTTGAAAACGAAGCCAAACGATGTGCTTCATTAATCGCACTTACGCCCAAAACCTTTTGAACTTTTGAACCAGCATCACTGCATGCAGGAAAGAGTGGTGAACTTTTGAGCGACTCGGAATTATTTCCAGCAGCGGCCACAATAACCACTCCTTTTTCATAGGCAGCAGCCATAATTCTTCGTAGATCCTTGCTATCACTTCCAACAGCACTGATATTGATAATATCAGCACCATTGTCAATTGCATACGACAGGGCTCGGGTAAGAGCCAGTTCATTTCCTTCTCCGCTATTGGAGAGTACCTTTAGATTCATCAAGCGAATTTTCCAATTGAGACCTGCCATGTCTTTTTTATTATTTCCAACAGCACCAATAATTCCAGCGACGAGTGTTCCATGGTTAAAAAACCCATCTTGCCTTTGGGTTTTAGTCAAATGGGAAACATCTGGGATTGGATTATTATCCCCCTTCAGTTCGTTTTCACCTTTAAGTTTTCCGTCTCCATTAAGATCAGTCCCAATAAAATTCCATCCAAAAACATCATCAACATATCCATTGTTATCATCATCAATTCCATTTTCTGCAATCTCATGAATATTTTTCCAAACATTATCCTTGAGATCAGGATGATCCGCATCAAAGCCATTATCAATCACAGCGACCACGACTTCTTGTGAACCAGTGCTTATGTTCCAAGCATCATAGGCACCAATATCAGTAAATGACCAGTGCTTATATTTTGGGTCATTGGGTGTTTTGGCAACAACCAAACTAGGGGTAGTGTTCCCCACCACAAAAAGCAACAGGAATAATGAAAGAAAAAAATTTTTCATGAAATACTCTTAGATTTAGAGTGGACGTACCGTTTCATCGTCAAGTCGATTCGGTGTAAAGTGAAGTTTTAAAAGGCTTGAAGAATAAGTTGAATAGCTCTTTGGGAGCACAAAGGCAAAGGGAGTTTTGCTAATAAATGTTGTTGGTGCATTGTAATTTCGAAAAGTTGATTCTGAAATCGTAGAGGCATGTTCTGAGGTGTATTGATAGTACCAAGTTTTATTTTTATTTGGCACTGGAGCAAAAACTGTTCCAATCGGAAGGGTATAACTTCCTTCTGGCAAAGTGGTAATTGGTAAAGAAGAAAGTGGGGAAAGGCCTCTTCGTACTTCCTCGGAGTCAGAAACTCTATTACTATTTGTATCCTTTTTTAGAGGATCACTAAACCAGGAATAAATTTCTTCATAATCACTGATTCCATCGCTATCGCTGTCACTGCGTGCATCTGAGGTATTATAAAAATTTTCTACTTCAGTACTCACTCCATCGCGATCACGGTCGTCAGCTCGAACATAGGTTGTCAAATCAGAAACCGTATAAAAATTATGGTGAACTTCTGAAAGCTCAACAATGCGTCTTTCCCAGGTAGCACCATAAAAGATAAAAGCTTCTGTTTCTGATCGAAGCGGTCGAAGCTGACAACCAGGCTCAACAGCATAGATGCGAGGAGAATGTGGAAATTTTACCAGCCATGTTCCAGCACGCAAACAAACGGGAGTTCCGACGGCATATTCTTGAATTTTTGCATCACTTACATACACGACTTTGGAAAAATCTTTATACCAAGAATGATAGACAGCAAGATCTAAAAATGGATGAACTTTCCCATCGAGGCCAAGGTAATACAAAGTTTCAGATTGTCCTTTGAGAATACTTCCCTCTTCTATATATCGTGGAGGTTCTTCATATTCAATCGTATCGCTCAGGGTATTGCGTCGATTGGAAACATCTGTAAAGCGTACATATACTGTTTTTACCCCACTGCCAGTGCTCAAGGTCCAGTGAATACGTTCACCAGGACGAAATTCTTCACTGTCAGAAAAATTTGAACTATTACTTACTTCAATTTTTTCAATTCCTAAGCTTACTTTTGAAAAATTGAGCTCAACCGCTCGGCTCGTAGTACGTTCGTCATCGTTATTGATTTCAAAATCTGCTTTAAAGGTACCAGGTGCCGAAAGAAAGATAATATCGCTTGAAACTGATGATTCTGTACCTTTGGCATCTTTAAATTTTATATAGACTCTTTTACTTCCAGAACCATAGTCCAAAAGCCAAGTCTTTTGTCGAGTGACTCGTTCCCAAGATACATCCGTAAAACGTTCAGTATTGCTTATTTTCATTTGACGAGCTTCTCGTGGAGCATTGATTTTCAAGATAACACGACGAACCGCTGTTCGAGTTTGCCCCTCATTGATTGTCAAAACCGGGCTTACCGCAGCTTGAACAAAAGCAATCGGCACTACAAGCGAAAAAATGAAAAATATAAAAATCCACTTGAACGTTTGATTTTTCCTCATATTTATGATATAAATAGACACGCATTTAGTATACAATAAAAAATCATAAAACACAATTCATACTATGAAACTTGTGTATCGCATCAAACAAGGTTTTCTGATTTTAGGAGATTTTGTCTGTTTTGTACTGAGTTTTTGGATAACACTCGCCGTACGCTACTGGCAAACACCTGATTTTGGTGCCCTCTTTGTTCATCTTGGCCTTTATATAGGTCTGTTTTTATGTTGGATCGTGGTGAACTATATCAATGGCCTGTATGATCTGAGTGGTCGTATTCAACGTGGCAACTTATACCGCCGTATCGTGGAAACAGCCTTTATCATTCTTATCTTCAGTATCATTTATTTTTATTTTCTCCCCAATGCAGATATTGCACCAAAACGCATTCTGTTTTTAAATGTTTTAATTGGATATACACTTCTTTCACTCTGGCGTGCTCTGTTTGAAAAATATATTGGCTCACAAAAGCTTCGAACCAATGTGATTTTTGTTGGGATAACTCCAGAAACAAAAGATCTCATGGATTTTATTTTGAAGCATAAACAAAGTGGGTATAACATTGTGGCAGCAATTGATACAACCAAAACCATGAAAAATAAAGAAAATGGTTTTGCTATCTATCATGATCTAAAATCTTTGCGTCCTGCTATCAATACCTACAAAGCACAGCTGGTTATTATTGCACCACATTTACAAAGAGACGAAGAAGCTTTGCGTGAACTCTACGAACTTCTCTTTTGGTCAGTAGAAATTGTTGATGCAACATCTTTTTATGAAAATATCACAGGACGAATTCCGCCTGCGACATTTTCGGAAAGTTGGTTTTTGGAGCATATTCATACCAAAGCAAATCCTCTGTACGAAAAATGGCGTACGATGCTTGACTATGTTGCAGGGACAATTATAGGGATTTTCTTTGTTACTCTAGGAGCAGTTATTGCCATTCTCATTCGTGTTACTTCACCTGGCCCTATTTTTATTCTGCAAAAACGCGTTGGTCTCAATGGCAATATCTTTACCCTCTACAAATTTCGTTCTATGTATGCCCTTTCTCCAGATGGAAGTGCAGAACTCTCTGGAGTGGAATTTGCACAAAAAGAAGATAAAAGAATTACTCCAGTGGGGAAATTTTTACGCAAGACCCGCCTTGATGAACTCCCTCAATGTATCAATTTGTTGAAGCGTGATGTAACCCTGATTGGGCCTCGCCCAGAAAGACCTGAGATTGTCGAAGAATTAACATTGCGCATGCCGTTTTACCCTCTCAGACATGTGGTTCGACCAGGACTTACAGGCTGGGCAGTCCTCCACCAAAATTATACAGATACAATTGAAAAGTCACTCGAAAAATTGCAATACGATTTATATTACATTAAAAATAGATCGTTTCTCGTAGATATTTCTATTCTTCTTCGCACCGTGAATATTGTTTTGCGATTGATGGGACAATAAAACAAAATCACTCTTGGTAAATTTGATTATAAATATTTATTCAAATCAATCTCTACGAGGTAATATTCTTTTCCTTGACTGGCACGAAAAATAAATGCCCCGTTTTCATACAATGTTAAAAGTGGTGATATGCTCATGCAACACTGCGAAGTGGGAATATTATAAAAAGATTCAGATACTTTTTTCCCATTGAAATAAACATAATCTTTTCCATCTTCTTTTGCAATAAATCCCAATTTTCCTTGATAAAAAAATGGGAAAGCACTTCCTTCGACACTATATTCTGCGTTGATTGTTTTTCCATCGAGATAGACATCTGTCCCCTGACAATTTCCAACGGCAAAGGTAAATGTAAGTTTATTTTCAATATAGCCAAGCTCACGAATAGGCCCCTCGGCACCAAAACACATCGGAGCATTGAAAATAGTTTCTCCATTTTTGACAATAGAAAATTGTTCAGGAATCGTATCATCAGATGAAGCATACGAAGTACCCACGAGTTCATATACTTCACCTCGAACTGTATATTTTGCTATAACATTTCTTTTTCTTTCTTCATCGCTCATTTCCCACATTTCTTCTTGCGCGTATTCATCTTGTATAACGGCCTGACTTTTCTCTGCCAGCAAATCATGTTTGTCAAAAGCATCTTGTAAAAGATTATCTGTAGTCATCCAATATTCAGATTCATTTTTTTCCGAATCAATATAAAATGATTGACCTTCTGTGGTTTCTACTGATTTGAGATTCCCACAACCAGATAAAAAAATGGGAAGAAAAAGAAAGAAAAAATATTTTTTGTACATACAGAATTAAATATTTTTTGATTCAATAATGGCTCTTGCTCTTTCTAAAGCAAGATCAGGAGTTATCTTTCCTGATTGAACTTGATCAATCAAACTTTGAATAGCTCCAGACTCTGAATCATTATTTCCCATTGAAACAGCTTGATGTGCCAATATCTGTAATTCTAGAAGCGCAATATTTAAACTATCCAAATGATTTTCTGCCATATATTTTTATTAAACTTAATATATTATTTCAAAAATCTCTTCAGATACTGCCCCGTATAGCTTTTGGCAGTACGAGCAACCTGCTCGGGAGTGCCACAGGTAACGAGCTCTCCCCCTTTGTCTCCCCCTTCTGGTCCAAGATCAATAATCCAATCTGCACATTTGATCAGGTCGAGATTGTGTTCAATAATCATGACTGTGTTGCCCTGTGACGTTAGACGTTGCAAAACATCGACGAGTTTGCGAACATCTTCATAATGCAGACCTGTGGTTGGTTCATCGAGAAGATACAGTGTGCGAGTCGTGCCACGCTTCGAAAGTTCTTTACTGAGTTTGATACGCTGCGCTTCGCCGCCAGAGAGTGTTGTAGCAGATTGCCCGAGCGTGAGATAATCGAGTCCCACTTGGTTGAGCATTTTGAGTTTGTCAGCCACCAGTGGAATGTCTTGAAAAAATTCTTCGGCATCTTCAATCGTCATGTTGAGTACATCAGAAATATTTTTTCCTTTGTAATGAACCTGCAAAGTCTCCTGCGTAAATCGTTTGCCTTTGCAGACTTCGCAAATGATTTCGACACTCGGAAGAAAATGCATTTCGATTTCAAGTGTTCCGCGACCTTCACAGTTTTCACATCGACCACCTGGTCGATTGAAACTAAAACGACCAACTTTGTAACCACGAATACGTGCTTCTGGCGTGGAAGCGAATACTTCTCTGATTACATCAAAGGCTTTGGTATAAGTAGCAGGATTACTACGCGGTGTACGACCAATCGATCCTTGATCAATTTCTACAATTTTATCAATATATTCTAGGCCTGTGATTTCTTTGTGCGCACCGACCGTAAACTTGGTGTGATTGAGTTTGTTCGAAATAGCGCGATGCAGAACAGTATTCATGAGCGTTGATTTTCCCGATCCAGAGACACCCGTCAGACAGACCATGCGACGAAGCGGGATCTCAACCGTAATATTTTTGAGATTGTTTTCAGTTACTCCCTTGAGTTTTATCTTTGGTGTATCACCATCGACTTTGCGGCGTGTTTCGGGAATTTCAATTTTTCTTTCACCTCGCAAATATTTTCCTGTCAGGGATTTTTGGGCATCACCAAAAATTTTGCAGTCTACAACGTTTCCTCCCCTATCAGGGGAGGTTAGGTGGGGTCGACCCCCTCTCGCTCCCCCTGATAGGTGGAGTATCTGTTTTTCTGGATGCAGGAGAGTATCGAGCGGTCCAGAATAGACCACATCACCCCCATGCTTTCCAGCTCCAGGCCCAATATCTACCACCCAATCACTCACCAGAATCGTATCTTCATCATGTTCAACCACAATTATGGTATTGCCAATATCACAAAGATTACGCAGTGTTGCAACGAGCTGATCATTGTCTTTTTGGTGCAGACCAATCGTCGGTTCATCGAGCACATACATGGCACCCACAAGCTTTTGACCTACCTGCGAGGCCAGACGAATACGCTGTGCTTCTCCACCAGAGAGCGTACCCGCACGACGATTGAGACTCAGATAATGCAAGCCCACATTGAGCATGAACTGTAAACGATTGAGCACTTCGCGCATCGCCGCGCCCACGATCTCTTGTTCAATCTTGGTAAGTTTGTCATCGATGTGCAAAAAGAGTTCCACCGCATCAGCAATGGTGAGGTTGGTAATTTGCCAAATATTTTTGTCCGCAATTTTTACTGCCAGCGCATTTTCATTGAGGCGTTTGCCCTCACAGACAGAACAGAGTTCTTCACTAAAAATTTCTTTGGTACCAAGTCCAGTACAGGCCTGACAATATCCATACGGACTATTAAAACTAAACAGCCGAGGTTCAATCTCTGGAAAACTATATCCATCATTGGGACAAGAATATTCAGTCGAGAACAATGTTTCTGTGCCATCAGAATAAATCACACCGAGAAGGCCGTTACTGAGCTCAACTGCATTTTCAACCGCTTCGGTCAAACGCTGCAAATGTTCTTTTTGTGAGCTAAATTCAGCATCAGTTGGAGGAATTTTATCTATCACAATTTCAATCGTATGTTTTTTGTTCTTATCGAGCATGATGCGATCACGTAGACTCTTCATTTTGCCATCAACCCTCACTTCGAGGTATCCACTATTATACATGTCATAGAGCATCTGGTAATACTCCCCTTTTCGCCCGCGAACTACGGGAGAGAGAATAATCAGATCAGTTGGTTTTGTTTTCTTTTCGTGAGTGGGCTTGTGATTCTGCAATTTTTCTACCATTTGATCAATTGTCATTTTTTCAATCTTGGTGCCACAGAGCGGACAATGCGGATGTCCAATACGCGCAAACAAAATACGCAGATAATCATAAATCTCTGTAATAGTTGCAACCGTAGAGCGAGGATTGGCACTATGTGCTTTTTGGTCAATAGAAATAGCTGGAGAGAGTCCTTCAATTTCATCAACATCTGGTTTTTGCATACCACCCAAAAACTGCCGAGCAT
>CAZKAD010000020.1:0-15950 GCA_964550845.1 uncultured Gammaproteobacteria bacterium
CAAGTAGTCAGAAAAGCGGACCCCTCAACCAGGTCCGCTTCGCTGTTTTTATACTCATGTTTTCATTTCAAATCTTAATCTTACTTTTATTTTTTTCGTTCTAATTTTCGTTCTAATTCACGAGTCGTAATCCAGTTGTAAATATTTCTTAATTGTTCAGGAGTAACTATTTTATTTTCTAATAGTTCGGCTGTCCAGACTTGAGATACTCCTTTTCCTGATGTAGTCAGATCATACCCCATCCCCCATTTACTTCCAACATTTTTTCTTCCAATCAATTGATCATGGCCCAAAGATTCTCCCAAAATTTCGGCCTTCAACAATGCACGAGTCACGGCGGTTGTTTCTGGACCAAGTGCCTCAACTATCTTTACATCCCGCAGCTTCATAGCAAGTGCAACATCTCGCGCCAGACGTGGAGAAAAATCTTGCCCACCCTGTCTTCGCATAGCACCTAAAACAGTAAAGGCTATTTTTATATTTGTTTCAAATGTTCCACCCCGAAGATCTTCCAAGAGTTCGTTATAATAATCTTGCAGTTTTTCCGGATGACGAAAAGGAAGACCTAAACGTATAGTTTCAACATCCAGCCCTTTGACTGAAGCAAAAAGTTCTTCCCACTCCTTTGTTCTTTCAATATCAGCTTCAACAATCTCAATTGGATATGGAAGTTCACGAATGAAAGAAGAAATTTCAGGCCTCAAAGCTACTCTTTGGACCGAATCTTGAACAGGACGCACTGCTTCAGATTGTGTAGTTTGAAATGCCAATCTCATTTCTTCAAAAGAACGGTAGGATAATCCATCTATCTGTGCGTCAAGTGCTCCTTGATCTACTTCAAGCTCACTCTGTGGAGTCTCTTTTTCTACCACACTCATGGCATGAAGACGCGATCGCAATTCTTCGACTCGATCACGTGCAATGCGTACATTTCTCTCTACCTCATCTTTCACCATTTCGGCTTGACGAATCTCTTGCTCCACACGATCTTTTAACAGAGCATCTGCTTTCTTTTCAAATGGATGTGTCAAACCTCTTGTTAATATAAATTTCTCCATTTCAGCTCGTGTTTGCTCGGCCCAGGAAACAATTCCAAAAGAAATCTCAGTGAGTTCGGAAATATGATCTTCTAATTCAGCAATTGAATCTGCCAATTGTTCTTTCATTGTAGTATAGTCTACTTTTGCTGAACGACGTTCTAACTCTTCACGCTCTTGTTGCCAAGCTTTACGTTCTGCTTCTACCTGTTGTTTGAAAGCTTCATATTCTTGCTCACTGGCTGTTCGTGCTTCCTGCAACCTTTCTCTTTCTTGGCGCAAACGAATAGCCGTTTGATCATCTGTTTGTTGTTGACCTAATTCAGTTTCAAGTGAATCAATAGTTTTAGCCAAACGTGTTATTTGTGCTTCTAAACGAGCAATCCTTCCATCTTTTTCTTCATTAGACTTCTCAATCTCTTGAAGGCGTTTATCGAGTCGCTCGCGTGCTCTTCTCAAGGTCTCTAATTCTGCGCTTTGTTGCTTCATGCGCTCATCACGACGCTCTAACTCGGCTCGAAGCTCTTCTGCTTCTTGCATTGCTGTTTCAAGTTCATCCCATACACCATCATCTGAAGAAGCTGCTTCTCGTTTCGGTTCTCTCTTTACAACCGCACCCTCAGCTAAAAAGCTGACCAATATATCAAGAGCCTCATCTCGAACTCCTCTTGGATCAACCAGATCTGTTGCATTTTTAATTCTGTCTAAAGCTCCTCGTACTCTTTCAGGGTCACCAAGTGCATCAAATAAACCTTCGATTAAAGTTTCGTCAGGTGTCTTTGGTTTTTTTTCAGGTATAATGGCAAGTTCAATAGGCTCCTCGACTAATTCTTGTTCTGGCTCAAAATCTTCACCGAAATCATCTGGATCAGAATCAAAAGTAGAAGTTGCCTGAGATAACGTGCTCAATTGTGCTTGTCGAGCACGTTCAATAGCTGCACTTTTGCGAGCCTCGGCTGCGGCTAGAGCTTCCGCCTCGTCAATATGTCTTAAGACACCATCTTTTGTCTCATGTCTGAGACCATTTATCCAACGAGTGAATTCTTGCCATCTTGCAATCGGATTTCCATGCTGTACTCGACTCAGAGCCCTGTTAAAACGTTCACTATGAGTCTCAATTTCATCGGATAAAACATCACAAAACCTATCAATTGCTTCACGATCAGACCAGTCTACATTTGGAATTTGTGTGTTAATAAAACGAATGATTGCTTTACGAATTTTATCAAGATCATTTCGTGTGTTCCTTTCATCGTCACTATTACGAAAATCTTTCGATTTAAAACGAAACATTTCAGCAAATTGAGTTTCTCCTTGTTGAAGGAGTGCTTCATGGTCAAAGGGTATTCCTCCTCGAGGATGCTCTACTACCATAGTATTTAAAAATTATTTTTTATTGAAATATAGTATAGCATTTTTTGTTTATCTAGACAAAATTTTACCTCAGCAAATACCTTTGTATAACTTCCCTGCAATATGATATACTATTATTTCAAATATTCTCTTCTTCTATGCCAAAAAAGCAGCAACGAGAAAAGTCCCGCCCCGAGACAACTTTTGATCCAACCCTCTCCCAAGGCGTTATCGCAACCATTCTTATCATACTAGCCTGCATTATCACGCTCAGTTTTTTTAATAAAGCCGGCACACTCGGAATTGTTCTCAATGAATGGATCCTCAGTTTCTTTTTTGGAACGCTGCGCTATCTCACACCCATAGTGCTCTTTATTTTTGCCTGGCACCTGGTCGTGCAAATTGATTTTGATTACAAAAAAACACATGGTATTGGAGCATTTTTGTTTTTCCTTTCAGCCTCGAGCCTTCTGCACATTGGGTACACACCAGAAACCATGTGGCTCGAAGCTGTCAATGGTACTGGCGGTGGTGTTTTTGGTATGCTTGCCTGGCCACTCAAGACCTACCTTGGCCCGATTGCATCACTCATACTTCTGATTGGCACAACACTGATTTCTCTTCTCTTTTTGTTCAATACTCATCCCATTGCCCTTATTCGAGCTTTGGCCGAGCGCCTGAAATCCCAGGCACCACTCAAAAAAACACAAATTGCCCGTGTGGTTGAAGATGATGAAGAAGAGGAAGAACCGCCAGTCAAACAAACCCTATTTAAAAAAGCTCCTCTACGCAAACCCGAAGAAGATCCAGATGAAGAAGCAGACGAGGATGAGGAAGAACCACCAAAACGCATTGCGCCAAAGGTGATTGTAGGCGGAAGTGAATCGATTTCACCTCTCTCGCCTCCAGAATGGCAAAAAAATGTGGTGATTAAAGATTTGCCGCCAGTGGAGCTTCTTCAAAACAAAAAAGACAAACCTACGAGTGGTGACATTGAAGCCAATGCAGAAATTATTGCGGATACCTTTCACCAATTCAATATTGATGTTGAAATGAGTGAGATACGCGTTGGTCCGACGGTTACACAATATACAATGAAGCCTGCCAAAGGAGTAAAGCTCTCTCGCATTACAGCTCTCTCAAATGACCTGGCTCTTGCCCTTGCAGCGCACCCTATTCGTATTGAAGCGCCTATTCCTGGTAAGCCTCTCGTTGGTATTGAAGTACCAAATCACAAGACTGCGATGGTAAGTCTACGAGAACTGCTTGAAAACAACGATTTTCAAGGACGCAAGCACAATATGATGATTGCACTTGGAAAAGATGTTGGCGGAAAAGTTTGGTTTGCAGATCTGCCACGCATGCCACATCTTTTGATTGCCGGATCTACTGGTTCTGGAAAAACCGTATGTATGAATACGATTATCCTCTCGCTCCTCTACCAGAACACAGCCGAGGATTTGCGTATGATCATGGTCGATCCAAAACGCGTTGAGCTCACTCTCTACAATGGTATCCCCCACCTTCTGACTCCAGTTATTACCAATGCTGCCAAGACCGTAAATGCGCTCAAGTGGACGATTGGTGAAATGGACCGCCGGTTTGAAATCCTCTCGCAAGCTGGCAACCGCGATATTGGTACTTACAATGCATCACATCCTTCGACTAAACTCCCCTACATTGTTTTCATTATTGACGAACTTGCTGACCTCATGGCTACGGCGGCAGGAGACGTGGAAGCAGGCATTATTCGCCTCGCACAAATGGCGCGTGCTGTTGGAATACACCTGATTGTTGCGACTCAGCGCCCAAGTGTGGATGTTATTACAGGTCTTATGAAAGCCAATATCCCTGCACGTATTGCTTTTTCTGTGGCTTCCGTTACAGACTCACGTACCATTCTTGATTCTCCAGGCGCTGAAAAACTCCTTGGACGAGGAGACATGCTCCTTCAAACAGCAGAACTTTCTAAACCTGTTCGTATCCAGGGAGCTTTTGTTTCTGAAGATGAGCTCAAAAAAGTGGCTGAACATCTCAAAGGTGATGAAGAACCTGTTTATGATACTACTATTACAGAAAAAACTACGAGCGGAAGTGGTGGATCTGGTGGTGGATTTGATGGCAGTGGCGATGGACAAGATCCATTGTTTGACGAAGCCAAAAGTGCTATACTCGAGGCTGGCAAAGCGAGTGCCTCGTTCCTTCAGCGTCGTCTCAAGGTGGGTTATGCTCGTGCTGCACGACTTCTCGATGAACTCGAAGAAGCTGGAATTATTGGCCCTGGTGAAGGAGCCAAACCTCGTGAAATATTGGTAACCGAAACTGAAATTGAAGAAAATGATTTCTCTGCGGCAGGAAGACTCAATGTATACAAAAATAATGAACCAAAAGAAAGTGTTGAAGAGGAAAATGAAGAAGCAGTTCCAGAATCTGAGGAAGAAGAATATGATGAGGCAGAAGATGTTGAAGAAGAAACTGACGAAGAAATCACAGAGGAAGATGACGACAAACAAAGAGATGCACGCTAAGCAATAATCTATTGCATCTTTCTTATCTCATATCGCCCATAAATTGGTATGCAATTTCAAACCAAAAATCTCCAAAAACAAGAACGCATTTGTCTGCGACTTAAAAACCTGCGTGAACAAAAAGGAATTTCTTTACAGGAAATGTCTGATCGCCTCAAAATGAGCAGCACTCATATTCTTGCACTTGAAGAATGCCGCTCCAAAGACCTTCCTTTTGCTCCTATCTATAAAAAGAAACTCGTCAAACAATACTGTCATATTGTTGATGCTGATTATAAAAAACTTGTTCATCAGTTTGTCGAAGAAGAACTCGAACAGCACATATTACCAAAGATAGAAACCTCTTTATCCAAAAAAGGTATTCATGCCTGGTACAACCTTCCCTTTTTATTTCGTCTGAGTGCAGCTCTGGTGGTATCATTGGTATTTTTTACTTACCTCGGCCTTCAGGTCAAACAAATTATTGAGCCTCCCGAGCTTGATCTCTTTTCTCCTGTCAATGGAATGATTACCGCAGACGCAAATCTGCAAATCCGAGGTCAAACAGACAAAGAAGTCAAAGTAATGATCAATGGAAAAGAAATCAAAAACAGTGAACAGGGTATATTTGATGAAACTCTTTCTCTCTCCCCTGGTGTAAACACTCTCGTGATTTCTGCAGAACAAAAACATGGAAAAACAACCAGTGAAACTCGTTATGTTATCTTGGAAAATAAACCAGAATTTTCTTTAACCGATACAAAAAATACCACGAATTGACATGTGGACAAAAAAAATGTACTCTACTAGGGAGAATGATTATTCTCCCTTTATTTTTCCCAAAAGCCTGTCCACATTTGAGAAAAATTTTATCTTTAAAGGTGTATAGTAGGATTATAAATTATCTTTTAATTGTGCATGTATGCCAAAAGTAAGTGAAGAACAACAAGCCAAGTTCAAAGCAGCGCAATCTGCCATTGATCAGATCAAAGAACGTTTTGGAGATGGGTCTATTATGAAATTTGGCGAGGCCAAAGCCATGCAAGTCGATGCTGTTCCTACTGGATCAGTCTCTTTGGATCTTGCTCTTGGAGTCAAAGGTGTCCCCCGTGGTCGTATCCTTGAAATTTTTGGACCAGAAGCAAGTGGAAAAACAACTTTGGCACAGCATATCATTGCTGAAGTACAGAAACTCGGTGGTATTGCTGCTTTTGTTGATGCAGAACATGCCCTAGACCCAGACTATGCACGCAAAATCGGCGTAGATGTAGATAATCTTCTTATTTCTCAGCCAGATACTGGTGAACAGGCTCTTGAAATTCTCGAAACGCTCGTTCGTTCCAATGCAGTAGACGTGGTCGTAGTCGACTCTGTCGCAGCACTGGTGCCAAAAGCCGAAATCGAAGGAGAAATGGGAGACTCACACATGGGACTTCAAGCTCGCCTCATGTCACAGGCTCTGCGCAAACTCACTGGTATTGTCAGTAAGACCAAGACCGTAGTAATCTTCATCAATCAGATTCGTCAGAAGATCGGTATTGTGTTTGGAAATCCAGAAACTACAACCGGTGGAAACGCACTCAAATTCTACTCTTCTGTTCGTATTGAAATCCGCCGTGCTGCTCAAATAAAACAAGGCGACAAAATTATTGGAAATCGTGTAAAAATAAAAATTGTAAAAAACAAAGTCGCAGCACCATTTCGTACTACTGAATTTGACATCATGTATAATGAAGGAATCTCCATGTCTGGAGATCTGCTCGATACTGGAGTTGCCCACAAAGTTATTAGTAAATCCGGCAATAGTTATAGTATTGGGGAAGAAAAACTTGGTGTAGGGCGAGAAAAAGCCAAAGAATACCTCCGTGCCAATCCAAAACTCATGAAAGAAATCAATAAACGCATCTGGGAAGCAGTAGAACGCGGCGAAGCACCAGAAGAAGAAAAAGGCCAAGCTGGAGAAAAAGAAGATCTTGAAGGAGTTGAAATGCTATAAACAAAATATTTTAAAGATGAAAAAACCACCCGAGACAGGTGGTTTTTTGTTACACGCAATTACATGGAATCACGAACTGCTTGTTTTTGATCTTCTTCCATTTGTGTTACAGCATTTTTAAAAACCACATTCCCTTCTTCCACTAAAGAAGTCATGGCAGATTCCAATTCATCATCAATTTTTTGAAGTTCATCCATCATTTTTTTGTGCTCTGCTTGATATTCAGGATCATTGGTATCTTCTTCTACACCCATTTCGGCATAGGTTTTTGAAACTTCATCGACAATAGCAGCCTTTAATTGATCCAGCACTTCAGAGGTGAGTCCCTCTTTTTGAATTCGAGAAACCCAAAGCTGTTTAAATGCATCATCAAAATGTTCGTTATTTTGAAGATATTGGATAAGCTCTTGTTTATTCATAAAATTGGAAGATTAAAAAGTAATTTAAGCAGCGACACGAGTGTCTACTTCTTCTGAAGGTTCTGGTTGAACCGCATCAACGACAGTTAAAGCTTCGCGTTGACCCAGTGCTTTTCTATGAAGGGCTTCAACTTTTTCTCTTTCTGCCATCATAGCGGCATCGGTATTCTTCCATTTTTCCAATCTTCGAGCAGCTTTCTTTTCCAAACGAGCTAAATTCCATTCACGAAATTTAGATAAAACACCATCTTTTTTCTGAGCAAGAGCATCAAGTGCACTGCTTCCTCGTTCCATAAGACCTCCCCAAGCATCTTGAGCTTTTTCAATCACTGGTCGAACTACATGTTCTTTTCCCTTATCAAGAGCTCCAAGTGCAATGTCGCGAGCACCACCAGCAACATATGCGGCGGTTTCTTTTGTGCCTCTTGCAAGAGTTTTTGCTCCACCCTTAACAGCATCAACGCCTGAATCTATTCCAGCGAGAGCACCTATAAAACCAATTTCAGCAACATTTTTAGCTGCACCAGCAGCACGTTCAACCTTATCAATAGCACTGAGTGTGAGACCGAGAGCACCTTCACTTACGCGTTCAGCACCAACCTTTACTCCTTTTCCTATTGCTCTTCCTAACATAGCACCACCAACAACAGGAGCGACAACAGGTGCAGCAACAACGGCGCCTGCTACTTTTCCTGCAGTAACAACTCCTCTTGCGGTAGCTTTAGCAGCTTTTACACTTGCGTCTCTTGTTGCCGCAGCGGCAGCAGCAGCTTTTTCTACAGTAAAGTCTGTTGCTCTACCAACAGCATCAGCAGTTGCACCGGCAGCTCTTTTCGCTACGACATCAGGAGCCAATAAACTCGCACCAACATCTTTTAGTTTATCCATAAGACGACCCAAAAAGCCACCCATACCTTTTTTGGCAGAAGAAATTTTTTGTCCAATAGCAGCTGCACGGTCTCTTCCAATGTCAGCTAAAGGTTTTTTATGAATATCAAGATTATTTTCAAGCAATTCATTTTCCTTTTGCAAATCTTCTGGTGAATAAGCGGCATCAAACTCTTTACGTGCCTTAACGGCTGCATCTACATCAATATCATCGCCGTTCTTAACTCCAAGCAATTCTTTAGGATCGAGTGCGTCAAATTTTTGAGTCGCAATACTTGCCTCGTGTCCTTTATGACCACCTTCACGATATACTACTGACATATATCTATAATTATTATTTAAATTAAGCAAATTTATAAAGCCATTATAGCACAAAAAACGCGTTTTGTCAATGTAATTTTTGCTAAAAATGAACCTAAACTAAAATTTTTTGTAAACTTATTTATTTGGATGCAGTCCAAGGCGGCAATGAGCATTGCAGTGAGACGTAGTCAAAGCTACGTCGAACGAGAAGCGCAATGACAACGCAGGAATGCGCCAAATAAATAAGTTTAGGGATAGAGTTTTTCAATCTCAACACCAGTATAATAATATTTCAACAGCTGTTTGTAATCCAAATCTTCTTCATTGGCCTTAATCATAGCATCGCGTTGACTCATACCGACTCCATGGCCATACATTTTCTTTTTATCCCGCTTATCATAGACAGCTTTGACTGGAACAAGCCAAGGTTTATCACTTCCACCCCAAACTTTTGACCAGCTTCGAGTCATCCCATCACTATTTCCAAAATATGGTGTGATAATAACCGCATTTGGAGTCGCTGGATTACTATCAGTATCATAAGTTATAACCTCTCCACGTGTATCATTGGTTGCCTGCACGACTCGAGGGCGAAGCGCTTCGTTGCGGTAGCCGAGATAGAGCTGATCTCCGGTATGGGCCACGACGTCAAAATTGCCATTGGGGTATTTATCAGTCGTCGCAGTGATAAAATAGGCATAGGTACGCGCTGCTGTCTGCAGTGCTTTGATATATTCATAATCTGTTCCATTGCTGGTCTCGGCAATACCATATACATAGTCCTCAAGTAGAAGATCATTGATGATATAAATTGCCTTGCCGTCGTCTGTCAGGCGGTATTCCATGGATCCACGATAGGCATTGAAATTCATTCCCTTATGCCAATCAATCGTCCGCTGTTGATTGGTTATTTCAAACACTGCCTCAGGGTTCTCTGCTGGGACTAAACGAAAGTATTTTTTACCTTCAAATATATTCTTGCCAGATTGAAATGTATAGACTCCGGCTTTGTAGGCGAGTTTCGCTTTTTCGCCTTTTGGAAGCGTGTAAAGTTTTTCTCCTGCTTCACCGTCATAGAGATCGTAATCAGCATCAGTCGAAATAAATTCGGCAGTGTCTTTTTCTGGTTTTTCCAGTTTCCACAGACCAACACGAATCCGAGGTTCATCCGGCAAACGGAACAAATCCACTGGAGTTATATCATCTGATTTGAGTTTTGGCTCTTTATAATGTTTGGGAGCATTTTCAGTCACATCAACGTGCACCTCGGCTATAGTATCCTCGAGAGTGTTGCCATCGGCCTGCAAAATAAACCTCGCTACATATTCACCTTTTTCTTTGGGAGCACGAAAATAAAAGGTTTCTTTTACCGTTTGTTTTGGTGCAATGGTTTGTTTCTTTTCTAAAACGACTCGTTTACTTTGCCAACTTTCATCGCCAAACACCACTTCTTTTTCTACAGCAGCCAGGTGCGAAAGCGTAGGAGAAAGAAGCGAGTATGATTTCCACGTTTTTTCACCTGTATTTTCAAAGCTTACAATGAGTTTGATTTGATCTCCTCCTACGGCTTCAATATCTTTTTTGCTTTGGAGAATTCTTTGTCCATCATAGGGTTCAACCTGTTTTGGTGGTATGGCTACAGGTGCTCCTGGTTCTGGTTTTACTGGTGTTACGGTCGCAGTTTTTGCTGGTACGACTTTAATTTTAAGAAAAAAATATCCTTTATTTATCCAGCTAGAATTTTCGGCAGCCAAATAAAATTCTTCGGTATAGTCCCCTGTTTTGGACGGTGCTTGCAGATCAATTGTTAGTTCGCCAATAGCACCAGGTTTGACTTGGCCTTTTATTTTTCCAGTTTGTGTTTTGGAGAGCCAATTTTTGGAGGCAAAAGGCGATGCACGATACTTTGGTTCTACTGTGTAGGCAGAAATATACTGCGCGCCCTTTTCATTCCAAGTAGCCGTACCCGTGTTTTTAAATTTTATGACAACTGTTTTGGTAGAACCAGCTTCAATAGTAATAGGATCTGGTAGTGATTGAGAAATATACTGCGCAGAGTATGATGCGGCATCTTTAATAGTGAGCTTGGGATCAGCAGCTTGAGCTGGCATGGTAAAAGAAAAAATACCACAGACCAGTGCAGAAAAAGCTAAAAGATAAGAAAAATTTTTCATATGTCTATGAGTATACCAAAAAATCTTTTTTTACTCAATGAAAAATAGCATTTTATTGCTTTTCACAGCGAAAAATGATATTCTGTTTCTATATGTCTGTGACTCGACAAATCGCCCACAACACAATTGTTCAAATGGTTGGAAAAGCTATCTCCACAGTTCTTGGACTTGCTGCCATTGCCATGATGACTCGTTATCTGGGAACAGAACAATTTGGATGGTATGTTACAACCATATCTTTTTTACAGTTTGTGGGAATCCTAATTGATTTTGGACTCATTCCTGTAACAGCCCAAATGCTCAGTGAAGAAAAATTTGACTCAAAAGAACTGTTTCAGAACTTACTTGCGTTTCGGTTTGTGACAGGAGTGGTTTGTCTGGCCATTGCCCCCCTTATTAGCCTTTTCTTCCCCTATCCACCTGAAGTAAAAATTGCGATTGCCATTAGTGCTATTTCCTTTTTGGCCATTTCCATGAACCAAGTGCTCACTGGCTTTTTCCAAAAAGAATTAAAAATGTATCTGGTCTCTGCCGGAGAAGTCATTGGAAGAATTTTTCTCGTTGGAGGATTGTATATCCTCATGTATTGGGGAGCATCATTTCAACCGATCATGGCACTCATTAGTCTTTCTATTGTGGTATACATGAGTTTTCTCTTTTTCTTTGCCCGAAAGTATATTCCTCTGGCCTTTCGCTTCAATAGCACTATTTGGAAAGCCATTGCCATAAAAATGTGGCCCATTACCCTGTCTATTCTTTTCAATGTGGTCTATCTCAAGGGAGATATTCTTTTGCTTTCGTTTTATCGATCACAAGAAGAAGTTGGTCTCTACGGCGCAGCTTACCGCGTGCTTGATATTGTTACACAAATCGCTATGCTGAGTATGGGAATCCTTCTTCCACTTCTCGCTGGTAGTTGGACCAGAAAAAATAAAAAGGAATTTAAAGAACATTATGACCGCGCACTCATGATGATGTGCTTGTTGGGGTTACCACTTGCTACGGGTACCTTTCTTTTGGCTCGTCCGATCATGAATCTAGTAGCCGGAGAAGAGTTTGCCCCAGCGAGCCTGCCGCTTCAAATTCTCTCTCTTGCGGTGATTGGTCTATTTATTGGATCTATCTATGGGCATCTGGCTGTGGCAATTGATAGGCAAAGAACAGCGTTATATGTGTATATCAGTGCAGCAATACTCACGCTTGTTGGTTATCTCGTGTTTGTGCCGAGGTTTGGTATGATTGGCGCAGCCTGGATGACAGTATTTTCTGAAGTTTTTGTTGGTGTTGGGCTTTTTTTCTTGATCAAACGATATATTCAACTTCCACTTCCTTATTTATTTTTTTCCAAAATAATTTTTTCGACAGGTATAATGGCAGGCGTGCTCTACTTTTTGCCAAATCTTCATGTGCTCCTCAGCATTGTAATTGGCTTTTGTGTGTATGCAATAAGTCTTTTGCTCACCAAGGCAATTTCTAAAGATACCATAAAAGAAATTATTTCGCTTTCATAGTCCCTATGACCTATATACTTATTTTTCTCGGATTTTTGGTAGTGGTCTTTTTTCTCCAAAAATCAAGCCGAGCGCAACTGAATCAAAGCGTAAAGACAAGTCAAAAAAATAATCCCTTGAGAGATCTGAGCAGTTCACTTGGATTGCAATTTGAAGAAATGAAATCACCGAATAAAAAAGATACTTTCTATTCTATTGGGGGCCGTTCTTTTGGTGAGTACAAAGGTATTCCACTCGAAATACGATTTGAGAGTACAGCAGAGCTTGGCAATGGAGTCGGTATGGTATATAGTTACACGCTAGAAAAAACCGTAACATTTACTGTCAAAAATCCACAAAAAAAATCATTTGATATTGTGCCAAAACGTGCCGGAGTTCAGGCAGGCATAGCACAAAATCCTCGTTTTGATGAAAAACTTATACTTGTAGGTGATGCTATTATTCCAACTGATATACTGGATTATTTTGCTTCTCTTGGCTGGATGCACCTTACGCTCAAAGATTCTTCTCTTACGTTGCATGATACTTTCTACGAACAATTTCAAGGTATCTCTGGGAAAATGAATATGATAAAAGCCGAGCATCCGATTTGGAAAAATACCATTCAAAATGGAAAAATAGATGAAGCTTCGGCACGTACATTTTTTGATACACTCATAGATCTTTCCAAGCGAGCGCATCTTATCTAAGAAATTTTTATATCCCCTTGCCTTATAACAGTGATGATGTTGCCTTCAATATCTATGATGGTTGATGGAGGTGTGAGCGGGAGATTGCCTGCATCAATAAAAAAATCCGGACTATTTTCATTGCCGTTTCCAAATGTCTGCACAATTTCTTCTGAGGTATAGATGGCAGGTAAACCAGCGAGGTTTGCAGAAGTAGACACCAGTGGATGAGACAGTGTTTCAAAAAGTCTTTGAATAAATGGATGGGGAGAAATACGGCAAGCAATTTTTTCAAGAGAAGAAATAACAAGGTGCGAAAGATGAGTATCCTTTTGAACTGGTAAAGTAACCGTAAGAGCGCCTGGCCAATAGGGCTTTATTTTTTGCTCAACGTCAGGGTTTAAAACAGCATACTGCTTGAGCATTTCAATATCTTTGAAGAGCAAAATACAAGGTTTTTGTGGATCACGTTTTTTTATAGCAAACACCTTTTGTACAGCCATATTATCCAGAGCATCGCAGCCAATACCATAGCATGTCTCTGTAGGATAAATACATACTTTACCTGATTCTACTTCAGAAGTGAGCATATTCATTTCTACTTCTGTTTCAAAAATTTTTTTCATATATTATTCATTATCTTCACTTGACCTTCGATCGGGTCTGCCTTCTTTGTTCCAGCGTAAATAGCTTTCAATAAATGGATCCAAATTCCCATTCAAAATATCATCTGGATCCTTGGTTTCATGCCTGGTACGAATATCTTTTACCATTTTATATGGATGAAGCACATAAGAGCGAATTTGATTCCCCCATTCTGCGCTTTTATATTCACCACGCAGTTCAAGGCGTTCTTTTTCTTCTTGTTCTTCTTTTAGCTGGAGGAGTTTCGAGCGCAACACCTTCATAGCCGTTTCTCTGTTCTGAATTTGTGACCGCTCATTTTGACATTGAACCGTAATACCTGTTGGTAAATGAACAATTCGTACCGCCGAATACGTGGTATTTACACTCTGTCCTCCTTTTCCTCCAGACATAAATGTATCAATCCGCAAATCTTTTGAATCAATTTCTTCCATTTCACTTTCTTCCATTTCTGGAATCACTTCAATCAGAGCAAAAGAAGTATGTCGCATTTGTTCAGCATCAAATGGAGAAATACGCACTAATCGATGTGTACCATGCTCACTTTGAAGATGACCGTACACATATCTACCTTCTATACGAAAGACGCAGGCTTTAATACCAGCTTCTGCACCCTGTGATTCATCGATTATGGTAACTTTCCAACCTTTTTTTTCTGCATAGCGAAAAAGCATACGACGAAGCATCTCTGCCCAATCTTGGGCTTCCGTTCCACCACTGCCAGCATGGACTGCCACAATCGCATTCTTCTTATCATGTTTACCGGAAAGGAGCAGGTAAAATTCTAGAGAGGAAAATCTTTTTTTCAAAAATTCTGTCTGTTCTTGTATTTCTTGTTTCATGGTTTCATCCGTGATATCGCCCATATCGGCAATCAAACTGAGTAAACTTTTTACTTCTTTTTCCATGGTTTCCCATTCCCCTATTTCACTGGTAATATCTGAAAGACGCTTACTCACCGCAGTCGCATTTTCTTGGTTATTCCAAAAACCAGGAGATTGCATATCTTCTTCGAGGCGTTTTTGTTCAGAGCGTAAATCGTCTATCCGCAAGAGATCCATGGTGTCATTAATTCGAATAGCCAATTCTTCAAGAACCTTTTTTTCTTCATTCATAGTGGTTCCATCTTACAAAAAAAGGCCTAAAAAAGCAACCCACCTGGGTTGCTTCTTATCTAGAGATTATTCAGTGCTTCGCGGGTAGCTGGGCCTACATGCCCTTTTGGATCAATACCACGATCTTTTTGAAAATTGAGCACGGCTTCACGAGTAGCAGGGCCAAAGTATGCATTTGGAGTGGCAGTCAAGTAGCCCAAATCCGTAAGAATATTTTGCAAAGCAAGGACATCTTGTCCAGAAGATCCAACTGATAAAAATCGAGTAAATTGGACAACTCTTACTGATGGTTCCTCTGTATTTCGTGGATATACTTCGTTTTGAGAAACAGTAACAACTCTGTCTTTATTGTAATTTGAAAATATTTCTAAAGGATTTACTTCTTCCTTATCAAGGACAGAACCTTTATTTACAATCCGATAGAGAGTATCATTTTGTGGATAACGAATGATTGTTCCAGCTGGTCGAACAGGTTTATCAATCACACGGCCTTCGGTAAAAGAATTGATCGTATCTTTTGCTACCTCATCTACCCAACTAAAAAGGTATCCAAGCGCACGGAAAATGACTTCCGTTTGAATCCAATGTTTTTGTGCTCCGATAATAAGATACACTTTTGGGTCATCGATCATTTTGATAAGAGAACCCGTAGTCAAAGTACGTCTTGGTCCAACCGGGATAATATTCATTGCATCATTTGGAATTTCCGCAAGGATCTGTGGATCAACTGTTCGTATATTTTTCCATGATTCAAAATACGTAAAGTACAAATCCGCATTGATAAAGGCGCGTTTGGCACAGGCAATAGTGGTGTTTATAGTTCCATCACTATTATGAGCAACATCGACCAAGTACACAGCAGGAGAGCCTTCTATTTTATATGGATTTCCTTTGAGCAGAAGACATTCTCTTGGAGGAGTAGGATTATTTGTATCTTGAGGTTCAGAAGGAGAAACAGGAGGCAAAATTTTTGCTGGGGCTATAGTAGCAAAAATAAATTTTGGAGCACCATTTTCAAGACCAAGATAGGTAACACTCAAATCAACCTTTTTATCCCCATCAGTATCAATACGTTTTATTTTGTTTTTTTGGAGTGTGAGGGTAAGAGGATCTGATTCCAAAATGATAACAGCAGTTTGTTCGCTGGCTGATACACGAGTAACATGGTGCACTGCCTTACCAATCACAATTTTTTGTCTCTGCGTGTCAGAGAGCTTGATGGTTTCTTCTGCAGGGACAAATGGTGAAGAGGATGAATCTTCTTCTTCCGGAGGATTATTTTGACGTCCTCCATCTCCTCCATTATAGCTTCTGCCAGGTTCTTCTTCGACCGC
>CAZKAD010000021.1:0-15037 GCA_964550845.1 uncultured Gammaproteobacteria bacterium
TTGAGTATTATGGCTTTTTATTGGACAGGTTAATGGTATGCAAAATTTTTTCAAACTATTTTTTTCTTTTGGTGTTGTTGGTTTTTGTTTTTTTGCAATGCTTCCCGCTCTTGGGGCCAGCATACGAGTAGAGACTCCAGATACTCCTGTCCCGGTTGGGCAAGAATTTTTCGTTCCAATAACTTTGGATACTCAAGGCGAATCAGTCAATGCTATCGAAGGGAATATTGTTTTTCCTCATTCTTTGCTCGAAATGATAGATATTGAATCGGGCAATTCAATTATAAATTTTTGGATAGAAAAACCGCAGAGGCAAGGGGCGGAAAAGATTATTTTTTCTGGAATTACTCCTGGTGGTTTTGTCGGATCAAATCAAAATATTTTTACCCTTGTATTTCGTGCCAAAGAGCCAGGGCTTGGCAATATTCATGGAAGCAACTTTCAAGTTCTGCGTCATGATGGTATGGGAACACCACTTCCTCTGGAGATAAATACTGCCTGGGTTGAGGTCAATAGTTCGACTTCTGATAACTTTTTTGGGCAGGTGCAGAGAGAGGATCGAGAAATACCGGAAAGTTTTGTGCCGTATGTTACCCAAGATCCACATCTTTTTTCTGGAAAATATACTTTGATTTTTTCTTCGCAAGATAAAGGCTCTGGAATTGATCATTATGAAGTAAAAGAAGGAAAAAACGCAAATTATGAAGTATTTGAGAGTCCGTATATGATCAAAAATCAAGCTCTTGATACAGATATATTTATAAAAGCAGTGGATAATTTTGGAAATGAACGAATTGTTGTCATCGAAGGCGAGAATAAAATTTCGTGGTATGAAAGTATTTTGAAATCTGGTATACTATTAGCGGTTATATTTTTTATCGTAGCAACCGCCTGTCTTGTATGCTTCAAACGTTTTCGAAAATTCTGATTTTTTTTGCATTTCTTCTCCTGCCTCTTTCTGCCAAAGCAGCGACGCTTTTTCTCTCTCCGTCTTCTGGCACATACAAACCTGGTGATAGTTTTGCTGTGAGTATTTATACTTCAAGTGCTGATCAGGCCATGAATGCAGCCTCTGGTGTGCTTTCTTTTCCCAAAGATACGCTCGAAGTAGTCTCCCTTTCCAAGGGGGGATCTATTTTTTCACTCTGGGCACAGGAACCATCTTTTTCCAATAGTGCTGGGACTGTAAATTTTGAAGGAATCGTCCTCAATCCTGGCTTTACTGGAGGAAGTGGAAAGATTCTTACGGTCAATTTGAAAGTCAAATCTTCTGGTACTGCATCGGTGAGGCTTTCTTCAGGTTCTATTTTGGCAAATGATGGTCTTGGAACCAATATTTTGAGTGGTTTGGGTAGTGCAAGTTTTAGTCTTGCGCTTCCTGCCGAAATTGTAGGAGAATCACCAAAACCAACACCTCCAAAAGATCCAAAAATTGAAGAAAAGGAAGTAAAAAAAGATCCTCCTGCTCCTACAACCTCTGCGGACATTATTGTTACTTCTGCGACTCATCCTGATCAGGCTCTGTGGTATAACAATAATACCCCTGAATTTTTCTGGACGCTTCCACCTGGAACGCTTCAAGTCAGAACCGTGATAACCACTTCTACCAACAGTCTTCCCACTATTTTGTATACCTCTCCAATTTCAACAAAAAAAGTCGATACCTTACCAGATGGGACTTATTATTTTTTGGTGCAAGCAAAAACTATCGCTGGTTGGGGCAATGTGGCTCGTTATCAGGTCAATATTGATACTACACCTCCAAATCCTTTTACGATTACATTTCCTCATGGAGAAAAAAGTATAGAGCCACAACCAGTAATACTTTTTAATACTTCAGATGAATCCTCGGGTGTTGTTACTTATGAAGTCAAAGTTGGTACGGGCGGCTTGGTGCGTGTAGCTCCTCCTGCACTGTCCAATCCTTATCCACTTCCACCACAAAAGCCTGGCAACCACACAGTGACAGTCGTGGCTATAGACAATGCTGGAAATACAACAGAGGTATCTTCTCCATTTAGTATTGAGTCAATTGATCCACCAGAAATAACGTTTTATCCAGAAACGGTTGATTTTCATGACCTTATCCGTATACGAGGAAGGAGTTATCCAAATAGTGATATACGACTTATCGTTCGTCAGGAAGATTTTGTTGTCTCAGAAGAGATTGGAAGGACCAATACCCTCGGAGATTTTGGTGTTTTGGTGACCAAACGACTCGATCCGGGTATTTATACATTTACGGTTGAAGTAACTGATGCAAGAGGCGCCAAGAGTATCGAAAGTTCAGCAATTTCTTTTGAGGTAAAAGGTATGTTCATTGGTGAAATCATGAATATACTCGTTCATTTTCCATTGAAGAGTTTGCTGTTCATCCTTTCTATCTGTGCGGTTTTTGTTATCATATTTTCTGTTTGTAGTCGAGGAGCAAATTTTTGGTACCAAGAGCGTAAAAAAAGTAAAAAAATATTTGTAAAATCACTGTATTCAATCCGCAAAGATTTGGACGCTCATATCAAACAACTTAATGTTATAAGATCAAAAAGAACTTTAACAAATGAAGAATTAAATTTTCTTTCTACCTTTCAAAAGAAAATGAAAGAAGTGGACTTTCTTCTGGAAAAAGAGATTGAAGAGGAAAAACAATCTACATAAAAGAAATTGAAATGCCGTTTAAAAGTACCAGCCTAGAGAGACTGGTACTTTTTGTTCCTGTGGATAATTTTGGTCAAAAAGGGTTGTAGGTGGCAGTAAAGTGGTATATAATGGTTTCAAGTGGTAGATTGTGGGGAATTACCAAAATATGAAAACGGTGCTTGTCTTTTCATATCTCTCTTTAAACAACTATGTTTATCGGTGAATATTCTCACAATCTCGATGACAAAGGGCGTGTCGCTATACCAAAGAAGTTCCAAAAAGAACTTTCTTCTGGTGCTGTAGTGACTCGTGGGCTTGATCAGTGTTTGTTTCTCTATACTCGTACAGAATGGGACAAACTGGCGCAAAAGCTTGCTACCCTTCCATTTGCACAGGCCAATACCCGTGCCTTTTCACGGCTCATGCTCGCCGGAGCCATGGACCTTGAAATAGATAAGCAAGGACGAATCGTTGTTCCAGAGTACCTTCGTACCTTTGCTGGAATCAAAAAAAATGTTGTTATCGCTGGTCTTTATAATCGACTTGAAATTTGGAATGCCGATGTCTGGAAAGACTATACCAAACGTACTGAAGCCGAAAGTACTGCGATTGCCGAACAAATGGGGATCCTCGGTGTTTAAGCCATGTAAATTCACTATGCGACATGTACCAGTTTTGCTCCGTGAAGTCATCGAATTGTTGAATCTGAGGTCCGGCATGAATATTGTCGATTGTACCCTCGGTGATGGAGGACATTCAGAAAAAATTCTTGAAAAAATAGCACCAGAAGGAAAACTTCTTGGTATTGATGTTGACCCAGAGTCGCTCCTACGTGCCAAGCAATTTCTCTACCGATTTGAAGGACGAGTAATTTTTGTTCGAGATAATTTTGTTCAGCTCAAAGAAATCCTGAAAAATGGACAGCTTGGCCGAGTGGATGGAATACTTATGGATTTTGGCTGGTCCAGTCCTCAATTTATGCAGCGAAGCCGAGGACTGAGCTTTCAGAACCCAGAAGAACCGCTGGATATGCGCTATGGGAGTAGTTTTGAAACAGCACTTTTTGGCCTTGACAATCCCACGGCAAAAGATCTGGTAAATCAATTGCCAGCCGAACAACTCGAGTATATTTTTTCCAGGTTTGGTGAAGAAAATTTAAGCCGAGACATTGCCAAAAAGATTGTAGAAGAGCGAAAGCAGAAAGAGATTCAAACGGTTGGAGAGTTAGTAGAAATTGTTCTTTCTACGTATCGGACAAAGTTAAAAACAGAGAAAGAAATACCCTGGGTTGGTGGACTTCACCCTGCAACAAAAGTGTTTCAGGCCTTGCGTATTGCTGTAAACGATGAGCTTGGAGTTATTGAAAAGGTGTTGCCTCAAGCAGTAGAAGCGCTTTCTTCTGGAGGTCGATTAGCCGTTATTACCTTTCATTCGCTCGAAGATCGTATTGTCAAACATTTTTTCAAATCAAAAGAAGGTAAAGATATTGAAATTATTACCAAAAAACCAATTGAATGTGATACCGAGGAATATACCAATAATCCTCCTTCACGTTCAGCCAAATTGCGCGTTGTACAAAAATTATGAACTCAGCATTCTATACCTCCAACCATAACCAGATGCTCAGACAAGAAAAACACTTGCCTGGTTTTTTGACGGGTCATGGCTTTCGAGTGTTTCTCTCGATTTTGGCGCTCGCATTACTCGTTTTATATGTGGTGAGACTTAGTACCGTATCTATAAAAGGATATGATATCTCAGCGCTTCAAAAAGAAGTAAAGACACTGCAAGAAGAACAGGCAAAACTTCAATTTGAAATTGCCAAAAATGGTTCTATGCAAAATATTCAGTCTCGTTTGAAGTCAATACAATTTGTTCCAGTAGAAAATCCTGAATTTGCATCACTTGAAGCTCCAATTATTGCACAAAGATAAGATTCAACTTGCTGACCTGCCGGGTTTTTAACTCATTGTTCTTCTATGAGTTTTTTTATTTATGTGCTAAAATAGATGCATCCTTATGTCTGTTTTTCCAAAGCTCGTGATACAATTTTTTATTGATATTTTTTACTTCCCGGTGTGGTGGTATTCTGTTGGCGCCAAACGCGCTTTTTTGGCATGTACCGGTTTGATTGGTGAAGCCAATAGTAATCTTGCGCCAGGACTGTGGCTCAAAAATATTTTTGTTCCAATGTTTGGTCAAACTGACTGGCAGGGGAGAATCACCAGTTTTTTTATGCGCCTTGTCAATGTCATTGGCCGAAGTATTGGTCTATTGATTTGGAGTACTGTCGTTTGGATTTTGTTTTTTGCTTGGTTACTCTTGCCAGCCTTTGTGGTATTTGAAATTGTGTCCAATATTTTTTTAAGCTAAGTATGGATTTTGTTTCTCGACCATCACTTCATCTTGTTACCTGTCCACGTTGTCAGAGTGTTGGCTTTTTGCAAGGAAAAAAATGTCTAGAATGCCATGGCATTGGGTTTGGTCGTATGGTTCGAGGGAAGTTTTTATTTTATGGAGAAACCTTTACTTCACTTTCTTTTAAATTACAGAAAGCACAAAAAAGGTTATATTATTTGGAAATTATTCTTGGTTTTGCCTCCCTCGCACTCTTTCTTATTTTGTTTTTTGGAAAGCTGTATCAGAGTAATGTTGGAAGCGAAGTATTAGAGGCCTCGTTTTGGAATAGAGGAGGTCTGGCAGTCTTTTTTTGGCTTGGTATCCTCTCTTTTTTGTGGATTATATACCGAATCAAAAATGCAAAAGTAGAACGTGAAGAAGTCGAAATGCAAGGATTTGAAAAAGATACAAAACAACTCGATGCCAATACCTGGAATGAAGGAATGCTTGAAAATTTTGAAGCAGTCGCTCATATTCCTCATAAAAAACGGCGCAATATTCATCTTTCCTTTACTGTTGATGCTGCGGAAGCATTGAGAGAAGCATTTTATTTATCAGAGAAATATAAACAAGAACAAGTACTTCCACTGCATGTGTTTTATGTACTCCTTTCAAATTCAAAAATTTCCACCCTCTTTTTACGTCTTGGTCTTCCAACACAAATCATGCAAGAGAAAATTTCCACTGTTTTTTCAATGGGGACAAACACGCATGACCCTGTTGTATCAGATGATGTGCGGCAAATAATTTTTCAATCATATGAGCAAGCCTACCTCAGCCGTAAACGATGGGTTGATGTGGCAGAACTACTCGAAGCGGTTGTGGAGTCTGCTCCAGGACTCCAAGAATGGCTCTATGATCTTGGTGTAGAGCAGCAAAAATTTCAAAATGTGGTTGAATGGATTCGTATTCGTGAAAAAATGCGTGACCAGTATCAGAAGTTTCGGGTGAAGGCATCAAAGCGCAGTAAATATGGTCTTGATCGAGCCATGACAGCGGTTGCTACACCATATTTGAATACATTTAGTCAGGATCTGACTCGTGCGGGTGCTCTTGGTTATTTGACCACCTGTGTGGCACGTGAAAAAGAAATCGAAGAAATTTTACGTGCAATTGATGCTGGACGAAGTGGCGTGGTGCTCGTTGGGGAACATGGTGTTGGGAAAATGACACTCATTCATGGTATTGCAGAGAGAATGATTGAAGATGCTGTGCCAAAACGAATGTTTGATAAACGTTTGGTTCAGCTTTCCACTACGGCTTTGGTGGCTGGAGTTGATATCAATGGGGCGCAGGAAAGACTCATTCATATGATGGGGGAAATTTCGCATGCCAAAAATATTATTTTGTTTATTAATAATCTTCAAGATCTGGTCACTGGAAAAGGATTTGATATTTCAGAAACCTTGGCTGAATATTTGAGCTCGGGACGGTTTATTATTATTGCGACTGCCACGAGCGAAGGATATAATCAGCATATTTTGAATACATCTATCGGCAGTTTGTTTGCTCGCGTCGATGTTCCTGAAATGGAAGAAAATCAAGCAATTCAGGTCGTGGAATCAAAAGTTGGTGGTATTGAATATGAACAAAATGTCTTTTTTTCCTATGATGCGATTGATAACTGTGTTAAGCTTTCTTCGAGATTTTTACGAGATCAAAAACTGCCAGAAAGCGCTGTAGATTTGTGTACCGAAGTAGCGAGTTTTGTAAAATCTGCTCGAGGAGAACATCAGCTGATTAGTAAAAATGATGTTGCTGCTGTTATTGGACAGAAGACGGGGGTACCTGTTACCAGTATTACGCAGGATGAATCTTCAAAACTTTTGAAACTCGAAGAAGAAATGCATAAACGTGTTGTGGGTCAAAGTGAAGCTGTATCACTCGTTGCCAATGCACTGCGTCGTGCGAGGGCCGAAATTCGCTCTACTAAACGACCTATTGCTAACTTTCTCTTTTTGGGACCAACTGGAGTCGGAAAAACAGAACTGGCAAAAACCATTGCCGAGGTTTACTTTGGTGGAGAAAATCGTATGGTGCGTCTTGATATGAGTGAATACCAAGATGTTGGTTCTATTTATCGTCTGATTGGACAACCAGGGCAACAGGGAACTGGAAGTTTGACAGAAGCGGTGCGTCAAAAACCATTTTCTTTGGTACTACTCGATGAAATGGAAAAAGCACATCCGCAAATTTTGGATTTATTTTTGCAGGTATTTGATGATGGTCGTTTAACGGATAGTACAGGACGTGTTATTGATTTTACCAACACGATTATTATTGCGACGAGTAATGCCGGAACTCGTTATGTACAAGAACAAATGAATGCCGGAGTACCACTTGATACGATTCGTGAAAGTTTGATGCGCAGTGAGCTGAAAGATCATTTCCGTCCAGAGTTTTTGAATCGTTTTGATGGTATTGTGCTCTTTCATGCTCTTAATCGCGAAGATACCAAAACGATTGCTTCGTATATGCTTACACGTATTACGAAAGATTTGGAAGCGCGTGGGATTGGCTTTCGAGTGGAAGAATCAGGACTCGAGCATTTGGCAGAGATTGGATTTGATCCAGAATTTGGTGCTCGTCCAATGCGCCGTGCTATTCAGGATTTAGTGGAAAATAAACTCGCAGAACTTATTTTGCAGCGTCAGGTCGATCGTAGAGATACCGTGGTGCTGGATGGCAGCGAACTTCGGGTGGAAAAATATTCGTAAATTTTGCTTTTGTTCTTGGTATGTTGGCACTCTACTTTTTTGCAGCTTTTTTGTGTTCACTTCTTCTCACCCCTCTTCTGGCATTTTTGATGCGGAAATTTGGAATTGTTGATAGGCCTACGCAAAAAAGAAAAATTCATAAAAAAAGTATACCCCTTGGTGGAGGTATTGCTATTTTTATAACTTTTTTTCTGTTTGTTTTTTGGGCCTTGTTTGGTACGGGAGACATTGGAAAAGATATTACGGCTCACCATCTCTGGGGTATTTTTTTTGGTGGCCTGATCCTTTTGATTGGAGGATTTCTTGATGATAAATATACACTCTCTCCCGGAAAACAAATTATTTTTCCACTCCTGGCCAGTATTGTGGCGATTGGTTCTGGGATTGGACTTGAAAGTATAACCAGCCCAACGGGTGGAACACTCTTTTTGAATAATTTTTCGCTCTCAGTAGTTGGGCTCGGAAATTTTTTACTCTTAGCCGATACCCTCGTATTTTTTTGGCTCATGAGTATGATGCTGACGACCAAGCTTCTCGATGGTATGGATGGACTCTCAACTGGAATTGTAACTATTGGTGCCTTGGTAGTCTTTTTTTTAAGTAAGCAGCCACAGTGGTTTC
The DNA here is from genome assembly GCA_964550845.1 of uncultured Gammaproteobacteria bacterium. GTDB lineage: Bacteria > Patescibacteriota > Patescibacteriia > Magasanikbacterales > UBA922 > CAYTKU01. The sequence continues at coordinate 8,376 of CAZKAD010000021.1, forward strand.
AACCAGAGGTAAGTTTGTTTGCGCTTTTATTCATTGCGAGTTGTTTAGGATTTCTGGTCTGGAATTTTCATCCTGCAAAAATATTTTTAGGAGAAGGTGGAAGCCTTTTTATTGGATTTTTGCTTGGTATACTCGCTATTATTTCTGGCAGTAAAATAGCAACGACGCTTCTCGTGATGGGAGTGCCTATGCTCGATGTCGTTCGTGTAATTTTCTTACGGCTCCGGAAAAAGAAATCTATTTTTGTCGGAGATTCTGAACATCTTCATTTTCGACTTCTTCAATCAGGCCTTGGTCAAAGGCAAGCCGTGCTCTTATTATATTCTATTGCCTTTGTTTTTGGTATTTCGACTCTTTTTTTACAGACAAACCAAAAGTTGATTGCACTGTTATTTTTGTTTATACTTATGATGCTGGTTGGAATATTTTTTAGCCGAAAAAAATAAATACTATGGAAAAACCTATTTCGAAACTGAGTGTAGCCGTTATTATTGTGTTTTTTGCTGCCGCAATTTTTTTATTTTTTTTACAGTATCGTTGGCCTACAGCGACTGTTCAATTATCTGGGCAAACGTTAGAGGTTTTGGTAGCAAAAACACCGAAGCATTGGCATAAGGGAGTTGGTGGAAGGCAAAGTCTTGAACCCTACCATGGAATGCTCTTTGTATTTGGAGAATCTCGGCAGCAGTCTATTGTGATGCGTGATACCTTGTTTCCTCTTGATATTGTTTGGCTAGAAAAAGGGGTGGTAGTTGATATGGCACCAAACGTACCAACCGAAATAGGCAAGCCTGAAGCAGAGCTCCGCCGATATATTCCTCGTGCCCCTGGAAATATGGTTCTCGAGCTTCCCGCTGGCTCTATTGCTACGTATGGCCTAAAAATAGGGGACAAGATGTCGGTTATTCAAGAATAATCCCTCTTGACAAACTGCTCGTTTTGCTCTATACTAGCGACGTTTCCCTTTCAATTAATAATCTTATACGTATGTTTGCAGTTATCGAAACTGGTGGAAAGCAATACTTGATTGAGACTGGTTCAATCATGAAAATCGAAAAACTTGATGCTGATCAAGGAAAAGATGTCGTTTTTGATAAAGTTCTTTTGATTGCCAATGACGATGGAAGCAGTGTAAAAATGGGTGTACCATATATCGAAGGTGCTTCTATCTCTGCAACGGTTCAAGAACAAGGAAGAAGTAAAAAAATTCGCATTGTAAAATTCAAAAACAAAATTCGCTACACTCGTAGTCGAGGTCACCGACAGAGTTTTACCAAAATCAAAGTAAAAGAAGTATAACAACAAAAACCCGCCTAGAAGCGGGTTTTTTCTTTTCAATTATTTGAGAATAGTTCGAGATTTCAAGGCATTTTCGAGCGTAATTTCGTCTGCATACTGAAGCTCTGAACCTGTTGGAAGTCCGCGTGCCAGACGAGAAAGAGTAATCTGCGGAAAATTTTTTTTGATCTCTTGTTCTAAAAACATCATAGTAGTTTCTCCATCCATATTTGGATTGAGGGCGAGTATCACTTCTTTTATACTGCCACTCTCCAGTCGTTTGAGCAGTTCTGGTATTTTGTTTCCGGAGATGTGTTCTTCCATGTCAGCTCGCAAGGTCCCACGCAGTACATGGTAGACCCCAGGATAAATACCAATTTTTTCAATAGCCTGGACATCTTGAGATTCTGCAACCACAGCAATGAGTGACTGGTTTCGTCTTTTATCCTGACAAAGAGTACAAGGGCTCCGGTCAGAAAAATCAAAGCAAACCGCACAACTTTTGATTGTCCGCATCAACTCTTGCAGAGCCAGAGATAAATCAGCAACTTCTTTTTTACCAGATTTGAGCAAATGAAAAACGAACCGTTCTGCTGTACGTGGACCCACAGAAGGAAGTTTGCCCAAGATGCGTATGAGATTGTAAATGGGCTTACTATACATAAGAAGAAAACCTCCCACAGCGGGGAGGAAATTTTTTTAAGAAAGTCCTGGAATATTTGGCAGTCCTCCCATTTCTTTCATTTTCATGGCCATGATTTGTTGCATTTTTTTGAGTGCATCTTTGTGGGCTTCTTTGATGGCATTTTGCAGTTTTTCTTTGTTATCAGGGGTCATGAGTTCATCATCAATCGCAAGTCCAGTCATGGCGAGATTCCCATCCATGGTCATAACGACTTTTCCTCCAGCAGCTTGGATAGTAACTGATTCAGCTCCAAGTTTTTCTTGCCATTCTTTGGCTTGATCACGCAGGTCTTTGAATTGTTTGAGTTTGTTGAACATATTTTCAAAATAATTAATTAAATTGTGGGCCACTACTGGTATCGAGGTTACGATACGAAGCGCGGGTTGCATCGAAGAAAAGACGTACCATTCCCGTAGGACCATTACGGTGTTTGGCTATATGGATTTCTCCAATATTGCGTTCATCAGGGGGTATATCTTCGAGGCGGTAGTTGCGGTCTGCGCTTTTGCGGTAGATAAAAAGTACCACATCAGCATCCTGCTCAATACTACCAGATTCACGCAGGTGTGACAACTTTGGAATAGCTGGTTTGGTTTGCTCTACTGCACGTGAGAGCTGGGAAAGCGCTAATACCGGTACATTGAGCTCACGGGCAAGTCCTTTGAGTGAACGACTCATTTCAGAAACTTCTTGAACACGGTTGTCAGACCCTTTGCTATTGTGTGATTCCATGAGCTGCAAGTAATCGATAATGATAAGACCAAGTCCATGTTCGGCCTGAAGACGACGTGCTTTGGTACGGATATGCATGACCGTATTGCCTGGAGCATCGTCGATATAAATAGGGGCTTCGGAAAGGACTCCCATGGCATGACCAATGCGAGGAAAATCATCGCTGTCTGGTCTATCGGATAGGTTTCCGGTACGCATTTTCCACAGGTCAACTCCTGCCTCTGCACAGAGGAGACGATCCACCAGCTGTTCTTTACTCATCTCAAGAGAAAAAATTCCAACAGGAACCCTTCCTTTGACTGCAGCATGGCGGGCAAAATCAAGAGCTACTGCTGTTTTACCAACTGATGGACGAGCAGCAAGAATAATAAGATCAGATTTTTGAAATCCAGCAAGAAGCTGATCAAGATCTTTGAAACCAGATGGGACACCACGGAGTTTTCCTTTTTCACGGTGCAGTTCATCAATGCGCTCAAATGCATCACTGAGGACCGATTGGATCGGGGTAAAGTTATTACGGAGGTGCTTTTGCGTAACTTTGTAGAGCTGTTGCTGCGCTTCATCAAGGAGGCGTTCAATATCCTCGGCTTCTTCATGATACCCCAGTTCTGCAATCGAGCTTCCGGCCGTGAGCAGCTTGCGGAGTGTCCCTTTGCGGTGGACAATCGTCGCATAGTGAACCACATGAGCAGCTGTTGGCACGACATTGGAGAGGCTGACAATATAGCTGCGTCCACCAATACGTTCGAGGATACCTTTTTCTTCAAGCCGGTTGGAGAGGGTGAGAACATCGATTGGCTCATTTTTCTGGTAGAGTTCAACCATGGCGAGATAAATATCACGGTGAGCGTTTTTGTAAAATTCTTCGTCACTGACCACATCGGCAACTTTAAGCATGGCTTCTTTATCAATCAAAATAGAGCCGAGGAGCGACATTTCAGCTTCGAGGTTTTGGGGTGGAATTTTTTCTATATCTGGCATATGGTACTCGCTATAATAGCCGAACAGAAACGGTTTTTCAAGCCACAGCAGTGTATACTCTGGGGGTAGACTGTGGGCGAATTTTTTATTCTATTTGCCAAGAGGGAAATTAGGCTCTATAATCGAAGAAATATATCATAGTTAAAGGTTTATATCTGAAGATCTGTATCATAACAAACCTCTACCCACCCTATGCCAGGGGCGGTGCCGAGCAAGTCGTACACAAAATAGCCGAAGAGCTGGTTGCCCTGGGGTATTCTTTGGTTATTATTACTCTCACCCCCAATATTCCTGAAAAGGTCAAAGAGGGGAATGTGACGATTTATCGGATTCATCCACGCAATCTGTTTTTCTATACGGATGCGCACTATCATTCTTTGCTTACTCGGTTCCTATGGCATTGTCTTGATATTTTTCATTTTTCAACTCGCAAAAAAATTCGTGAGATTCTCACACAAGAAAATCCAGATGTGGTGCATACGCATAATCTTATGGGGCTGGGATTTTTGCTTCCTCGCCTTATTAAACAACTTCAACTTCGCCATATTCATACAGTTCATGATGTCCAGCTGGTGGAGCCAAGTGGTATTATTTTGAAAAAATACGAAAACAGTCGTCGTTATACTGGCGTGGCTACCAAGATTTATACGGCTATTATGCGAACGCTCTTTGGTTCGCCTCAGGTAGTAATTTCTCCCTCACAGTTTCTCTTGCAATTTTATGAAGAGAGGAAATTTTTTCAAAATTCTCGTCGCATTGTGATGCGCAACCCCATTACTTTGCCTACCAGTGTTGAAGCCGAGGCCAAAAATAAAATCTTTACTTTTTTATACGTTGGACAAATAGAAGAACATAAAGGTGTGCATTTTTTAGTGGAGAGTTTTTTGGATTTTGTACAAAAAAATAACGACTGCGAACTCCATATTGTCGGATCAGGTTCTAGTTTGGAAGTCTTGCGGGAGCAAGCGGTATCTGAATCACGGATTGTGTTTCATGGAAAAGTAGAACGTGTGCGTCTGCCAGAATTTTTTGCCAAATCAAATATTACGGTTGTGCCGTCACTGTGCTATGAAAATTCCCCAACGGTTATTTTTGAAAGTCTGGCTTTTTCTGTGCCTGTTTTGGCCAGTAATATTGAAGGGATTGCTGAACTTATTCATGAAGGAGAAAACGGACTCACTTTTGATGCAGGTGATAAACAGTCTTTGCAAAAGAAGTTTAAATGGTGTCTGGAGCATCAAGAAGAAGTAAAAAAAATGGGAACACATGGAAAAGAAACACTCTTACACTTTTCCAAGGAAGACTACTTAGAGCAACTTCTTTCTATTTATAAAGGTGCTGATGAAGTTTTGACGAAATAGTGGATTTATCTTATACTAGAGTTCATTCAATCCTAAAATTCCTTTGTGTATGCAAAATATTCAAGAAGTTTTCCTTCGTATTCAAGAGAACAAAAAGAAGCTCAAAGATTTGAAATCTAGTTACAAAGAAGCGCTCGAAAGTGCAGTCGGTTATAAAGATGTGGTAGATCAGCTCAAGACGCTTCGTGAAAAGAAAAAGCAGATTGAAACCATGGTCAAGCAAGATTTTTCGAATGAATTTACTCAAATGGAAGATCTGCAAATCGATATACAAAGTGATCAAGAAGTGCTCAGTGACATTGCCCTCTCGCAGGTTATGCAAGGACAGACAGTATCAGTCAAAGATGAATATGAAAATGACTATGAGCCAATCTTTGCCGTAAAATTTAAAAAGACCAATTAATTTGCCTTTTTATGATTACGATCTACTCGACACCCACGTGTCCTTGGTGCCACAAGGCCAAGGAATACTTTGATTCCAAAAATATTGACTACGAAGATGTGGATGTGTCAGCCGATAGTAAAAGAGCGCAAGAAATGATTGCCAAATCTGGACAAATGGGGGTACCAGTCATTGATATCAATGGGAAGGTTATTGTGGGATTTAATGAGGTGGCTATAGAGGAGGCTTTGATCTAGGCGTCCGAGTGAAGAACTATTGACTTTTTCCCTCAATGCCTATATAATGGTTGCATTCATAATTTTTATGACCTGGTAGCTCAGCCGGTAGAGCAGTAGCCTTTTAAGCTAATGGTCGCGGGTTCGATCCCCGCCCGGGTCACCAAATAAAAAACCACCGTATAAGCGGTGATTTTTTATCCTCAAATTACTTTTTAGTCTCTGGTTTTTCGTTGCGAAGTTTGCTATGATACTGTTATTCTTAACCAACCTTTATGCTCAAAAAGTCCTACGTTGAACAGCTCAAAAAAGACCTGCACGAATATGCCCTGATTCGTCGTGATGTGATCAAAAATGCTGATGATGCTCTCCACCATGCAAAACGGGTTATTTTTGATCTACACCGAGGGGATATCAAAGAAGCCGATCAAAAGCTCAAACTCGTAGAATCGATAATGAAAGATCTCAATAAAAAATACAAAAAGAATAACAAAATCCATGACGAAGGAGCCTACATGGCTGCACTTGAAGAATATGTTGAAGCAAGCCTCATGTATCAGTTTGTTCTGAAAGGATCTCTTGGTGAAATAAAAGGACTACCAGTAACGGGTGAAACGTATCTTGCAGGACTTTGTGATGTGCCAGGGGAACTCTTCCGCTATGCAATACGAGCAGCGACTAATCATGATATTGAAACCGTAAAAAAATGTGCTGACACTGCCAGTGAAATTATTGGAGAACTGATGGAATTTAATCTTACCAAATATCTGCGAAATAAATTTGACCAAGCTAAACAAGCTTCCCACAAACTCGAAATGGTGGTCTACGAAGTAACACTGCGAAAAATTTAAAATAAAAAAAGTTCCTATTCTCTAGGGACTTTTTTATTTTCCCTCCCTTCACAAATATATCTTTTTCTTACAAGTTTTTTGTGAAGAAAAAAATTGTGGTTGTGAAGGAGGGGGATCGCGCGAGGTCCGGCGATCTATTGCGTCGTGGTAGGAGGG
>CAZKAD010000022.1:0-14808 GCA_964550845.1 uncultured Gammaproteobacteria bacterium
GTGAAGGAGGGGGATCGCGCGAGGTCCGGCGATCTATTGCGTCGTGGTAGGAGGGAGTTGGGGGTTGTCGCTGTCAGAACGGCAGGGAGGTGTGGAGATTTGTTGCTCTTGCGTTTTTGGTTGACCGCTGTCTGGGCTCCATAGGAACCTCCACTGATTTGGGTTCTGCGTGATCGCCTTGGCCAGGGCCCAGGCGATGATCAGCAGTGCGATTCCCAGCCACTTCAAAGCTTTTTTGAACACGAACTTTCTCCTATCTATAGACACGTGACAAATAAACCTAGCCTGTTTTAGGCATATTGTCAAGACTACAGAAGAATGAGATAATAGAGAATATTCAAAAAAGTTGACCTGTTTTTATGTCGTTTAAGTCAATCCTCAAAAAAATTCTTCCCAAAAAGATCTACAATTTGAAACATCTTTTTTTGGCTTGGTATGGAGCATACAAATACCATCATCCATCGGAAGAAATTTTTGTGATTGGTATTACAGGGACAAGTGGAAAATCCAGCACCACTTATTTTCTTCGTCAGATGCTCGAATACGCTGGATTCAAAGTCGGCTCACTCTCGACCATTGATTTTTATGTAGCAGGTGAGCACAAACTCAATGATCAAAAAATGACCATGCTTGGTCGTTTTCAAATTCAAAAATATTTGCGTGAAATGGTCAGCAAAGGTTGCGATATTGCCATTGTCGAGACCACTTCCGAAGGGGCAGTGCAGCACCGACATAAATTCATCAACTATGACATCATGGTGTTGACCAATCTCTATCCAGAACATATTGAATCACATGGCAGTTTTGAAAATTATAAAAATGCCAAGCTCAGTATCTTTGAATATGTCAGCCGCTCCAAAAGAAAAAAAGTCTTTGGGAAATGGAAAAATTTGAACTGGGGAGCAGTCATTCCAAAAATTTCAGTGGTAAATGCAGATCTCTGTGAGACAGAAGAAGCGTTTGAAGGCACTGCGCAGGAATTTGTCAGCGTTCCATTTGATCACAAATATACCTTTGGAAAAAAATCTCGTGATGAACATTTGCTTGGATCTCCACTGCAGAATCATTTTTATTTGTTTAAACCACGAGTGTCCGAGAAGGGACTCGAGTTTCAAATTGGACAAGAAGCCTTTGTAGCGCCTCTGTTTGGTGCACATAATATGATGAATATTCTCTGTGCCATTGAAATCTGCCATATTCTCGGTATTGATTGGCATACTACACTCAAAGATGCGGTGAAAGTCCTCAAAGGCCCAGCTGGACGCATTGAATTTATTTCCGAAGCAGAGCAATTGGGATTTCGTGTGATTGTCGACTATGCTTTTGAACCAGTAGCTATAGAAAAACTCTATGAAGTGGTAGCAAAGATCCAGCCAAAACGCGTTATTCATGTCTTTGGTTCTACGGGGGGTGGGCGAGATGTATCTCGTCGATTCACGGTCGGAGAATATGTAGGAAATCACGCCGATGTATGCATTATTACTGATGAAGATCCATACGATGATGATCCAATGGAAATCATACAAGATGTGGCTAGTAGCGTAGAAAAAACTGGAAAAAAAGAAGGGGAAAATCTTTTCAAAATTCTAGACCGACACGAAGCCATCCAAAAAGCAGTTGATCTTGCTCAAGAAGGCGACCTTATCCTGCTAACTGGCAAAGGAAGTGAGCAAAAAATGGTGGTGAAAGGGAAAATGATTCCTTGGGATGATCGAGACGCGGTGCGAACAGCATTAAAAAATAGAAAATAGGCAAATTTCATGTTATACTATTGCCATGACACGTAATCCACAACCCTCAACTCTTAGGCGATTTTTTACTTCCCGTCTTTTTTTGGTGGTGATATTTTCAGCGATTGCTTTGATTCTTTTTGGATATGCCCGAACATATTATCAGGGTTACAAAGTAAAACAAGAAATAGAAAACCTTCAAAAAGAAGTAGATAATTTGCAAAAGAAGAAATTTCAGTCTATGGAACTGTTGAATTATGTGACCAGTGACGCTTTTGTCGAAGAAAAAGCCCGAACAGAGCTGAATTTGAAAAAGCCTGGGGAAAATGTTTTGATCATACCAAATATGCAAAAAGTCCAAACAGAAGAGGGGATCGTATCAAACGCTTCAGAATCTGGACAGAAACATCCAAATTGGTTAAAATGGTGGTATTACTTTATCCACAGGTCTCTGCCATAGACCATGACTTAAAAATTTTTTTATGGAAGAAAAACACACACATCACGAAACTACAAAAAAACATGAAGAGAACCGTAAAAAGTCACCGCTTATTTGGGTACTCCTGGGAGTTTTATCAACACTCGTTTTGGTATGTCTGATTGGTATGGGAGTTGTTGTCTCACAAGCGCGAAATGTATCGTATAACCCTACGATTGTAAAAGGTGCTACAATTTTGCGTGTAGCGGCAGCTGAGGTAAATGGAGATAAAATCCTGTATTCTGATTATATTCAGGATATGGAAACTCTTAAAAAGTTTTATGCAGCACAAGGAGCTGAATTTCCACCTGTTGCAGATAAAGATATTTCAGACATGACCATTAGTCGTTTGGTGGCTAATAAATTGATTGCTCAGATTTCCAAACAACATAATGTTGAAGTAACACAAGCAGATGTTGATGCAAAAAAACAAGAACTTTTACAACAATTTACCAATGAAGATGAAGTCAATGCTGAACTGCAAAAAAATTATGGTTGGAATTTTGATACCTATGTTGAAAAAGTAATTCGACCACTTATTTTGGAACAAAAACTTCAAGACACTTTTAATTCAAGTACTGATCCAATGTTTGCAAATTTTCAACTCGAAGAAGTTCGTGCAAGACATATTTTGTTTAGTACCAGTGATAAAACCGATGATGAAGCAAAAAAACAAGCTGAAGATGTACTTGCACGTTTGAAAAAAGGTGATGATTTTGAAGCGCTTGCCAAGGAATTTGGAACTGATGGTACCAAAGATGTTGGTGGAGACTTGGGCTGGTTTTCACGCGAACAAATGGTAAAAGAATTTTCTGATGCTGCTTTTCTTTTGGAAAAAGGGCAGCTGAGTGAATTGGTAAAATCAGAATTTGGTTACCATATTATTCGTGTAGATGATAAACGTACCGTAAAGGATTTCATTACCTTTATGGATAATCAAATTGCCAAGGCAGATATTACTATTTTCATCAATATCAATAATCCATTTGTTGGAATCGAAGAGAGAATGATGGGAACAAATGTAGATACTTCTGCTCCAGTTGCACAATAAAGAAAAAGACAGCCCTATCAAGGCTGTCTTTTTATAATTGTTTCATCATCTCTTCAATTCGGCCTTGCGTTTGCATCCATTCCTTTTCTTTTTCCAAGATAAAATGAGTGGTATCATGAAGTTTCTCTGTTTTTTCTCTTGAATATTCTGTATGGTGCTCTTCAAACCAGGAGAGTATTTTTTGTTTCTCTTTTTCAAGGTCCATGATTTCCATTTCTATCTCTTGAAGGGCTTTTTTTTCTTTTTTGATCTGTTGATGAAGAGCCTTACGATCTTCTCCTGAACTTTTTACCTCTTCCTCTGGTTCTTTATTGAGTCCTCTTTCTATATGGAGATTCTGTTCGAGATGATAGACATATTCTTCATAATTGTGATGATATCGGCGCACACGACCATCTTTGACTTCAATAATACTGGTGGCAAGAAGATTGACAAAAGTTCGATTGTGACTAATAAAAAGCACCGTACACTTGGTTTCTTTGAGTGATTCTCCGAGCACTTCAACTGTTTCAAAATCCAAATGGTTGGTCGGCTCATCAAGAAGAAGGACATGATTTTTCTGCAAAAGAAGTCCTGCCAAACAGAGGCGTGCTTTTTCGCCGCCACTGAGCATTGAAATGGATTTATTCAGATCATCTCCCTGAAAAAGAAAATTTCCAGCCACTTCGAGGATGCGTTCGGTTTTGACTTCTGGACTTGCTACCGCTCCAAGATAGCTTTGTACGGTATCTTGGTTTTTGAGCATCTGTGGTACATGCTGAGCATAGTATCCCACTTTTATATGTGGACCAAAGCGAAATGTACCAGAAAGTGGGGCAAGCTCTCCTGCAATAGTTTTGAGAAATGTCGTTTTACCACTTCCATTATCTCCGACAATTGCCACATGTTCACCACGGGATATATCAAGAGAAATATCTTGGCTAATTGTTTTTTCGGGATATCCAATTGACATTTCATGGGTGCTGAGTGCTATTCCTTTGCGTTCATCAATTTCAGGAATACGAATACGACTGGCACGCAAGGGATTCAAAATATCAATAGTTTTGAGTTTGGCAATTTGTTTGAGCTTTGACTGTGCCTGCGAAGCCTTGCTCGCTTTGTAGCGGAAACGATCAACAAAAGATTGGAGATGTTCTTTTTCTCGTTCAATTTTTTTGTTATAGCGAGCTGCTAGATCTGCTTGGGCTTCTTTGTGTGCCAAATAGGCTTCAATATCTCCAGGATAAAAAAAAGTTTGTCCCTGCTCAACTTCAAGAGTGGCATTGCAGGTATTTTTGAGAAATTCACGGTCGTGTGAAATGAGTAAAAAACTGCCGCGATAATTTTTGAGAAATTGTTCAAGCAAAATGAGTGTTGAAAGATCCAAATAATTGGTTGGCTCATCGAGAAGCAACAGATTCGGATCTTGGAGAAGCATGCTGCTAAGTTTCACACGCATCTGGTATCCTCCGGGTAGCGTCTGAATCTGTTTTTCAAACATTTCATTTTTGATTTGAAATTTTCCTGCCATGGCGGCACACTGCCATTCTTCTTTATTGCTGGTGCGCACGAGAAATCCCATGACTGTTTCGTTTCCTTCATAGGGATCATGCTGGGTAAGGTAGCCAATTTTTGTTCCATCATGAACCAAAATTTCACCTGAATCTTTTTCATCATCGCCTACAATAATACGAAAAAGGGTTGATTTGCCTGCGCCATTGCGCCCAATAACTCCAATTTTTTGTTTGTCTCCAATCGAAAGAGTCACGTTGTCAAGGATAACACGTGGCCCAAATGATTTGCACAGGTGGTTGATTTGTAGCCGGGTTGACATAGCTTCAAAAACCCATTAGGCTCTTATACTAGCAAAGAAATACGTTTTGGTAAAGCCTCAGAAAGGTTTTGTCAGCCTCAAATCTATGCTACAATACTTTTATGTTAAAAGCGCAGTCACAAGTGGCACTCTTGCCCGACAATCCAGGTATTTATCTTTTTTATAACCAGCAAAAGGAATTGATTTATGTTGGTAAAGCCACCTCTCTCAAAAGCCGAGTAGGAAGTTATTTTCGTCTCAAAAAAATTACCCGCCCGATTGAAGCCATGATGCACGAAGTGGTGTCTATCAAGTACAAAAACACTGATTCAGTCCTCGAAGCGGTGATTCTTGAGGCCAATTATATCAAAACGTTTTTGCCAAAATACAATGTGCTTGGCAAAGACAATCGCAGTTGGAATTATATTGTGATCACCAAAGATGAATATCCAGAAGTAAAAACCATACGTCAGCATGAATATGAACTCAAGAAAAAAGCAGAGAAAGCCGGAGTGAAATATGAAGAAGATGATTTTGATCTCAAACAATTTGCGCATGTTTTTGGTCCATATCCAGGACTCAATACCAAAGCAGCCATAAAAATTTTGCGTGAGATTTTTCATTTTTCTTCTTGTAAACCAGATCAGAAACGTCCCTGTTTGTATTATCAAATGGGACAATGTGTTGGAGTATGTGTGCGTGCCGTCTCACCAAAAGAATACAAAGAAAAAGTAATTAATCCACTGGTGATGTTTTTGAAAGGACAAAAGAAACCTCTGATAAAATCTTTGGAGAAAAAAATGAAAGTTGCTTCAAAAGAAGAAAATTATGAAGAAGCATGGAGATTGCGAGACCAACTCAAGTCGCTCTATCGTATTGAGGATATTACGCTTATAAATAAATCGATGGTCTCGCTTCCCTCAGCAGGTTTATCCCGATCATTGCATCGGGAGGGAGATGGAGGGGGTCGACTCCACCTGACCTCCCCTGATAGTGAAGGAAATATCGAAATTAAACGTATTGAAGGTTATGATATTTCCAATCTTGGAGTAAGTGGCAAAGTTGCGAGTATGGTTGTCTTTGATAGCGCTGGTCCCATGAAAGATCAGTATCGAAAATTCAAAATCAAAAGTGTAGAAGGACAAAGCGATGTAGATTGTTTGGAAGAGGTTATCCGAAGACGATTCAACCATCCAGAATGGGAGATACCCAGTATGCTGCTGATCGATGGGGGACGACCACAGGTCAATCGTGTTGAAAAAGTCCTTCAGGATTTGCATATTCTCATTCCAATTGTCGGCATTGCCAAAGGACCAGAGCGCAAGAAAAATGAATTTACTTTCCCCATGTCAATTTTTGCAGATGATGAAAAAGTTGCGAGAGACATACGTGAAGCTCGTCGCGCTTTTATCACTTGGGTGAGTGAACATCAAGAGATTCTGGTGCGTGTGCGAGATGAAGCCCACCGCTTTGCGATTACCTATCAGCGGCAGACACGAAAACTAAAAAAGTAAATTTTTCCAATTATCTCGGCAAAAATCTTTTATAGGGAGCGCCATGTCAGCAAAAAATTCGCCAATCTTTGTGCGTTGCAGCTCTTCGCAATAAGCACCGACTCCCAACTTTTGCCCAATATCATGGGCAAGGGTGCGGATATAGGTACCTGTTGAGCAATGAACTTCAATTTTCAATAGAGGATAAGAATATTCCAAAATTTTTAATTCATAAATCGTAATCAAGTTTGGTTTCCGTTCTACTTCAATTCCTTGGCGAGCCAGTTTGTAGAGTTTTTTTCCATCTACTTTTTTGGCAGAGTACATTGGGGGCAATTGTTCAATTTGTCCTCTAAAATTTTTCAAAGCATTTTCTATTTCTTCAAATGAGATTTTTTTATCTGAAATTTCAGTAATCACACCCGTGCTATCAAACGTATCACTCACTGCTCCAAGATGAAGCGTGGCAATGTAGGTTTTATCAAGTCCTTTGAACTCATCAAGACGCTTGGTATTTTCTCTACCAACCGCGACAATCAAAAGACCACTGGCAAAAGGGTCAAGTGTTCCGGCATGGCCAATTTTTTTGACGCGAGTAACTTTACGCAAATAGCCGACCACATCGTGGCTGGTCCAGGTGGTTGGCTTGTTTATGAGCAAAAATCCATTTTCAAGCATATTTCTAGGTTAGACAATAAATATGGTACAATATATTTACTATGAAAACCAGTACCCCAGAGACTCTCGGCTGGGGAGTCACAACAGACGAAGGAATTGAAATTTGGGATGCAGATCCTGTATTTTTGGGTGATACTGTCACTTTCAAAGATCATTTGAAACTTTTATTTTATCCGAAGAAATGGTTTTTATATCGCTTTATACAAAAGCATTTTCGAGCTCAAAAAAAACAATACGGTCATACTGATCATCGGTTTGAACCCTACCGAATCCTGGATGTTGGTTGTGGTATGGGAGCTACAGTGATTGATCTCAAAAAAATGTTTGGTCGGAGCGTTGATGTGATTGGTATTGATGTGGTGAAAATGCAGATAGAACTTGGCAACAAAAAACTCAAATCTCATGGTGTTTCTGCACGTCTTGATTGGTATGATGGAGTAACTTTGCCATTTGAAAATCAATCTTTTGATGCGATTTATACCTCGGATGTCCTCGGTCATGTCCAAGATGTAGAGCCTTGGCTCAAAGAACTTTCCCGTGTACTCAAACCTGGCGGAGTTCTCGCAATGTTTAGTGAATCGGCTCTCGGTCCTCATGCGTATGTGCGACAATATATGCTGAGGCGTGGACTCAATACTGATCCGCATGCCCAGTATCATATTTCTCTCTTTCAAAAAATTGAACTCAAAACCAAACTCCAAGATGCAGGGTTTGAGGTGCAAAAAATGTATAGTAGTTTTTGGCTCAAATTTTTATGTCATCCAGAAGAGCTCTATCCTGCCCTTCAAAAAAGTGAAAAATTTAGTATTTTAAAAACACTCAACCTCTTACTCTATCGCTTGAAGAAAAAAACACATCCCTACTATGCTGCTCTGGCCGAGCTCTATGGCCTGATTGAAATGTATATCCTTGGAAGGTTTGTACAAGCACAAGGGTATGTAATTTTGGCCAAAAAAAAAGAATAAAAAAGTAAGAAATCTTCTACTCAAACGTCTTCTTTATTAAGGGGGGTAAGTTATTTTTAACCCTTTTCTTATGACAAAAGAACTTACCGAAGAAGAACGAAAAAAAATTCGAAACGAAAAAATAATCAAGGCTGCTGTATATCAAGAAAAAATGGATATTTTGTTTGCTTCACAGGGAAAGGTGGAAAAATGGGATAAAGATGTAGATCAAAAAAGTGAAAGTGCCAAACGAATGTGGGAAGGTGGAAAACACCTCATTGAAAGTCAACGAAAAATGGCTCAGCGAGAAATTGATCTGATTATTGCTCTTCCAGAAGAAGAGTGGGAGGATTATACCGAACACTTTGAAAGGGAATACGCCAAACTTCTCGCTGTGTATAATTCGGCGGTGTCAAAAATTCGCTATGAGCCACCAACAGACCATTTTGAACAGATACCTGGAGTATAGAAGAAATGATGGCAAAAGGGCTTGCTTTTTTTGCTCTTTTTGTGTAAGCTCTGCCACAGAGTAACTTTTAATTTTTTTCTATGAATCTTTGGCACGATGTACCACGAGGGGAAAAATGCCCTCAAGAAATGAATGTTATTATTGAGATTCCAAAAGGGTCATATAACAAATACGAGATTGACAAAGAAACCGGACTCATTGCACTTGATCGCGTGAATTATAGTGCTGCACCATACCCATTTGACTATGGCTATGTGCCACAGACATTGTGGGAAGATGGTGATGCGCTTGATGTGATAGTGCTTACTACTTATCCACTCAACGTCGGCATTCAAGTAGCCGTTCGTCCAATCGGAGTTATGGAGATGATTGACTCTGGTGAATCAGATTTCAAGGTGATTGCCGTGCCAGTCAAAGATAAACATTTTGATGGGGTAAATGATATTGCTGATGCAAATGGGCATGCCCTTAAAGAGTTTTCTCATTTTTTTGAGACCTATAAGATCCTCAAAGGAAAGGGAGATGTCGTAGCAATTAATGGTTACAAAGGAAAAGACGAAGCTATTGCGGCTGTCAATAAGTCAATTGAACTGTATAACCAGAAATTTGCCAAATAAAGACCAAAAGAGGCGCCTCTCCGCGCTTCTTTTTTATTTCTTGGCTCATAAATTGACTTTTCTCCAAAATTTTGCTACAATTGCGTCACTTTTAAATGATTTCCCATGAACGTATCTGAATTGGCTCGAACCCTTCGTATTCACCCAAAAGAAATGCTGCAAATCCTTCCGCAGTATGGTTTTGATATTGGAATGAAAGCTGTAAAAGTTGATGACAAAGTGGCGAGTCAAATCATCAAACAATGGAAATATATTAAACGGGAAATTGAGAATAAAAAACTCAAAGAGGCTGAAGAAAAAAAACAAAAAGAAAAAGAACTTCGACGTGAAAGTGGATTGATCGTCAAACTTCCAAATTTGATTACCGTCCGTGAATTTGCAGAAAGACTCCAACTGCCAGTAACGCAGGTCATCATGGAGCTTATGAAAAACGGAATTCTTGCTAACCAGAATCAGAATATTGATTTTGATACGGCTGCTATTATGGCAGGTGAACTTGGTTACAATGTGGAAAAAGAAGAAGGTGATAAAGTTGACGCTGAATCTGAAATGAAAAAACAAAAAGCAATTGAAGATGCGCTCTCTCGTGCAACAAATTTAGAATCACGTGCACCTGTGGTTGTCGTCATGGGGCATGTCGATCATGGAAAAACATCGCTTCTTGATACGATTCGTGAAGCAAATATTACATCCACTGAATCTGGTGGAATTACTCAGCATATTGGCGCGTATCAAACTATTTGGAAAGATCCAAAAACAAAAGATGAAAGAGCTATTACTTTTATTGATACTCCTGGACACGAAGCCTTTACCGTGATGCGCTCTCGTGGTGCAAAGATCGCAGACATTGCGATTCTCGTGGTTGCCGCCGATGATGGTGTAAAGCCTCAGACTATTGAAGTTATTCAGATTATCAAAGCTGCCAAACTTCCAATTGTTGTTGCTCTCAACAAAATCGACAAAGAAGGTGCTGACGCTCAGAGAGTAAAAACCGAACTTTCGACTCATGATATTATCCCAGAAGAATGGGGCGGCACTGTGCCAGTAGTAGAAATTTCTGCCAAGAAAAAACTCAATATCGACAAACTGCTTGATGTACTTCTTCTTGTTGCTGATGTCAATGCTGAAAATATTCAGGCTGATCCAAATGTTCCTGCGGTTGGAACTATTATCGAATCAAATTTGGATAAAAATATTGGTCCAGTTGCGACGGTTCTTATTCAGGCTGGAACACTGAAGAA
Organism: uncultured Gammaproteobacteria bacterium; assembly: GCA_964550845.1. GTDB lineage: Bacteria > Patescibacteriota > Patescibacteriia > Magasanikbacterales > UBA922 > CAYTKU01. The sequence goes on from CAZKAD010000022.1 coordinate 10,494, forward strand.
AAATGATCCATTGGTGGTGCATGGCGAAATCTATGGAAAAGTTCGTGCCATGAAAAATTATCGTGGTGAAGTGATTGAAAGTGCAGGGCCTTCGATGCCAGCGCAGATTATTGGTTTCAAAGTAGCTCCAGAAGTCGGGGATATCCTCGATGTGTCTCTTGCTGAAGGTGCAGAAAAAATCGATGTCAAACAAAAACGCAATCAGCAAAGTGGAGCAGAAAAATATACGGTACAACAAACCGAAAGTAGTACAGAAGAAGATGGAAAAAAGAAAACACTCAACTTGGTTATCAAAGCCGATGTTCTTGGATCACTCGAAGCGATTATTGGAAGTTTTGAAAAAGTTCAGCATGATGAAGTGGGTGTAAAAATTATTGGAAAAGGACTTGGAAATATTACAGAAGATGATATTCACAAGGCTGAGGCTGGAAATGGAATTTTGGTTGGATTCAAGGTCAAGCCAAACCCAAGTGCTGAGAGTGATATTCGCGAAAAAGGCATGCAGTTTCATCAATTCGATGTTATTTATGCCCTGTTTGACTGGGTCAAAGAAGAACTGACCAAGATGCTTTCCAATGAAAAAATTGTCAAAGAAATTGGTATTATGAAAGTGTTGGCAATTTTCCGTACTGAAAAATCTTCGATGATTGTGGGTGGGCGTGTGGAAGATGGTAAAGTCCGCAAAGATTGTTTTGTCCGTGTGAAGCGGAATGGGGAAATTATTGGAACTGGAAAAATTTCTCGTTGTCAGTTGGCAAAATCTGAATCAAAAGAAATTCCAAGTGGCAGTGAAGGTGGTATCACCTTTGAAGGAAAAGTCAAAATCGAAGTTGATGATGTGCTTGAGGCGTATACTGAAGAATCTAAAGCAAGAGCTCTGGTCTTTAAGGTCTAGAATCCATCTGTTTGGCGCATTGCGGCGTTGCTCTTTGCGTTCCTCATTCGTCGTATCTTTGAATACGACTCATTCCGGTACTCACTCGCGCCTTGCACTGCATCCAAACACATGAATTCTATTATATATAAAAGTCCCAGCTCAATTGACAGCTGGGATTTTTTGTATTATACTATTGTTCATATTCGGGGATCGTCTAATGGTAGGACAGTAGCCTTTGAAGCTGCGTATCTTGGTTCGAATCCAGGTCCCCGAGCAAAAAAAGATAACCCATAAAATGGGTTATCTTTTTTTGTATGGAATACCTGGATTCGAACAGTGGAAGGGTGAAACCGGTAGGTTTCACTTGCTGAGGAAAGGTATTGGAAAACCCGAAGGTTTTCCAAAGAGGAGCGAAGCGACGGCTTCGAATAGGTCGCCAGAGGCGACCGCCAGGTCCCTGAGCATTGGTAATTTTTTTGTTTGACCGAAAGGGTATTTAAAAGTAATATATATTCGTCTCACAAATCGCTGACAAGTTCCACTTATTGTATGAACCTCACCAAAACCGACTACCTCGAATATACTTTTTGTAGAAAAAATCTTTGGCTCAAAAAATACAAGCCAGAGCTTTTTGAAGGTGTGGCGTTGTCAGAATTTGAACGCAAAATTATCGAGGAAGGAAACCGAAGCACGTGACCTCTTTGATGGTGGCATTTTTGTGGATAGTCATGGTGCGGATGCAGTGAACGATACAAAGCAATATATTGAAACAGGCACACAGATAGTATTTCAAGCTACCTTTCAAGAAGATGTATTTTTTATCCGAGCCGATGTACTGGTAAAAAATGGTTAAATCAACTTATCTTTATTTGTATGAATAAATTTTTTCTCGCTGTGTTCACCTTTTTGATGCTTTTCACTGTCTCTTTTGTTTCGGGCGAGCCAACTCTTATAAATAAAATTGTTACGATCTTTTTTATTCTCATTATTTTTATATCATTATACTTATCTCGTCGCAGTGAAGAGGACATAGATCTTTTGTACGGATCACTTTGTGGAGGAATTGTTATTCTTGCTATTTTAGGACTTTATATCAGTTCTGGTCTTTTTGTTTACAAAACGGATCTTATAGATTCTTCTTACTATCATATTTTTATTTTTCCACTTTTTTTGATTTTTGGTATTTGGGCTGGAATGCCATATTTTAAAAACAACTCGCTTAAATCTATTGTTGGTGTAGGAACTATTTTTTTTCTTTGTGTCGGCTCTCTTACGTGTGCACATGCGTCTGTGCATGCATTGAATGTTTCATTTGCCAATCCTCATCCAAAGGTACAAGAAATTACAGTTTTAGATAAGATAAAACCGATTGGGAGAGGGGTAGGGACTGGATATAAAATTTGGGCACAGGTTTCCAGAGGATCAATCGTGGGAGAGCGTTACTATATGGTTCATCCGAAAACGTACAGTAGTCTAGAAGAAGGAGGATCTGCGTTCGTGTCTACCTATACAGGAGGACTGGGTATTCGATATGAACAGGTAAAGAGTAAATAATTTTCTTATTCGTAAATTGGTCTACCTATGGTATACTTAAATTATGATATATCATTTATAATTTTTTTCTATGAAAAAATACCTCGATCCAGTGTTAAAAGGAGTACTTAGCCTCCTGCTCGTCAGTCCTATTTTAGGGACACTTGGCATTTTTCCAGCCCCTACCCGAGAAATGTATAACAGTGACCAGGCCTTTGACTTTATAAACGCGCTCATGGGGAGCGGGTATATTATGGTTATTATGGCAGTCTGTTTTCTCTTTGCCATCATTCTTCTTTGGACAAAGAGAACTGCGGCAGCTGCACTTCTGATTCTTCCCTTTACCGTAAATATTGTTGCCTTTCATCTCATGCTCGATGGAGGACTCTTTACTGGTGGGGCGATTATGGGCAATGTATTATTGATTTTGAATGTGTATTTTCTCTGGCAACATCGAACTACCTACAAACAGCTCCTTGCTGCAAAGTCAAAATAATAGAAGAACGGTCAAACATTAAGAAATCATATGGAAACATACAATTGGTACTCACAAATTCTCAAACCAAGCTGGTCACCACCTTCGTGGCTGTTTGGTCCGGTCTGGACCGTGTTGTATGTGATTATTGCTATTACCTTTGGCAAAGTATTTCTTTTGGCCTACCAAAAACAAATACCTTTGGTTGTGGTGGTTCCTTTTGTTTTGAATATTATTTTCAATCTTGCCTTTACCCCATTGCAGTTTGGTCTCAAAAATAACTTGCTAGCATCTCTCGACATTCTCTTGGTACTCGGGACGCTCATCTGGGCTATGTGGGCTATTTATCCCTACGCTGCCTGGATTTCTTTTTTGCAGATTCCGTATCTGCTCTGGGTATCATTTGCTACTGTACTCCAACTTAGTATTACTTATTTAAATTTGAAATAATATGTTTTTCAAACTCTACGCTCTCGCACTTCCGATTTTTTTTGCTTTGGATATGGTCTGGCTTGGTGTGGTGGCCAAAAATTTTTATCGTGAACAAATTGGATTTTTGATGAAAACTCCGATCAATTGGGTGGCTGCGATTTCATTTTATCTTTTGTTTATTGCGGCGCTCGTGGTCTTTGTGATTGCTCCGGCTGTCCAAAAGGGTTCGCTGGTCTCTGCGCTAGTACTCGGTGCGTTTTTTGGATTTATTACCTACGCGACCTATGACCTGACCAATCTTGCGACACTCAAAAATTGGCCACTGCTCGTAACCATTGTGGATTTGCTCTGGGGAACAGTGCTGGGTGCTCTGGTATCTGCGGTTACCTATCTTATTGCCAAAAAAATTGGTCTATGAATTATTATTTGATCCTCGCTGCCATACTTTTTTCGTACATGACGGTTTGGTTTGGTATTTCTCTCTTCAAAAAAAGAAATGATGTGGCAGATATTGCTTGGGGACTGGGGTTTGTCCTGCTCAGTTGGTGTGGGTGGTGGCTCTCGGGCAATATGACCCAAAGAGGTCTGGTCGTGGCCGTGCTTGTGAGTATCTGGGGACTGCGGTTGGCTCTGCATATTTTTTTGCGCAATCGCAAAAAAACCGAAGACTCTCGTTATGCTGCTTGGCGTGAGCAGTGGGGAAAGTGGTTTGTGCTTCGATCGTATTTTCAGGTCTATCTTTTGCAAGGATTTCTTTTGTTTTTGATTGTTTTGCCTGTGCTTTCTTTGCAAAAAAATAGCACGGGGTCTTGGCAGGCTTGGGATATTGTCGCTGCCTTGGTTTGGGTGATGGGATTTTTGTTTGAATCTTTTGGTGATTCTCAGCTGAGGTCATTTGTCAAAGATCCAAAAAACAAAGGAAAAATTTTGCAAACCGGTTTGTGGAAGTATACGCGTCATCCAAATTATTTTGGTGAAGTGATGATCTGGTGGGGGAT
>CAZKAD010000023.1:0-13941 GCA_964550845.1 uncultured Gammaproteobacteria bacterium
AGTTTGTTTCCAAGTTCACCCTGCTCGAGCACCAGTGGTACTTCATAAATAGTTTCTACGTTTGGAGCGCTGATCGCATTTTCTTTTGGTACATTACAAAAAGTTGCGAGTCTCTCGCGGCGACGTTTGTCAAGCTCGGCAGAACCACGGGCCACAATAAAATCTGCCTGAATTCCGGCTTCATTGAGTGAGCGTGAGGCATACTGTGTTGGCTTGGTTTTCATCTCTCCAATATGTGGTGGAATGGGCAAATAACTCACGAGGACAAAAGCCACATCATCTGGATTTTGAAATTTCATCATGCGAGCTGCTTCGAGAAACAAGAGCAGCTGATATTCTCCCACAGTTCCACCAAATTCCACCACAGTGACCTCTGCATCATTTTTCTTGGAAGCCATTTCAATACGACGAATAATTTCATTTGGTATATCTGGTACAACTTCGACATCTTCTCCCTCATATTCGAGATTGCGTTCTCGACGAATGACTTCATGGTAGACTTGTCCTGTTGTAAGATAATTGAGCGCCGTCATAGTGTTACCAGTAAAACGCTCATAATTTCCAAGATCTTGATCCGCCTCAATTCCATCTTCTCCGACAAAAACTTCTCCATGCTCAATTGGACGAATTGTACCAGCATCCAAATTCACATACATGTCGCACTTTACATTTGTAGTTTTGAACCCACGAGCTTGTAAAATTTTACTAATAGATGCTGAGGTCACTCCTTTTCCAACACTACTCATAACTCCACCAACCACAAAAACGTATTTTCTCATCTTGGATTTTTTGCCCATAGATAGAAAGGTAAAAATAAATCCCCCCTTTGAAAAACTGCCACGATTATACCACACACAAACAAATTGGGAAACTTTGACAACATTGAAGCTTTTGGGTATAATTGAGAACAATTATATTTTTTATTTCGTATGTCTGATGATGTAAAAATCCCCGATGATCTTGCTGAAAATAATTCACAAGGTGTTCGCAAACAAGGTACCATCCGTCGCATTGTGGTTGACCGTGCTGCCTGTATTGGGGCACAATCCTGTGTCGTTGTTGCGCCGGGAGTCTTTCAGATGGATGATCAAAATCTGGCCTATATGGTTGATCCAGATAGTCATGATGAAGATACAGTGATGCTCGCTGCACAGGCTTGCCCAGTCCTGGCCATTCATCTCTATGACAAAGATGGAAATAAAATTTTTCCAAAAGACGGCTAATCGAGACTCGCGTAAACAAAAACAATCCCCGAAAGGATTGTTTTTTTCTACTTTTCATTTATATTCCGCCTCGTGCTTTCATAGCTTCTGCGACTCTTTCAACTGATCGGACAAAGGCCGCTGTTCGCATATCTGTTTGATATTTCTCTTTGGTCTCCCAAACAGCATTGAAGGCAGTAACCATAATTTTTTCAAGTTTCTCGAGTACTTCTTTTTCTTCCCAGTAATAATTCATAGCATTTTGCACTTGTTCAAAATAGCTAACGGTCACTCCCCCGGCATTAGCCAAAATATCTGGAATAAACAGCACTCCGTTTGCATGCAAAATTTCATCAGCATCTGGGGTCACGGGACCATTGGCAAGCTCTACAATCATCTTGGCTTTTACGCGAGGGGCATTTTCGCTTGTAATTACATTTTCAAGAGCCGCAGGAACCAGTACATGAACAGAAAGTTCTAAAAGTGATTCATTGGTGATTTCTTCTGCCCCAGCAAAACCAAGAACACTGCCAGTTTTTTCTTTATGAGCTTCGAGTGCCAAGACGTCCAACCCATTCACATTTTGAACCCCACCTTTTGAATCACTAGCTGCGACAATTTTATACCCAAGGTGTGCCAAAATTTTTGCCATATGACTACCGGCATTTCCAAATCCTTGAATGGCCACCGTTGTTTCCTCAGGTTTCCAATTCAGTTTTTTGGCAGCTTCACGAGTCACATAGACTCCTCCCTGTGCGGTTGCAAACCCACGACCCGCAGAACCTCCAAGGCAAATTGGTTTACCAGTAATTACTCCTGGCGCATGCTCACCAACCAGTTTTTCATATTCATCCATCATCCAGCCCATAATTTGAGGTGTGGTATAGACATCTGGCGCCGGCACGTCCCGTGTGGGTCCAATATATTGATAAATAGCTTGGATATATCCGCGAGAAAGTCGTTCAAGTTCTCCTTGACTTAAGGTTTTAGGATCAACAATAATCCCTCCTTTGCCTCCACCAAGCGGAAGTCCAACCACTGCACATTTCATCGTCATCCAAAAGGACAAGGCCTTTACTTCATCCAAATTGACTCCCGGATGATACCGGATACCACCTTTAAATGGCCCCAAAGCATCATTGTATTGACTGCGAAAAGCAACAAATTCTTTGATTTCACCATTGTCCATTGTGACTGGGACAGAAACTTCAAGGACACGTTTGGGAGTTTTGAGTCCTTCATGCATCTTTAAATCAAGATGAATAATTTTTGAGGCTTTATCAAGTTGTTTGAGCGCATTTTCAAAAGGATTTTGAACCATAGAAAAATATTAATAATATACTTTAAGTGTACAGTATTTTCCCATCAAGTCAACAGTGAAAAAGCAAAAGGCAACCTCTGCAGAAGGTCGCCTTTGTGAGCTCACATTTGTTTTTGTTCAGTTTTTGTCTTACATTTTATTTGTCTTGTATTTTAGCTGCCACCAGAATTTATTTCTGTGTGGCTTTTTGTTTTATAAAAATTAGGCAGAAACATTCTTATCAATAAAAGCTTTCAATTGTTCTTTTTGCATTCCGCCCATAGTCTGATCCGCTGCTTCACCATTTTTGAAAATGATAAAGGTTGGGATACTCAGGATACCATATTTGCCAGCGATTTCTCCATGATCATCTACATTGAGTTTGCCAATTTTGAGTTTACTCGCATCATATTCATGTGCAAATTCTTCTACCATTGGCCCCATTTGCTGACAAGGTCCACACCAAGGTGCCCAAAAATCTACAAATACGGGTACTGATGACTGGAGTACTTCCTGGTCAAAATTTTCGGCTGTAAGCGTTATTTCTGCCATACATCACAAATTAAAATTACTGTTTGCTTATTATACCTTGAATTTTTTTAGCCTGCAAGAGCCTTTATAAAACCTCTAAAATTTCATCAAAACCTTCAATTTTTTCAGGCAAAATACCTAAAGAGTCCATTTTTTCTATAAGTTCCTCGGTAATCGTAGATCGAACACCCGTGACAGAGCTATTTTTCCAGCGTTTCAAACATGTTTTTTTGGGAGTATGAAAAACCACGGCTATTTTTTTACGTCCAAAATCTTGTGCAACAAATTTTCTTGATTCCAAGCTCAGATGCGTTCCATCTACAATGACTACCTCTGCAGGGCTAAAGCGAATTTTTTCTTGAATTTGCTTCACATATTCTGCAGTGACGACATCATTCCAGGCATTTTGTTCAGGACTCAAATAAATTTTTGAAAGCGGTGTACGAATTTTTTTTGCTTCTAAAAAAAGATACTGCCGTAAAGCAGTATCTCTATTTATACTATTGAGAATTTCATCACGAGAAATAATTTCTTTGGAATCTAAAGAATATTTTTCGGCCCAAGTTGTCTTGCCAGAAAATGGCAAACCAACAAGAACAAAAAGCAATTTAGTATCCGCAACCATATTCACACATAGGAAGTACGACGGTTTTATCAATGAGGGATTGTGTTATCGTATCAAGAATTCCTTCAACACGTGCATATTGAATCTTATCTTCTCGAAGATTGCGATCTTCATGATTTGCATAGGGAGGTTGCCATTTTAATTGAACAAATCGATAATCGATATAGCTACTACTTTTATACTTATCAGAAAAAATAATCAAATATCTTCTGCGATGAGAAGTTACTTTTTCACCCTCACTACTATTTTCGTCAATAAATCTATTTGTATCAAATGTATATCCAAACCACGTTTCTAATTCAGATTTAAGATATGGTTTTAAAAGAGTGGGCGGAGTCTCTATAAATGTCCAATACGTAGATGCGAGTTTTTTTTGTTTTGTAACATACTGACAAAAATCTATTTTATCCCAATTTGGATAACTCTCTTTAATTATAAATTCATGTTTTTCCACATCTTTTTTCAATATTCCAGCAACCAGCTGTATATCTTTTTCATATGTATCGGGACAGGCCGTTGGAATATCCTTTTGATCGAGCGCTTGATAAAAAACATCTAGATACAGACGTTCTCGATTTCCTTGTATTTGATCAAAAGAGATATGTTGTCCATTTTTATTCGAAATATCGTATTGAACTTCATTAAATTGGTTATATATAGAAGCAGGAAAATCAAAAGAAAAAATTCTTGAATCTCGCAATCCCATACGAAATGCTCCATTTACGATGGCACTATTACTCTCAATAAAATATTTCTCAGCCATTTCTTTCAAAGTGCGTCCAATGATTCCATTGTCTAAAGAATAATCATTTTCATACTTTGCATCTTTCTCTTGTCTATTGATAATATTTTTTACATCTTTTTGAAGTTGTGCCAAACCTTTTTGTATGTTTGGATTTTCACTCCCTTGATTGGCAAAATTAAAATACATCTGTTTTTGTAACTGGGTGTAATTTTGATACAGACTGAACAACCCAATAGCGAGTGCCATAACGATAAACGTGGCAACAGCTCCTAAGACCATGAATCCTTTTTTATTCCCCATATAAAAACTTAAAAATAATTTTTATCTAATCGAAAAAAACAAATATTTTCTTACACTTTTAAATACTTCCGCATTGCAAGGAGACTCGTAAAGAGAGTAAGGAGAAATACGACTCCAAACTGAATAAGTCCAAGTTCAATAATATTATTTTGGAAATAACTTGACAGAGTACTTGCCGGTCCAAACACAACGATCAGGTATTGATCAAGGAAACGTGCGGCAAAATAGACAATTCCATAGGTACAAATTACGGCCAGTGTACTAAAAATGAGCGCTTCAATAATATAGGGACCACGAATAAACCAGTTGGTTGCACCGACGAGTTTTTTGATACTAATTTCTACTCTCTGAGTAAAAATAGCCACGCGAATAGTATTGAAAATAACCAAAAAAGCAATCAGAGCAAAGAGTACTGTCAATACAAAGCTGAGATCTTCGACTCGATTGGTGATAGTATCAATGCGTTCAATCGCCTTTTGCGTATCAGCAAAAGTTTTACTTTGAATAATATGATCGTATTCTGGGACAGAGAGGGCGGTAATAATCTTTTCATAATCCTGAGGCTCTTTGGTTTTGACAATCATGGTTGGACCGAGTGGATTAGTTCCCAGTTCCTCAAGTGAAGCCAAAATTTCTTTGTTATCTTTATGTTTTTCTTTGAACCCTGCAAGCACGGTTTCACGATCAATATATTCAATATTGGTGACTTCTGAAAATGCGTGCAAATAATTTTTTACTTCCATGATTTTTTCTTCCTTTGCTTCTGGATCAAAATACACACTCACATCAATTTGATCCTTTACATATGTGATTGACTGATTGGTCAAGTGGCGCACAATAAGAAGTGCATTGACTGAAAGCATCATCAAAACCAAAATCAAAACAGTCATAAATGAGAGACTGAGGTTTCGTCCGATATCGAGGAAAGCAAATTTGATAACACGAAAAAATGAAAGCATAGGTATTAGAGACGATATTTTCCAATATGCTCATCAGAAATAATTCTGCCATTCTGAAGAGTAATAACACGTTTTTTGAGTTGGTTTACAACCTCGCGATTATGGGTGACAAGTACAATAGTTGTGCCAAATTCATTGATCTTTTTCAAAATTTCAATAATTTCTTGTGTATTGACCGTATCCAAGTTTCCAGTCGGTTCATCTGCTACCAAAATTTTCGGCCGATGAACCAGAGCGCGAGCAATAGCAACACGCTGCTGTTCACCACCCGAGAGTTCTGTTGGCAAATTACGCATTTTCTGTCCAAGACCTACAATATCGAGCACCAGTGGAACCACTTCACGCACTCGTGATCGCCGCTCACCTGCGACTTGGAGCGCAAACGCAACATTTTCAAATACTGTTTTATTTGGGAGCAGTTTAAAATCCTGAAAAATGACTCCGATTTGGCGACGCAAAAGTGGAATATCGCTTTGCGAAATATGCGTAATATCCCAACCACCAATTTCAATACGCCCTTTGGTAGGGCGTTCTTCTGCAATGAGGAGTTTCATGAGGGTTGTCTTACCAGTACCACTTTGACCGACAATAGAGACAAATTCACCCGCGTCAACCGAGAGATGAATATCTTCGACTCCAATACTCGTTTTGTTGTAGCGTTTCGTAACACCAACAAGTTTAATCATATGTCTAATAGTATAGCATATTTTTTTGAGTTTCTAAAAAAGTGGACAAAAAAATCCCGCAGATACGGGATTTTTTCTCAAGAGCCTCCTGCCAGAATCGAACTGGCGCATGCGGTTTACGATACCGCCGTTCTACCACTGAACCAAGGAGGCATGGTTCTATTGGTAGGACCATATTACTGCGAAGGAGGCAAAAAGTCAATCATCAAAATGAGAAGAACTATCAAGTTCTTCCAAGACTTTGGCCAGCTCTGGTGGTGGTTCTACATGCTTCATAGGTCTTTCTGATTCAAGAGCTACGAACGTATTTTCCGGGTTATATTCTGGTCGAAATTCAGACATATGGTTACATTTCAATATACTTTTATCCTATACCTTTTGAACGGAAAAATCAAATCCGCCCTCCTTATACCTATTATAAAAAAAGACCCCTGTGGCAAATTTATAGTTCACCACTGGGGTCTTCCCTTGCTTTTTAGTGTTTCATTCCCTTCCACATCATACCTCCTTTTTTCTGCATTCTTTCACCCTGAGATTCCATAAACTGCATTCTCTGATCAGCTTGTGCCTGCGTAATAACTCCTGCTGTAACCAAGGCTTTCAAGCGTTCCTCGTGGTGTTTTTTCCTTTCAGCTTGAAGTTTTACTTTGAGATCAGCCTCACTTATTCCTTTTTCCAGAGCCAATTCTTTTAATCCCTTTCCCTCGGCCCATGCAGCTTTGACTTCACTGATTTCGATTCCGAGGATATTTGCTTGATTTTCAAACATGGTTTGATGATGCTTGGCCACTTCTTCTGGAGAAATATTTTTTCCCCACATGCCATGCGCGGAGACTACACTTGCCCCCAAGAGCGAAAGTGCTACGGCAGACACAGCTAACCCTGGTACAAGATATTTTGACTTCATAGATATTGAACTAAATAATAAAATTTGTATCCCCTCCTCAGAGGAGAAAAGAATTCTTTTTCTCTCTATCTATTACTACAAAAGATCATCAAAAAATATTTCACTCACAGAGTGTTTAGACTTTTTCAGCGACAAAATTGATAATGAGTTTGACTTCATCTTCTACACTGGCCACAAAAGGCACACTCGGTATACTGATATCAAAATCCTTGTACAATACAGTAGTCTCCCCTTTTCCACTGATCTGATTTTCTTCTACCTTCATCGTGATATCAAAAGTCACTGGTTTTGTGATTCCGGCAATACGAAGACCGCCAGTAACTTTGAATGAAACCGTATCACCGACGGTAATATTTTCTGGTAACCCTACCAAACTGGTTGGAACAAACTCAATAAATTCATATTCATCTTTGTCAGATTGGAGAATAGCACGGCCAATCGCAGCATTGCGACTCGCACTATCGGTTTTGAGAGTTCGTGCATTGACTTTTATGATGCCCAGTTCTGATTGATTTGGATTTTTGGTATTGAGCACCAGCTCTCCTTGCAAGTTGCTGGTGGTTCCTACTACCAGAAAATCCTCTCCTCGCAAAACCTCAGCAATTTCAAATTGCGCCACAGATTTTTCACTCGAAATACGATACACCGCTTCATCCGGATTCGTTGATACTGGGGTATTACTGCTCGTTGTGGTAGCAGTTTCAGTTGGAGGTGGCAGGGGTCTCAGCATATACGAGGCAAAGGCTGCACCAATAATTCCCAAAACTACAATTCCTCCCAAAAGCTTTTTTGTTGTCGAACTCATACATTTTTTTTTAATAAATAACTAGTGAACAAATTCAATAAACAGAGGCTGCCCTGGCAACATATCTGGCATTGGTCTTTTTGGCATTCTCTTCTGTTCAATTTTTCTCATGCCCAGAGCCTCAATTTTATTATTTTTTTTATTCCCAATAACGATTACTTCGTCCCCCAGAACAAACTTCGCCCCACGAGGAAACTTGGTATAGGGTGTAACCACAACAGTATACACTTCCTCAAAACGATTTTGAAGCATAAAATCTTTTTCATGAATTTCAATGATCATACCAGGATGTATCTGCTGATTTTTGCGGTGACCAAATTTTTCATAAAGTGGATACGCTACCGGAGTACGATGATGCTGTGAATATTCCAAAATACCCTTGTGCACTCCCAAAGAACGAAGAAAAAGACTTCCACCCACTACCACAACAGCGATAAAAATTGCAGAAAATACCAGTGGTCTTTGGTAAGCAAAGGCATAGCGCCTGACAAGTACTTGCAGAATAAAAAGAAATCCCAGCACCATTACTATGAGGAACCACGGAAGGGATTTTACAAAAATATAGGCACCGTCTAAACCAAATGATGGAATAGACCACAGATCACTTTCATCCAAAATAAACAAAGCAAAACTTCCAATATACAATGTGATCAAAAAAACAATGACAACACCCAAAACAAACAGGAGTGTTTTCAAAATAAAATGCCACCTTGGTTTCATTTTGGTCTGCCCTTTTTCTATCAAGGTAAGGACTCTACTTTTCAGTGAATTGTTGGTATTATTTTCCATATTCAGGAGTTTGAGAAGCAATTGTTTTTTTTATTGAGAGCTTGGCACGCCTCAGACGCACTCCAACCGTGGACGGAGGGATTTTCAAAATTTCAGCAATTTCTGTGTACCCGAGTTGTTCAAAATAATATAAGACGAGTATTTCACGATATTTGGGAGAAACTTCTTGCAAATGTTTTTCGAGCATTTCTTTGAGTTCTTTTTGTTCAAAATCTTTGGCTGAATTTTCTTTGGCGACCAGATGAGGAAAAAGTGTATCTACTTCAAATAGTGGCAATGATTCTTTTCCTTTTTTCTTAATAACATTGATAAATTCATTGTGGGCAATACGATAGAGCCACGATGAAAACTTTTTACTGGTGTCAAACTGTTGAATATTGGTATATGATTTCAAAAATATCACCTGCACTGCATCTTCCCCGTCTTCATAGCCAAACAAAAATTTCCGCGCATAGCGCAGCATTTTTTCTTCATAACGTTCTACCAAAATACCAAAAGCTTCGGTTTCACCCTTTTGAACTTTTTTGACGATATCTTCATCAGTTATATCTGGCATATGCTATATATAATACAGTACTCTAGGGAATATTATTTCATTTTTCAATTCTTGAAGCAAAAAAATACTCCGCTCTCTGGAGTATTTTTTTTACATTTTTCTCCGTTTTTCTCTCGGATGAAAGGTTTGAGGAACCTTGCAAGTCCCATTATGGGGATCAAAAATAGATTTTTTGAGCTTTTCTCCAGCCAAAATACGCCCAATACGCTCGGCTCCAGCAATCGATGGCAAAATTCCTACCCCATTGCATCCAAGGTTATAGAGGAGTACAGAGTTGCAGGGCTCTACCCCCACACAGCGTATACCATTGGCAGTATACCCCATCAGTCCATGCCATTTGAATTTATACTGAATTTTTTTCTTAGGTGAATGTTTATAATTTTTACGCAAAAAAATATCAATGGCTGTTTGTGCCTCTTCTGGATAGGGATGTTCTTTTTTGTAATTATTGGTATCATCCATCAGCGATTCTGGGCCGCCAAGACAAATCAAATTGTGCGATTCATTCTTTTCATTTTCAAAGGGTCGACGAGTCAAATAAAAATACGACTCGGCCTGTTGGATGTCAGTTGGGTCTTCGAGATGATCAGGCAAATAACTAATCGCCACAGGGGGTTCATCTCTCTCTTCGAGGTATCCTGCCATATATCCAACCGCACCGAGCACCATATCGTGAAATTTGGTATTAATATCTGCACTACTGCCAGTATTGATAATATTCAATTGTTCAAATCCATTGGTACACAAAACAACACGTTCAGTCAAAACAAATTTTCCTTCAATTTCGAGCAGTGCTGTTTTTTCTCGCAAAATAACTTGACTGACAGGCGCATGTTCATAAAGAGTAAACCTCTCCGGATACTGCGACAGCAAATATCCAGCGAGTTCTTCGGTAAAAAGAGCACTATTGAGACAGCCTTTTTGCTTGAGAAGCGTGGCAATAAAATGTTTGTTGTCTGTTTCGAGAAGTGACAGAATATCCTTATGAGGAACAAGGCTATAACAGTCTTTGAATTCTTTGGGAATATCTTTGAGACACTCGGCTTCTTTGGCAATGAGCATGGACTCAGCTGTTATACCAGCTTTCTTTTGGTAGGCAATATCTTTGAGATGAATCAAAATCTCTTCGAGAGAACCGCAACCAGCATATCCTGTAAAGGTCTGCATCGGTGTTTCGAGCTTGGCTTCTTTATATATTTTTTCGAGCAGTTCCCAGGCACCATTCACTGCCATTTGGGCATCAGCTGCGAGTGGCAAACCAAATTCTTGGACAATATCAGAAAAAGGACGCTCAAAATAACTGGCAAGTTGCCCGGCATTGTGCCCCGTGGCGCCATGTGCAACTTTGTGCCCCTCGACCAGCATGACATTCTTCTTGGTCTGTTTCAAAATAAAATACGCCGTGACCACTCCTGCAATTCCCCCACCAACAATAGCAATATCTGTTTTGGCATCATCAAGCAAAAGAGAAACCGGACGGACACGGTTCAGTTGAAACAACCAGGGAGAAGTATTTTGGAACATAAGGCAAGAGCGTATTAAAAGAGTCGATGTAGTATAGCATATTTTTTGAGTTTTTTGGAGACGAGACAAAGATTGACATTTTCCTCACTTTCAGGTATACTTCCGAGTCAATTTATACTTCGTACTTGATTCAAGTGAATATCTTCACAGGGCTGTGAATTTCTTCGATAGGGTCATGTGCGTAAATTTTACCACTATGACCACGTTTTCGAGTCTGGGCCTACGCCCTGAAATTCTCGCGTCCCTTGTAAAAATGGGATTTGAGACTCCTACTGAGATCCAATCTCAAGCGATCCCACACATTTTGAACTCTCGCCAAGACCTGATCGCCTTGGCCCAAACCGGTACTGGAAAAACCGGTGCTTTTAGTTTGCCCGTGCTGTCACGAGTAGATGAGACGCTCAAACGCCCACAGGTCCTCATCCTCTGCCCAACACGCGAATTGTGTTTGCAGATTAGTAAAGATATCAAGGCATTTTTATCCGATCTCCCTGCTATAAAGGTCGCTGCGATCTATGGCGGCGATAGCTATGTCACCCAGCACAATGCTCTGTTTGCAGGACCACAAATCATTGTTGGAACACCAGGACGCACCCTCGACATGGTCAATCGTGGTACTCTCAAACTTGAAAGTATCTCTTGGCTCATTCTCGACGAAGCAGATGAAATGCTCAAAATGGGATTCAAAGAAGAACTCGATGCGATTTTGAAAACCTCTCCTGCGGGCAAACAAACACTGCTTTTTTCTGCTACCATGGATAGAACCGTTGAACGCATTGCTCGTGATTACATGAAAGATCCAAAAGAAATTACCACTTCTGCTCGCAATCAGGGATCAGCCACGATCAATCACGAATATTATCTCGTCCAAGCGCGTGATAAATACGAGACACTCAAACGCCTCCTCGATGTCCATCCTGACATCTACGGCATTATCTTTTGTAATACGCGTGTAGAAACCCAGTACATCGCCAGTAAACTCATCAATGAAAAATATACAGCTGCAGCCATTAGTGGAGAACTTTCCCAAGGTCAACGCGAACAAGTCATGGCCCAATTTCGCAGTCGCCAAATCCGCATTCTCGTGGCTACGGACGTCGCTGCTCGTGGAATCGATGTCAAAGAACTCAGCCACGTCATCCACTACGGCCTCCCAACCAAGTACGATCACTATACCCACCGCAGTGGACGTACTGGTCGTGCTGGGAGTACTGGAACTTCAATTGCGATTATTCACTCGCGTGAAACCTACTTACTCAAAATGATTGCGAGCAAAACCGGTATTACTTTTCAAAATAAAAAAATCCCAACGGCCAAAGATATTTGCAATGCCCAGCTCCTCAACATGATTGAAAAAATTACCGAAACCAAACCTGATCCGGTTGATCTGACGCCCTACCTCCCCGTCATTGAAGAAAAACTTTCACACCTGAGCCGCGAAGAATTGATCCATCACCTCGTAGCCGAAGAAATGAGTCGTTTTATCAACTTCTACAAAAACCTTCCAGATATTCATACTCCAACAGTGCGAGAAGTGGCGCCAAGTCCATTCAAGAAAAATGAACTCTTTGGCAAACAACCATATTCAAATGAAAACATGACCCGCCTCAAACTCAATATTGGACGCATGCATGGTTTCAATGTGCCAAAACTCTTTGAAGTAGTAAATTCACAGAGAAATATCAAAGGCATCCAAATCGGAGATATCAAACTCGAAAGTGATCACACCTTTGTCGAGATCGACAAAACCCGCACCACGATGTTCATCAATGCTCTCAATAACAAAAATGTAATGGGAGTAAATATCAAAGTTCAGCTCGCCGAAGCAAATCCACCAAAAGCAACATATACTCCCTCGGCTCCTGTGTCAGCAGAAACATCATCTCCACGGTCCAAAAGTTTTGCTCCGCGAATGCGAGGCAAAGAAAAAGGAAAGTTTAAGAAGAAATACTAAGCTTGACAAATTTTATAAAAAGAGATAAAGTATAAATGTCTTAGGGTTGTTGTCATACAACTTTAAGGGCACTACATCCGAGAGCAACCTTTCTAACAGAGGGTTGCTTTTTTATATCACATTTTTCTTATTTTTCAGTCGACGTCCCCAAATATCTTCCTGAATCGATAAAACATCAATATAGCCATCACTTCCCGTACGTAATTCTTGCGATATATTATTTTTAGAAGAAAATATATAAACCTTTTTATTTTTATTTCGTAAATAATTTATAAGTGCCAAAAAATCTGAATCTCCAGTAAAAAATAAAGCAATATCGTATTTATTAACATAATGAATTACATCAATGGTCATTTCAACATCCATGTTTCCTTTTTCCTGTATGGAATCACCAAGTACAGTATCGTGAATGATAATTCTTTTAAGTTCTTTTTTTCTTACAATGAAACCAAGTCCTTTTTTCAGATAGGTAAAAAACTTATGTTTATTATCTAGACTAAACGTTCTTGTGCCCTCTGCAGGATAGGCTGTATAGTAAAATACTTTTAGTTCTAAGACAAAAAATCTTTCTTTCAAATATTTTTTTAATTTTTCATAATCAAACATCCGCCCCTTTGCTTTTTGTGCCTGCCAAAGATTGGAGGCATCAATAAAAACATAGACGATCTTTGAAATTTCTGGTGTCATATTTTCAAGTATATAAATATCTTTATATACTCTATCAAAACTAACCTCAAAAAAAGATAAAGAGCTCTTTAAAAAAATTTTAAGTATTAAAAAACCAGCCTTTGGGCCGGTTTTTTTATTCATTCTACTTTATTCCACAATCAACTTCCCTACCATTCCGTTTTCTCGGTGTTTTCCAACAGAGCAGTAATATTCAAAGGTTCCTTTTTTATCTACCACAAATTCTACAGATGTTGTGCCGCCAGTTTGTACTTGTTTGGTCGCAGCTTTGAATTCGTCTACTACCCAGTCGTGAAATCCAGCGTCACTCGTAAATTCAATACGAACTTTGTCACCTACTTTTACTTTGAGATCAGGATTTTCTTTGCCGT
>CAZKAD010000024.1:0-13525 GCA_964550845.1 uncultured Gammaproteobacteria bacterium
TGAGCATCAGCATCTCCACTTCAAAACCGAAAAGCTTCATCAGTATTCCCCTTTGACTTCGAAAAAGACGAAGGAAAGACAAGAAAATTCTTATCTTCCCCAGCCTCTTTTTAGGAAGCTAAAAAAGCGAGAAGAAAATTTTCTACTTTTTCTAAATCAGAGAGTAAGACTCTTTCATTGGGAGAATGAGTATCTACCACCCCATTACCAAGTACGGCCACATTTATTCCTTTGCCTTGAAAAATATTGGCATCTGATCCACCAAAAGAAAATGGTTCATATTTTGTTTGTATTTTTTGAGCAACAAAGGATTGTTCAATGTTTTTTATCCACATATCATCGGGTGAATGAAAATAGCTGGGAATTTTGATATATTCTTTTTCAATAGATATGTTTATTCCAAATTTTTCTTGGGTAATAGAGAGAATACGTTGAAAATCATCAAGCGTCTTTTCCAAATCTTTTTTATCGCGAATTTCTATTTCTACCTCTGCTTTATCTGGAATAATATTCAAACAATCTTCTTTGCCAATCTGCGCAAAACCAACATTGGCCCTAGTATCTGAAAGTCCATTGAGGCTCAAAAGCCAAGAAGAAAGTTCGTTGAAAGCAAGAAGAACATTTTTTGCTTTTTCAGGCCGAGCACTGTGTCCAGAAAGACCCGTGAAAGAGAGTTTTGCTCTCCAGAGGCCAGCTGATCCAGAGAGAATCGTCCCAAGTGGAAAAGGAAGATCAAAACTCATTCCCTGTGAGCTTTGAATTGGAAAGTTATTATTTGTTACAATAAAATTTGCACCATGGCAACCATTTTCTTCTTGTACGGTAAAAAGACATTCAAAAGCTCTGCCAGGCTTCTCTTGCATTTTTTGTATGACAGAAAGTATAACAGCCACTGATGCTTTGTCATCAAGTCCAAGAATGCTGCTGTTACTCGAAGACACGATTCCATTTTCTATTTTTGGAATTGGGATAATGCCATTACTTACTGTATCCATATGGGCTGTGAGAAGTATTGGCTCACCTGTGCCTGGCATAGATACAAAAATATTTCCGAGTGTATCTGTTTGTGGGTTCATTCCAATACGAGAAAGAAAGTTTTGGATATATATGTGTACGGTAGATTCTTGGGTAGATGGTGTATGGAATGAAAGAAGTTCTAAAAGAGTTTGTTGGAGCATATTGTTTATAAAATGATTAAAAAATCACCCAGCTGAAGGGTGATTTTTGAAAATGTATATCAAAACCACAACTTCAGCAAAGTGCTGATGTTGTAGTGGTGGTCCAAATTTGTGAGTATTGTTGTTTTTTCATATCTGAAGTTACTATAACAGATCTTCGAAAATATTGTCAAGAAATTAATTTTCTAAGTCACAAGTTCCGTCTGGAAGGTAGTTACAGTCATATCCAGTGAAAGGATTGGTATCATCAAAGTTTGGACTATCGTAGCGACGGCGATCTTCTTCAATAATTGTACAATTGCGATCACCATTTTCACCTGGAGAGCAAGGACCTTCATCTCCTTGCACAAGCTTTGTGACAAAAATAGTAATGCTGTAGGCACTAAGGATAATCACGAGACCAATAACTGCATGCTGGATGACTTTTTTTCCTTCTGCAATTTTGTCTTCAGAACCCGCTGACATGAAGATAAGTGTTCCACCATATATAATATAGCCAAGCAGAAGGATACCAACAATTCCAAGTAAGGCTTGAACAATACGTGCCACCACAGTGCGAGGGTCTTGTGCCTCACCAAATCCAGCGCCTTTATTCCCAGCAGCAGCATTGGTCTGGGCATTCATGTCAGACATAAAACTCCCTTGCTGAGCAAGTGCTGGGGCTGGAGTTAAAATTGAGAACAGAGAAATTGCCAAGAAGATAAAAAGAAAAATTTTTTTATACATAGAAAGGAAAAAGACTATTTTATTCTACATTGTTTCCCGTATCTTCAAAAAGACCATTATTTACATCGTCGCGAAGTTCGCGCCAGTGAAGTCCATCATTTGTGTCTTGAGGTTGTTCATTTGTGACGTGTACAGCCGATCTGCCAATAAAAGATGTAAGACTATAGGCTCCGAGGGTAAGTGAGAGGCCAATCACTGCGGCTGTAATGGTTTTTTTTGCTTTTTCTACTTTACTTTCGTCGCCTGCTGCTGTCAAAAGAGTATAGCCAGAATAGACTATCAAAATGGTAAAGGTAATACCGACAATACTAAGGAGTACTTTTATGACCCCTGCAATAATTGTCCGAGGATCTTCTTTCCCAATTCCAGCAGCATTTGATCCGGTATTAATATTTCTGGTGATTTGAGATTTTAAATCTGGCGGAGTTTGTGCGTGAATAGGAGTCGTATAGGCACAAGAAAACAGACAGGTAAGTGAAACAAAGAAGAACAATTTTTTTGCAAAAAAAGACATAGGATTAGTTTTGCGATGGGGCAATAGTTTTGTCTACAACTTTGTTTACCACAAAAGTAGTAATGCCATAAGCACCAAGGGCAATTACCAGGCCAATAACAGCTGAGCGAAGAATATTTTGGGCTTTTTCTACTTTACTTTCGTCGCCTGCTGCTGTCATCCACAAAAATCCGGCATATACAGTAAGCCCGAGGAAAATCGTTCCGACTAAAGAAAGTGCTGCACGTATTACTACACCAATGGTTTCTGAGAGTGTTGTTTCATCGGTATTTTTATCAAAACCCGCCTGGGTCGCAGCATTTTCTGTATATTTTGTGCCGAGATTAATCGCAAATGCCGTTGTAGGAAGGATCAGAATACTGAGAAGTGAGACCAAAAGAAGAAGTTTTTTCATAGAAGAGAAATGTTATTAACGTCCACCTTGTGGAGCCTGACAAACCCCGCTATCACACTGGGCAATACAAGCGTTTTGATCTGGTCGTCTGGCGCAGGCATCAATACAGCGGTTACAAGGAGTATCAACCATTTCTGGACCATTACCACTTGGGTCACCGCCTTGGGGGCCACCACTGAATTTGCTCGTGACCAAGGTCGTAATAGCATAGGCACTGAGTGTAAGAATCAGACCAATAATAGCACTGGTGACAATTTTTTTGGCTTTTTCAATTTGTGATTCTTCTCCTTGAGCTGTCATCCAGAGGTATCCGGCATAGACCATAAGGCCTAAGAATATAATACCTACGAGCTGCAAGGCAGTATTAATAATTTGTCCTGTAATATTTCCAATGTCTCCTTCTTCGTATCCTGCTGCGGTTTTGGCTGGTACCAAAAAATCGTCAGCACTATTGAGATTTCCAATAGCTTGCGCTGATGCAAAAGGAAGAGTTATTGTAAAAATAAGTCCAACCAAGATACTTTTATACATAGAAAAAAATTAATTGTTGGCTTGTTGAATACAGTAATTAAACGAACTATCGCATGCTTGTTGACAGGCTGCTCTTGCGGCATCATTTGGCCCGGCACTATTAGAGCAGTTTGCCAGACAAGACGTGAGCGAATCCCCGCAAGCTTGTCCTGGTCCACCAGAGGTTCTACTGATAAGATTTTCTGTGATGAATGTTGTTGCGGCGTATGCTCCCAAAATAATTGCTATTCCAATTGAAGCTGCAATAATTGTTTCTTTGGCTTTGGTGATTTTATCTTCTTCTCCGCGGGCCGTCATCCAGGTAAATCCACCATAGATCATGAGTCCAAGAAAGACGGTTCCAACAAGTAGTAAGGCTGCTTGTATAAATCTTCCGGTTGATGTTTGAATGTTGTCAGTAGATAACCCCGTTGGCTTTACTGCATTTCCAAGAAAGTTCGTTGAAGCATCGATAGTTTTGTAGGCAAAAGCATTAGAAAAAATTCCAATACAACCAACCAATGCTATTACAAGGGTAATGGCTATTTTTTTCATAAAGTCCGTACGGTTTAAAGAAACTAACATCCTTCAAAATCAGGGTTAGCTTCACAAAAAACTGCATTATCTTCTTCTGTAATTTCAATTGGAGCATTCGGATCAGTACTAATAACACTGGTAGTAACATAATTGGTAATGGCGTATGAAGCAAGGATTACAATAATTCCGATGACGGCTCCAATAATGGTATCTTGAGCTTTTTTTACTTGTCCTTCGTCTCCATGAGCTGTCATCCACAGAAATCCACCATACACCATGAGAATAAAGAAGATAACTGAAATCATCGATAGTGCGGTACCAATAATATTACCCGCAATAGTAGGTACGTCTTGGGGAGTTCCATTTTTCAAAAGTCCTGATTGTTTTGCTGTGGTATTGAGACCATATGGATCAGTTTGTGCGATAACCATTTGTCCTGAAAAAAGTCCGCACAGTGCGAAGAGAGAAACAATGACGGAAATAATTCGTGTATATTTCATAAAAATGAAAAGGAAACAGGTTAAATATTCAGGTCAACGCCTGCTGTTGATTTATACAAACTTGAAATAACAAAGGTTGTAATCGCGTACGCGCTCATGATGATAACCAGTCCGATAACAGCTGCTGTAATCATTTTTTTGGCTGTTGCAACATCGTCTTCATTGCCACCAGCAGTCATCCATTTGAATCCCGCATACATCATGATAATGGTTGTCAGTATTCCAAGAATACCAAGACCTGAACGGATAACACTCGCTGCTGTGACTCGAGGATCAGCTGAGCCAAGTCCTGTCTGTCTACCATATTCAAGGCCAATATCTACTTGCGCGGAGGCAAGAGTCGGCACTGAAAGTAAAGCGCAGGCAAAAAGAACAGAAAAAATGATATGCTTGATTTGCATAGAAAATTTTTAGTATTCGATAATCAGTATTCAGTAGCTTTACTGTCCACTGATCAGAGAATACGGAGGAGAGAAGGGGAATTCCCATAGCTTCTCTCCTCGTATTTCTTTTTAGAGTCCTTCAGGAAGTGGTTGATCTTGATCTGCTCCTGTTTGAGTAGCCAAAGAACCAATAACAAAGTTTGCAATAGCAAAGGCACTCATAATGATAGCCAAACCAATAACACCTGAAATGATCATCTTACGAGCTTCACCAACTTTATCTTCGTTACCACCAGCAGTCATCCATTTGAATCCTCCAGCGAGGATAATACATACTGCGATGATACCAAGAAGGCTGAGACCAATTTTAATGATACCAGTAATGGTTTCAATAAGGGGTCTGTCTCCAATAGAGCCATCAAGTCCTTGTTGTACTCTTTCAATTCCGAAAGTATCACCTTGGGCCATACTTACGTTAGGAGAAACAAGAGCCCCGAAAGCAAAAACAGCCACAAGCGCGATAACAGCTTTGTACTTGATCATTTTAGTTAATATTGTATTCACATGTCTCACCCCCTTTCATGGTTAGGATAAAAAATTTGAAAATTATTTTGCAATTCCTTTCAAAATTGTATTTAGTATAGCATATGCCCCAAAAATAATAAAGAGACCAATTGTTGCATACATAAGTGCATTTGTTCCAATGCGAATTTTTTCGTCATCTCCTGCAGAAGTGAGCCAGTTGTAGCCACCATAGACAAAAGCAACGAGCGTGATTGAACCGACAATCCCAAGAGCAATTTTTATTGCATTTCCAACAATGCACTTGATATTGGTATTGTTTTGGCAAGCAAGCGGACCTGTTTTTGGTGGTTGAATTGGATTTACAAGTTTGACGCTGTTTCCACCTGTTGTCACTTGAGCCTGAAGTGGCAGTAATGAAGGAATCAAAACAAGAGAAAGTATGAAAAAAAGGCTGGTAATACGAAGTTTCATAAAAATATGGTTTAGAGAATACGAAAGTCACGACCAACTTGAAGAGTACTGAGTATAAAGTTGACAATAAGGTAAGCACCAAAGGCTATAATCATACCAACGACCGCTGCTACCAAAATATCTTTCCCCTTTTTGAATTTATCGGGACTTCCAAAAGAAAGAATCATAGTAAAACCTCCGTAGACAAACATAACAAAGGCGACAGTGCCGATAATTGCAAAAATAAATTTGGCGATGTTAATACCTAAATTAACGAAAAGATTAATATCAGCATTTGATCCATCGCAACCAGAGGCCAAAAATGCACAATCAGGGAGAATCCCTGGAACTCCTTTGGCATTTTGATCATTGTACCCGGCAGGTACTCCTCTATCATCAAGAGCTGGTCCAGTTGATGTTGGTTCTGTTGGCGTACCATTTGGCACAGGTTGTTGAGCTGGCCCACCGCCAGGTCCTCCAACATCAGGATTTGGGAAAATCTGTGCTTGAAGTGCTGCTGAGCTTGGCAAGAGTGTCAGTACGAGTACACAGAGAGCCAAAATAATTTTTTTGAAAATCAACATATTTAGAGTGTTTGTTGTAAAGTTTGTGCAGCTCGTATAATAAGGGCAGTATCACGATCTTCAGGGTCTTGAACTTCTTCGTTATATGGTTGCAAATATCCTGTAATCAGTTCTCGAAAGGCTCCTTGGGCACCAGAATAATCTTTTCCTCGATACCAATTTTGTGCTTGCAGGACTTGAGTGGCAAAAGGGTAAAGAGGATTTTCTTCATTTTTTTGGTCCCTATTGTGGGTACGCAGTGCTGATGGGGCATGGGCTTTTTGGCTGTAGGCTTTTATATTATCAGGTGTAGAGAGAAAGCGGACAAAATCCCAAGCCTCATTTTGGTGTTTACTTTTTTTCGGAACAGTTTGGATCCAGTAGTTGGCTACATTAGCAACAGATCCAGAATTTAGTTGAAGCATTGGTGTAAGGGCAAGATTCATTTGGGGAGCACGTGCTTTAATTCGGTCATAGTCAAAACCAAAGCCAAAATAGAATACAGATTTTCCGCGAACAAATTGATCAAAGGCATTTTCTTGTGCTTCGTTCCAAGTATAGGCTTCTTTATCTGGACGAGCAAAGTCGGTGTAGAAGCGCAACGATTCAAGAGCAGGAGACTCATTTTGTTGCTGTGGATTTTCTGTAAATCTAACCGATCCATTTTCAATTATTTTTACCCCTTTTTGCATCAAAAGGGCTGCATAAATATCAGGTGCATTGTCAATATTTTTTCCTGTACCAATGCCAGCACCTGATTGAAGAATAATCGTTGGGTCGGTTGCATCTATTTTTGTAGATGCTTGTACTGCCGTAAGAAATTCTTCCCAGTTCGTTGGAGGAGTAGCAATTCCTGCTGCATCCAAAAGATCTTTATTGTAGTAGAGTGCCATGGTGTCCACTGTCAAAGGAAGTCCATAGATTTTTCCACCCAAAATAACATCTTCTCCCACGGTTTGAAGATAGTTTGTTCGTACATTCGTTACGGTTGGCATGATGTTTTGCTCCATGGTCACGGTTACCTCAGGATTTAATCCACCACTCGTTTGGATATTTGCAACTTTTACTGAAGCTGGAACAGTTGACAAACGAGTAATATGTTTTTGAAGATCTCGTACATGAATGGACATAATATCAGGGCCAACATCATCTGCCAAAGCGGTTAGAAATTTATCTTGGTATTCTTCATAACGAAGCTGACGAATATTGATCGTTACATATGGACGAGAGAGTTTGTACGCTGCAGCGAGTCGCTGAAGTTCACCAACATTATCAAAAACAGTCCAATAGGTAAGACTAACTGGACGACTGGCTGCTTGTTCTTCTTTGTTTGGTCCTTTACATCCAAGACCCGTGGTAAGAAGAACAATTGTGAGAACTGAAAGAAAAATTTTACGCATATTTTTATTCAGATTGCTCTGCGGTGGTATTCACCGGATTAACAGCCTCAAAAATAAATGTAACTAAGGCGTAGCTACCAAATATAACAAATATACCGAGTGCACCCCAGAAGATAACCTTTTGTGCTTTTTCTACTTGTGAACCGTTGCCACTAGAAGTCATCCACAAGAAGCCACCATAGATCATCATAGCCAGAGCAATCGTACCCATAATTCCTGTTGCGGTCTTGATTGCTTGTCCCAGAAAATCCTGAACTGAATTTGCTTGAAGTTTGTTCAGTCCTTTAATCGCCGTTCGCGTTTGTGGTGGGAAGAGTTGTTCTTTCTGGTTTTTAGGGTCAATGTCTTTTAAACAAGTTTGGTAATTGTCTTCAACCTGGAGTGCACAGTCACCCTGCATGGCTGGAGTTGCTTCAGAGATTCCTCCATTTGCTGAAACAGAAACCTCTTGGGCCTGCAGTAAACATTGTTGGTAAGCGTATTCTCTTTGGGTTGCACATTCCTGTTGCAAGTTAATCGCTCCTTGAGCGCTGACAGAAGAAAAAAGAAGTGTAGAGCACAAAAGACTAAAAAGGGTAAGGCACAAAGTTTTTTGAAGACCAGTAAGCATATTTATGAACAAAATAAATTTTGAAGTTCACGTTTCATCGATTCATCTTTGAGAGCAAAATGTATCGCTGTTTTCAACAGCGATAGTTTGTTGCCTGTATCAAAGTAAATGCCATCATACTCATATGCATAGAAGGGTTTTTTGCGTGCAAGAGTGTTGGCTGCGTCCGAGAGCCAGATTTCTTGATCTTTTCCTGGTTGCTGTTTTTCAAGGAGTGGCCAAATATCTTTGGTTAAGATATAGCGCATTCCGCCGACGATAAGACCATGAGGAGATACCTGATCAAGCGGTGGTTTTTCTTGAAATTTGCTGACCCGATAAATATTTTTTCCGAGCGGTTTTCCATAGACATTGCCATATTTTTTTGACATGGCTTCTTTATCAGAAATTTTTTGTACTCCGATAACAGAGGATTTTTTACTATTGAATACTTTGATCAGTTGCTTGATAACAGGTGTACGAGAATCAATAATACTATCTCCATCTGAGAACGCAAATGGTTCGTCTCCAATAAACTCCCGTGCACATAGGAGTGCGTGTCCATTTCCAAGTGGCTCTGATTGTCTGGTATAAAAGAATCGAACCTTTGATGTAAGCTCTATAAGTGACTGTAAAGCAGAAATTTTTCCTTTTCGACCCAGAAATTCTTCTAAGTTTCGGTCACGGTCAAAGTGATCTTCAATTGCACGTTTTTGAGCACTGGTAATAAAAATAATTTCTTGAATACCGCTCGCGACCATTTCTTCGACAATATATTGAAGAACCGGTTTATCAAGGACAGGCAGCATTTCTTTTGGCATTGCTTTCGTTGCTGGAAGCAGTCTTGTTCCCATTCCTGCAACGGTAATAACTCCTTTTCTGACTCTTTGCATATTCAAAAGTATTATATGACATTTAGTATAACAAAAAAAAGGTAAAATGAAAAATTTTATGCACTGTTTTTTTTGCCAAGAAAAAAACCGACTGGAAAGTCGGTTTTTCTTTAGCGAGGGAGATATGGCATGAGCCCAGCAATTCGAGATTGTTTAATGGCTTTGCCAACTTTGCGCTGGTGAAGTGCACAGAGGCCACTTCTTCGTCTTGGCGCAATTTTGTGGAAAGATGAAACAAACTTTTTGAGAATAGAAACATCTTTATAGTCCACAATCATTTTGTTGTTGGTACAGAAAAAACATTGTTTTTTTTCTGTAGTAGCGGGAGTATGTGATTTTTGGTTATTTCTTTGTGGTTTCATAATTTTTAAAATGGTATATCTTCTACTTTGATTTCATCGTCATCAGTCGTTTGGGTAGAAGGGTTTGATCCCAAATCCTGGTTTGAAGAAACATTTGCTTGTGGTGCTCCAGAAGTTGATCCTCGAGGACCATCAAGCATGATCATGTTTTCGACAATAATTTCAGTTCGATAGCGTTTAACACCGTCTTGACCTGTCCAATCCTTGGTTTCGAGACGTCCTTCGAGATAAACTCGACGTCCTTTGGAAAGGTATTGGCCTGCAATATCTGCAAGTTTTCCCCACAGTACACAGTTGTGAAACTCTGTACGTTCTTGTTTCACTCCGCTTTGGTCAGTCCAGACACGGCCAGTTGCAACTCCTATGGAGGCAACACTTTGTCCGCTGGGTGTGGTACGGATTTCTGGGTCTCTGGTTAACCGGCCAAGCAATGTGGCACGATTCAGATCCATATAAATAAAATTAAATCTTAAACATCATTTTTTTCCAGAAGTTCATCGAGTTTCTGGTCAATTTCTTCCATAGAAATGTCATTTTTGGGAGCAGATTTTTTTGCAGGTACTTCAGTTTCTTGTTCTGGAGCTGGTTCTTCTACAGCTGCAACATTTGCTTCTCCTGTTGGCATTTCTTCTTTTTTCTCTACACTTGGCTCATTTTCATGAACTACTGGTGCTGTTTCTCCAAGGTTGAGACTTACTTTTTGACTGGGATTGTAAATTTTACAAACGGTTCGAAGAATTTGTCCAATCAGACGAATTTTCTCTTGAATAAGGCGAATTTTCTCTTCGGAGGCTTCAAACGTGAAGACAAAGAAATATCCGTAACGGATATGGCGCATTGGGTATGCCAAGCGACTTTTTCCATTATATTCCATTTCAAGAGAGGAACCACCGTTTTTTTCTATAGTTTCTTTGATTTGTCCTGCAATTTCCTGAGCTTCCGCTTCTGTAAGGGTTCCAGGGAGAACTGCAAGCAATTCGTAATTTTTCATAATGTATGAAACGATTTAGTTGTGCCACTTTAGATACAGAAGTGGCGTAAGAAAAGCTTTGCACAAAGGCGAAAGTGCTCAAACTTTGATGCCCAAACTATACCACATTATGGGCTTTTGTCAAGAGAAAGAGAAAAATGGGATTTTATCTTTTTTTGTGATATACTTTATCTTAAATTCCTATGCTTTCTTTCCCTTCACGGACAATTTTTTCCCTAGTGGCAATTTTTTCCTTATTTTTTCCTATTTCTTTGGTTTTTAGTGCCATGACAGGAGGAGGATATGAAATTTATGCGGATACTTTTTCTTCGAGTGCGGATTCATTGACCTCGAGCAGTGGGTATAGCATTCATGGTACTACGGGAGAATTTTTTGCACAGGATGCAACAGGAGGAGGATATACTCTCAGGGGTGGTTTTCAGGCTATGGAAAAAGGAATTTTGATTTTAGATTTTTCAACAACTACTATAGCGCTGGGCACCCTGTCTCTTTCGTCTATCACGAGCACAACCGTAAGTTCAACTATTACCACAGATTCTCTTACTGGATATAGCCTTACTTTTGATGAAGATGGAAATTTGCGAGATGGAGCCAATGATATAAATGATGTTGGCGATGGATCGGTAACTGCTGGAAATGAAGAATATGGAATTCGGACGATTGGTGGAGGTGGTGTTTTGGTGGTTGATACTGCAATTATCGATGGTCTTGAGGTAGCCGATTCAATTGGTCCAGAAAATGACGAAGAGACAGGTATACAATTTCGAGCTGCCATCGGCGGATCCAGCCTTGCTGGCTCCTATGCTCATGTTATCACGGCCACTTTGACTGCCAATCCTTAGGTTTCTTTTGTTTGTTATGAAAAAAATTTTTCGCTTCAGTGGATTTTTTTTCTTCTTTCTACTCGGAGCGATTTTTGTGCAGGTAGATAGTGCAAGAGGATTTACGCTTTCTCCACTTAGGCATACAATGGTGGTAGATCCTGGAAAAACGGCAGTGGCACAAGTAGCTCTTTATAACAATGAAGATCATACACTGGAACTCGTTCCAGAAGTCGATGCATTTCGTATTCATCCAGAGAGTGGATATGCCCAGTTTGGGGAAAGTGATGTTGCTAAATCATGGATTCATACTGATGTAGGTACTATAACTCTGGCACCTGGCGCAAAACAGATTGTAAATTTTACCGTTACTGTTCCCCCAAACAGTCTTTCCGAATCTCACTATTTGGGTCTTTTTGTAAAAGAAAAACCAGGAAATGGTCAGATTGGAATTGGAAAGCGTCTGGGTACCCTTTTGTTTTTGCATGTCAGTGGCGATGTCCAAGAAAAAATGCAATTGCAAGATTTTTCTCTCATAGAAAAAGAGGGAAAAAAATTTTTTCATATTCAGACACTGAACGAAGGAAGTATTCACCTTATTCCCCAAGGAAAGATGGAGTTTTTTAATCTTTTTGGGCGTAAAGTAGGAGAAGTATCAATTAATCCTGAAGAGAGAAAAGTACTTCCGGGAGGTGTTTGGCGCACTTCCATAGAAGTTCCAAAAAATTTAGGAAGTGGAAGAATAAATTCTCACTTGTCTTTGCACTATGGTCTCACAGATCAGGTTCTCACTGGAAGTGTACGTTTTTGGAATATACCGTGGTTTTTTATCTTTATTGCCGTAGGAGGCGTTATAATAGCAGGAAGTCTTGCCCTCTATAAAAAATTTAAAAAGGTATGAGAGATGAAAGACAGAAAAAAATAATTTTTTTGTGGTTGGGGATTTTTTTGGCTACGGTTCTTTTTTCTCCTTTTTTTCATGTACTCGCAGAAGATATTGATGTTACTGCTACCGTTCCATCTATTTGTGGCAATGGAGCCGTAGAAGCTGGAGAGAATTGTGATGATAATAACACCAATAATGGGGATGGTTGCTCTTCTGTGTGCGCCAATGAAGGTGGTGGAGGAAACGGTGGTGGTGGAGGAAATCCTCCGGCAAATCCACCACCACCGGCTGCGCAGTGTGGCAATGGAGCAGTAGAAGCAGGTGAGGAATGCGACGATGGAAATGGTATAAACAATGATTTTTGTACCAATGCCTGCAGTGTTCCTGTGTGTGGCGATGGAAATGTTCAGGGTGCAGAACAATGTGACGATGGAAATAATCAAAATGGGGATGGCTGTAGTATTGCTTGTATTGTCGAAGCCGGTCCTGTTTGTGGAAATGGAGCGGTCGAAGCTGGTGAACAGTGTGATGATGGGAATCAAGAGAACTGGGATGGTTGTTCTGCACTTTGTATCAGTGAACCTCAGCCCATATGTGGAAACAATATTCGTGAAAAAGATGAGATGTGTGATGATGGAAATGTGCTGAATGGAGATCTCTGTTCCGATCAATGTCTTGTCGTGCCACTTCCTATTTGTGCTAATAGAGAGGTAGAATTTGGAGAAAATTGTGATGATGGGAATCTCATAAATGGAGATGGTTGTTCGAATCAATGCCAGAGAGAGCCTGATCCTATCTGTGGAAATGGAAGACAAGAAAGAAATGAAGTTTGTGATGATGGAAATCTGATAAATGGAGATGGATGTAATAATCGATGTCAATTTGTGCCAATCCCCGGGACATTTTGTGGGAATGGAATAAAAGAAGCGGGTGAAGAATGTGATGATGGAAATAAAGCCGCAGGCGATGGCTGTACTGCTGCGTGTCAGTTGGAGTTAGCTGGCCAGGGACCGGTGGTCGACCCCGTTGCGCCCGATGTTCCTCTTGTGATAGATCCAATCGTGCCTGTGGAAGAATTTGTACCACCAGAAAGAATCGAGGAACCAATCCCTGCCGAAGATGTACCTCTTGGGGAGCAAATTCAAGAAGAGGTATCTCAGATCAAGCCACCTGAATTTGAAGGGAATGTACCAATACTTTCGGGAGTAAGTAAACAGCAACCGGTCGTAAAAAATATTACGGCCGTTGCACAAAATCTGGGGAAAAATATTGTGAGTAGCGCCAAATTTGTGGCTGAAGAAGT
>CAZKAD010000025.1:0-13347 GCA_964550845.1 uncultured Gammaproteobacteria bacterium
AGGGGACTCACTCCCCTTTTATTTTTAATAATCTCTATCAATCAAAAAACCAGCCTTAATTGGGCTGGTTTTTCTTATCTAACGATTAGTTCAAGAACTGTGCTACAGTTGCATCAAGTGATTCAAATGGAACTGCTCCAGAAACTGGTATAGTCTCCCCTTCTGGTCCAATTACTACTGTGTATGGTGTACCATTGGCTCCAGCAGCTTCACCAGAGGTAACGTCACGTGCTACACGACTTGCATATTTTTGACTGTCATAGCAAGTTTGGAATTTTGAAACATTGAGGCCAACTTGACCAGCATATTCACCAAGTTTGGTCAGATCAATAGAATCATTTGAACCAGTTACTTGGTAAATCAGATCAGTAAACTCCCAAAATTTACCTTGTTCAGCCGCACACTCAGAAGCCATTGCCTCTGGACGAGCTTTTTGGTGCAAACTATCAAGTGGAAAGTGGCGATATACCCATTTTACATCTTTTGGATATTTTGCAACGAGTTGTTGCATTGTAGCGTGAAAACGCTTACAGAAAGGACATTCAAAATCACTGTATTCAATAACGGTTATTTTTGCATTTTTGTCACCACGAATGTGATCAACCTTGTCTTCAACTGGCGCTACCGTAACATTGGTTGGCTGTGTTGGTGGAACAACTCCGCCATTATTCACAACTGGTGGGGTATAGGTATTAGTTGGTTGGTATCCTCCATTATTTCCATTAAAATGCACTGCGATCATGATAAAAAATCCAATCGTACACAGTACCAAAATGGCTTCAACGACTCCAAAGATAAACACCTGGATTGGACTCATGGTCGAGAGGAATCCAGATTTATGGTTATTCTCCATAGATTCAATTTTAAAAATAAACGAATAGTGAGAATATGATACCACATCTCAAAATCTGGGGCAAGGGATATTTTAATTTTCCGTTAAAAGAGGAGTAAGAATGGTTTCAAGCTCAGACAAGGTTTTCACTTGCATGAGTGAAACTCGTAAATCTTTGATATGAGGAAGCTCGATACCGAGACGTGTGGCTTTGAAATACCAAGAGAGGTGCTTGCGAAATGTTACCATCCCCCGCTCACCGTACTGTGCCACATGCAGACGAGCATGTTGAAGAATTCTTTGTACTCTTTCAGAGAGAGGAACAAATTTTTCATTTTCTTTGTACAATTTAAAAAACCATGGATTTCCAAGTGCTCCTCGGGCAATGAGAACGCCATCTGCGCCCGTAATTTCTAGGGCTTCTTTGACTTGATGAGGTTCATGAATATCACCATTGGCAAGCAGTGGTACACTGGCAATCTTTTTCGCCTCGGCAATACGAGCCCAATCACTTTTTCCGCTGTATCCCTGAGCTTTGGTACGACCATGAACAGTAATGAGGTTTGCCCCGGCTTCTTCAATAACAGGAATAAACTTCTTAAAATCATCTGGATCGCTCCACCCAAGGCGAATCTTTACAGACAGAGGTGTATTTTCACCGATTGCTTTTTTCATTTCACGAATAATTTGAGCTGCACGATCCGGTTCCTTCATCAGGGCACAACCATTAAAATTGCTCGTAATCTTGTACACAGGACAACCCATGTTGATATCTATCCCCTCTGGATTCGCATGTTCCATGACAATAGATGCAGCTTGAGCCATAATGAGTGGATCTGAGCCAAAAATCTGCTGCACAATGGGCCTCTCCCCTTCTACAAAGTCAGTCATACCCAAAGTCTTAGCATTGTCACGAATCAGGGCCTCACTACTGACCATTTCACGAAATACGACGTCTGCTCCGCCAATGCTACGAACAACCTGACAAAAAGACGAGTCAGTCATATCTGCCATGGGAGAGAGTGCCAAAATAGGTTTAGAAAAATTATTCCATTTCATAGTGGAAATACTTTACCTGAAAAAAAGAAAAAAATCAAGGTAGCAACCTTGATTACCCACACAGAGTGAAGGTCATTTTTCCTAAGTATTTAGCCAAATTTTGTTCCCGGTGCATATTGTCCTCCTTCTATACCAGGCTGATTATTCAAAGGAGCATGAGTATCTCCTGCCGAATGTCCATACATACTCTCCAAGGGAAGTCCCATAGGAGGTTCGGCACTTTTGGCACGTGATTTCATAAGAGCCGGTGTTTTCACATGAGACATAGGAAAATGCCAAATAGTTGCGAGCTCTTCTACATTTAAAATACAAGCATTTGCTCCTGTCGCAATTTTTCTCTTCTTGTAGGCTTTCATCATCAACGTTTTTCGGGTATTTGCACGTCTTTTCCCAAAAAAATAATGAGCACTCGTAGAAAACTTTGGAACAATAGAATTAGCTGTCGGTATATTATATTGTTGGAGTGCTCCTAACAAGGCATTTACACCACGACTTGGACGGAATACTTCTTTTCGTGCCAAATAAACACCACGCATTTTCGTTTTAAAGCCAAGCATGCTGATCTTTTTTTCCATAGCTTCCACCAGCTTTCCCTGGCCGGGAGTCAAATACGACAAATTATTTGGAGGTCCAGAATGTCCATCATCATGCCCTCCCGTAGAAGCTTCACGGGCAAATACTTGATCACCCACATGCTCTAAAAGTTTAAATGGTGCAGAAGTAATAGCATCGGCAATTTTACTTCCGCCATGTGCATGAGAAGTTGTGTCACCAATCAGCTCATTAATTTTTTCAATGGCATGTTCTTTCCAGCTATTGGAAATTGGTTCAGTCAAAATTTGAAACCACATTTGTTCTCCCTGGCCAATACGACTGAAACTCTCCAAAAATGCTCCCATTGGATCTTTGAGCACAGTATCTTTGGAAATACTATGTTCAAATTCACGATAGGTACGAATTGGATAAGCGTCATCAGTAGCCAAAGAAAAATCTGCAGCCCACATATCATAATTGCTATCCGGAAATTTATTCGGAGCAGCATTGACATAATCCTCAACCTCTGTCACTTCAATATCTGGATATTGAGCATAGAGAGCTGCTTCGACGAGATCTCGAAATGTTTCTTCTGTACGAATCAAAAATTGAATATATCCTTCGATACTAATAATCTCAAAACTAAACCAGCGTTGCTTATACCCATGCCAAAATTTTTCTCCGAGATTGGGAGAATTAAATGCACCTGCTAAATGAAAAAAGAATTGCTCAACAGCTTTTGGCGTTTGTACATTGAGTGCTGGGGTATCAACAGCCAGCAAAACCCATTTCCATTTATGTTTATATTTTTCTTGGCGATATTCCAAAAACATTTCCTTAAAAACCATTCCAACGAGCCAAAACAAAATCAAATATCCAAAAATGGCAAAAAGCTGCAGAACTACATCGGCAGTATCCTGAAGAAAAAAATTGGTTATTGTATCAAGAATAAGCACCCAATCCATAAAAAAGACTTAGTGTCCCCCACCACCAGCATCAACAATTTTGAAGGTAATGATATAGATAAAAACAAGTCCCAAAACAGTCCACCACCAGGAATGGGTACCACTAATGTACCCTGCAACATATACCAATAAACACAGCACCATGGCGAGAAAGGCAACCAAATGTCGTATAAAAGTATCACTCATACAGAAATAATAGAAAATATGTGCATAGTATATCATATCTAGAAAAAAAGAGAAACCATTTTCTGTGGTTTCTCTTTTTTTCTGTTTAAATCAGAGACTTTATTTGTGACGTTTACTCCATTCTTCCCAGGAAACGAGCAGAGAACTCGCAACAAAAATCGAGGAGTATGTCCCAAAAAAGATACCAATAATGAGTGCAAGAGAAAAATTCTGAGTCGTTTCTCCGCCAAAGAAATAGAGTGATAAAAGAGTCAATTGAACCGTAATTGAAGTGTTGATAGAACGACCGATTGTTTCGTTCACTGCCAAGTTTACGGTTGAAGCAAAATCTTTTGCACCTTTGAGGAGTACTTTTTCACGAATACGATCAAATACCACAATCGTATCATTGATAGAGTATCCAAGGATAGTCAAAAGTGCTACTACAAAAGTGAGATCTATTTCAATTCCATACAAATGCCCTAAAAAAGCAAAAATACCGAGAGTAATTAACACATCATGTAGCAGAGCAACAATAGCCGCTACTCCATATTTCCAAGATGGAACCGATTTCGAGATCTTTCGAAAAGCATAGGCGATAAATAATACAATACTCAAAGATACAGCAACAATTGCATAGACTGATCGCGAACGAAGCTGTTCACTAAAGGCTGGCCCAATTGTTTCCAATCTTTCTTCTCGAACGAGTAACCCATCTTTTTCAAACTCAGTTCGAATATCTTGAAGAATTTTTTGATGTTCTTCTTCAGATATAAATGGAAGCTTGATAATCATTCCTGTGTCACCAGAAAATTGCAAGGTAGAAGGAGTAAAGCCTGATTTTTCAATCGCGGTTCGCAGTTCTGCAGTTTGAGGACGTGTACCATTGTCAAAGGAGAGTTCCAACAAAGATCCACCAGTAAAATCAAGTCCTGGTTTTAAACTAAACACCCCAAGCGAAATCAAACTTAAAACACAAAGTATTCCTGAAAAGATAAAAGCAATCGAACGTTTTTTAATAATTTGATACATAGACAGAGATTTATTTTGATGAATTATCTTTTCGTGGGAAACCGAGGAAAAGCCAGTGACCTCTCTTTTCAAACCACGGAGCAATAAATCGCAGGAGCACGCGAGTAACCGTAATAGCCGTAAATAGACTTACTGCAATACCAATAGCAAGGGTAACCGCAAAACCTTTAACAAAGCTGGTTCCAAACCAGATCAAGAGTATACAGGTAATAAAGGTTGATGCGTTTCCATCACGAATAGAAGTCCAAGCACGACCAAAACCTTCTTCAATACCACTTTTCAAACTCTTTCCCTGACGAAGTTCTTCTTTCAAACGCTCAAATATAAGGATATTGGCATCAATAGCAATACCAATGGAAAGAATAAAACCAGTGATACCAGAAAGTGAAAGAGTCACACCAATAAGTTTGAAGAGAGACAACGTAAGAGCAATATAGAGACAGAGTGAAAATACTGACAAAAGTCCTGGTAAACGGTAATACAGCACCATGAAGATAAAAATCAGAAAAACCGCAATTTGTCCAGCATACAAACTCTTTGACAATGATTCAGCACCTAAAGATGCTCCAATACTCTCTTGTGAAATCAGTTTTACAGGAACAGGCAACGCACCCGCATTGAGACGTTGAGTCAAAAGTTTTGCTTCAATCAGGTTAAAGCCTGTTTGACCTCCGCTAATAACCGCTTGTCCTCCTGTAATCACTTGATTCACCACAGGGGTACTGATTTCTTGACCATCCAGAAAGATACCGACAGGTTTTCCAAGAGATCGTCTCGTAATTTCTTCGAAGAGTTTTGTCCCTTCTTCATTGAATTGTAAGGATACTTGAATTTCGGAAGTCTGAGGGTTATTTACCACTTCAGCTTTTTGAAGCTGTTGTCCAGACAGACCAGTATATTTCCAAGGTTCGCGAGGAGGAATAACATCATCTTTGGTTTTCTTTTGAATGAAAATTTTAGAAACTTCATATTCTTTCGTCACATTTTCTGAAATTTTATAGATAATATGATATCCATACGGAGTTTCAACCGGTCCAACGATTTGTCCTGCCTGAGTTGCAAAAACGGCTTGCTCAAAAGGCTCAATCTGAATGGCTCCACGAGGAAATGTACCCAAATCACCGCCATTATCTGCTGTAGAAGAATCAGAAGAATACTGTTTAGCAAGTTCTGAAAAATTCTCTGCATTTGCCTGTGCGTAAACATCTTGTGCAATTTTGAGCGCATTATCTTTGGTTGAAGTAGCACTGCAACCAAGAGCTCCCCGATAACAAATGAGAATATGTTTTACAGAAGCTTCAATTTCACCAGGACGTTCTTTTCCTTTTTTAAGAAAATAATAACCGTCTTCTTCTTCTAATGATTTTTGAGTTATTTCTCCTTCTTTTGCTTTTTCTGCCCATGGATAAGTAACGTTGTTATCTGCTTCATATTTTTTGACAAAGCCAATATAACCAGCATTTACTTTTGTAGTTTCATCATCAGAATATTGTTGTACCAAATTTTCAAAAGAAGTTTTTTTGCGAAGAGCAGCAGTTACCGCATCTGCTTTTTTCTTTGCCGCCGCATTAAACTCTTCGATCATTTTTTGTTCTTCATTTGTCAACTCTCGTGGAGGTTCATTATTTTGTTCACGAAATTCCAAAATTGGTGTTTCACCAATACGTTTTGTCGCTTCAGTGACATCTGTGACTCCAGGAAGCTCTACATTGATACGATAAGCATCGCCAATTTTACTCGTTTCAATGCGTGGCTCTCCTACCCCAAAACTGTTAATACGTCGTTCAATGACGTCCCGTGCTCCTTCAACAGCATCCTTTCGTTCATTGGTAGCCAAGTTCTCTACTTCTGCTGAGTACACCAAATGAACTCCACTTTGAAGGTCAAGTCCGAGTTTAAATGATTTTTCAGGTACCAAAGGAAGATAAAGTCCTGTTTTGTTATTTACAAACGATATTCCCGCATTTACTTGACGAGGCAGAATAAAAGCAATGGCAGCCAAAAGGAGTATGATGATTCCAGCGATTCCCCATCTGATTTGCGACCTTACATTCCTTTTTGGTGTAACAGATTTCATAGTAAAAAAATACAGAAATATGAGCAGTATCTTACGTGATTTCTCAAAAAAGGTCAATACAGAACCCTTTTGTTCCCTGTGTATAGAAATCAACCTTGTTTTTCCATGCGTTGTCGTCGACGCCGTTCTTTTTTACTTTCTTTTTTCTTAGAGTTTTGATTATCAAAAAATTGTTCCGCATGTGAGGAAGTTTTGGTTGCACCTTCTTGAACCAAATTATCATTGGCCATGATGGTTGGCACTATTTCAATGCCATGATGAACTTTATAAAATGTATAGACCACCTCTTTTTGAATATTTTGCAAAAGAATTTGGAACATCTGATAGGCTTCTCGTTTATACTCAATAAGTGGATCTCTTTGACCATAACTACGAAGACTAATACCAGTACGCAAATAATCTACATTTACGAGGTGTTCTACCCAGAGCATATCAATGCTTCGCAAAAGCAAAGATTTTTCAATTGAGCGCATCACTGTGTTGGCGGCAGCAGCATCTGGTTGGAGGCGAAGAATTTCAGCTTCAATTTTTTCGTATTCTTGTTTTGCTCTATCCACCAAATAGGTAATCATTTTTTCTTTTGATTCTGCTTCTTCGAGCTTCCCCTCATCATGTTTAGCAATCTCAAAAAGGTGATTGGCATCTTCTGGTGTAAAAGGATAAATTGTCTTCATCGTTTCACAAATTTCTTTTATATCCCAATCCCCTTCTTTTTGATTTTCTGATTCTGAAACTTCTTCTGTCTGGATTTTTGGTTGTGTGTGATACGCAACAACACTTTCAATCTCGTTTTCCACGGACTGTAAAATCATTTCTTTCAGAGAATGAAAAACTTGTTCATTATTTTGTTCACGAGCTTCTTCTTCAGACTGATCGATTTCTACTCTCACCGGTCTTTCTTTCTTTCCTGTTTCAATCTGAAACAGTTCCAAAATATTTTTTCTTTTTCTATAAATAACACTGCGATGACGATTTAAAACATCATCATATTCAAGCAAATGCTTACGAATATCAAAGTTATGCCCTTCAACTTTTTTTTGTGCATTTTCCAAAATTCTGGTAATCATCCCCTGTTCAATTGGCATATCGTCCGGGACATTCAGACGATTCATAACATTTTTCAAACGGTCACCGGCAAAAATGCGCATCAAGTCGTCATCTGTCGAGACAAAAAACTGAGTCATACCAGGATCTCCCTGACGTCCAGAACGACCACGGAGCTGATTATCAATACGTCTTGCTTCATGTCGTTCAGTACCAAGGACAAACAGTCCTCCAGCAGCTTTTACTGTCTCAATATCTTTCGGATCAGCAGCACTTCCACCAAGTTTAATATCCACACCACGTCCTGCCATATTGGTAGCA
This sequence comes from uncultured Gammaproteobacteria bacterium, assembly GCA_964550845.1. Taxonomy (GTDB): domain Bacteria; phylum Patescibacteriota; class Patescibacteriia; order Magasanikbacterales; family UBA922; genus CAYTKU01. The sequence continues at coordinate 8,030 of CAZKAD010000025.1, forward strand.
AGAGTTACTGCACCAGGGCGACCAGCATCTGCAATAATTTCTCCTTCTCGTTCATGATTTTTTGCATTCAAAATCTCGTGCTTAATACCAACACCCGTGAGATAGCGACTCAACGCTTCATTTTTTTCTACAGAAATAGTACCGACGAGAATCGGTTGTTGTTTTTCCTGCAATTCTTGAATCTTTTTGGCAACCGCTTTGAATTTGATGGTTTCATCTTTATAAATTCGATCAGGCATGTCTTCACGTGCAGCTGTTTTATTTGTTGGTATAACCAACACTTCCAAATTATAAATACGTCGAAATTCCTCTTCTTCGGTCTCAGCAGTTCCAGTCATACCGGCAAGCTTCTTGTACATGCGGAAAAGATTTTGGAAGGTAATAGTAGCAAGCGTCTGACTTTCTTTTTGAATCTTCACATTTTCTTTGGCTTCAATGGCTTGATGCAGACCTTCACTATAGCGTCGTCCTGGCATTTTTCGTCCAGTAAATTCATCAATAATCACAATTTCATCGCCATCAACGACATATTCTTTGTCACGTTTAAAGAGCACTTCTGCTTTGAGTGCTTGCTCAATATGGTGAACCGTTCGAATACCCGCTTCTACATAAATATTTTCAATACCGAGCCATTGTTCAAATTTTGCAATACCTTCTTCAGTCAGAGTTGCGCTACGAAGTTTTTCATCAACATTATAATCTGTTTTTTCTGAAAGCCCCCGAACTAGTTTTGCAAATTGATAATATTGATCGGTTGCTTCTGCTGCCGGAGCAGATATAATAAGAGGAGTTCGAGCTTCATCAACCAAAATAGAATCGATTTCATCAACCAATGCATAGTGCATCTCATTTCCTGGACGCATAACCATTTCTGAAATGTCTTGCACCATGTTATCTCGCAGGTAGTCGAATCCGTATTCATTATTGGTACCATAGGTAATATCGCAATGGTAGGCTTCTTGACGATTTGATGGTCGCAAATGATCATACTCCACTTTGAAACTTGAGGTTTGAGTATTTTCCTGTACAGCTTGTTCTATGGAAGCAGTTACCCCAGGATCATAAATATAACTCACTCGCAGATTTTGAATAACACCAACAGAGAGTCCAAGAAAGTTATAAATTTTTCCCATCCAAACTGCGTCACGACGAGCCAAATAATCATTGACCGTTACAACATGGACTCCTTTTCCTTCAAGGGCATTGAGATAGGCTGGGAGTGTTGCCACCAATGTTTTTCCTTCTCCAGTTCGCATTTCCGCAATCATTCCACTATGAAGAGCCATACCACCAATAAGCTGAACATCAAAATGTCGCATATTGAGGACACGACGAGATGCTTCTCGAACCGTAGCAAAGGCTTCTGGCAAAATATCGTTCAAAGTTTCCCCTTTTTGAAGTCGCTCTTTGAGTTCATTTGTTTTTTCTTTCAATGCATCATCCGTCAATCCTTGAAAGGTAGATTCAAGTGCATTTATTTGTTCTACCACTTTTTGAAATGTTTTGAGGGTCTGTTTATTGGCACTCCCAAACACTTTTTCATAGACCGTTTTCACCAAACTCATAAATTTTTCTTAACAAGGTAAATATGGGCAAGTATATCACCATTTTGGGCTTTTGTCTATATATAAAAAGAGGCGTTTTTTAGCCTCTTTTATGATTTTAAACTTCATCAAAATCATCTTGTGTATCTTCTGGAGTATACTCCTTTTGACTACGAATTTTTTCTTTATTTTTGTGTCGCATTTTCTCTTTGGCATTTTCCAGCTCATTTTTAAGATGATCTTTTACTTTATCAATTGCCTTATAAAGATCTTCGGATTCTTTTACCACTCGCAATACTTTTCCTGGAATAGATACATTTACTTCTGCATAATATATTTTCCCCTTGTTATGATGCTGAGAATTCATACCAACATCAATTTCAACTTTTATAATGTTATCGAAAAATTTTTCGAGTCCATGAATTTTTTCCTCTGCATATTCTCGAATTGCATCTGTCAATTCCATTCCTGTGGCGTGAAGTGTTGTAATCATATGAGTTATTAAAGTTAGAAATGAAAATTTTAATTCATGTATAATTTTTGCATAGGTTGATTGTCATTCCGAACGAAGTGAGCAATCTTCCCGAAGGGAATAGGTACAAAAGATTTCTCGCTCTGCTCGAAATGACAAACAGCACTAGACAATTTGAATTTCCTCCTCAATATATATACCAAATCTATCATACACTTTTTCTTTGATTTGCTCAATCAGTTTCAGAACATCGGTTGAAGTTGCACTTCCCATATTTACCACAAAATTTCCGTGTGTTTCACTCACCTTGGCTTTTCCTACCTGTGCATTTTTCATGCCAGCTTTATCAATCAGCCAGCCTGCTGATATTTTTCCTTTTTGTACAAATTCTTCTGGCAGCTCAAATTGCAATGTTTCAGGATCTTTAATTTCAAAATTTTTGAATATACATCCAGTTGAAGCATAGCCTTGGGGCTGAGTGCGACTGCGATATTGCAAATATTCTAAGGCTTTTTTCATGCCGTCTTTATTTTCTGACTTTTCCAGCTTGAGATGAACACGCAGTACTACTCCACCATTTTCTTTGAAAATACTATGGCGATAATGAAATTCACATTCTCCATTTGAAAGATGTACTACTTCCCCATCAATATAGGCATCGACACTCTCGACATTGTTTTGCATTTCCCATCCCATAGCTCCTGCATTACCACGAACCGCTCCACCTATTGTGCCTGGCACTCCAACTCCCCATTCAAAGCCGATAAATGCTTCTTTCATACTCAGGTTGGCTATGGCGACCGTCGAGCAACCAGCATCGGCAATAATGCCAGTATCGGTAACCCGTGTTTCTTTGGTTTTGATTTGGATGATTACGCCTGAATAATCATCATCACCAAACAGCATATTGCTACCCCCACCGAGGATAAACCGATCAATCCCCTCTTCATCCAAAAATTTCAAAAGTTCAACCAGTTGCTCTGTTTGTTCGACCGCGACAAAAAATTCAGCCTTTCCGCCAATTTTGAAAGTTGTATGTTTACTCATCGGTTCATTTAACTTGACTTGCCCAAATTGTTTGAGTTGTTTATAAAGTTCAGTCATACATTGCCAAAAAGGTCTTTTTCTACTATACTGAAAAACAAATTATTGCTATGAATCTTGCTTCTCTCTTGTCCAAAAATCCCCTATTTTATGTAACCAGAGATATTGAACGTGCCAGTAGTCTTGAACTCACTGGTTATTTTATTATCTCAAATTCTACTGCGGCTGGCAAGAAAATATCCCAAAAGCGAACAAACATTTTACTCATTGAAAATGACACGCTTCTTGATACGCACGAGCTCTTGAGCCATGCAGATGTTAAACAATTTATACAAAAAAACTCTGAGGGCAACGACCCAAATATTGTTGTCTTCAAAAACACCACGGTGATTGAAAAAATCTGTTTAGAAAATAATTGGAAACTGCTCAATCCATCAGCTAAACTCGCTCAAAAAGTAGAAGAAAAAATTACGCAGATCGAGTGGCTAGGAGAACTGACAAAATATCTTCCACCTCACAAAATTCAGCTGGCTAAAGAAGTACAGTTTGATGAAAAAAATGACATGCCATTTATCTTGCAGTTCAATCGCGCTCATACTGGTCTTGGAACCATGTTTATCTCACGCGAAGCAGAACTCCAAGAAATCCAAACCAAATTTCCCAATCGTCCAGTTCGCATTACCAAATTTATTGCAGGTGGTGCTATGTTTACCAGTAATAATGTTGTAACTCCTGACAATGTTTTGGTTGGAAATATCAGTTACCAAATAACAGGAATGCTGCCCTTTACAGAAAATCCCTTTGCAACGATTGGTAATGATTGGAATTTCCCTCACAAATTTCTCAAGCCACATCATATCCAAAAATACAACCAAATTGCCAAGGATATTGGCGATAAGCTTCGCGGCAGTGGTTGGAAAGGACTATTTGGGATTGATGTGATATATGATTTTGAAACTGATGATCTATTTCTGATTGAAATCAATGCACGACAACCTGCCAGTACTACGTATGAATCCCAGCTGCAAATGATAAGGAAAAAAAATCTACAAGAAATGACGACGTTTGAAGCACATCTGTCTACCCTGCTGGATATTAATCTGCAAAAACAGTTACTGATAAAAATAGACGATGGAGCCCAGATCATTCAGCGCGTGATTGATCTACGTAAACAAAACCTCGATAAACCAGTGCAAATACTCGAGTCTTTGGATGAAAAGCTTAATTTGATTGTTTACACGAATACTGAAAGTGGAACAGATCTGCTTCGTATCCAATCTACCCATTCTATTATAAAAGCACACCTGGAACTGAATAATCTTGGGCTGCAGATTCAAGATGCCATGCCCTATGGAAAAAAGTTGCTTTCCGACGAAACACTCCATGTAATAACACAGTATGATGCTCTTCGTTTTGGTGAGAAATACATATCTTGTCCATATTTTAATAATCGCCGCAGCAAAGTTCGAGCAGGACTACGAGTACTACTCGGTAAAGGAAGTCCAGAAGAGATTGTTGATGAAGCAAAACTGTTTGCTTTGCGTGAGAAAGTGAACCTCGACAAGTTAAATGAAGATGAACTCAAAAAATTTCTGGTTGAACACAATCTTGGTATTGATTGTTCTGCTTTTGCCTACGCTATTTTGGCAGCGGATTATAAGGAAAAACACAATCAGTCTTTGTCATCAAAATTATTTTACCCAAATGCCAAAAGTTTGCTTCGAAAATTGATCGTCAAACTGCGTGCCATAGAAAACATTGATGTCAAAACTTTGGCACATGACAAAAATTCACACCCGGTTGCTCTCACAGATATTCTTCCTGGCGACTTTGTTATTATTTTGAATTCTGGCAAAGAACACAACCTCAATCATATTCTGCTCGTCTCTAAAGTAGAAGTCGAGAACAGTCAAACCAAATTCATTGAATATTGCCATTCTTTTCAGTGGTCAACTGATGGAAAGTATAATCATGGAATAAAATTTGGTAGGATTGAAATAGTTGATGTAGACAAACCCCTCTTGAAACAAAAATGGGTAGAAAATGATAAAGAAGGAGAAGCCAATGAAACATTTTTACGTGCTCGAGAGGCAGAAGTACTCGAAATAAAACGATTGAATTTTTAATAAAAAATCTTGTTTATAAATCAAAGAGCTTTTCAATAGGCTCTTTTTTGTTTTTCAACAGGTTGGGACCTTGACTTCTTCTTCTTCTTTTGGTACAAAAGTTTTGCTCTTCCAGAATGGATCTGGGAAGCA
>CAZKAD010000026.1:0-13011 GCA_964550845.1 uncultured Gammaproteobacteria bacterium
ATAACCCGACTAAAGAAGAAAATGAAAAAGGACCAATTTTTATGAATCTTGGAACGGGAGTGGATGTCTCGATCAAAGAACTAACCGATATGGTAAAAGAAGCGACAGGGTTTACAGGAGAAATTGTCTGGGATACGAGTAAACCTGATGGAACGCCACGCAAACTTCTTGATATGTCACGGTTGCATGCCCTTGGTTGGCACCACAAAGTGGATCTCAAAGAGGGGATTGAACTTTCGTATAAATGGTTTTTGGAAAATCAACAGAGAGCAAAGAAATAGTTTAAAGAGGAGCAAAAAGGTATGTTGTTTAACTCGTTTGTCTTTATCGTTATATTTCTGCCCGTGGTTTTTGCAGGATATTTTTTGCTCCAAAAAATTCGTCCGCAATTTGCTTCGATTTATCTAGCGCTTGCATCTTTGTTTTTTTACGCCTATTGGAATATTATTTATCTTCCAATACTTCTTTTCTCGATTATTTTCAACTATCTTTTGAGTATTTATATTACTCCCGAGACAGAAAGATCACTTCGTCCAAAACCTCGAAAAATACTTTTTATCTTTGGAATTATTTTCAACATTGCACTCCTTGGATTTTTTAAATACAGTAATTTTTTTATCGAAAACATCAATGCTGTATTTGGAAGTGAGCTGCAACTTCTCAAAATTCTCTTGCCACTGGGAATCAGCTTTTTTACTTTTCAAAAAATTGCCTACTTGGTTGATTGTTACAAAGGAAAAGTTCATGAAAAAAATTTTTTACGCTATCTGTTGTTTGTAACTTTCTTCCCACAACTTATTGCTGGTCCGATTGTTCATCACAGTGAAATAATGCCCCAGTTTGCAGAAAAAGAAAAAAGAAAAATAAATTTTGATAATATTGCCAAAGGCTTGTTTTTGTTTTTTATTGGACTGAGCAAAAAAATAATCATTGCTGATACTTTGGCTGGGTATGCCAACCAGGGCTTTGAAAGTACTCATGCGTTATCTTTTGCAGATTCTTGGATTACTTCACTTTCGTATACTTTTCAGCTCTATTTTGATTTTAGTGGGTATACGGATATGGCGATTGGCCTGGCACTTTTGTTTAATATTACTCTTCCTCAAAATTTCAACTCTCCCTATAAGGCTCTGAATATTCAGGATTTCTGGCGTCGCTGGCACATGACGCTGAGTCGATTTTTGAAAGATTATATTTATATACCACTTGGAGGAAATCGACTGGGTGAATGGAAAAACTATCGCAATCTATTTTTGGTTTTTTTGATTGGAGGTATTTGGCACGGCGCATCATGGATGTTTGTTATTTGGGGGACACTTCATGGAATTGCAACCATTATTCATCGCCTCTGGCAAAAAACTTCTCTTAAAATGCCAAGATTTTTGGCTTGGTTTTTGACGTTTCAGTTTATCAATATTACCTGGATTTTTTTTAGGGCTACAGATATTGAGAGTGCACTTCGTATTCTCAAAGGAATGTTTTTGCCTTTTCAGAATCCCTTTGCTTTGACGTTTGCTGTCAAAATAGTCTTTGTACTTCTACTCTGCGCGGGTTTGGTTTTTTTCTTCAAAAATTCTCATGAACGTATGCAAAAGTGGACTCCCAATTTATTGTCTCTTTTGTTTCTGTTTTTTATCTTTTTTCTCTCCTTTTATCACTTAAATAGTTTTTCTGAATTTCTCTACTTTAATTTCTAAGTATGATAAATAATCCAAAAATTTTTACTTTACTGTTTCTCTGCGGATTATTTCTGACACTTTGTTTAAATTTTATTTTATTTGAATTTGATAGAACTTACTCAGGAAATGATATTATACGAAAATATCAATTGTCCAAAATACAATTTGATCAAAATTATGATACGATTATTGTAGGAGATAGCTCTGCTGGAAATGCCATTGATGCAACTTATTTTTCGCAGTTAACTGGTCACGCTACAAAAAATCTTGCTTTAACCGCAGATTTTGGATTGGCTGGTTCTTTGGCTCTCATGGAGAAAGCACTGGCATCCAATCCAAACATAAAAAATGTTATTATTATTCAAATTTTCGATATTTGGTCACGACCTTTTTCACGCGAAGGTGTATTTGAAGTAACTCGTGGAGATAATTTAAGTCTTTTCAAAAAAGAATTTCCCGGTAATATTTATATTGAATACGTGGAGTATGCAACTCAAATGCGAAATAGCGTTCGTTTTATCCGGCATGTGTTTGAACAAACTCCTCTTTGGCAGTATGTGCCTGAGAGTTTAAAAACAGGCGCAACGTTGAATTTTGCATATGACTACTTGGCACAAGATGCAGCCATGTTTTCTAATACCCAAAAAACTCTTCATGAAAACGAACAGCTCAAGAATGTCATTGATCTAAGCAATATGGCTATTTTAGAAAAAATGGATGTATGGTGTGCGCAAAAAAATATACGATGTATTTTTGTCAGTGGACCTATTCATGAAGTTGTTTACCAAAATTCTGTAGAAGAAATAGAAAGTATACAGACACACCTGTTATCTTTAAAAAATATTATTCCAGTTAAAAAAGTATTTTTCTATAATAATTCTCTTATGGGTGATTCGATCTATCATGTGGATCCTGTTTTTAAAAAGAGGGTTACACAGGAATACGCTGATGCCCTCAGGGCACATGTACAATAGTCACCCGTTGACACCTATTGACGTTTATTGATACTATATATTGGTATATAATAATACCATCTATGCCAGAAATACTCCCCAATGAAGTGTATACAACTGAAGAAACGCAAAAGCTTTTGAAAGTAAGTAATAGTACTATCAAGCGGCTTTTGAAAAAGGGGCTCTTGAAAGCCAACAAGATTGGTGGTCAGTATAGAATTTTGGGCCATGAAATTTTGCGTACCCTTTCTCCGGATATTGATCGATCGGCTACAAGGACGTACTTGAAGCTCAAAAAAAGTGCTAGGGAAAAAATGAAGGAGTGGTAATCTTTTGTCTATGAAATTTGTTATCAATACCAATTACGAAGCAGCTGGAACTAAAGTATGTGTGGATGATCTTATTCCACGCCTTGAAGCTGCAGGGCATAGTGTAACTCGCAATGACTGGCAAGGCTACAAAAATTATGATGTGGCTCTTTTTATGGCGCCAGATTCAGAAGTAGAGAAAGCAAAACAGATGAATCCGAATATTATTACTGGAGTGATGGATCCAAAACTGAAAACAAAATTTCTTCGCACGCAGGCACAGTTGGCAGATTTTGTTTTGGTAAGTTCTCTTGAACAAAGAGATATTTTATATGCTCACAACAAAAATGTGGTGATTTATTTTATGTTTCCACATGTGCCATCTCAGGAAAAACAACATGTCAAGACAAAGAGTGAGAATGATCCAATCAAAATTGTCTATCATGGAAATAAACTGCATTTGCACTGTATGACTGCACTTTCTCGTGCACTTGATCGACTTTCTGAAAAATATAATATTGAATTTCGACCTATTTACAATATAAAAAAACTCGGGGTATGGAAAAAAAATCGTCCTCAAAAATGTCCTGTGATTGATACGCAGTGGACAGAAAAAAGTTTTGATAACGATGTGCATGCTGGAGACATTGGTGTTGTCCCAAGCATGATTCCCGTTCCTTTTTTGAGGAGTCAATTCTTCACTCGAACTCTTTCAAGTTTTATTTGGAAGCTCAATCCGCTTGGATATTCGAAAGACGACTACATTCTTCGTTTCAAATATTCAACCAATCCTGGAAGACTGTATGTTTTTTCACAGCTTGGAATTCCGGCCGTTGTAGATTTTGTTCCATCCCATGTGCAGATGGTACAAGATGGTATATCGGGAAGTATTGTATATTCCGAGGAAAGTTGGTATGCCGCGATTGAAGATTTGATTCTTCATCCAGAAAAAAGAAATCTCTATAGTAAAAATCTTCGACAGTTTATTGATACCAACTATTCTCCAGATTTGAATTTTCAAAACCTTATAAAATTTATTCAAAGACTGTATGAACAAAAAAAATAAAATAAGTAAGGATGTGTATCTGCCATTTCATCGGCCCAGTCTGGACAAACAAGAAATTAAGGCAGCCGTAAAAGTAATTGAATCTGGATGGTTGACCACCGGTAAAGTGTGTCATGATTTTGCAGAACAATTTAGAAATTATATTGGAGCAAAATATGCTATTCCTGTTAATTCTTGTACGGCGGCTCTTCACTTAGCACTGTATGCGATTGACTTACAACGAGGTGATGAAGTATTAGTGCCAACAATGACATTTACCGCTACTGCTGAAGTTGTTACCTATTTTGGGGCTCATCCAATAATGGTAGATTGTGATCCTAAAACGTTGCTTATTGATGTCAAAAAAATTGAAGAAAAAATCACCCCCCGTACCAAAGCCATTATTCCTGTTCATTATGCTGGTCAGTCGTGTGATATTGCTGCTCTTCAAAAGATTGCCAAAAAGCATAACTTAAAAATTATTTGGGATGCGGCACATTCACTTCCGACGAGATATAAAGGAAAATTAATTGGGACACAAGGAGATATTACTTGTTTTAGTTTTTATTCCACCAAAACTCTTTGTACTGGAGAAGGAGGAATGGCCACGACAAATAATGCTGCATATGCTGAGCGTATGCGTATTGCGGGTCTTCATGGTATGTCGAAAGATGCTTGGAAACGCTACAGCAAAGGTGGTTCTTGGTTTTATGAAATTGTCATGCCTGGATACAAATATAATCTTACGGATCTTGCTGCTGCTATTGGTATTGAGCAGCTTAAAAAAGTTGAAGTCATGCAAAAGAAAAGAGAAAAAATTGCCAATCAATATACCAAAGTATTCTCTCAATTTCCAGAAATTGAACTTTTGGAACAAAAAAAATATGGAATCAATGCCTGGCATTTATTTGTGATAAAGATACATTCTGACAAATTGACTATAAATCGTGATCAATTTTTTATAGAAATGCAAGAACGTGGTGTTGGTGTGAGTGTGCATTTTATTCCACTTCATCTCCATCCATACTGGCGTGATACGTATAAACTGAAACCCGCTGATTTTCCTGCAGCAACGGAAGCCTATCACAAAATACTTTCAATTCCTATTTTCCCTGATATGACAAACTCTGAGATAAAAAAAGTAATTTCCGCGGTTGAATCGATAATTGTAAAATATCGTAAATAAATTCTATGAATGAAAAGATTCAAAAAATGTTTGAAGGGAAAACATTTGTGGTAACAGGAGGACTCGGGAGTATTGGTTCAGAAATTGTAAAACAGATTGTACAATACAATCCCAAAGTCATACGCGTAATTGATAATAGAGAAACTGAACTATACTACGGAATTGATCCTCAATATGGCAAACAGAGTTCCTCTTTGATTCAATATTATTTTGCTGATATTCGAGATAAAACAGCAATAACAGATATTTTTCATGGTGCAGATTATGTTTTTCATGCTGCTGCTATGAAACATGTGCTTATTTGTGAAAAGAGTCCATTTGAAGCAGTAAAAACAAATATTTTGGGTACGCAAAATGTTATTGATGCTTGTATCCAAAATGACGTGGAAAAGATGATTCTTATTAGTACTGACAAAGCAGTAAATCCAAATAGTGTCATGGGAACGACAAAACTTCTCTCTGAAAGAATGGTCTCGGCCATGTACAATGTTAATTTTAAAGGAAAGACAAAATTTGGAGCAGTTCGTTTTGGGAATGTGCTGTATTCTCGTGGATCAGTCCTCGAAATTTGGGACGAACAGGTAAAAAACGGTAAAAAGATTACCCTTACCAATCCTGATATGTCTCGTTTTGTCATGGGAATACCGCAATCGGTTGACCTGATTTTTTCTGCGGTCGAGGCTATTGAAAATGGAGAAATATTTATTCTCAAGATGCCTTCTTGTACGGTAAAGACACTGGCTGAAGCATATCTTGAATTACGTGGACTCCCTGTAGATCATCTCACGATCATAAAACCAAATGAGGGAGAAAAGAAACATGAAGATTTATTATCTGAAACAGAAGCCTTGTATACACTTGAAAATGAACGATTTTTTGTAAAATTGCCTTTAAACTTTAATCACAACAATATCGATGCGTATCACCGATTAGGTTTTCAAAAGACAGAAGAGCAAAATTTTATGTCTAATGATCCAAAATATCTTTTGGGCACAGAAGAATTGAAAAAAATTATCAGCAAGTATATAAATGCAGGCGAACGGTATGACTAAATTTTATCATGTATATGTCTGTAACTCTTAGCAAAGAACTTGAATCACAGTACACCAATCGAGTGGATGTTTTTTCACAAACAGAGCGTTATACGAACGAGCTCGATATTTTGATACGCGAACTTCAACCACAACCGAACCATCTCTATCTTGATATCGGCTGTGGTTCTGGCAATGCCATGAATTATATTATTCAACATACAGGATGTGATGCCAAAGGTATTGAACAATTTGCTCATTATCTTGAGTTAAGTAAATGTAGAGAAAGAATAACAATAGGCGATGGGCATCACCTTCCTTTTGCAGACAACACTTTTGATTTTGTAACGATTATTCATGTTATTGGCCATGTCAAAGATCCAATTCAAGTCATGCAAGAAGCACGTCGAGTCACTAAGCCAGGGGGAAAAATTGGAATCGTTACTCCAAATAAATGGTATATTTTTTCTTTGCGTCCTCTGAATTGGCTTGGAATTTTAAAATATACCCTTGATCCAACACGACTACGACTTTATAGTACAAGTTCCTTGCAAAAAGATTTGCAAAAAAGTGGGTGGAACAATATTCATACTTTCACTTTTGGAAAACACCCATCATATCTCGATAGATTGGTAAAAGAAAAAGCGAATTTTCTCAAAGAACGTGTTTTTGGGTTTGCTACCAAACAATAAGTTATGACATTACAACATCTTTTATTAAAGCTTTTGAAAAGGAAAAAAGTCAGTGGCTATAAAAAATACTGTACTACGGTGCGAGGTCGTGCACTGTTATTTTTCAAAACAGATTCTTTTTGTGTGCCATCACTCGCTCGATCTTATTCTCATATCAACTATTGGGAAGCACTTGAAATTGCCAAGCTTCTTAATGAGTTTGGGTATACAGTAGATATTCTCGATCGTTCTGTCGATACGCAATATCTTGGGTTGAAAGATAACTATGATATATTTATTGGTATTGGTGGAGGTATGTCAGGAAAATCCTATCCAGATATTGCCAAAAAACTTCCAAGTGCCATAAAAATTCTTTTTGTTTCAAGCCAAATACCACAGGTATTTAACCAAGCTCTCGAGCAGCGGTATGTCTATTTTATGAAACGTCATCCAGAGATACAGCTTCCTCCAATTGGATTCAAAGACGGAATTGATATTGCAGAAGTCGCGAGTTATGCCGATGCCATTTTTTGTGAAGGTGAAGGTTTTGTCTTAGATCAGTATCGTTCGTTTGGAAAGCCTGTATATCAGATCAACGTTCCAACTTCCCCAAATATTATTTTTTCACCTTTTGATATTGCACAGCGAGATCAAAAAAACTTTTTATACTTTGGTTCCAACCGTAATATCTTAAAAGGACTTGATTTATTGATCGAAGCATTTGCCAATCTGCCGGATAAACATTTATATATTTGTACACCTGCACAAGAGAAAGTTTTTGATCAGGCCTATAAATCACTTTTGGTAAAGGCAAAAAATCTGCATTGGCAGGGGTTTGTGCATGTAGGAAGTAAAAATTTTGATATGCTTACACAAAAATGTGGATATGTAATTCTTCCTTCATGTTCTGATAGTATCCCTACCTCTGTCACTACCTGCATGCGAAAGGGTATGATTCCTGTGATTACTCCAGAATGTAGTCTTTCCGTAGGGAACTTTGGCTTTCTCCTCTCGAGTATAGAAATTACCGATATACAAAAAAAGGTAGAGGAAGTAGCAACTATATCAAGAAAAGAATTTTTGGAAAGAAGTATTGAAACGTATCGAGCTTCTTTTCCATATACTGAGGCTCGATTTTCTGAATCATTTCGTATATCACTTACTGATATTTTAAATTATAAACAACAAATATGAGTCAAAATCCGATAACACTCGATAATACTGTAGTAAAAACAGAGAAAAATTTTTTTCCTGCAGCCGTTCGTGTCGTAAAACAAGAGGGGATTGTAAGTTTCGTGCGAAAAACATGGCAAGCAGGCTATCATACTCTGCGCCGTTTTGTGCGTGAATATATTCCACTCAAATTTTACTATCGTTATTCCAAAAATGGTGAAGTGGTGCGAAATGTACAGGGAAGTTGGATGCTTTTGAACCTCACCGATACGGGTATTTCTCGCGAACTCACCCTCTATGGTGTGCATGAAAGAAATAGTACTGCCCATATCAAGAGTATTGTGAAACCTGGCATGAAAATTCTCGAATGTGGAGCCAATATTGGTTATTATGCCATGCTTCAGGCTCGCCTGATTGGACAAGCTGGCAAAGTCTATGCGATTGAACCATCACCAAAAAATGTTGCCTGGATGAAACGAAACATTGCCATGAATGGTTATGAAAATATTGAAGTTCGTCCTGGTGCTTTTGGTGCAGAAAAAACAACAGCACCTTTTTATGTTGACATTCGTTCCAATCTTTCAAGTTTTGTCAAACGTGATGATCTGACAGAATTTGAAGTGGTTGATGTTCCGATGATGACCATTGATGATTTTATGAACGAAGGCAATGACGTTGATCTTATCCGCATGGACGTTGAAGGCTATGAAACTGAAATTTTAAAAGGTGGAGAAAAAACTTTGCAAACAGATCGTGCTCCAAAATATTTCTTTATTGAAGTCCACTGTGAACTTTTGAAAAAACGTGGCAGTGGGGGATTTGAAATTGCCAAATACCTGCGTCAATTTGGCTATGAAGTAGATGTAGGATTTCATCGTGGCAGTAGTCGCTATGTCGTGACGAGCATGAAAGAATTTGAAGATCATCCAATGCGTGAAGTAGGGTACTGGGAAATTTTTTTTCGCTTCGATAGAAAAAAATAATTATGCGTAATTTTTTTGCCCTCAGCAAAAATATTATCAAACGCTATGGCAAAAATGGTTTGTTTTTTGTTTCAATTCAAGCCGTGGTGGTTGCTGTTCAGCTGTTTGTTTTACCATTTTTAACTCATGTCTTCACTCCATCGGAATTTGGTATTTTTCAATTTTCACAGGCACTGATCAATTGGTTTGCACTTTTTACTATTGGCAATGCGACCCTTGGCTCCAAGAAAGGAATTATTGAAGGTAAAAATGGTACCATACTCTACGCCTTTCGGCAGCGTTTCAAATATGTGGCGCTTCTCTCGCTCGTATCTTTCGTATGTGCTGGAGTATGTTTCTTGCTGGGTAAACCTTTGCTCCCGTGGACGTTTGTTACCGTTGGATTTTTTCTTCTTTTGGGCTACCTGCCACAAGTCAGTTTCCCACAGATGTATATTGCTAAAAATCGATTTGATCTGTTTGCCTTTTGGCAAGCGCTTACGGTAATCGGGTCACAGGCCATTACTGTGCTCGTGGCATTTCTAACGAAAAATGTTGTGCTGGCGATGGCTGCACAGTATTTGAGTTTTGCACTGCTCTGCATTATCGCTTTTGTCTCTGGTATATACAAATACCATATGAAAGAAGCCTATCAAAAAGGGGAGATCGACACTTCGTGCGTGCCCTATGGAAAAAAACTCCTGCCAGTTGATGTAGTTCAGGGAACTGCTGGAACCGTACACAATTTTATTCTTGGACCCATATTTGGTTTTGCTGCCTTGGCTGTATTTTCTGTGGCCAGTCGTATTGATGTTTTGTTTCGGGCGCTGATTTCTTCTGGACACTACTTGCTGTATAAAGATTTTGTTGAAACAGATTTTGAAGATTTAAAAAAGCATTTTAAACAAAAAATTTCTTTTTTACTTTTTGCTTCGTTTTTGTTTTGTATTTTTTTGTTTGTGGCCAGTTTTTGGTATATACAAACGTTTTTGCCTGCATCGTATCACGTGGCCATACTCTATACTGGTATTTTAATTTTGGGGCTGCCAGCGCTTTTGCTGCAAAGTATTATTCAAACCGCACTCGAATCACGACTCAAAGCCAAATCACAACAAGTCGCCATCTATGTTTCGCAGGGGATACGGATTGTATTTTTGCTGATTGGAGGAATTTTTGGAGTGGTGGGAATAAGTATTGCCATGACAGTTTCTGCCTGGGTGAGTCTGGTGTGTTATCTTCTGGTATTTTTTCAGCCACCGAGAATATCTAAAATTTTTCTCAAGTAAAAAAAGACCTTCTGTTGTAGAAGGTCTTTTTTGTATCTATTTTTTGTTCCAAATCCAAAGTTGTTTTTGTGTGTTGGTGATGTAATCAAAAACAATTTTGGAATTGGGCCGAGTGCTGTGATCACTCGGCAGTTGTTCATCTCTGCATCCCTCCTTGGGTATGCAGAGATGGGCGCGTTGCGCGCCTAGAGGAATTCGTCGACGCTGCCGTCGCAGTCGTCGTCGAGGCCGTTGCGGATCTCGGGGGAGGGCAGAACCTCCCCCTCGCAGGCCCCAAAGTCGGGGCCGTTGTTGACGCAGCGGGTGGTGCCAGGGCGGCACGTGCCCACGTTGAAGGTTTCGGGCGGGCCGTTGTAGCAGGGCTGGGTTTGCCCTGCCTGACAGCCGCAGCCTTCACCCACCCGCCCATCGCAGCTCTCGTCCTGCATGGCCGGATTCGGGGCGCGGATGTTGCACCGCTCATTCGACGGGGTGCGGAGAGGTTCGCACACCGCCTGCCTTTCCTGGCAGGTGGTGATGCCAGGGCTGCAGACCCCATCCCGTCCAGTGTCGCATGGCTCGGGCAGGATGTCATCGACCTGGCCGTTGCAGTCGTTGTCAGCGCCGTCGCACAGTTCGGGGGTGGGGACGCAGGGAGGGACGCATTGCCCCCCTTCACAGACCAAGCCTCCGGCGCATTCTGCGAAATCGTCGACTCCACCATTGCAGTCATTGTCGAGACCGTCGCAGGTCTCTGGCTGGGGAAGTGTTTGTCCGACACATTCCCCGTAGCCTTGCAGATCAGGGGCACATTGAGCGCCCCCATCATGACATTCCCCAACGTTACGTGTTTGTGGCGGACCATTGTAACAGTCTGCAGGGGGAAAGAAGCAGGGGGAGCATGCTCGATCCTCGTCGATGTTGCCATCGCAGTCGTCGTCGCCCATGTCATCACACAGTTCGTTGGGAAGGGGGCGTGGTTGGAATGGGAGGCACTCGTGTAACCCATCCATACACAGGATGGCGCCTGGTGCGCAGCGTCCTATTGCACCTTCCACAACGCATGGCTGGCCGCTCAGCCATTCATCCACTTGGCCATCGCAGTCATCGTCGATGGCGTTGCATACTTCGATTTGAGGGATGCAGGCCGGCTGGCAAGCGCCGAGCCGGCAGACGAGGCCGGCTTGGCAGCTGTTATCAGCGTCCTCGTCGATGACTTGGTCGCAGTCGTTGTCCAGTCCATCGCACTGCTCGGGGGTGGGCTCGCCGGGGATGGCGTCGCAGATGGCACCACCGTCTGGAGTGCAGATGGTGTTGCCACCTTGCCGGCAGGCACCGATGCCGAAGCTGCATTCGATGCCGACGTTGAAACCGTCGTCGATGTTGCCATCACAGTCGTTGTCCAGGCCGTCGCAGACCTCGGCGCTGGATTCGCCAGGCGTTGCATCGCAAACTGCGAAGAATCCGCTGGGATCGCACACCCGCGACCCTTCGGCCTGGCAGATGCCTTCGCCATTCGTGCAGGCGTCCCCGATGTTGAAGCCTTCGTCTGTACGGCCGTCGCAGTCGTCGTCGAGGCCGTTGCAAGATTCAACGGGCAAGTTCTCGGGGTCGAGCACCGGCGGGGAGCATGGCTCCCAACCCTGTTGCCCGCATCGCTGGGTGCCTTGGGAGCAGACCCCAAGCTGCCCGCTATCACATGGGCGCTCGTCGCCGGGGGTGCAGGCAACCTCACAAATGGGAGGGCCTTCGTCGGTGGTGCCGTCGCAGTCGTTGTCCGCTCCGTCGCAGTTGTCGACCGGGGTCGGCGCGCTGGGATCGCAACGCAGAGCACCCTCGACGCAAGACTGCTGACCTCGGCGGCAGAGGCCCTGGGCATTGCCGGCGATGCACGCATCGCCGACGCCCATGGCTTCTTCGTCAGTGCGACCATCGCAGTCGTTGTCTTCGCGATCACAGAGCTCGGGTTGAGGGGTGATGCCCCCCAGGCACTCGGCCCACTGGCCCTCGACACAGGATTGCTGGCCTCGGGTGCACAGCCCGACTGGACGAGGTCCGCAGGGCTGGTTGGCGCCATCCGTGCAGATGTCGGGATCCTCGCAGACCCCGAAGTCAGGTGGCCACTGACCCTGTTCGCAGGTGCGTTCCTGAGATCCGCGGCCGTTGCGACCGCAGCCCTGGGTTTCGCGGGCGCCATCGATGCACTTATCGGGGTCATCGCAGGGCTCGAAAGGCCCCCAGACCCCGCCGTTGCAAATGCGGCGCTGGGATCCGCGGCCGTTGCGACCGCAGTCCCTATAGTCCTCTGCTTTGAACGGGCACTCGCCTTGTTCGGCGCATGGGCTCCAGTTGCCCCACTGTCCGTCGGCGCAGATGCGCTCGCGGGTTCCGTTGTTGCCACAGGCCTCTTCGTCTGTCTGGCCGTCAGCGCAGAGCTGCGTCCCCATGTCGGCGCTCGCGGCGTCGGGTTCAGCATCGGGGGGCGGGGGGGTAGCGTCCTCCGTCGCATCGGGTTCAGCATCAGGGGTGTGGGTGCTGCTGTCGGCGGTGGTCGCGTCCACAGTGGCGTCGCGCGCGGCGTCGACCGGCTGCGCGTCAACGGGGCGGGCGTCGGGGGTGGGGGGGCGGGCGGGGCCGGTGGCGCTGGCGATCACGCTGGATCAGGCCGCACCGCGCTTTGTTGAACGCGCCGGGGAGATCGCGCTGGGCGGCGCCACTGTGCCGCACCTGCTGCTTTA
>CAZKAD010000027.1:0-12963 GCA_964550845.1 uncultured Gammaproteobacteria bacterium
CGAACCCGCAACTTCTGCCGTGACAGGGCAGTGCTCTAACCAGTTGAACTACCGATCCAGATGTGAGTAAGAAATTCTTACATCACTTTGGCTTTTGCGGCTTTACGAATTCTTTTCAACTTTTTCTTATCGCGTGTTATTTTGTCGAGTTTCCATTGAGCCTTCATTTTGTTGCGGCCCTTTTTTCTCATTCCCATAAACGAATATTTAAAAGATGTGAATATGATACAAGATCAAAACCCATTTGTCAATAGAGGACAAAGGGACAAAAAAGGACCCTTAAAGTGTTCGGCGCAGGCATGAGGGACAAAGGAGGGGGTGTCCCCGCCACAATCACCAAACACTTCAAAGATCCTTAATTTGAAAGTAAACATATCACATTTGGCATGGTTTGTCAAGTGATTTTTGGATAAAAAAATCCCCCAAGAAAGGGGATTTTTGAATATTATTGTACAGCTTCCACAATCTTTTTGAATACGGCTGGTTTTTGGGCAGCCATTTCAGAGAGTACTTTTCGGTTAAAGGTCATGCCTTTTGCTTTGAGTGCACTCATGAATTTACTGTAACTCATACCAAGTGGGCGAACTGCAGCATTGATACGAACCTGGAACAGTGCGCGCATGTCACGTTTTTTCACGCGACGATCGCGGTAAGCATGGACTCCAGCTTTGGTAGCTGCTACCTTTGCTTGCTTGATCAGATTCTTGCGTCCGGCTTCAAAACCTTTTACGCGTTTCATCAAATTTTTGCGGTGCTTGACGTGGCCCATTCCGCGTTTTACTCTTGACATACAAATTTATATTTTAGAGAAAGATTTAAGCGTAAGGAAGTGAGCGGAGAATGGTTTTTCTCATGGCATTTGATTGAGTGTTGTCACTTCGTTTGTTACGTTTGGTTTTACCAGATTCACGAGCATTGAAGTGGTCTTGACCTTCGGCACGTTTAATAATCTGTGTTGTTTTTTTACCTTTCTTTTTCTTCACAATCATTTTAAAGCGTTTTGCCACTGCTTGGTGGGTTTTCATTTTTGGCATAGAGATGTTTAGTTTTGTGGGATATATATACCCAAAATGGATATAAAGTCAAAAGGGTAGCACTAGTATAGAGGAAAACTTTGGCTTTGTCAAGGCTGAATGTGGGGCTTACTTGCGGATAATAATAGCTGTAACCTTATTGCCTTGACGAGTTCCTGGCTGTTCATAACGGATAGGAATTTGGACTTCCAGGCGTTTATAGAATGTATCAATGACTTCAAAAGCAATGGCAGCTTTGGCATTTTCACGGTCACGCAGGATCATTTCTACCTTTACCTTATCCCCACGCTCCAAGAATCTTTTTGCCTGCATTTGGCGAATTTCGAGGTCATGGTCGCTAATACGAATGGAAAGACGAATCCCTTTGAGGTCACTCACATGAGAATTGATTTTTTGTTTACGCATTTCCTTTTCTTTTTGGTACTTAAAGTGTCCATATTCGAGGATTTGCGCTACTGGTGGATCAATTTTTGGGTTGATTTCAACCAGATCCATTTCTCGGGATCGAGCCATTTCAATGGCTTCAGAAGTAGGAAATACTCCAATGTTTTTTCCTTCAGCGTCAATAACACGGACTTCGCTCGCCGTAATTTTTTCATTGATTTTGTACTGTGGAATAAGCGGTTTATCTGGTCGTTTTTTACGTGATATACGCATAGAAAAGGTAATATTGTTTCAAATGATATAAGAATAACGGAAAAAAGTCAATGTGGAGATGCCGAGAATTGAACTCGGGTCTAGAGCGGGTTAACTATACAATCTCCATGTGCAGGTGCTTTATGGTGTCGAGCAGAAAGTAAGAAGGCACCAAAAACTTTTTGTCTCCAAGTCTCAAGAATTTCGAATACCTACCGAGACCTGCAAGTATTCTACACTCAATAGGTTGACACCGCGGGATTGGTATTGAGTATCCCAGGCGCGATGGCTAAAGCACTTAAGCGATAGCGGCAGCGTATGAAGGAACTGCAAATGCGCGAGCAACTGCATTCTTCATAGCTGTAAATACGTTTGCACGTAGGATTGCCTCAGATTAACGAGTTAAGGCAGCTCGACATGCATATATAGTCAACATGGATCCGTCTATCGAATCCTGTCATCCCCATAAATTGGAAAGAACCGCAAATCGACTAGTCTTTCATGCTTCGGGCTATTTCTCGTTTTACTTCTCGCTCTTTTATGGACCGTCTCTTATCAAAGATCTTTTTTCCCTGAGCAAGGCCAATTTCTAGTTTCAAGAGGCGTCCCTGAGTATACAGAGAAAGTGGGATAATTGTCAAGCCTTTTTGCTCTAATTTTCCGCGTAAATAATTGATTTCTTTCTTTTTTAGCAGAAGTTTTCGGCTGGCATCTGGCATATAGTCTTTTGGTACGGCAGCGTGTTTATATGGCGGAATAAAGGCATTGGTTAAGAGGGGAGTCTGTCCGTGAAAAGTGACAAACGCACCAGACAGGCGCGCGAGTCCACCCCGAATCGATTTGACTTCTTGACCAGACAAAACAATCCCAGCCTCAAAGGTTTCAAGGATTTCATAATCAAAACGGGCTTTTTTGTTGAGAGTAATCGTTGGCATAGAAGACGTTTACAGAAAATCCCCTCTACTGTATACTAGTTTTAAGCATTTTTCAACTCAGAATGCTCAATTTTTCTATGCCAGAACAGGTCATTTCTATAAAAACCTCTACCATTCTCAAAGTCATTGGTATTTTGGTAGGACTCTACATTTTATTTTTGGTGAGAGAAATTTTGTTTGCCTTGTTTGTGTCTGTGCTTTTAGCTTCAGTTATTGATCCACTGGCCACACAATTTGAAAAAAAACGTATCCCACGCTTTTGGGCAGCACTCCTTGTTTATATTCTCCTGTTTGGAATTATTGGTGTTTCCCTCTCCGTTCTTATTCCTGTCATTTTACGAGACGTTCCTCAAGTAACCTTGCAACTTCAAGAATATATTCAAAACCTCTCTATTCATAGCAAGCTGCCATTTTTGCAAGATTTTTCTTCAAATCTCATTTTTACAGAAACGCAAATTCAAGCAATTTTTTCACGAATCGGAGAGATTTTTGGTGGTATTTTTTCCTTTGTACTCGTTTTAATTTTTACTTTTTATTTGGTTATTCAAAAAGATCCCCTCCATCATATTGTGCATTCACTGGTGCCAGATACACATCTCAATCGTGTTCTCGCAAGTATTCAAAAAGTACGTGATACACTCGGTGCCTGGTTTCGTGGACAGCTCATCCTCGGACTTATTTCGGGTACGGTTACATTTATTGGTCTTTCTCTTTTTGGCATTAAATATGCTGCTATTAGTGGACTTCTGGCTGGCGTTTTAGAATTTATTCCATATCTTGGTCCGATTAGTGCAGCCATACCAGCTTTATTTTTTGCTTTTATTCAGGGAGGCCCAGGATTATTTTTGGTCGTACTCATATTTTATATTGTCATTCAACAAATCCAGAATAATTTTGTCGTACCAAAAGTTATGCAAAAAGCTATTGGGTTGAATCCTATTTTGTCGATTGTGGCTGTTCTGGTTGGTGCACAGTTTGGTGGGATTTTGGGCGCACTCATTGCTCTGCCCGTGGCAACCGCCCTCAAGACGATTCTCGAAGATATTTTTAAAAATAAAGCCGTTGACTCCAAATAACTATGAAATTTTCTTTTCAATTTTTCATTGCTCTCTTTACCTCTATTATTACTGGGACTATTTTTTATTTGGCATTCACATTTTCTTCCATTCCAGTTTTTGTCAGTGTAACTCTGCTTTGGCTCGCACTTCTTACTTTTTTGTATGTCGTATTTCAAGAAAAGAGAAAAGATCATACACTGGCACTGACGCTTTCAACTGCATTTTCCAGTATTCTGTTATTTTCGGTTATTGATCATCCATACCTACGTGTATTTTTTGCGGTTTTTGTGTCACTGCTTTTTGGAATACTTTTTGGTGTCAGAGAAAATGATGACATTCCACTTGGCTATGCACGTCAACCATTTCGTCGCTTTGCGATGATGATGTGGGTTTTCAATGCCTATGCTTTTTTCTCGTGTTTATTTGCGATTGGAGTTTTGTTTCAATCAGAATGGCCACGTGGTCTTGAGTTTGTACTTGTGCCTGCTGCTGGAATTGTGGCCGCGCTCGTTGCGGGTGAGATTTGGAAAATGTATGTTACGGGAGACAAAAAAGTTTTTCTCTTTTGGCAGCTGATAACAGGGCTGTTTATTGCTGAAATTTTTTGGAGTATTCGTTTACTTCCTTTTGGTTATATGGTATCTGGAGTTATACTCACCTGGCTGTGGTATATTTTGCAAATGTTGACCCGTTTTCATTTTCAGACTCCTGGTATTGTATGGAAAAAGCAGTTTCCATTTCTTATAACCAGTGGTATTATCTTTTTTCTTATGGCTATCTTTTATATACGCTGGATTTAACTAAATTTTCTTTTCAGAAAAAGAAAAAAATGCTATACTCTACACTATACTTATGCAACCACTTCCTCCACATTTACCGAAAAAAGAAAATACTCAGAACATTCGTTCCTTGAAACAATCTTTGTTTTATTTTCTTTCGTGCGCATTTATTGCTATTGCTGCCAGTCTTGCAACAGTCTTTATGGCTTTTTCTTGGATCGTTCCACGGGCTGTTCCCGAGGTTCCTTTTTATACGTTTGAGCATAAGACTCAAATAGTAGAACCAACGGTTGACACCTCACTTCTAAGTCGCCTCAGCGAGCGTCAGGCACTTTTGTTTGATACACGAAAACAACTCGCCAAGCAGTGGTACCCGGCCGAAAGCATACTTTCTTCTGGTGTGTTTTTGACTTCTGATGGTTGGGTAGTTTTTCCTCTTGAAACAATCGATCCTTTGGAGAAAAAAAATCTTGAAGTCGTTGATAGTCGAGGTGTGGCCTATCCACTTGAAAGTATTTTTATAGACACAGATCTGAATCTTTTGTATGCCAAAATAAAAGGCGAAGGTTTTCGTTTTATTTCATTTCCAAATTGGAATACACTCTCACAAAATACTTCTCTGGTTGGAAAAAGTGGGTCAGAATATATTTTGACCAAGGTATCTGGTATACAAAAAAATTCTGATATTAAAACCCCCGCTGAAATTTGGAAACAGCATTATCTGTATTCGGTTGGAGCACCGATACAAGGATTTTTCTTTACTGACCAGGGAGAACTTATGGGACTACAAAAAAATGGGGGACTTATGCCTGGCTGGTATATTGAAAGTTCTTTTCTTTCACTCTTATCAAAACAAAAATTGACGTATTCTGTTCTCCCTTGGAAAGGGGAACTGGTTGACCGGGGTCTTCAAAATGGTTTTGTGAGAGAAACGACTGGGTTTTTTGTAACCGAAGGTGACCTTGATAAAAACGGACTTAAACCAGGGGACGTAATAGTCAAAATAAACAATCAAGAATTTTCTTTGACAACACTGAGTCGATTCATATTGCAAAGTCCAGAGACCGTATCACTGGAAATTATTCGAGCGGGAGAAACAATGCAAAAAATACTTCCTAAAAATATTATTACTTTTTGATTTTTTTTATGTATCACACTCATCCGGTCACAATGCTTACTCGTAAGTGGAAAACACTTCTCGTGAGCAGTGTCATCTGTGCAGTTGCTGTCACACTGCTCAGTCTTTTACTCCCACTTGAATATCGCGCTGATGCTGGTGTTTATATTATTAGTAAATCCCGTTATGGAGTCGATCCATATACAGTTGTAAAATCTGCTGAACAAGTTGGACAAAATATTGTGCAAGTGATTAAAACACAAGATTTTTTTGATAAAGTAATCAAAAGTGGTGGAACCAAACTTGATAAAACATCTTTTGAAAATGTCAGTGACCGCACTCGTATGAAGCGTTGGGAAAAAACGGTTGATGGTTCTGTTGTCTTTGGTACCGGAGTATTAAAGATTAGTACGTATAGCACTGACGCGCAGCAAGCCAGGGTCTTATCAAACGCTGTTGTGGACACTTTAGTTTCTCAGGGCTATGAATATGTTGGTGGAGATGTTACAATAAAGCAGGTCAATAAAGCGATTGTGACTCGTTTTCCAGTTCGCCCAAATATACCGCTCAATGCTGTTTTGGGATTTATTCTTGGACTCGTTATTTCTACTACTGTTATTGTTACCAAAACCAAAAAAACTTTTTAAACACTTAGTCTCCCTTCTATGCCTGTCATTACCAATAATTTTTTGGAGGAATGTATCGATGCTCTCTTTGAAGAGACCGATCTTGCAATTTTGACTCCAGAACAACAGGCAGGGTATCGCCCGCAGTTTCTGACTGCGCTTGAAACGCGGATTGGAAATTCTCTCATGCCACGGCTCAACCCTGAACAGCTTGATGAATTTGTTCGGCTTATAGATAATCCAAATTCAACTCAGCAAGAGTGGAATACTTTTTGGAATCAGGCTGTGCCAAATTTTGAAGAAGAAGTAAAAAAAGTTGTCAGTGATTTTACCAAAGAAATGGTAGAATCTTTTGCCTAATATATGAACACTCCTACTGCTCAAGCTCTGCAGGAACTGGAAGAAAAATACAAACATATTCATGAAAAGCGTCTCGCCCTCAAAGCGGATTTTTTGCGTCTTGATAATGAGTGTAAGCAGGTATTGCGAGACTTATCTATTTTGAAAGACTCTATAAATGCAGAGAATATTCATAAAAAAATATTGACCTCTAAAAATTTTTAATATGGGCGAACAAACAAGTGAAGAAAAAGGAAAAATTAAAGATTTGTTTTATAATCGTGCTACACAGAGATTGGCTGAAATTTCTCCTTCTTTGGAGCGTCTAGAGCACTTGGTCGCTGGTGAAGGAGAGTTACAGAAACAACTCGCTGATCATAGACAATTTTTACTTGATCGTCTCCAGACTATTCAAAATGAACTTGATAGTTTTGACTGGAAGGGAAGGGGCACAAAAGTGGATGCCGATAAAAAAGCCCTTATGGAGAGGGTAAATACTTTGATCGATGAAACTATACCCGCCTTTGTCAAAGCAGTTGAAGTTTTGGAAAAGGATGAAGCAGAAGCAAAGCGTCTTTTTGAAGAAATGAAAAGTGCAGGGGAACCTCGAGTGAGACCGATTTCTGCGAAACCTGAGGCAAAGAAACCCGAACCATCAAAAGCTCCTGCTGTAATACAGCCACCTTCAGAACCTGAAACAGCACGTACTCAGCCTCGTGTTGTTCGTGCTAGGCCAAAAAGAGGTCCAGAGCTTGATGTCCCACCACGCGCAGCTGCTACCACTGGTGATACTTTTGATGATTCTCGCGAAAGTGAAAATGATCCTGCTATTGGAACACACCTCTATTTAATGCCTACCGAAAAAAGAAGGTCTTTTGTGGAAGTAAGATTTGTTGGCGCCGATCCAAAACACCCTCGAAAAGTGCTTGTAAAATTTTCTGAAAAAGATGAACCAGAATCTTTTTTCCGTGATAAGTTGCAGCTTGAAAAACCTCAAGCAGGTTCTAAAGTACGCACTGCCTTTGTCGATTCTGAATATTATACAAACCCTTTAGAAAAGTTGGGTCTTAAAGAAGATCAACTCGTGTATGTCACTGATAGGAGAGGTCATATACGTGAAGTTAAAGTCGTATCAGTAGAAGGGAAAAAAGTATGGTACTGGACTGGATATAAAAAAGGAGATGAAAAAGAAATTGAATGGGGATTTGGAGATACAATTCAGACAGATACACCTGAAAAATTTCGTAAATTTCGAGAAGTAGAACTTGCGCCCTTTAAAGAAGATCAAGTAATATATTTAAAGCGAAAAAGAGGAGAAAAAATTGTTTATGAAGAAGTAAAGTTTGGGGAACAAACGAGCGAAGATGAATCTTCTGTATATTTTGGTGACAGTTTTGAAACAGGGAAACGATTTACTGTTTCATGGAGAGATCTTGTCACTGTACTTCCTGTTGGAGAAACCCCAATTTCTCAAGATCCAAAATCTCAATATTATGAAAGTAAAGAATCTAAGTTTAAGCCGGGTGAAGTTGTATATAATACTCCTAAAATTTCAGGGAAAGACGAGCATGGAAAAACACGTGAAGGCCGGGTAGAAAAAGTGGAAGGAAACACTGTATATGTCTGGTTTGGTAAGAAAATTATAAATCCAGAGAGTGGGGCTGTTGAAAAAGATCTCCGCTCGATTCCTCAGCGGGGTCTCTTTAAAGAAAAACCAGATGGAGATTTTACGCCATTTATTGAAGACCCCTTTGCATTTGAACAGCAGGTGTATATTCCGCCGTCTTCTGAAGGAGAAGGATATCTTCCGGTTTTCTTTCTGGGCATGGGAGTTCAGGGTGCAAAATATCGTGCAGGAAAGGATGCAAAGACTGGTATTGTTTCTCATATCGATATCTCTCATTTGGTAGACAAAGTTCCTGATGGAGCAAAAATAGTTTCGGCTGAGACGCCAAGGCCAGCTTCAAAGCCGTCAGAATCTCCTAAAGCAGAAGAACCTGCAGAGACTCGAGAAAGTGCGGCTAAACCAAAGCTTATCTATTTAAAAACAGGGGATATTGTAATGCGTAAGGATAAAGAACATAGAGTATTGATAGATCCAGAAATTCAAGGCGGTAAAGTAGTTCGAATTCAATTAGTACGTTTGGAGGGGAGCTCTAGTCAGTTTGCCCTTACATCTGATGAATCAATCAATGCCTTACTCGAAAATTTACCTCCAGCTACACGAGCTGCACTTTTGGAGCGTGAAAAAGATGCTGTTGCACAGGTTGCTGACACGGGTACACAAAAACCTTCCGATGATAGACAAGAGGATGATCGATCTAGAGTAGAAAGACCTGCTCAGATTAACATTCGAAAAAAGGGAGAGGCCTTTCGTGTAGAAGGCCGTGACTTTAAAATTGGCCAGAACGTATTTATCAGTATAGATGGAGTTGAATATGGTGCTGAGATTTATGAATATGCTCCTAGTTCCGAAACAGTCTATTTGAGATATAAAAAGGTTCAACAAGTTCTTGGTCGTGATGTTATCGATGATAAAACTTTATCAATAGGAAAATCTGAACTCCACTTGATCAAAACCGAATCAGCCCAACGTGCACAGGCACATGCTGTTGAAAATAAAGAACAACTGTCCCCAGAAGTAAAATTTGCTGGAGATCCAGTGGAAAATGGGATCTATATCGTAAGCGGTATACCACTTCGAATTCATAGTATAGATAAAGAAGCGCAGCCTCCACTTTTGACATATTTCAACCTGCGCTATGCCCTACTTGTGCCACTTAGACAGAGAGATTGGGACATAATGGTGGGTGAAAATCTTGAGCGTGCAAAAACACAGGATTTTGTGCTACAAAACAAAGGCGATAAATTTGGAACTCGTGGAAGGCTATATGAAATTGGTCAAGAACTGATTGACACTGATAACCATGACGAACGCGTTGTTATTGTTCGCTATATCATGGGACCAAATACCGAAGATCAAGCTTTGATTGTACAAAAAATTTCCGATAATACCGAATATAAAGTTGCGGATCCAAGTACACTCCAAGAGCTTCCTGTAGCTTCTAAATTTGAACACGAACCAGTCAAAGGGGAAGCCTATATGCTAGGGAATCTCCCAATTTTTGTGGTTGGTTTTGATATCACACCTGGAAGCCCAAAAATTCAAATTGTTAACTTGCGTTTTGAGGAAATGACTGATTTTACTCCAACAGAGTGGAAACAATATCTCAATAAAAGGAATTTACGTAAAGCACAAGTTGCTGATCTTATTCTCGACGAAGCTGATGAAGAGTTTATTCACCGAGGGCAAGAGTTTAAGATTGGTCAAGAACTCATTGATGAAGGAAATGGTAATGAGAGAGTATCTGTCCATCAGTTCATTATGGGTCCAAAATTGAATGACAGAGAAATCGTTCTTGAAAAAATTTCTGATGGGAGCATGTACCGTATAAAAGAAAGTTTGACACTACGTGAACTCACTGACGAAGATGAAGAAGCTGAATCAGAAGAAGAACCCGCTGCTAATGCCTCAGGACCTGAAAATCCTGAAGCTCGTCGTGATGCACCACCACCTCCACCCGGTGGTTCAGAAGAACGCAGAGAAACCGAAGAAGAACCACAGATGTCAGTCCAAGAAATTTGTGCAGAATTTTTAGACGAAGCACAGCTCCGTGACCTTGTGGGACGATTTACCCATGCTTCACTGATAGAAGATGAACATAGTCTTGCCACTATCCAAACAGAAATACAAAATATTTTTGATGTCAGAACACTCTCTGATGAAGATCGTCTTCGCGTAGAAGATCTCGCAAAAGCAAGAGGTTATGATACCATAGAAGAGTTTGTTGAAGCTTGGAGAGAAAGTGGCTGGAAGGTGCTATACAATGTCCTCGATGGCATGGTTGCTCATGACCTGCTCGGAAAAATCAATGGTAATGCCGAACTGCAAGCACTTTTGGCCGAAGAAGCGGCACATGAAAAACAAGAATACGAAAAGCATGGAAAAGGAATCAAGGGATGGTTTTCCCGTGTTGTTTCTCATGCTACGATTCCCGCTGGTATTGGTTTTGCTACTGCGGGCCTCGTCGCTTGGTTGACTGGTGGAGCTGCTATGCCTGTGGCTGCGGGTATTGGTGCTGGTGCAGGTACACTGACTCAGCGTGTGCTTGATCGTCTCGGATTTTTCAAAAAGAGAGAAAAACGAAATCAAAAGAGAAATGCCATTTTAGCAAAAATTCATGATGATGTTATTGCAAGTCAAGAGAAAGTTGGGGCGAATCGTTTTCGAGCCATATTAGCAGAAACTCTCACTGCCGACAGGAAGCCAAGTCCCGAAGCGCAAGTGCATCTTGAAGCGCTCAGGCACTTGATTGCTGATCTTGATGTACAAATTGTCGTCCTCAAACGAGAGATGGTCATTACTCCAGATGCAGACAAAGAAAGTCAATTGCTCGAGCTCCTACGCCAACGTGTCGTATATATTGCGGATCAAACGCTTTTAATCCAAAAACAAAACAATCCTGCCATTGCCTATAATAAAAAAGCTCAGGTTGCTACCAATAAAAGTGCCTATTTCAAAACAGTTTGGTCAATGGCGACTCATGGAGTTGATGGTGGTTGGCTACATGGACAAAAATGGAATCTCTACAGTACAGAGCAAAAAAGAGTTTGGATGGGACACCTTGCTGCCATGCTCCTCAATGGTGCTACGGCTGGAGTTGTTGTTACTGCATTACCTGGCTTAAGTGGATGGGCACGAGCTTTGGTTCGTGGGGCTGCTGCCTTTGTGGTCAAAGGAGGTGAAGCTGCACTTCATGAAAGATCACGTATAGAAGGAAAGATGCGAGATAAAATTCGTGAAGCACAAATTCTTCTCTCCAAAGGAGATAAAGATAGTGTCTATGAAGCCGAAGCTATTTTCCGTGAAGCTTTCAAAACTGCAAATAACAAAGATATTCTTACCGCCGGTCTCAAAACTGGAGGAATTGCCGCTGGTGTTGGTGTAGGTGTTGGTGCTGCAGCCGATGGTCTTCGTGCAGGAGTCGGCGCTATACAGGATGCGTATATTGATCGTTTTGGAACCCCACTCGACCAGAGTGTAAAAGCAACGATGAAAGCAGGCGAAGTACCAGCAGTAGAAAAACATTTTATTCGAAGTGAATCAAAAGGTTTTGGTGTCGTTATTCCAGCAGCTCTTTCTGCTGAAGAAAGTCATTATCTAGAAGCTGACAAAGCACCTGTGGCAGGAGGAGAAGAAACTGCCGCCACCACCAAGCCAGAATTCACAGCAAAATTTGAAAAGGAAATTGAACGTATTGGCAGTAAAGCTCCAGAATCTCTAGAATTGCCAGCAGCCAAATATATTGCCAAAACAGGAGATGGATTTAACAACCTCCTCAACAGTTGGCAAAAAGATCCAAACCTGAAAGAGCAGATAATTGACTCTTTGCGCAATACCAAAAAAGATTGGCTCGCTGCTGCCGAAAATAGAGGACGTGCGCTTGGATTTGGTAAAACCAAGCTTGATGAATTTGTAAACGACCGCTTGATCCATAACTGGCGCTTGAGTGTAGACAAAAATCTTGGCGTTATTATTCCAGGTGATAACAAAGAATGGCAATATACCCGTGACCTTTATCCAGGAGATATTGGAACTCTCAGATTTGATCCTGTCGAAGGCCCAGTTGTTGAAGTTACTCGTGCCAATGGATCTGCGCTCGAGACTCATCGTCCATATACTCTTGGCAAAAATGCAACTGCCGAAGTACTTCCAGAATCAAAACCAACAGCACCAATAGTAGATGCAGGAGCACGTATACCAATTGTGCAGACATCTACTGAACTTCATACAGCCAATCCTGACTTATTCATGTACCCCAATCCTGATGGCAATGGATTTAA
The DNA here is from genome assembly GCA_964550845.1 of uncultured Gammaproteobacteria bacterium. Classification (GTDB taxonomy): domain Bacteria; phylum Patescibacteriota; class Patescibacteriia; order Magasanikbacterales; family UBA922; genus CAYTKU01. The sequence goes on from CAZKAD010000027.1 coordinate 12,429, forward strand.
TGTTGAATTTCCAAATGGTACAGTCCTCGAAAACATGATAATTGAAGGAAAAAATCTCGTACCACGAAGTTCTGTTGAACAAGCAATCGCTCCTGCTGCAGCCGGAATTGGTGGTGGAAAAGACGAAATTGTAAAAGTTGCGCCTCGATCACGCCTGGCTCTTCCAGAAGAAAAACCAGATAATGAGCCACTGAAACGACCTCCTGAAAAAGTTCAGACAGAAGCACAAGCTACTTTTGAAGAAGCAAAGGATATTGGTAAAACATTTGAACAAATAGCTGATACGAGTATTTCGAAAAGCCAAAGAGTGGATCTTTTGCGAAGTGTGGTACCAGAAAAAGGTTCGATTCAATATGGTGCCTTGCAGTTTACTGAGGGACTTGGTGGTACACCATATATTCGTATTGGCACTGAAAATGTGTTTATTACTGAAGATAACATTGATGCTGCCGCAAAATTGGCAGACCTTAGCCGCACTCAAAGTCTCGCAGCCAAAAATGCTACCGAGATTCGAGCATTGAGGGATGAACTTTTG
>CAZKAD010000028.1:0-2102 GCA_964550845.1 uncultured Gammaproteobacteria bacterium
CGCATAAGAGAAAAAGTTAATAAATGTTTTTTTATTATACCACAAAAGCTTTTAAGAAAAAATTTTTGACTGTGCATAATATTTCTGATAGAGTGCAAAAATAAAAAACATACTATGAAAATTCAAATTGAAAAACTCGTTCATGGCGGACAAGGTCTTGGACACAGCGAAGAAGGAAAGGCAGCTTTTATTTGGAATGCTTTACCACAAGAAACAGTGGAGATAGAAATTGTAGATAATAAAAAAACTCATCTTGAGGGTATTGCACGAAACATTCTGTCCCCTTCCAAAAATCGTATTGAACCTCTTGAAAAAAACTTTCTTTCAACATCCCCTTGGCAAATGATGGATTTTGAGACTGAAAATTACTGGAAGAGAGCCATTGCCGCAGAACAATACAGCAAAATTGGGGATCTCATTCTTGATGTAAATACGCTGCCTATCGCTACCGATGGCGTAGAATTTGGGTACCGCAATAAAATGGAATTTTCTTTTACAGAAGTTCAAGGAGCTATTTCTCTTGCTTTTTTTGAACGTGGTAAAAAAATAAAAATACCAGTTGAAGGGTCGGCTTTGGCAACCAAAGAAATAAACCAAATTGCACAGAAAATACTCTCATGGATACAAAAGGTCAATATACCAATAAGAAGTCTCAAAGCGCTTATCGTTCGCAGTAATCCTAAAGGCGAAGTCATTGCCGCACTCTTTATCAAAGATAAACTACCATTTGAATATTATCCTGCACTTGAAGGGCCACTCGTAGGTTTTCAGTTGTATTATTCTACTCACAAAAGTCCTGCCTCTGTTCCCACAGAACTTTTGTATAGCCTTGGTCAAAACTATCTTATTACTGAAATTCTCGGAACGAAACTAAAATACGGTATTTTTAGCTTTTTCCAAATAAATCAACATCTTTTTGAAATGGCACTCAAGGATATGGCAGCCTTTCTCGATCCCAAGCTCCCCGTGGTTGATTATTATTCAGGGGTAGGAGCAATTAGTCTTCCACTCTCTTTGAATCGTCCTTCGACCATACTCGTTGATAACAACACCGAAGCAATTGAATATGCCACAGAAAATATAGCGCTCAATAGCCGAAGTGCAAAAGCCTACTGCGCACCAGCAGAAAAACTGACAGAATACATTACCAATGATGCCACGATTATTCTTGATCCCCCACGCGCAGGACTTCACGAACAAGTCATCAAGACTCTTTTGCAGAAAAAACCAAACCGAATTATTTATATGTCCTGTGATATTGCTACTCAGGCAAGAGACCTACGTCTTTTGAGCCAGGGCTATAAACTGATCTTTCTTCAGCTGTATAATTTCTTTCCTCGAACACCACATATCGAAGGATTGGCTGTTCTTGAAAAACTCTAAAAGCCTCTTTTCAAGAAAGAATTTTTAGGGTATAGTAAAAGCCTCTATCTAATAATTTACGCTATGCAAAATTACGATACCAAACAAATTTTTACTTGGGGAGCCATTATTCTCGCGATTGTTGGACTCTTTATTGGACTGGCTTACCTCGGTGGAGGAAAGCCACCAGTAACTACACTGGCGACTCCGGTTGATGAAAATACCGACAATATAAAAGGACCGACACAGGCTCCTGTGACTTTAGTTGAGTATAGTGATTTTGAATGTCCTGCCTGCGCTCAATATGAACCATTGGTACGCGAGGTTATAAATGCCTATCCCAATGATCTTCGTTTTGTTTATAGGCACTACCCCCTTATTCAGATTCATCGCATGGCGCTTCCAGCCTCACAAGCAGCCGAAGCCGCAAAAATCCAGGGAAAATTCTGGGAAATGCATGATCTTTTATTTGATAGACAAGATTCTTGGGTTCGAGCAACTTCTTCAATCCAAGATGTCTTTACTGGCTATGCAGCAGAACTTGGCCTCAATACTGAGCAATTCCGATCTGACCTGGAAAGTGACACGGTGCAAGAAAAAATTAGTCAGGATATGAATAGTGGCAATGCCTCAGGCGTGACAGGGACTCCAACCTTTTATCTAAATGGCAAAAAAATAAGCCCTCGTTCACTTGATGAATTTAAATCTCTTATTGATAAAGAACGAGAAGCACAACAATA
>CAZKAD010000028.1:2202-12579 GCA_964550845.1 uncultured Gammaproteobacteria bacterium
GTTCACTTGATGAATTTAAATCTCTTATTGATAAAGAACGAGAAGCACAACAATAGACTGAACAACTACAGGCTGCAAAGGGTTTAGATACGGAGCAACAACCTTATGAACAAGCTGCTGCTATGCGACAAGCAAGACTCAGAGCAGAAAAAGAGAATCGAAATAAAGGTAAGGAAGGAAAACAAGCAGCCTAGAAAAAAACCACCGACATCGGTGGTTTTTTTCTATTCTTTAATATCAACTCCCTGCGGGTTACGAACATCTTCTTTTTTTACTTCACTTCCCATAAGTGTTTTAAATTCTTCTTGTTCAACCGTTTCTTTTTCCATCAGGGCTTTGACCAGACGTTCAACCGCAGGACGTTCCTCTGTTAAAATCTTTTTTGCCTGATCTTTGGCTTCTTCGAGAAGACGGTTTACCTCTTCATCAATTATGATAGCGGTTTTTTCACTATAATTTTTCTTGTCATGAATCTCTTGAGCGAGGAAGATCATTTCTTCATTTTCAGAAAATACACGAGGACCGAGTTTATCACTCATACCATAGCGAGTTACCATCGAGAGTGCAAGCTGTGTTGCTTTTTTGAGGTCACTTGATGGACCAGTAGAAAGACTTTCATCGCCATAAATCATACGTTCAGCCACATAGCCCCCCATCATCATTGCCATGTCATCTTTAAAGTGAGCAATCGTTTGGTAGCTTTTATCATTCTCAGGCATTGAAAGAGTATATCCACCAGCCATTCCGCGACCAATAATAGAAACTTTACGAACTGGATCACAAAATTTGGAAAAGTGTCCAACAATCGCATGTCCTGCTTCGTGGTAGGCAGTCATTTCGCGGTCATGAGCACTCATCACACGTGAACGTTTTTCTGGCCCAAGAAGTACCTTATCAATGCTTTCGCGCACATCAAGTTCATTGATTTCTTTTTTTCCTTTTCGAACTGCCATGATCGCTGCTTCATTCAAAAGATTTCCAAGATCTGCCCCAGAAAATCCAGGTGTACGCTCTGCGAGAGTTCGAAGGTTGACATCACTTGCAAGAGGTTTTCCGATGGCATGGACTTTCAAAATTTCTTCACGGTCATTAATATCAGGCATATCAATGACTACGCGTCGGTCAAAACGACCAGGACGAAGAAGTGCCTTATCAAGGACATCAGGACGATTGGTTGCTGCCATAACAATGACTCCGATATGAGGATCAAATCCATCCATTTCTACCAGAATCTGGTTAAGCGTTTGTTCGCGTTCATCATGGCTTCCGCCAAGCCCTGCACCACGTTTTCTTCCCACAGCATCAATCTCATCGATGAAAATAATCGCAGGAGCAGCTTTTTTAGCTTTTTGAAAAAGATCACGTACACGAGAAGCACCAACTCCCACAAACATTTCCACAAACTCAGAACCACTCATGTGAAAAAAAGGAACATTTGCTTCTCCAGCAACGGCTTTGGCAAGCAAAGTTTTACCAGTTCCAGGAGAACCCATGAGAAGCACTCCTTTGGGTATTTTTGCACCCATGTCAGAAAATTTCTTTGGATTTTTTAAAAAGTCAACGATCTCTTCAAGCTCAGATTTTGCTTCCTTGGCACCAGCAACATCTTTAAAGGTTTTTTTATTTTGGTCATCTTGCCTAGCTTGTTTGGCACTACTTTGACCAAACCCCATAGCTCGGTTATTGGCACCCTGCACCTGACGAGTCATGAAAAACAAGATTCCTACGATAATAAGAATAGGAAGAATATAAGGAAGTGCCTGTCCAAGCCAAAGGCGCCAACCCGTTTGCTGTTTTACCTCAACACTCACTTGTTTCAATTTTTCTTGACTCACTTCATAATCTTTCATGAGCTCGGAAAATGACTGACCAAGCTCTTTTTTTACCTCTAATGTTTTAGCGTTTTCGTCAACCGGATACGCTAAAACGGTGTCACCCATTACCTCGATTTTTTTAATTTCACCTTTTTCAATGCCTTCTACCAAGGCGTTTACACCGCTTTTTTGAGGTTGATTATCTTTGTGAATAACAGAACTCATTATTCCAGCAATCAAAAGAAGAGAGAGAATAATAAGCACAAAATTTCTTATAAGAGAATTCATACGAAAAACGCTAATAATGATGTAAAATGATTTATACTGTACTTTTGAGTATCTCAAAAACTTGCCTATTTGTCAACCACAAAAAAATCCTAGGGTTAACTAGGATTTTTGTTTTATTTTAGCTATTATTCGGCGCTTTCGTCCTCTTCTTTGGTCTCTTCTGATTTACCTTTTTTATCATCTTTTTTGGTGCGAGGTTTCCCCTTCACTCCTTCAAGTTTGAGGCCAAGGCGATGCTCAGCAGGTTCAATCGAGACGATTTCAAAGCGATATTTCTCTCCAAGAACAAATTTTTCACGAAGATCTTTCACATCACCAATAGGAGCATCCGAAATTTCAGAAAGATGTGCAAGACCATGAATTTGATCGTCGAGTTTGACCATAAGACCAAAAGCTTCGATCTTGTGAACAACTCCTTCTACGACCTGTCCAATGGTGTATTTTTCTTTCACACTCTTCCATGGATCGTCTACCAAGCGTTTGATAGAGAGGTAAATTTTTGATTTATTGAGGTCAATAATCTGTGCTTTGACGCGGTCACCGACTTTGAGAACATCTTTCGGGTGGTCAATACGTTGCCAAGCAATTTCAGAAATATGGATAAGACCTTCAAGCCCTTCACCAAATTTGAGGAAGGCTCCAAAAGAAGTAAGCGCACTAATTTCTCCCTCAACAGTGTCTCCAATCTTATATGAATCAAGGACAGCTTTTTGTTCATCTTCCCAAACGGCTTTTTCAGACACAATGAGTTTCTCTTCTTTTTGGTCAACATCAATCACTTTTACCTGCATATCAATGCCAATGAGGCGTTGAAGGTGCTCCAAGATACGAGTTTTATCTCCACCTGGTACACGAGGATAGTGATCTGGTGAAAGCTGCGAAACAGGCATAAAAGCACCCAGTGCGTCTACCTGCATCATAAGGCCTCCTTTGTTGGCTTGAAGAACTTTTGCTTTGAGTGTAATACCCGTCTTCATGTATTCTGCCATTCGATCCCAGACACGTTGGTGACCAGCAGCGCGGAAAGACAGTTCCATTTCTCCATTTTCATTTTCTGCCTCGAGAACGGTTGCTTGAACTTCTTCTCCAATTTTGATGTTGGTAAATTCACTCGACTCAGTAAAGAGTTCTTTTCCGCGAATAACACCAGTAATAACCCCATTAATATCAATACGAATGGCTCCATTATCAAGAGAAATAACTTTCCCAGTAACGGTTTCGCCTACCTTTGGTAACTTTTGAAAGTATTGCTTCAAAAGTTCACCAAAATTATTTTCTTCGGCTTTCATAAAAAAAGCTTAACCCAGCGCATATTATAGCCTGAGCTCCTGATTTATTCAGGATTAAGTAAAGTGGAATGAGTATAGCACAAAGATGAATTTTTTGCAAGGGTGTATTTTTGGCTTTATTAAGGCTTTTTTGTCCATCTTTGGGCAAAGTTATTTTTCCCCACATGTATACTACAAAAAACTTGTCAGCCCTGTTTCATTGAGGTATACTAAGGGGCGAAAAGTTCTCTTTTTTATTTTTTCTGTTCAATACTTTTAGTTTTCTGCTCTATATGCATATTTCTTGGCTTGGAAACACCGGAATCAGGATTCAAACAAAACCACAAAATGACGAAATCACTGTGCTTATTGATCCATATAAACCGAGTGCAGGATCAGCCCCTCGCAGTCTTGCTGCAAATATTGTCCTTTTTTCTCATGGACAAGAAGAAGCACTCACTCTTTCAGGAGACCCAGAAATTTTAGCTACTCCTGGTGAATGTGAGATCAAAGGAGTTCTTTTAACGGCAGCACCCGTAGAAGAAGGAAAAATGATTATTCGCCTCGATAGTGAAGGCCTCAGTTTGGCACACCTTGGATTCAATAATAAAGCTCCTACCAATGAAGCGCTCGAAGCTATTGGTAGTGTGGATATTTTGTGTCTTCCTGTCGGTGGCAGTGATGGGTATGATCCGGAAATGGCCATAAAAGTAATCAATCTCATTGAACCACGCGTTGTTATTCCTCTCGCCTTCCAGAGTGAAAGTGATCCACAACTTTTGCCTGTAGAAAAATTTTTGAAAGAAATTGGAATACCAACAGACAAACCAGAAAAGAAAATTATTCTCAAGAAAAAAGATTTACCCACCGAAGATATGAAAGTAATGGTTCTTGAAAAAGAATGAATCTAATAAAAAACCTATGCCTGTCAAAAAAACAGTAAGCTCAAAAAAAAGAAAAGAAATACACGAAGCAGCAAATTCTATTCCAGGACTTATTATCGAACATGTAACTTTTGCAGATAAAGAAAATAATCCAGAACAGAATAAATCCAAACATAAATATATGCTTTCTGTAGAAAAGCAAAGAGAACATCAAAAAAAACGTTTTACCGTATTTATTGGAGTAGGAACTGTTATGCTGGTTCTCGGTGTTCTCTGGGTTTTCAATATAAAAACGTTCTTTTTTGACAGCAAGCATACTCTCTCACAAGAAGAGGAACTTCTCGGAACAGTAAAGCAAAATTTTGACAATACCGTAGGCCTTGTTACAGCAAATGCAGACACACTCGCAACAAGTAGTAGACAAGAAGAGGTTGTGAGCGCAGAACAACTCAAAGCCGCCCTCATCGCAGGCTTACTTGTATCGAGCACACCAGCTACAACCAGCACGAGTTCTACACCACCTTTCACAACTACGACCACAAGTACACTCAATCCTTAAATCTTGATTCTGTTTCAATAGATCACATAACATATGCCGAAAGAAAAAAATAGTACCGCGAAATTGCCACTCACGACTGAACCAGTCGGAAAAGTCTCTCCAGTACAAATTGTCGACGAAATGCGCAAATCATACCTCGATTATGCCATGAGTGTTATTGTTTCGCGTGCACTTCCAGATGTTCGAGATGGCCTCAAGCCTGTTCATCGCCGTGTTCTCTATGCAATGTGGAAAATTGGTCTTCGCCATAGTGCCAAGTTTCGTAAATCTGCCAATGTTGTTGGAGAAGTGATGGCAAAATATCACCCACATGGCGATTTTGCAATCTATGACTCGTTGGTACGTTTGGCGCAAGATTTCTCCATGCGTTATCCGCTCGTCTTTGGACAAGGAAACTTTGGTTCCATGGACGGAGATTCAGCCGCTGCCATGCGTTATACTGAGGCAAAATTGCATTCGATTGCAGAAGAGATGCTACTGGATATTGAAAAAAATACCGTCGATTTTACTCCAAACTATGATGGTTCAACCAAAGAACCGCGCGTGCTTCCAAGTAAACTTCCGAACCTTCTTTTGAATGGTACGATGGGTATTGCTGTTGGTATGGCCACCAACATTCCTCCACACAATCTAACAGAACTCTGTGATGGTATTAGTGCAATCATTGATAATCCAGAAATTTCTATTGAAGAACTGGGAGAATTTGTCAAAGGGCCAGACTTTCCAACTGGTGGTATTATTTATAATAAAAAAGATATTGCTGCTGCCTATGCAACCGGCCGAGGTGGTATTGTGATGCGTGCAAAAACCGAAATTGTTGAAAATAAAAATGGAACATTCCAAATTCTTGTAACGGAAGTACCTTACCAGGTGAACAAGGCTACCTTGATTGAAAAAATTGCGACTCTTGTCCAAGAAAAAAAACTTGAAGGTATCAAGGATCTGCGTGATGAATCCAACAAAGATGGTGTACGGGTTGTCATTGAACTGAAAAAAGATTCTTATCCTAAAAAAGTTCTCAATCGTCTCTTTCAACTCACAGAACTTCAAACAACATTTCATGTCAACATGCTGGCGCTCGTTGATGGACTTCAACCTCGTGTTTTGAATTTGAAAACAGTTCTGGAAGAGCACATAAAACACCGTGAAGAAGTTATTCGTCGTCGCACTGCCTTTGATCTTGACCGAGCCAAAGAACGTGCTCATATTTTGGAAGGTCTTAAAAAAGCACTCGATCATATTGACGCGGTTATTGAAACTATTCGCAAATCCAAAGACAAAGAAGCTGCCAAAGAAAACCTCATGAGCAAGTTTAAATTTAGTGTTGCCCAGGCTACAGCCATTCTGGAAATGCGCCTGCAAAATTTGGCAAATCTTGAGAGACAAAAAGTAGAAGATGAACTCAAAGAAAAACTTACTTTGATTAAAGAACTCGAATCTATTCTCGCAAGTGCGAAAAAAATTCTTGCGATTGTACAAAAAGAAACCGATGATATCAAAAAACAATTTGGTGATGATCGTCGTACACAGATCATGGCTCACGGTATCAAAGAATTTAGCATGGAAGATCTGATTCCAAATGAGCCAACTATTATCATGACCACAGCGGATGGTTATATCAAACGCCTTCCACCTGATACATTTAAGACACAACATCGTGGAGGAAAGGGAGTAATGGGGCTGACAACCAAAGAAGAAGATGTGGTTGCACAAATGATGACCACCAATACGCATGACAATCTTCTGTTTTTTACCAACCGAGGGCGTGTCTTTCAACTCATGGCCTATGATGTGCCACAGGGTTCTCGCACTTCCAAAGGTCAAGCTTTGGTGAATTTTCTGCAGCTGGCACCAAATGAAAAAGTAACCGCTTTTATTTCCAATGAAGACATCAGTTCCTACAAATTTTTGGTCATGGTGACATCAAAAGGAACGATCAAAAAATCAGGTCTGTCAGATTTTGCGAATGTTCGACGCAGTGGAATTATTGCACTCAAACTCAAGAGTGATGACATGCTCGAATGGGTGCGCCCATCCACAGGTAACGATGACATAATGATTATTACGGCTCATGGCCAAGGCATCCGTTTCCGTGAGAAAGATATTCGCGCGATGGGTCGTACGGCTGGAGGCGTTCGTGGCATGAAACTCAAAAGCGATGATATTGTCGTAGGAATGGATGTTATTTCCCCAGATCTGGTCAAGAAAAAAATGTTTGAACTTCTTGTAATATCAGAAAATGGACTTGGAAAGAAAACTGAAATTGATGAATACAAAGTCCAAGGACGTGGTGGAAGTGGCATCAAAACCATGGAAGTCACAGATAAAACCGGTCCAATCATTGAAGCTCGTGTGATCAATAATACTGAATCGCAGGATATCATGCTCATTTCTATGAAAGGGCAGGTGGTACGCACACCACTCAAGACCATTCCAACTCTTGGACGTGCTACCCAAGGCGTCCGTGTCATGCGCTTCAAAGAGCAAAACGACAAAGTCGCCAGTATCACACTTCTTGAAGAAGATAAGGGACAAATGGAAGAATAAAACTTATAAAAAAGCACTCCAATGGGAGTGCTTTTTTATTGTATCCTTTTTAGTGCTTGTTTCAAAATTTCTTCAACAGACTTTCCGTGTGTATCAATGTCTTTAAGTACATGTTTAGCATTTTCACGGGTATAGCCCAATGCAACCAGTCCATCAATACTATCGCTCAGGATATTGCTATCAGAATTCTCTGATAGAGCTTTGCTCGGTTCAAGATTTGCTACTTTAGTTTTTAGTTCAACTACCAATCGTTCCGCTGTTTTTTTACCCATTCCTTGCACCCCAGTCAAGTATTTAATATCACCCCGAGCAATCGCACCTTGTATCTCATACATATCTCCCAAAGAAAGAATATTCAATGCGCTCTTTGGCCCAACTCCAGAGACAGTCATGAGAAGTTCAAAAAAAAATTTTTCTTCCTTGGTCTCAAAACCGTATAGTTCCTGTGAACTATCAGATACCTTGAGATAGGTATAGAGCGCAATCTCTTGCCCTATTGTATACCGTGAAATTCCAGAAAAAGTCATATGAACTTCATAGCCTACTCCTCCGGAAGTTTCAATGACGAGAAAATTTTTTTCTTGAGAAAATATTTTTCCTTTAATACGTGCAATCATACAAAACAATAGTTACTGAGAACTTTATTTTCTTATATATTCTACCAATGTTTCTACACCAAATCCATTGGAACCACAACGAATCCATGGTTTTCCCTTTGGTCCATAATGAGAACAAGACAAATCAATATGTGCCCAAGGATAGTCTGTAAAATGTTCCAAAAAAGCAGCAGCTGTAGAGGCTCCACCATAACGAGGACTTCCTACACCGCCCACATTTCGCAAATCAGCGACTTCTGCTTTTACCGCTTCTGTATACTCTTCTCCGAGAGGAAGCTGCCACAGCTGTTCTCCCACATTCACTGATGCATTCAAAAGATTTTTGGCTATAGCATCATTTTTGGTAAATAAACCTGAGCGTTCATTTCCAAGAGCAATCAGGCAATGGCCTGTAAGTGTGGCAAGGTCAATAACTTCTTTTGGTTTATACCTATTTGCATACACCAAAGCATCCGCCAAGACCAGCCTTCCTTCGGCATCCGTATTTTCTATTAAAACAGTCATGCCATTCATAGCAGTTAAAATGTCATCTGGTCGGTAGGCTGTACCAGAAGGCATATTTTCACAGGCAGGAATAAGTCCAATAACATTTTTCTTCACTTTCAATTTGCTAAGAGCCTGTATAGTGCCCATCACAGTAGCTCCTCCGAGCATATCAAACTTCATATCAATCAGTGCATCAGCCGGTTTCAAAGATATTCCACCAGAATCATAAGTAATACCTTTTCCTACTAAAACAGTTGGTGCTTCTTTTTTATCACCTGCTAAATATTCTAATATGATAAATTTTGGTTCATGTACAGAACCACTTGCTACTCCCAAAAAACAGCCCATCCCTAATTTTTGTATTTGTGATAAGGAAAGTATTTTTACGGTGAGTGTGTCAGTGGCCAGAGCTTTGGCATTTTCTGCCAAAAAATGTGGAGTCATAATACTTGGCGCGGTATTGCCCAAGTTTCGCACGAGAGTAATCCCTTCGGCAATACATATTCCCTCTTGAATCCCCTTTATCCATTCTTTTTGCTCTATTTTTGAAAGTGGTATTTCGATCGTACAATCTTGGATTGGGGCAACTTGGTGGTCTTTCTCTTTGTGATCTTCAAAGCTATAACTTGAGTTTTCTAGCGCAATGACAGTCTCCTTTGCTAACAAGCCAATATCAAAATGTTCTTTTATGCTCTGAGGGAGTACCAAATGAAGCTTTTTGGCTTTCTTTGTCTGTGCAGAAATTATGCCAGCTCCGAGCACATTTTTATACGTTCGCAAAGAAAAGTCCTTTTGTTTTCCAAGCCCAAGTAAAAATATACGGGAGGAGAGCTTATTTTTGGTATAGAGCAAACTTATTTGCATTTTTTCTCCTGAAAAATCTTGTGTCTCAAGTAAAGATTGCACAGCTCCACCACTGAGTTTATCCAAGGATTTGGTATCATGAGAAAAGTTCTGATCTTGAAAGACTGGAAATAAAATAGCGTCAGACTTTTTGAGCGCTGAAAGACGAAACCTAGTCATAAAAATTCTGAGGTTAAAATAGAGTATTTTCATAGTAACAGAGCAGAGTTTTTGTGTCAAAAAATAGACTATCCACATTCTACCCACATAGAGACAATAAACGTTGTGTGCTATACTTGAAACACCTATTTTTAAGTCCTGTCATTTATGAAAATCGCTATCATTGGAACCCATTCCACTGGTAAAACCACTCTTATTGAGAGTCTGGCGCAACATTTTTCTGTTCAAGGAAAAGAAGTCTTTATATTGCCAGAATACGCCCGCTTATGTCCTTTTCCAATCAATGAAGAAACGACTCTCGAAGCGCAAAAATGGATACTTCTCTCTCAGATAACTGAGGAAAATAAAATCGATCATACAAACAATATATTACTCACTGATCGCGCTACCATTGATAATTTTGCCTACATGTATCGTATTGGGAAAAGCGATGCTATTGAAAATTTTGAACGCTGCGCTGTAGCACACATGCGAACCTATGATTTTGTTTTTAAAACACAAAAATTAAATCTCGATGCCAAAGAAGATGGTCTGCGTACTACTGATTTTGAATTTCGTGATATGATTGACCGACTTATTACTCACCTGCTCAAAAAGCACAATATTTCCTATAGTCTTCTTCCTGAAACAATTGATTATGATTCGCACGTAGAATTTATTACCAACAATATCGGATCCAAAAAGACTACAGAAACCACATCGCAAAAATTTGTTCCTGCCTTTGCTTAAAACTAGAAAATAAAAAAGCATCCTGATTTATGGGATGCTTTTTTTATATTTCTGAAAATATCTTTCTTCCATACCTGATCCTTGACGACTTCTTCTTTTTTTGGTATTTTCTTCCATACCTCATAGCTCCAAATGCAACTCTGAGGTCCAGGGCAATCCCTG
>CAZKAD010000029.1:0-12476 GCA_964550845.1 uncultured Gammaproteobacteria bacterium
ACAGTGTTTTGGTTTCTAAATTTGTCAACTTTGTCATGGATTCTGGAAAGAAAACGACCGCTCAAGATATTGTGTATGGAGCAATGGAACGACTTGCTGAAAAAAAACAAGGTGATGCTTTGCAACTTTTTGAACGTGCCATGGATACCATTCGTCCAAGTGTAGAAGTTCGTTCTCGTCGTGTTGGTGGAGCCAATTATCAGGTTCCAATGCCAGTACCAGCCAATCGTCAAAATACTTTGGCCTTCCGCTGGGTCATTGGTGCAGCTCGTGCTCGCAAAGGAAAAGGAATGCAAGATCGTTTATCAGCAGAACTCTTTGATATTCTCGAAGGAGTTGGTGGAGCAATGAAAAAGAAAGAAGATGTCAACCGCATGGCAGAAGCCAATAAAGCCTTTGCTCATTTCGCTCGTAGATAACTTTTGTTTTTGGTGCATTGCTGCGTTGTTCCCTCCGTGCCTCGTTCAACGTAGTCATTGGCTACGTTTCACTCGGTACTCGGTCACGCCTGGCACTGCATCCAAAAAGCAAAAGTTATTAATATTAGGAATTACGTAGTTTCCATTTTCGCGGGTTACGACCTCGCAAGGTCGTCCCTGAGCCAACAGGCGAGGAAAGCGAAAATGTCAACACGGAAGTCCGAAATAATATAATAACTTTAGTCTTTCACTTTTTATCTTATGCCTCGAGAATATTCACTCGAACAAACCCGTAACATCGGTATCATGGCGCACATCGATGCTGGTAAAACAACTACGACAGAACGTATTCTTTTCTATACTGGTCGTAAGCACAAAATTGGAGAAGTACACGAAGGAGAAGCAACCATGGACTGGATGGAACAGGAAAAAGAACGTGGTATTACCATTACTTCTGCTGCGACGACTTGTTTTTGGAAGAATCACCGCATCAATATCATTGATACTCCAGGCCACGTAGACTTTACTGTGGAAGTAGAACGTTCACTTCGCGTACTTGATGGTGCTGTTGCTGCTTTTGATGGATCTCAAGGGGTTGAACCACAATCAGAAACTGTTTGGCGTCAAGCGGATAAATACAATGTTCCTCGTATTTGTTTTGTCAACAAAATGGATAAACTTGGAGCAGACTTTTACATGTCTTTGGAATCAATCCAAACTCGTCTGTCACCAAATGCCTTTGCTATAGAGCTTCCAATTGGTGCAGATTCAACCTTTTCAGGTCTTATTGACCTCGTTGAAAACAAAGCCTTCAAATTTGAGGGAGATCATGGTATCAACATCGTAGAAATTCCAATTCCAGAAGACATGGGAGAAAAAGTAAAAGAACACCGTGCTAAACTCATGGAAAAAGTAGCTGAAGCAAATGATGAGTACATGAACAAATATCTTGGTGGACAGGAACTTACGATTGACGAACTCAAAGCAGGTATTCGCAAAATGGTTCTTTCTGGCGAACTCTATCCTGTTACCTGTGGATCTGCCCTTGGAAACATTGGAGTACAGTTTGTACTCGATGCTGTTGTCGCATATCTTCCTTCACCAATGGATAAACCACCGATTATTGCTACTGATATCGATGACACCGAAAAGAAAGTGGAAATCAAAATTGCCGACAATGAACCATTTGTTGGCCTTGCGTTCAAGATTGCTACTGATCCATTTGTAGGAAAACTTATCTTCTTCCGTGTCTATTCAGGTACTATTAAGGCCGGAAGTTATATCATTAATACTACAACCGGTGAAAAAGAACGTATTGGTCGTATCGTCCGTATGCATGCCAACTCACGTGAAGATGTAGACGAAGTGTATGCTGGAGAAATCGCGGCTGCCATTGGTCTGAAGGGTGCTCGTACTGGTCACACCATTTGTGATGAGAAGAAACAAGTGGCACTTGAAAAGATTACTTTCCCTGATCCAGTTATCCACGTTGCAATTGAACCAAAAACCAAGGCTGACGCGGAAAAAATGGGTATTGCCATGCAAAAACTGGCTGAAGAAGATCCAACTTTCAAAGTGCATACTGATGAAGAAACACTCCAGACTATTATTTCTGGTATGGGAGAATTGCACCTTGAAATCATCGTTGATCGTATGAAACGTGAGTTCAATGTAGAAGCAAATGTTGGTGCTCCTCAAGTTGCCTACAAAGAAACTATTCGTCAGAGCGCTGAAGCCGAAGGAAAATACATCAAACAATCGGGTGGTAAAGGACAATATGGTCATTGCTGGATTCGTATTGAACCACAAGAAGCTGGCAAAGGATTTGAATTCGCTGATGAAATCAAAGGTGGTGCCATTCCTCGTGAATTTATCACTCCAATTCAAAAAGGTGTCAAAGAAGCAATGGACAAAGGTGTTGTGGCTGGTTTCCCACTCGTGGATGTTAAAGCAACTGTTTACGATGGAAGTTACCACGAAGTAGATTCGAGTGAAATTGCGTTTAAGCTTGCTGGAAGTATGGCTTTTGTGGCAGCTGCTCAAAAAGCCAATCCAGTAATCTTAGAGCCTATCATGAAAGTAGAAGTTACGACTCCAGAACAATATATGGGAGACGTAATTGGAGATATATCCAGTAAGCGTGGACAGATCCAGGAAATGACAGATCGTGGCCCATCCAAAGTGGTTCGCGCTGAAGTGCCTCTTGCAAGTATGTTCGGTTATGTTAATAACCTTCGTTCGATGTCTCAAGGACGTGCAAGTTATGCTATGGAATTCTCTCATTATGCAGAATGTCCAAAGAATGTAGAACAGCAAATTGCTGAAGGAAGAAAAAAGTAGGGCGCTTCGCTTGATTATAGGCACTGAATACAATCATGATTCACATCAAATCCTTGACTCAGGTCAAGGATTTTTTGTTGTTCAATAAATTTATCCACTTTTTAAAGAATGGCTGTTTGTACAAAAGAGGGGATTTTTGATATACTAACTGCAAATTTATTTTTATGGATGGATCTCCTTCGCACCGCTATACTCTCCAGCAAAAACTCAGCTTCATAATGCTGGTTCTTTTTGGTATAATTATTGTCAGTTTAGGATTTTTACAAATGCGCAACACCATTTATGGTCCATTTGTAATTCGTGAAAGTGATTTTGCAGATAACCAAAACTCAGCATTGTTTGAGAGTGAAGAAGTTCGACTTCAATCGCTTGATACTGACCAAGATGGGTTAAATGATTATGAAGAACTTCAATTCTTTACTACCAGTCCCTACCTTCCAGATACAGATTCTGACGGTATAAATGATAAAAAAGAAATTGATACAGGCACAGATCCGCTCTGTCCAGAAGGACAACGTTGTGTACAACCAGGTGTACAGCCAACAACCACACCACAGGGATTGGTTCCTGTCCTCGGTGATCAGACAGACATTGGTAAAAATCCAGGCATTGCTCCACCGGCAGATATACTTACCAATCTCAGTACACTTTCACAGAATCCAGAAATATTACGTGAATTGATGCTTCGAAGTGGTGCAATAACCAAAGCCGAACTTGATAAAGTTGATGACGCTACTCTCTTACAGTTAGCTCAGAGTTTGATCAATCAGCAGTATGGTTCAGGAAGTACTGCCACTCCTACTCCCTAGCATTTTTTCTTTCTATGTCTTTTTGGTCAAAACATTTTAGAAATAAAATAATCCTCACTACTGGTGCTGGAGTATTTTTATTTTCTATTCTTGTATCAGGATTTTTTCCACAACGTGCGTTCGCTATCTTAGGAGCAGGGGATACGAGTATTGACATTACTCCACCATTTACTCCCAACCAACAGCAATTTTTGCACACGAGTGAAAAAGTTGAACTTTCTATTAAGGATGCTATTACGGCTTCAGTTCTCAGCGCAGCTGTTCAAGGAACCAGATACTTCATGACTAAAATTGCCTATGATACAGCCCAATATGTAGCCAGTGGTGGAAAAGGGCAGGGTTCTATGCTTTTTAGTTCCAATTGGTATGATTATCTTGGACAAGTCGGTGGTGATGCTGTTGGGGCTGCTGTTGCGGATCTCGGCGGTTCATGGGGGCTTGATTTTTGTAGTTTTCCAAATATTGACCTACAACTCTATTTGCAACTTGGTATTCGCCAAATGAATGCGCCTCATACAGATTGTACCTGGAATGATTTGAAAGCTACTTATGGAAAAAATGCCTGGCAAAAACGGTATGAAGGAGCAAAAAATGCCGCAGATCGTTTTGATACATCAGATAAAGTACTCAAAGAATTTAGTAAGGCTGTGAAACCGGCAAATACGGATTTTGGTATTGGAGTTGGAGCGCTTGTACAAGTTGACCGCCTCAAACAACAGCGAGAAAAATCCGCCGAAGCAGAACGTTCTACCAATAAAGGTTTCAAGGATTTACAAAGCCTTATTTCTGGCAATGTCATGACCCCTGGTGAAGTGATTGGAGAAGAAACAAAGGCTCAGTTATCTCAAGTAAAGCAAGGTGAACGGAATGAAATTTCTTTGGCTGGTATTTATGCATCAGGGGCGTATCAGATCATTCCTGAAACGGCTGCCATGTTTTTAAATACTCTTGGTTCATCACTTTTGCAGCGTTTGTTTACTCAGGGGTTAGTACCAAGTGGAGAAGACAGTAGTTTGGTGTATGAATATGGTTCTGCTCCAGGAGTTTTAAATAGCGCAGAAGAGGCCAAAAATGCATATAGCTTTTTGTTTGCACGTACTCCAAGTCAGCCAACTGATTATAATAACGTTGCAGAATTTGCAGCATGCCCTGATAATCCTGGTATCAATAATTGTGTTATGGATAGAGGGCTTCAAGAAGCTTTGGCACGGGCCGCTATTGACCAGCCAATTACTATTGGGGAGGCTATTAAACCAGAAAACGGTGGATATCTCAATCCAAATTGGCCTTTGATTTCACCTCGTCGTTTACAAGAAAACCAAAATATTCAAGGCTGTCTATCAGAAAAATACTGCTATTCAAATATCCAAAAACTTCGCAAAGCACGTATTTTGCCACTTGGGTTTGAAGTTGCAGCCCTTCGCTCTGATCCAGATAAGCCATGGACCCTTGGTGAAGTTGTTGCTGGTTTTTATGATTGTCACTATGATCCAAATGATCCAACCAAAATTATCCCTGACCCAGCTTTTCCATTTTGTCATCTCATCAATCCAAATTGGGTAATCAAAGCTCCTCAAGCGCGTTGTGAAATCAAAGTATTTGGCGATGCTCTTATTGATCCTGCTTCATCAGCTCGTCGTGAAGAGTGTGCTGATGTTTCGACCTGTCTTGGAAAAGACAATACTGGTGCTTGTGCGCAATTTGGATACTGTACCAAAGAAAGTAATGTCTGGCGTATTGGCGGCGATGCGTGTCCCGCACACTACAGTACGTGTACCACCTATGTAAATACAGAAAATAGAAAGATTGCATCATACCTTTCAAAAACAGTTGACTATGGTGAATGTAGTGCTGATAATAAAGGTTGCCGTGCCTATAGTTTTGTGGCAACGAGTAATCCTGATGCTTCAAGTACGAGTTGGACAAACAGTGCGAATATTAATGTTGGTCAAAACCAGGTTATTTTCTTCAATCAAAAAATTCAAGATTTAAGTTCTGTCTGTAATGCCAACAACAATGGATGCAGTGCGTTCTATGGAGCTTCTCGCCAGGGTGACGGAATTTATATTGATGCAAACACGAGTACTCCTGCTATTGATTTTGCACTTGATAGAAATAATCGTTTGAACATCAAAAAAGCACCAGTCTATCTTGGTTGTTATGATGGCAACAAGCAGCAAGAAGGTACACAAAGACCAACAACTATATTTGAAGCCAATGTCGCTGCTTCGACTGCTGCTGCCTGTAACCAGTTTGCTTCTGCTTGTGTGGCTGAAGAAGTTGGCTGTGAAGCCTTTACTCCTATCAATAGTATTACTCAAAATCCTGATGGTCCCATGGTTCCAGGAAAAATAGGGGATAACAATTATTGTGCCGAGGAGTGTGTTGGATATGAAACCTTTAAACAAGAAAAAACAGCGTTTGATGCTGCAAAATTTCCAGTTCACTTTATTCCTCGTCAAGCGGCAGAATGTCCTGCGATTGCAAATGGCTGTAGTGAATTTACCAATATCGATGCACAAGCACGTGGAGGAGAAGGTTTGGAATACTACACTGATTTGAAGTATTGTGAAAAACCAACTGGAAATAATGTCAAAACTTTCTATTCATGGGAAGGTTCTTCTGAAGGCGGATATGAACTGTTAACATATCAATTAAAACCATTAACACTCGCTGAACAAAATGAAATTGCTCGTCCAGGTTTCGTGGAAGGTTCTCCTGCGTATATTTTTGATACCGAAGATGCACTCAATGAATTTACGGGCAAATGTGATGAAGAAAAATACAACAAACTTCTTGCGAATTCAGACGATCCTGATGCAGCCGATCCTGAATGTCGGGCTATCTTTGATAATAATGGAAATACGTATTATCGTTTAATCAATAAAACGGTTACCGTAGATCCAGCTTGTCACCCACTGCGTAAAACTGAGGCTGTCTTTGAAGTTGATAGGCGTATTGACAATGCACAGACCTGTGCTGCCAAAAGTGGACGCTGGAATAATGCTGGTGGAGCACCAGTTTGTGAACGCTGTACCAATGGCGGTAAATTTCAAAATGGCTTTTGTGTGTACCAAACTATTTCTGCTCCAGGAGAATCAACTTCGTGTGCACCTCAGTACAATGGTTGCCGTGCCTATAGTGGAAATGCTGTAGGAAATATTCGTGATGTTTTCCTTGATGATTTTGAACCAGGTGGTGAAAATGTCGAGGCCTTTGCTGCAGCGCTTGGTGAATGGACTCCATCAAGTACTCTGCGTGTTGTTGGAGAAGCAACTCATATCCAGTTCCATTCTTTGCAAGTTCCTGCTGCGGTAAGAACCGCAAGTCGCAACTTATTTCCATTTGAGGTAGAAACAAATGGCTGGTATGAGTTGTCATTCCTTGCAAAGAGTAATGCCGCATCTTCTTCATTGGTGGTTGGATTTAAAGTAGATAATCAGTTCGCAGGACAGTTTGCTTCAAGCTCGGCTCCTGTTCGAATTGGAGCGAACTGGCAGCTTTATACGCTCGGTCCGGTACAGTTTACTGGTGCTTCGGCCGAAGCTGTGAGTCTTGCCTTTGAACGTGGTGAAGGCAATGCTATTTACTTTGTTGACCAGGTTCGTCTCAGACGAATTACTGACTTTAAACATTATATTAAAGATTCGTGGAAGAACGCACCTGGCAATAATGGACAAGATGTACCACTCTCTTGTGATAGTGCTCCAGAGGATAGTCTTCCTGGCGAAGCACTTGGTTGCCGTCAGTACAATGACAGTGCAAATATCCCACGTTATGCAACTGGTTTCCAAAGTCTTTGCCGTGAAAAAGCGATTGGTTGTCAGCCTGTTTGGGATACCTTCAATACCATAAATGGAGGTGACGCTGCTCTTTCAAAAATCTTTAATGTCTCTTGTGTGTTCCCAGGTGGTGCAGGACAAAATTGTACTATTCGTTATAACAATCAAGAACTTGGAAGTTGTTTCATTCCTCAAGGAAAAGCAAATTGTTATGTTCCACAAATAACTCTTCCTGCTGGTGTAAATTTCGATACTTTGCAAAATTCTGTAAGACAAAATCAGGCACCGATTCAAATTACGCTGCAATCATCTAGTGTTGTTATACCAGAAGATACTGCGGCACAGTCTCCACTCTTCTTAGCTCTGGGAGAAAGACAAATTCATACTTGTCCTTCTGGTGCGGTTGGTTGTCGTAAAGTTGGACAAGAACAGCAGTTTTTGCCAAGCGCTGCATCAAGTTCATTTACTTTTACTGACGTATTTGTAAAGAATGATCCTGAATCATATAAAGACACTCTGTGTCGTAATGATCTGGTTGGTTGTAGTGAATTTACCCATGACAACAAAACGACGTATTTCAAAGATCCTGAAGTAACAGGAAATAGTTTGTGTGTGTACAAACCAGCTTCAGAAGGTGTTAGTAGTCAATATGGTTGGTTCTTAAAGGGCATTGGTAAATGTACAACCAGTATCAATCCGCAGGTGGTAGGAAATCGCCTCTGTCGAACCGATAGTGAATGTGGAGGAGATAACCGTTGTGTGAATTTGGACACTGTTGCCTGTTCTGCTGACAACCTTCGTGTGGGTGGATTCTTTGATATTTGGAGCAACAATTCACCTCAATATGATGGAAATGTCGGGGTCTGTCCTGCCGAGCAAAATACTTGTACCGAACTTATTGATCGTAAAGATACCTCGAACCTCAATCCAGAAGGTAAGCCATACTATGTTCTCTACAATGATAAAATGGAACAAAAAGAAAAACTCTGTACGCAGGTTAGTTTAAATGATGGCTGTGTTCTCTTTGATAAAACCGATGAACCAAACAAAACCTTTGATGCCAATGCGACGTATCTGCGTTCTGAAAAAAAACCAAGTCAACCATTTGGTGCAGTCGAAGCTGTTCGTCAAGGCGATGCTGATTTTGTCCGTGCTGATTCAAATAGAATTTTGAAAGTCGATCGTGATCGCGAATGTAGTGAGTGGCTCGCTTGCAAGAGTTATGCTTCCAGCATTGATTATAGCGGTGGTGCACGCAGAGAAACACAGATTTGTTCACAGCTGGCTGCTTGTAACCAAATTGGTGTGGGTGGAACCTGTGCCAACTGGGTTGATCCTCGTCGTCCTGGTGATGCGCAGGCGCTTGCGCTTTCACGGCTGACATATGATAAATATGTCACTCGTGGTGTATCTTGGTACAATAACGAATTTTCTGGATATTCACTCTACAACAAGTATCAGATAGGTGACATGGTGTATGTCAAATTCAATTTCCCTGATAATCTCAAGCCACTTCTCCAGACCGAAATGAATCAGACCTATATTGTTCGTCAGCTTCGCCAGAGTGTGATTGATAGTGTCGATGGCGCAGCATTTGACTGTAAAGCGCAAAATGGTGGAGATAACACTGATTGGGATCCATGTGGATTTGGCGATAACCAGGTCAATGGAGGACGTTGTTATTCCAATCAATGTATTTATCCAATCAACGGATCATTCCCATCTAATGTGCAGATTGATCTGAATGCCCCAGACCAAAATGATACTGCTCTCAAGCTCAAGAGTTTGATTACTCTTCTTGAACCAAACTCTTGTAAAGATACACCAGAACAAGACAGTCCATATTCTGATAAAATTTTGAAGGTTGGTGTTGGCGAAGATATCTTAACCAATGGTGATGTGCCAGGAGAACGTCGTAATACTGCCTTCAAACTCGAAGGATTCTCGGCTGCCAATGCTTGCCAATTTGGTGCCTGTTCGTGTGCGTACCAAAAAGTTCAGTATAAAAGTGGACAAACCGATTATTGGCCACTTCTTGGACTTAAACAAGGTACTATTATTCCAGAAGGTGTCTGTATTAGTGGAGGAACAAAAGAAAATACGCCATGTACACAGTCAAGTGAATGTATTGATACCAAAGGAACTGCCAATACGGACGATGATGAATTTGGTTCTTGTGCCCTGAGGCAAAATATGGAAACCCGTATTGGGCTTGAAGGATATTGTCTTGAAGATGACCTCTCTCGTCCAATTTTCTACAATGGACAAAATAGTTTTGCTTGTTTGACTTGGTTACCTGTTAATATCTCAGCTTCATCTGTGGATATCTATAATCGTGATGTATCTGCTGGATATAACCTCCGTGACGATGCACCTGCTGGTGGTGGCCAGATCTTCTGTTCTGAATCGACTCGAACCGGTGCTGGTGTCTATGATCCTGCGTGGATGACCATTCGTGGTGATCAAAATGCAACCATACCACAGAAAATTAACACAACCTATCCTACATACTTTTATGAAAATGGTACTCCAAACATGGATGGGGCTGCTCGCAACCTCCAAGGTCAACCAATAGTAGTTGCAGGTGCTTATAATGATTTTATTTGTGGACAGATACCAAGACAGGTGGTTGTAGGACAAAGAAATAATAATGGTGGTGGACAACCAGAAGATGTGCTTGGTGGTTCTACCTATTCGTCATTTATCAGTGCTGTTTGTGATGAAAGAGAGGCCGCACCAGTAGAACTCTCTACTGCTATCTACTCTTGGCTGTATAAACAAGGAATACCAAATGTGGCACTTTTGCGTATGGAATATGGTTTAACTCGCACGGCTGGTGGCGATTTGAAGCATGATTGGAATAATTGGGGAAATGACTTTGATCCAGGTGAACGGAATACAGCTCGTCGAATTTATTCTTTTGCACCAGAAAATGATGGAGTTGACGATAGTGATGATGGAACCAATATCAAAGAATTTGGTACCATCATGCACATGCCACGTACCTTTAGTAATGTGACTTTGTCAGAAAGTCTCACGCACTTAAAACAGGCAGAGCTTATTAACCCACCAGAAAATATTGCACAAGACCTTGAAGCCAAAGTCCATACTGGTGGATATGGAGTTAATATTGAATCTGGTATTCGTGGTGGACGTGTGTATCGTTCTGATTTTGAACGCTATATGCGAGAAACAGATTTATCAAAAGTTCATTTCCTTATCATGAGTTATCCAGGTGGAGTCAAAGGAAGTGGTCCTGCTCTGATGCAAAAAGATTACTTTATTGATTTTGACAGACTTCGTGCTCCAGGACAAAGTCCCGCAGATGCTACGCTCCTGCTCGATGCAAGTCCTGCCAATGCACAGTTTGTCATGCCTTCACAAAATCGTGATACAGTACTCTGGACCTATAAACTTACCAATCTTTCTCAGTCTGCTTTTGCTTACAATGATTACAGTCGATTTGAACAATCAGCTGCGATTCAGAATCTAACAACCGGAGATCTTGGGGAAAGAAATCGTATTCATAGTCGTTATGTTTCAGTTTGGGCAGACTGGATTAGTAATGGTGCAAATACTGAAACACCAAACTTTCTCGAACAACATGTTCCAATTGATCAATCTGAAGGAATTCCAGGTATTATTCGCGATCAAGTCAGTCCTGCCAATCCAAACTCTGATCCATTTACTGCTCCATGTGTGGTTGAACATGGTAACTGGCTGGCTATTGGTATGGACTTCAATAAAGATGGAGAATTTCTTGGTTATATTGCCCGCTGGTGTAACCAGGCCGGAGATGGAGACGACGATGCAGGTGTACAGTTTGCCGTAGCTGCAACACTCCATGATCGCTGTGCTACTTTTGAGCAGGTCTACAAGACTGAAGGTGGAGTAAACCCACTCTACGATACAACAAGTAAAGCGTGGACCAATAGAGTATGGTCTGGTGCGATTGATCCAAGTGGACTTGGGCCACGTAAACTCGATAACGTAAATCCATGGAATAAATTTTTGCGTGATACGCAAAGTGCGCCATATGGTTCAACCAAACTCGCTGAATACCAACTTTCAGACTACCATGAACTGCGCAACTATACCTTCCGTTACAAAGATCAAGGCCTGCCTTATGTTTGTTCAATAGACTGGCTCGGTGGTTCTATTGTAGACGCGAGTAAACGTTGCCAAGCCATGCTTCTTATTCCTCATGACAGTGTATTTGTTGGACAAATGAGTGCTGCTGGTCAAGTAAACCTGGCCAAAGGCAAGATTGATGGCCTCTTTGCCAAGATTTGGAAAGTTATTACTATTAATGGTGGAAATTACGGCAATGGAAATGCCCTGGGGCCACGCAGTGACTTTAATACTCCTGCCCAGCAAGAAGAAGCTTCACGTGACTCTGGAAGCAACCATGTTGCTCCGCCAACAATTTATTCTCTCAATCCTGCTCGTTGTGAAGACAGAGATAAATGTAGTGCTGGAGAAGGTGGAAATATTACTATTAGTGGTCGAAATGGAACCCTGTCTGACTACAATGGCGATGGTTTACCCGATGAACCAGATCGCGATGGCAATGCTGCAGCTGACCCAATTATTGTCCCAGGTGGTACCTATACTGCCGAAGCCAAATTTTTTGCCTTTGCTGATGACGACCACATGCCACTCCGTCGTGTTATGATTGATTGGGATGAAGATGGTTTAGCGCCAATTAACGTCGATAAACGAGGACTGTATAAGAATCGCAAACCACTCTGTGGTGTTTCAAACGAAGGTGGATTTGCCGATATTGGGCTCTGTGCAAACAATAATGTTGCGACTGGTCTTACCTGTTCTCTTGATAAGCCATGTCCAGGTGGTCAAACCTGTATTGATCCAACTCAGCTCAAAAATGGAGCGCTTCCAGATCCATACAAGACAATTCGTTTTGGAAATACCCCTCGTGCTTGTATTGATGAACACTTTATCTTTGTTCACCAGTATTCTTGTGGACCATCGAATATTGGTACACAAAATGATGTGCTTGTTCGTGATCTAGCAACTGATAACAATCCATATCTTGATAGCAGCTTTACTGAAGGCACAGTCACTATGCTCAAACAACAATATGGCTTGACTGACAATGACTATGT
>CAZKAD010000030.1:0-4849 GCA_964550845.1 uncultured Gammaproteobacteria bacterium
GCCACGTGTTCAGGTGCAGGATAACTGGGGATGGTGTAATGGAAGATGTGCTGCTCAATATGATGGTCCTGTGCCTGCTGAAGGAGCTGCTCAAAGAGCGGGTTGTTATAGTGAACAGCCTACAGGTTTGCCTGATGATACAGACGACCAATGTGTTTATACAAGTGTTCCTGTAGACGGACTTAACCCTTGGTCTTACTATCGAGGTTCGATCATTGTTATTCCTGACGAGATATAATAAAATACAGATAACAAAAAAATCCCAATAAGGGATTTTTTTGTTTCTTGAGTAGGAAACTATTTTTCTACTCAAGTTTTGTGCCGGAGGGGGAGGGAAGAAATGGAAAAGCGTCCGGCGCGCTATATTACTGACAACGACTGCGATTGCTACGGGATCAAACCGCAGGCTTTCGCATAGGCCCGCACATTTTCCGGGCCTTGCGCGTCATCGGCTTCCTGATTCAGATCATCGATGCAGACATAGCTGCACGCTTCCTGATCTACCAGGTACCAGATGCACGCAGGCATGCCACGCCCGTTGCAGGCGCGGCCGTCGATGTCGATGCAAGGAACAGGGGGGGGGACCTGGGCGTCCCCCCTCACCCCACCATCGTCCGACTGGTTGGGGCAGTCGGCCTTTACTGTGCAGGTCGGCTGGGGCCGAACCTGCACCGGTTCATCGGGGTCGGGAGGGGAGTTTTCGTCCCCCCCGCACCCCAGGAAGGCGAGCATGGCGGCGAGTCCCAGCGCCGCCATGTGCCACTTCTGTTGGTACACGGCTCTCTCCTCTCCCGAGGAGGGGCGCTACCAGACCATCTGGTAGGCACCCCTTACCCCGTTTCATCTGTCCTACTAAAAAAGAATATTATTTCTTCTCTACTACTACAGATGAATACCAGAAAGGCCAAAATTAAAGAAATTGTTTATTTTTCATATTTAACCTAGCATGTATTTTTCGCTTTGTCAAGCTAATTTTTCCACAAAAAGCCAAAATTTTTCTCTATGTGGCCAATTTTTTTCTTTTAAACCACTTTTAGGCCGGTTGTTTAATCACTGTATATCTTCTACCAAAATTTAGAAAAATTTGATCTATTGAATCGTACGATACAACAATATTCATTTTTAAATTGATTTTGCTGTATGAAATTTGCCATCATTACAGGTGGTTGGTCGCATGAAAAAGACGAAAATATTCATGCTGCTCAGGATGTCTCAAAAGCCCTTTCAGACTATCACGAAGTTCAGCGTTTTACCTTTTTGCCAGATTTTCCTCCAGAACAAAACAAAGAAATTATCCTGTCTCTTGAACGCTTCAATCCAGATTTTGTGTTTTTGTGTACCACCGAAGAATTACCAATTCAAGGCGTACTTGATTTTTTGTCTTTTCCCTATAGCGGCTCAAATATATTGACCACAGCGCTCTCTCTCGACAAAGACAAATGCAAGCATTTATTTCAGTCTTCTGGCATAGCAACTCCAAATTGGCAAATCGTAGAAAAGGGGAATAGCGAAAATTTTTCTCACAGCGAGTTTCCCGTCATTATTAAACCCAATGATTCTGGATCATCCTGCGGCGTACGGCTGGTCAGAAATATGTCCGAAGTCCACTCTGCTCTCGAGTATGCTTTTCAATTTTCCCAAAAAGCACTCATTGAACAGTATATCCCTGGTCGAGAAATCACTGTTCCCATGCTACACGACCTCATTCTTCCACCAGTAGAGATAAATCTTACCTCAGGCAAAGATATATTTGATTATGAATCCAAAATAAATATTCCCGAAAATGTAGAATATACTATTGCCGAGGTTGATGTGAAAATTCTCCACGATATCAAAGATACTATGGTGAAACTCAAAAAATTATTTTCTATCAAAAGCATTTTTCGAGCCGATTTTATCCTTGAGGACAATAAACTTTTTTTGCTCGAAATCAATACACTGCCGTGTCTGGCTAATGGCATGATGGGTGTTTCTGCACGTGGGTATGGCTGGAGCTATTACCAATTTCTTATGAATGTAGCCGATGGTTTTCCATCATTTAAATAGGATTAATCGCGTACTCAAAGTATTATCCCCAAGATGATACTTTTTTTTCTAGAGATGTGGTATAATACCATCAAATTTTCTGCTTTATTCTATGCGCACCTGCGCTGCATTTTTTGAGAGATATTGGTTCCGTTTAAAAAACATGAGTCGACGTCAAACATATACGTCACTTTTTTTGACTTTAGTTATTGTTGTTGGTCTATTTTTGATACCCTCAGTTGCTTCGGCCGAGCTTACGATGGAGTCTGTTTCAGATTCTATTATTATCACCTTTACAAAGATTTTTCTTTGGCTTGCAAGTTTAGGTATTCAGCTCGCCATTTTTTTCCTGAAGTTTTTTATTTTGATTGCTGGGTATAACGGATATATCAATGCAGATGTTGTAAAATTTGGTTGGAGTATTATTCGAGATGTGGCAAACATGTTTTTTATTGTCATTCTCCTTGTTATTGCTTTTGGTACAATTTTGGGGCTTGAGCAGTATGAGTGGAAAAAAACTTTGCCAAAGCTCGTATTTGCTGCCATTTTTGTCAACTTTAGTAATGTCATCTGTCAGCTCATCATCGATATCTCTCAGGTATTTACCATTACCTTTCTCAATGCAGTGGCTGGTACTGCTGGAGGCAATCTTATTGCCCTCATGAGGCTTGACGATGTCTTTACCTTGATGAAGACACCGCCGACCGCTGGAACCGAAATTCAAGGAGATTTGCTCATCGGCGCATTATTTGCCATGTTTTTTTGTTTTACTGCTGCTGCATCGGTAGGATCTTACTTGGTTGTCATGCTCTACCGCCTTGTCAGTTTATGGTGCCTTATTATTCTTTCTCCGCTCGCTTTTGTATTTAGTGTACTGCCAAGCACCAAAAGCTATGCGGATGAATTTTGGAAAGAATTTGTAAATAATGTCATTGCCGCTCCAATAATGGTATTTTTCCTTTGGCTAGCGTTTTCAACGTTTGGTGGGGGAGACGTCGTCACGAGTAATATTCAGGCGAATAACGCACTGCAAGGATACCAACTTGATACAGATTCTAATGCCGTCGGTGCGCAAACGAGCGTCACTATTTCAAGTGTAAGTTCTTGGCTAAACCTTGCCAATGTTATTGTTGCAATGGCACTTATGGAGTTGGGAAGAGAGCAGACAAAGAAACTTGGTCTCAAAGGTTCTGATCTTATTGACCGTTTCCAAAATTTTGCCAAAAATGCGTTCACTGTATTTGCTGGTGTCAAACTCGCTCAGTGGGGATATAACAAGGCTGGTGGAGCGGCTGGTATTGCCAAAACAGCGATTGGTGCTCCATTGAAACTCGTTGATAATGTTATCCCTGTTTCACATAATGCCAAAATGATTGGAGAAAAATTTAAACGAGGTTGGGCAAAGACGTTGGGTGCTCGCTCTTTAAGGCGTGAAGGAGAGCTTAGTGTGAGTAAACATGCAACTGACTCTGTTATTGGTAGGTTGGTTGCTGAAGGGGAAAGATTGTCACGTGCACATCATACAGCCGCAGTTGCTGTGACTGAACTTGAAGCAGAAAAACGTCGCGGAGATAATGAAGCGAAAGAAGGTGAAGCAACCGTGAAGCTCAAAATGATTAGTGATCAAGAAGATATATATAATAAAAGAGTTGCACAAGGACTTGCTCAGCTTGGAAATAGACCTCCTACAGATAAGCAAATGGCAGAAATTGAACGCGAAGCTATACAAGGCCTCAGTATGCTGGAAGCGATGAGTGCAGAAGGTCTTGCCAACCGCCAGATTGGAAAAGCGACCAAGCGTGATAATTTTATGTTATCTGGTATCCGAGATGCGCAGCGTGTAGACCTTGATAATAAAAAGAGAAAATATCGTAAAGAATTTGAAGAAAAAGACTGGGCTGAAGATATGCAAGACTTTGCCCATTCTGACTTTGATGAAAGATTTGAAGAAATTGAAATTGAATATAAGAAGCTTCAAGCCTTGAACGCCAAAAAAGCCAGTGGTCAGCAGTTGACTGCCGCTGAAGAAAAACAGTCAAAAGCGGCTACCAAAAACTTGATGCAGCTGAGCGCAAGTGCTTTTGAAAATGGTCAAGGAAATTTTTTGTGGAATAAATTGGGAGGGCTTGATACGAATTGGGAAAATCAAACGGTTACATCGGATAATCAGCACGAAGCATTGATGTCTTTGTGGACAGGAAAAACCGTTCAGGGGTCAACTGATGCGCTTTCAACTGAGCAAGAGCTTCGAAAGAGGTATGGAACAGATTGGAATCTGCTTGGACGTAGTGTTATGCGTTCTATGAATGCTTCGGCCGATAAAACAGGAAACGAACAAGATAGAGCACAAATACTGAAAGGAAAAAATGCCGATGGTCTTGATACTTTCGGATTTGCCAATAATATGGCTGCAGGGGA
Source organism: uncultured Gammaproteobacteria bacterium (assembly GCA_964550845.1). GTDB lineage: Bacteria > Patescibacteriota > Patescibacteriia > Magasanikbacterales > UBA922 > CAYTKU01. The sequence goes on from CAZKAD010000030.1 coordinate 4,444, forward strand.
TATCGCTGCTGCAGGAACGAATGATATTGTAACAGGAAATCCTGCCATGTCTGGTGCTGCAAGACGAGCGATAAAGCAAAAATTTGCACGTTCCACCAAAACCATTGGTAAATATATGGATCCAATGAGTCTTATTGAAGTTCGTAGTAAAGATATGAAAGCCATGCGCGTTCGTCAAGATGAAGAAAGTCAAAAAACCATTGAATCTATCAAAGCAGCTACAGCCAATGAACTTCGTGCTGTTGCTAAAAATCTTTGGAATACACTTTCTGGTGGAACCTTTGAAACAGGTGGTAATTTTGATGCAACGCAAAATACCATTATATATGAGCATACTCAAAGAGAACTTGCCAATACTGTTCAGCAACTTTTTGAAGCTAAAGTCCAAAACTGGCAAAATGCTGTC
>CAZKAD010000030.1:4949-11933 GCA_964550845.1 uncultured Gammaproteobacteria bacterium
CCACCTCCACCAACGCCATAGCCTAATTTTATATGGATGATACAACCTTACAAAAAATGATTTTTACGCCACAGCCTCTTGCGCCTGAAATGCAAGAAGAATTGGGTCAATTTTTTAGTATTGTGGAAATAAGTCCAAAATTGGTAAAGAATTTTTACCAGCAGATGTATTCTTTTTTTGGAACAGAACCTGCGACTCTTCAGGCAAAAATGAAAATGTATTCTGGAAGTTATTGGGATTGGTATGTGCGATCTACCTGGAAACTCTATCTTACTCTTTCTGCCGATGATTTAGTATTCCACATCAAAACTCAATTAGCAACAGCTTTTCGTTTATCTATTCCGATAGAACAACTTCTTTTTCACTATCTTTTTCGTATTGTCATTGAAGATCAACCTATCCAGTCACTTTTTTCCAATATACAAACAGCGATGCTTCAAAACAGTTTTCCTATAAATCCGCTTTCGGCAAAAACAATGACCTATATGGAGCTTTCCAAAAAAGTCTTAGCTGTGCCGGTAGATGAAACAGCATCACTTCAATTGGCTTCTCTCTATGGAGAAATAGAAATGCAACTGTATGGAACAAACAAAACTCTTTCTCCTCAAGAAAAAGCAGACAATACACGTGCCTTTATTGACTTTGTCAGATTTCTTACAGATAAAGAATCAGATATTTTGAAAGTTATCGACACCTATGTGTATGAAATCTTAAGAGACAAAGAAGAAGAGGAAGAAATAGATGAGGTAATCCCGCAGGTACAAGCTGTGGTCAATAAGAGTGAAATTCCACCAGCAGAAGAAATCCTCACTCTTGATAGTATTAAACAAATGGTAGACAATCAATTTGAAAAAGATGAAGTTGGTCAATATAAAGACATTGAAGGGGTATTTGGCCTTTTGGAGCAACTGGCAGAGGAATATAATGATGAAAAAATTAAAGAACTTTTGTATTTTGATGAACAAAGCGGGGGATTTGTCTGGATGAACGAATAATATTTCACCCGTATAATGTATGCCTGATCAAAAACCGCTCGCAAAAATTCCAGTAAAAAAAGCCGACGGTACGACCGTATTTTTAACCATGGATGAATTTCGTGAATATAAAAAACAATCGACAACACAAAGTGGGGGTTCTGCTCCTAAAAAATTAGAGCCAGGAAAGACGCAGAAGATTGAAATGCCACTTCCTATGGTTGCAAATATAAAGACAGAGGTGGCGAATGTCGCACCAGTCAAAGATATTTTTATTGACGAAGCAAAGGCCTCTCATGTTGATGACATCCCTTTAGCAAAGCCACCTGTCGTAGAATCCAAGCCAGTTGAAGTTGTTCCACCTCCTGCGTCAAAGCTCCAATGGAAATCATCCGACCATGCTTCTTTGCTCGAAGAAGATCTTGCAGAAGAAAAAAAGACTATTCCTGCTCCCACAACTACTTCTGATAATACATCTACTCTTTTAAGAACGATTAAAGCTCAGTTTCCTTTTCCCGTGAGTAAAGATATTGAAGGGCGGTTTGATTCCTTAGTTTTGTCTCGTATTCGCGATATTCGTACACCCCTTGATGTCGAACAGTATGCAAAAATGAGCAAAGATCAAGGCGGACTTGGAATGGAAGAAGACCAGGTAAGTATGCTGCTCGCTGTTATTGCCGCTGCGCAAAAAATTTCTGCTCCTCCAACCTCATCACAATCACAGCCTTCAGTACCAAAACCACCTGCGCCAACAGCTGCTGTACCTACTTCTCCTACACCGGTACGCCAAGCTCCTCCGATTACTCCGGTTATGAATCCTCAAACAACCCCTCGCATTCCTCTCCCAATTGAACCTCAAGAATATACTTTTAACCCTGCACCAAAATCCAGTCCAGCAGGAAGCGGTAAAGCCATGATGCAAGATATAGTCCCACCAGAGCGCAGACGAACGATGGGACCTGTTGATGAGTTGCAATTTTTTTCACTCGTAGATTTTCGACGTCTCGCTCCAAAAACAGAAAGCGCCAAAGAGATTTTGAAGAGCAAATTTCAGGCGTTGCAAGAAGAATCTTATGTTTTGTTTCTCGATGCTCGTGATGCCTGGCACCAAAGTCCACTCTTTAAAGTCTATCAAGACACTATCCTTGGTGCACTTGAGAATAAATGGACCCTCCAAAATGCTATTGGCAATAATCCAAATGGACTCACGCTTGAAGAAGTCAACGCAATTGTGGAAGTAAATCATTATTTAGGGTAAAATAGTATGCAGCAATTTGTGGTACCACAATTTATTGATGTTGAAGATAAAATTTTTGGTCCAATTACGACTCGTCAGTTTTTGATTCTCCTCAGTGCTGGGGGAACTCTATTTCTTTGTTTCAAGTATCTTGATTTGGTCTTATTTGCAATCGCTGCTTTTATTCTTGGTGGACTTGCTTTGATCTTTGCCTTTTATAAACCAAATGGACAGTTATTTCATTATTTTTTACTCAATATTGTTCAAACGAACAGCAAACCAAAGCTACGAATTTGGAGAAAAGATCCAACTCGTGAAGAACTTGAATATTTACGAAAACTTGGAACAGAAATAAAAGCAGAAGTCGCTCCTGCCAAAAAAGAAATTCATAGAGCGCATATCAAAAATTTGGCACTTATTGTAAATACGGGTGGTTATTATAAAGGTGATGACGAGTTTTAAACTATATGGCTGATAAAAAAACAGCACAGAAAAAATTTCCTCCAACCCAAACCTACCTTCCAATTGCGGAAATTAAGGATGGAACCGTTGTACTCAAAGATGGAACCCTTCGATCAGTTCTTTTGGTTTCCAGCATTAACTTTGCCTTGAAATCTGATGATGAACAAAATGCTCTCATTTCCTCCTATGTTGGTTTTTTAAATTCACTCGATTTTCCGGTTCAGGTGGTGATGCAATCACGCAAACTCCAGATTCAACCATATTTGGATAATCTTCTAAAAATCGAAAAAGAACTTCCCAATGAACTTTTAAAAGTGCAGATTGCGGATTACCGTGCTTTTGTGAAAGAACTTGTAGAGATTGGCCAGATTATGACCAAACGATTTTATGTTGTGGTTCCCTACGATCCACTTTCAAACAAGAAAAAAGGATTTGTGGCTCGTTTTAAAGAAGTCATCAAACCTGCAATTACTATTCGTATCAAAGAAGAACGCTTTCAGGCACGTAAAAAAGATCTTGAATCCCGTGTTCGACAAGTTAATGGGGGACTAGAAAGTATGGGTCTGCAAGTGGTTGCTCTTGATACCCAATCACTCATTGAACTCTACTATACATCGTATAATCCAGATATTGCGTTTGCCCAAGAGCTTCAAAATATCGAAGATATCCGAATCGATGAAATATAATTTTTATGGCATTTAAACCTGTTTCTACAACTCAAGGTGGCCGAAAAGAAGAAAAAGTGCTGAGCAAAGAACAACTGATGAAAGCACAGATGCAGCAGGAAATGGTCACGATTGAAGAAGAAAAAGTATACCGCGAGGGTACGGTTGCGATTCGTGATTTGATTGCACCGTCCGCTTTTAAAGTCGACTCTACCTTTATTCAGCTGGGAGATATCTTTTTGCGTACTATTTTTGTTATTACCTATCCTCGTTATATTTCCGTAGGCTGGAGTTCTCCTATTTTGAATCTCAATATCACCATGGATATTGCCATGTTTTTTTATCCTATCAAAGCGCCGGTTATTTTGAAACAGCTCAAGAAAAAAGTTGGTGCGCTCGAAGCGCAGATTAGTTCTGATGCAGAAAAAGGAGCACCTCGTGATCCAATTCGCGAAACGGCGCTTCGTGATATTGAACAGCTTCGTGACGATTTGACCCAGGGGATCGAACACTTTTTTCAGTTTGCATTTTATGTTACGCTCTATGCCAAGAGTAAAGAAGAACTGGACAAAATTTCTGAAGATATAGAAAATATTTTTGGTTCGAAACTTATTTACAGTAAAGCCGTCCTTTTTCAAGCTGAACAAGGATTTACTTCCACACTTCCTCTTTGTATTGACGATGTGATGGTGGCATTCAACATGAATTCTAGTCCGATAGCATCATCTTTTCCATTTATCTCTTCCGAACTCACGAGCGATGATGGAATTTTGTATGGTATCAATCGACACAACAATAGTCTCATTCTCTTTGATCGTTTTTCACTGCAAAATGCCAACATGGTGGTTTTTGCGACCTCTGGTGCTGGAAAATCGTATGCCGTAAAGCTTGAAGTATTACGTTCTCTCATGATGGGCATTGATGTTATTATTATCGATCCAGAAATGGAGTACACACATCTTTGTGAAGCCGTAGGTGGAACCTATATCAATATTTCTTTGGCATCAGAGAGTAAAGTAAATCCATTTGACTTGCCTCGTCCGGTTGGTCAGCAGGTTTCAACCGAGGATGTAATTCGAAGCGCTGTTATTACACTCAAGGGTCTTATTCGTATCATGTTTGGAACTCTTACCGCGCAAGAAGATTCACTTATGGATCGAGCGCTGCTCGAAACATTTGCCAAAAAAGATATTACGCCATCGAGTGATCTAGCAACTGTGGATCCACCTATTATGCAAGACTTACTGGATGTTTTGCAAGGTATGGAAGGATCAGAAAATTTGGCTATAAAACTTGAAAAATATACCAATGGTACATTCTCTGGTCTTTTCAATTCTCCAACCAATGTCAACATGAATAATCAATTGGTGATCTTTAGTGTGCGCGACCTTGAAGATGAACTGCGTCCGATGGCTATCTATACTCTCATTAACTATATTTGGAATATTGTTCGCAGTGAGCGCAAAAAACGTATTTTGGTGATTGATGAAGCATGGTGGCTTATGACACACGAAGATTCTGCCAAATTTATTTTTGCTCTCGTTAAGCGTTGTCGTAAATATTACCTCGGTGTGACGACTATTACTCAGGATGTGAACGACTTTTTGCAATCACAATATGGTCGTGCCATTGTTACGAACTCGGCTTTGCAAATGCTCCTGCGCCAATCACCTGCAGCCATTGATAATATTCAGAAAATCTTCTTGTTAACCGAAGGAGAAAAATACTTGCTTCTTGAATCAGCGGTAGGAGAGGGCATTTTCTTTGCTGGACTTAAACATGCTGCCATCAAGATCGTTGCCTCGTATACTGAGGATCAACTCATTACCACTGATCCAAAACAACTCCTTGAAATTGAAAAAGCGAAACGAGAATTTGAAGAACAAACAGGCTAAATTTTTCATCTTTAATGTTATTCCTATGATTGAAGGCCGAAAAAAAATATTTATATTCGCTGGTGTATCTTTTTTATTTGTTATTGCTATTGTTTTGCTCTTACTTTTTTTGCGCGACAAACCAAATGGCAATGAACCGCCTCAAACAGAATCTTCGGTTACTTCTACAGTAAATGGTATTCCAATTGATACGGAAATGCGTACATTTGAACCACCAAAAAATAATCCACCCCCACCTCCTCCTGCAAATACTGAGGAACGTGAGAAATTGTATGTGCGTCAGCTCTCTCGTACTTTTGTCGAACGTTTTGAAACTTTTTCCAACCAAAATGATAATCGTAATATCGAGGATGCGACAGAACTGGCTACTGCCAACATGGCTGGGTATATTGCTACCAAATCCAAAGAACAAACAGGGGAGTATCAAGGAGTCACCACCAAAGTTATTTCTATGGAACTCACTGCCTTTACCACTGAAAGTGCAACGGTTCGGGTAGGCGCTCAGGTAGAGACTCAGACCTTGTCAGCCAAACAAACCAGTTATAAAAATGGACGAGTGGAGCTGTTGAAAGTCGACGGTGTGTGGAAAGTCAATGGAGTTTTTTGGGATCCAGCCTAATATCTTCTAAACAAACTCGAAAGGAGGGATATGAATTCTTTTTTAAAGAGGTACTTTGAATTTTTCAAAGAGCTTCTTTTTCCTCTTTTTTGTATTGCCTGTGAAAAAGAGGGAAATCTTCTTTGTGATTCTTGTATGTACCTGGTTGAGAAGGCAGGTGTTTTTTGCTGTCCAGTTTGTCAGCAGTCTCGTCCTTTTGGGAAAACTTGTATAGAGTGTAAAGAGTCTACTTTTTTGGATGGCCACTGTGCGATAGGTGCATTTTCCGAAAACAGTATATGGTCCAAAATTATTCATGCCTATAAATATAATTTTGTTTCTGACGCTGAGAGAATTTTTGAAAATGTTATAAAAGAATTTGTAGATGTACAGAAGGAAATATTTGCGCACGTAGATTTGATTGTATCAGTACCACTTCACAGGCGAAGATTGGCGCAGAGGGGATTTAATCAATCCGAAAAAATTGCTGCTATTGTTAGGAGTATTCTTCATCTGCCAGGAGAAAATGTTTTATTGAGGCAGAATTTTACCCATCAGCAGGCAAAACTCAAAAAGCAGGAACGATTGGCCAATGTGCAGGATGCGTTTATTTTGAAAAATAATTTTGATCCGCAAGGAAAAAATATTCTCCTTGTCGATGATGTATTTACGACTGGATCAACGCTCAACGAATGTGCAAAGGTTTTAAAAGAAAATAAGGCAGGGAAGATTCACGCTTTTACTCTGGCCAGGGGATAAATTTCTTTTGAAAAAATTATTTTTGTGTTATTCTAATAATATTGATTTATTTTTAATTGTAAATATATGGGTTTATTTGGTAGAAGAGGTAGTCAGGAAAGAGGTACGCCTCCGGCAGCCCTCCCTCCAGAGGAACCAACACTTCCTCCTTTTGATCCTGCAACAGATCCATTATTGGAGGAAGTTATACAGGAGGGTGCGCGTCAGGCCGTAGAAAAAACTGCTGATAATGTGAGTGAGTTGATTGATAATGTAAGAATCGATCAGCCTCCGCGTAAAAGAGGTTGGTTTCGTTAGTTTTTATAGACAATCAAAAACAACGCCTCAAGCGTTGTTTTTTGGTGCGGAGAGGGGGAGATTCTGCTTCGGCTCTCAGTCGCTTCCGCTCCTTCGG
>CAZKAD010000031.1:0-11851 GCA_964550845.1 uncultured Gammaproteobacteria bacterium
ATCTGGCTTTCACTGAACTTTGATCTCTTCATATGGAACCTCTTCCATTGGAAAAAGTTCTACTTCTCACACCTTTGCTTCTAGGGGCGTTTACCATGCTGTTGCACAGACCGCGAAAAATGTCTGAAACACCGATATCAGCTATAACGCATTTGACGTTGTCGAAGATATGTCTCTCACTTAATTTTCTCATTTTATGCTTGAACTATTATTAAAAAAATTTAACTTCTCAGACTTAGGCTAGAAGGATACGATTAATCATCTCAGGTTTTATGCTACTCTTTATATATAAGCATTCTTACTTTTATACAAAAATGTATTGATTCATAAATTTATACTCTGTCTAATAATTTTACTAAATTTTATATTTCTTATTTAATTTTATGAAATTATTTATTTACTCTTTTCTAAAATTAAATTAATATTTTTATTAAACACTAATCCATACAGAATGAAATTTGACACTATAAAAAAAGTTGGTTGAGTCATTCCGATTAAATTAATTAGCATAAAATTTTCAATGGGTTTTAAATTGTTAATCATTAACAATCGCTTAGATAAATTCCAACTAAAAAATATGTATGATATAAACCCAATCAACCCAAATTCCGATAATAATTCTATTGAAACATTATTTGCAATAAATCGTGCATCTTCTATTGTCACCCCTGCGACCAAATGATCAGCTCCCGTATAAATTCCTATGTAATTCCCAAATTGACCTGCACCAACGCCAATAATTAAATTATCTGCAAATATTGATATGCCAACTAAAATAAATTCGATTCTTTCACCCAAAGAGCTTTGAATAGGTATTGATTTATATAATTCTATTATATCGTAATAATAATAAAATGAGATAGAAGTACAAAAAACAACACAAATAACTCCAATAAACTTAAACAAGATGTTGGGTAATGTATTTCTCATAATGAGAAATAAAATGACTGCTAAATTACTTGGACTGAATGCAACAATGGATGATATTGCAACCAATGTAAAAATTTTGAACACTTTTCTGAATATTAGCGCAAGCAATGACAAAAAAACCCCAAAATAATTTCCCTCTCCAAATGCACCACACCTTAAATGACCAGTAATCAACATCAAATTGTTTTGCTCACAATTTCCTGGCATTAAATAATTTTCATACCCTAGTATATAAGCAGGCGCAGAAATAAAAGCATAAGTGCATGACAAAATAATTCCATAATTAAGGTATGTTCTATTTTTATTTGAGAATTCAATTCTTTCGAAAATAATAAATGCAAAAGCACATAACAACATAACACCAATTTTTTGAAAAAACCAATTTGGCCGGAATTGCTGATTTATTATTGAATTTGCAAGATATTGGATTACAAATAAATTTGCCATTAAAATTAATATAAATATATATTTTTTATTTAAAATTTTTGCGAAAAATAAATTTAAGATTACTCCAAATGCGACAACCAACTGAAGGGGTGTAGCAAATGGTAGCAGCGTGGGGAATTGGATTCCTATTAATAAAAGTATCGCCTTATTTAATTGCTTTTTCATTATAAATTGTATAAAAAAAATAAATTGAAAAAACTAGCATAGTTACACAAGCCGCAAGATAACTATATATTAAATTTACAAAAGGACCGTCTATTGCAAGGCTATTAATCGAAACCATATAGACAGCAAGAGGGAAAAGCTCTAGTAAAATTAAATGCATAATCGAGCCCATCTTTAATATACTAAATGTTAACACCATACCGGCACTTCTTAATACTTCCGAAATTGAGAATACAACCAGAACTTCCGAATGTATCCTTATGTCTGCTGAGAAAATTATTTCTAATAATATCTTGTCAAATAGAATTAATAACATATATAGCGTTATGAAAAAACAAATAGTTCCAATCATAGCTTTAAATGTTATATTTCTATTTTTTTCAACTGACTCAGTTAAATTTGAGAGGAAATATGACGACAAGTATACCGTTAGCACGCTATTCAACGCCCCAGATAATGTTATCAGTGCCTGCCAGTTACCAGCCTCTGTATTCGACATTTTATCCGCAATAAACGATCTGGAATGCATATAAAAAAATTGAGCCGCCGTCAAAGATATAATTGTATAAATAGGATATGCCCTATATTTTTGAAATAACACATTAATTTTGCATATTAAGCTACATATTTTTATTATTTTTATGGATGATTTATTATATTTTGGAACATAATAAATCATCAATACTGACGATGACACTAAAAACAGATATGGATAAATAAAGTATATACAATCTAGTGTCAGATGCGCAATTAGCAATGCGGAAAAAATTGCCAACAAATTACTGGCAAGTGAATTTTTATGAGCTGCACCCGATCTGAAGGTAGATATTAACCTACCTTGATATAAGGTAAATGCCACAAACCCTGGAAGTAAGATACTAATTATGAATTTTTCAAATAACTGAATTCTTATATTCAAAAATTTGTAAATTATTTCATCTGGAATTGTCCATAATATTAGCAAAGATATAAAAAGCCCACACAAACAAATAAAGATTACTTGTTCTATATTATCAGTCTCATTAGATTCTTCGTTGTTATTGCTCAATATGAAAGACAAAGAGTGCCCGAGTCCGAAAATACTAATAGTAGTAAAAATTGCCAAAACTGATTGTATTTGTCCATATCTAAACAAATCTTGCGCATTTCCATTTATTAATATTAACTTTATTATAAAAAAACCAGCCAATATTTTTACCAATGCATTAAGTGCAGAATAAATTATTGGCTTACTTATGATATTCGGGTTTATCATTCAATGCATTAAATTACTTATATATTTTTTTGGAAGCGAGAGAAATCCTGCTAATCTTTTACCCCACAAAATAACAAGCAAGCCCTTCGACCCAAATATTAATAAAATAACATCACGCAACCCTATGATTCCTTTAAATCGATTAAATAATTTTAAACGCTCTACAAAACAATATTCATCTATTCTTTTATAATGTTCGTATAGAGATATTTTGATTTCTACTAATTTGAATAACTCTTGATTTGACAATTTCTTTGTTTCATTTATATCATCGTTGAGTATACTTTTTATAAGCAAGAAATTATCAATTCTATTGATCTGTTGTTTTTTAAAATTACTTAGAAGAATGTCATAACTATTAGACATTGACCAATTACTCATTGAATTTTCATGAATTCTATATCGGTAATGAACTTCTTTAAATATAATTATTCCACTATAATATGTAGCAAAGAATCCTATATAATCATCCTCGTTTGAAATATTTATTGGTAATTTCTTTATTGCTTTTAAAAATGTGTTTCGGAAGCACATTCCGTATAAAGGCAGAGCACTTCCCTTAATCACTAGCGATCGAAGATTGCTAAATGCCCCCCCTCTCAAAACGACACTCTTTAAGCCTCCATTCGAGTCAATTATTTCATACGAGGATATTGCGAACTCTGCAGTATCATTATTTTTAAAAAATTTTTTTGTTTGATGTATTCTATTATCGGTTGACTCATCATCGCAAGATTGACATATTACAATATCCCCTTTAATTTGATCAAACGCCAAATTTAAAGTTGCATTTACTCCTATATTTTTCTTATTATATATTCTACAAATATCAACATTTTTTAATTTTGCCAACTCTACTTCAATTCTCTCAATCGAATCATCAATTGAACAATCATCACATACAATAATTTGGTTTATTTCGTGTTGGTTTTTAATAATTGCAACAAAAGCCTTTTCAATATATGCCGAATGATTATAACAAGTAAGTAGAAATGTTGTGTTCATTGTTTAATTATTTAATTATTAGCACTATTGTTAAAATCCTTTAACATTTAGCACCGCATAAATGCATTCTAATTAATATTTTTTGATTATTAATATAGAGCTATCTCCAATTATTAATAACTTCAATTACTTTATTGACCTCGTCTATACTCATGTGCGGACCTATTGGTAAACTTAAAGCAGTTGAAGATAGTCTCTCGGCTATTGGTAAATTTAAATTTAATTCACAATATGCCTTCTGTTTACTTGGCGGCAACGGATAGTGTATCAAAGTGTTGACCCCGATTAACTCAAGACTATTTTTTAATTCATCCCTTTTATCCAAATGAATAACAAACAAATGCCACGCAGGATCACAATAACTAGGAGTTTTTGGCAAGACAATTTCCGAAGACTTTATTCCCAAAATATATTTTTTTGCTATATCTCTACGTCTTTGATTCCAATCATCTAAATGCTTTAGTTTAACCCTCAGTATTGCAGCCTGAATAGGATCTAACCTACTATTGTACCCTTTGATTTCATGAACATATTTTACTTTCGAACCGTAATTACGTAACTCTTTAAGACGCTCAGCCAATTCCGCATGAGGAGTTGTAATTGCACCACCATCCCCAAATGCGCCAAGATTTTTACCCGGATAAAAGCTCCAGGCAACAGCATCTCCATGCGCACCGATTTTTTTATTTTTGTACAATGCTCCATGCGCTTGCGCTGCATCTTCGAGAACATATAAATTATTCTTCCTTGCTATCATATTTATTCTATCTAGGTCAGCTGGCTGACCATAAAGATGTACTGGAATAATTACTTTAGTTCTTCTAGTGATTTTCTCCTCAATCTTACTTGGGTTCATATTGTAAGTTTCAACATCAGGCTCCACCGGTATAGGTGTAGCCCCACAATCGCTTACAGCCAACCAGGTTGCTATAAAGGTATTTGAAGGAACTATAACCTCATCACCTGGACCTACATTCATTGCCTTCAAAGCTATCTTAAGCGCACTAAGCCCATCCGAAACTCCTATTGCATATCTAGCCTCAGAATATTGAGCAAACTCATTTTCAAAACTTTCGACCTCAGGTCCGAGAACATAAATACCACTATCCATTACTCGTGCAACTGCACAATCTATATCAGTTTTAAGTTCAGAATAAGCTGCATGCAGATTTAGAAAAGGTATATTCATATTATTTTATTTCTTTGATAAAGTCATTATAATTTCTGTAGTAGTCTTCTTCATCGTATTTACTCGAAGCGAGGACCATACAAACTGAACCAGAAGAAAAATTGTCCAATTCTCGCCATAACATTGGGCAAATGTAGAGCCCCTGATACGAGCGGTTCAAATGAAAGCTTTTCTTGCTTTTTCCATCGTCTAATTTTACATCAAAACTTCCTGACATAGCGATTATTAGCTGTTGCAAATCCTTGTGTGCATGTCCTCCTCTTTCTGCACCTCCAGGAACATCATATAGATAATATACCCTTTGAATTTCAAATGGTATATGATCACCAGCTTCAATAAATGTTAAGTTTCCACGCCTGTCGGAGATTTTAGGCAAATCTACAAGACGCACTTGATCTATCGACATTTTTTTCTCTTATAGTTAAGTAGTTAAGTAGTTAAGTAGTTTTCCTTGGAATAAAGAACATAACTGTCTCATAAATACTTTCTGTATAGTGTCTAAGGTAGATGTTATAGTCATCTCGTATCTCACTTATTAGCCTAGGCACCCGATAAAAGTCCCCGACATTGTGATACACACAAACTGCCAGCCTAGGATATGATTTAGCTATAGTTAGACGGGCCCCCTCTAATGCACGTAGTTCAAATCCCTCAATATCCATCTTTATAAGTGTTGGCGACCCTACATCAATATCATCAAGCCGCTCCACGGCTATCTTAACCGTACCTTTATCACTTATCTTTGAGCCAGAACCACCCAACTGCATGAACATTATTGCCTTCTCATCAGATATTCCTATATTTTTTAAATTTATGTTGTTTATATTTTTAAGCTTATTCTGGCAATTTCTGTAATTTACTGGATCTGGCTCAAAGGCATATATTGATCTAAAGTTTGGAGATAATCTTGAAAATTCAACTGAATTAAACCCATTGAAACATCCAATATCTACAAATACTTCATCACTTTCATCCAGCTCCAGAAAATCCTCAAAATATTGTTGGCCCTCTTTCGAAGAGAAACCTTCCAGATAGGAAATATCGAGGGAATTTCGAAAATTAACTAGCTTGTCAAATATTATTTTTGATTCAGAGTCGGCAAATTTTTCCACAACCCAGTCGTATTGGCTTTTATTCAACCTATAATCCTCACTAAACCCTTCATTAAATACTATATCCCTCAATTCAAGTCCTGAATGTTTATAAAAGGAAAAATAATCTAAATTTTTTAACTTCAATTTGTTTAATATTGCTCTTGCAGTAAGCGGCCTCCCACCAGATGCATTGATTACAAGAGCACCCTCACGTACCTCACTAGTTTTAACTACAGGAACTCCGCAAAAAGTAGTTTCTAGTGTAAAATCATCTATTACACCTTTTATTTTTAGTACTTTTATTATGGATTCTGTATATACATTTCTACCTAGGACATATCTAAAATCACTATTTGACTCAAGAAATGCTTCGCAAAAATCCGTTTCATTATTTTTTTCATTTCTATTCATTTTTTTCCTTTTATATTAATCTTCAATAGTAATTACTGATTTCGTTTCAGCTGACTTTCTAATAGACTCTGTAATTACAAGATTCCTATAACCGTCTCTTGCGTTTACTAAAGGATCGCATTTACCTTTTATTACTTCTGCAAAATGCTTTAATTGTATCTCTATTGGATCAAGTTTTTCGACCAACAATGTTTCTTCTGTAAACGGCGTCCACCAAGATGGTTGCACATCATCCTGATAGTATTTTAATTTCATCGTCGGCAAAGCTAATGACCCCCTGGTTCCAGAAATCAAATAGCAATCCTCATCTGCATAATTTGGATATCCTGGATTCTCTTTGCTAGTTTGCTCCCAGCTTCGCGCCGTTGAAGCAGCATCAGACAGCATAAATGTTCCAAGAACTCCGTTTTCAAACTTAATATTAATTGCCGCAGTATCCTCAACTTCAAAGCCCCGAGTTTTATTAGATGATATTGCCTGCACTTCTTTTATCTCACCAACCAATCGTCGCATATTATCAACCTCATGTATCATATTTATTAATATTGGGCCGCCGCCCAATATCTTTCGCCATGGCCCATCTTCAAAATAATGTGCCGGCTTATTGAATTGGGCACTTCCCATGAAACTGACTAGATCTCCAAGTCGACCGCTCATGATCGCATCTTTTGCCGCCCTCAATATTGGGTTGTGGGCACGATGATGACCCAACAACACCCTCGCACCCGTTTTATCAATTAAATCGCACAGTTCACTTCCCTCTTTTAAATTGGATGTAATAGGCTTTTCTAATAATGCAGGAATTTTAAAATCAATACATATTTTCGTATGAGTAGCATGCTCCTTATTTGGCGAAGCAATTATTATTCCATCAGGATGCCGATTTTCAATACATTCATTTAAAGAATGGTATATAGGTACACCTTCATTATTAGCAGCCTCATGATTACACTTCCTGTCTGGCGCAACTATTGAATCCAAGACGAAATCTGGACTATTTTTAATTCTCTTCATGTGAATTTGACCGCCCAACCCAACACCAATAACAGTAAGTTTTAATTTACTCATTTTCGTTCTTTCATTTATTTTAAATTTTCTGGCCTATAAGTTAACAGTTAAAATGTATACAAATTATTGAGCTGAAAAAACTCCCTAAAGTTAGGCGATTTTGCAGACATTTCGGAACTATTTTCAAATTTTGTGAAAATTATAGCCAACTTATCGAATGGGGCTGGCTCCAACCTTTCTCCACACCCCTTTAACTGAACAATTTCTAAATTATCCATTTTCATTTTCGTAGTGAATGAGAAATTTACAATAGGCACACTGGTTGATATAGTGTGCCGTCCACAATAATACTCATGTAGTTTTGTTATTTCGTCCTCGTAGTCTTCACCTATGAAAGGTTTTACAAATAAATCTGTGTAGCTTACTCCAGTTGATCGCTCAATCAAACCACCGTAAAGATCGCCAGGACAACGCCTCATACACTCTATAATCCAAAAATCATCTCCATTTGAAATGAATTGCGTGTGCAATAACCCATCCGCAATATCCAATTCTTTTGCAAGTTTTTCCATTTCCAATCGTACCGACAACCTTATTGAATCTTTGATTAGACTAGGGTAATTGGAGCAGTTAACTTGATAAGGATAGTTTGTACAATATTCATCCACAAAGAAATCTATGGTTATTTTTTTATTTGAAATAAATGCTGAGTGGCTATGTAGGGAGCCACTTACATATTCCTCTATTACTATTTCACCAGTTCTTGACGACTCCTTCGCCATTTGTACTGCGTCATGCAATTCATCATATTCTTTTATTTTTATTACTCCCCTGCCACTAAAACTATCTACCGGCTTGACTAGACAAGGAAATTTTAGATCTCTTTTTATGTTATTTGAATTCAAAAAAGTTTTAGGTGCTTTTAGTTTAAATGCCGCAGTTTTTTCTCGAAATAATTTCTTTGTATGCAACACAGCTGTTGTTTCTTCAGAATCGTATCCAGGAAATCCCATCTTGTTAGCAACTTGACTTGCTGAGAGGTACGAATAGTCATTGCAACTTGGAACTATATAGTCAAAATCTTTATTTTTTATCACCTCATATAGATCCTGCGGATTGGAATAATCTATATAAATTGAACTGTCTGCATATTGGTGACAAGGATCAGTCCTCACCCCTCCGCATACAGTTACATGAAGGCCCCTCTTTTTTAATGCAAAATAGATTGGAGCCGCACTAAAACTAGTTCCAATAAGCAATGCTTTTTTCATACTTGACCAATCTCTTTTCTATTTTATTTAAACTTCAATGCCAGAACACCTCATTTGGTGACAAATTATGTTTCTTTCGCTCTTCCGTAAGAATCCATATACCGAACTATATCGTCCTCGCCTAAATATGCCCCCGATTGAACCTCGATAACTTCAAGCGAAATCGTACCTGAGTTCGCTAATCGGTGCGCCCCCCAAAGGTATATAGGTCGATTGGTTCTCTGTAAGCATTATCAATTTATCACCATTGGTGATTTCAGCCGTACCTTTCACCACAATCCAATGCTCTGCACGATGATGGTGCTTTTGTAGGCTTAAACTCCCACCAGGTTTGACTTGAATGCGCTTAACTTTAAACCTCTCACCTTCGTCAATACTATCGTACCAACCCCAGGAACGATGCACTTTTCGATGTAAATTGAGATCTTTTCGTTTTTGACTCTCTAACCGTCTCACTAATTTTTTTACATCTTTGCTCTGACAACGGTTGGTCACAAGCACTGCGTCTGATGTTTCAACAATAATAAGGTCGCACACACCGACCGCGGTCACCAAACGACTGGTAGCACGCACAAACGTATCGTGCGTCTGAACAAGCAAGGTGTCGCCGTGAGTAACATTACCTTGCGTGTAATGCTGATCATCTTTGTTAGCTTGCCACACAGCGTCCCATGCTCCAAGGTCCGACCACCCAGCATCGAGCGGCACCACATAAAGTGCGATATTCGTGTTTGTGCATTTCTCCATCACTGCATAGTCGATTGACTCTGACGGCACTTTTGCAAATGCCCCCCCTGTCGGGTCGCACAAAGAATGCGTCTGCAGTTTTTTTGACCATGCGGCTCGCGTCTCGCTCAAGATATCAGGTCGGAACTGGTTTAATGCCTTTAGCCATGTGCTCGCCCTGAGAACAAAAATACCACTATTCCAAGTGTATTCCCCTGCAGCTAGGTAGCTATTGGCGCCCTCAAGGGTAGGTTTCTCGGCAAACTGAGCAACTTTGTATTCCCCGTGTGAGCCTGCGTTGCCAACTTGTTTGATATACCCGTAGCCAGTTTCTGGTTTTTCGGGGGCGACCCCCAAAACCACCACTCCGCCTCCAGCAGCCACACGAATGCTTTTTTGTAATGCGACAGTGAATGCCGCATCGTTTTGCACGGTTTGATCTGCGGGCGTGACAACCAGTATTGGGTCTTGCCCAATCTCGGCAGCTTGTAACGCAGCCAAAGTAATTGCTGGCGCCGTGTTTCGTCCGACTGGCTCGAGCAATAAAGTAGCTTGCAAGCTCAAAATTTCCCGCAGCTGCTCCAACGCCAAAAAGCGATGTTCTTCGTTTGTAACGATTAAGGTCTGCCCGACTTCAATATCTTCAGCCCCCAACCTTTTGACACGTTCCACCGCCCGCTGAAACAAGCTGGTAGCGCCACTTAAAGTCAAAACTGCCTGGGGAAACAAGCCCGAGATAATGGCCACAAACGAGTTCCTGAACCACCACTGAGTATCAAGGGCACAATGATGTGCATAATTAAGTTACCTTTTGTTTTTTGCTAGAAGCTCTGTATGAAGAGACTCAATCTCAGCCCTAAGCCTCTCGTACTCGATGAGTTTACGCTTCAAGAAATTACCAGTTAGCGCCGCCTTTTCTGCAATGCCTCTGGGAGTCAAAATGTAGATGTAACCAAACTTGTTTTTTGACTGACCAAAGTTTTGCATTTTGACCCATCCTTTTTCAATCAAGGCGTTCAAGCAGTAGTTAAGACTACCAACACTTACCCCCAGTTTTAGGGCTAATTCCCGTTGAGTTAGATCGGGGTTTTCGTTTAACGCACAAAGCACACGAAAATAGGTATCTTCTTGAGATGGTGTTAGATAGATCGGCATATACTTATCTTCTTCCACGCTACCGCCACCCCAGCTACCTGCAGACAACTGGAGCAAGTGACTAGTTTCATTTTCATCTAGCTACGATTCTAGCCATTTATTTATGATTTGTTCATTTCTGAACAAACATCGATGGTTTTAACTTGCTTGAGTGTTAGGGGTCTTTGGAGATGTCAATTCTCTAGTGAATTGCGTAAGAGGGATGAACTTGTCGATGCACCTCTTCAAATTGTTACCTTTAGACCCATCACTTCCGATCATTACCTACACCAAGATCGCGCCGCGCTGCAATAGGTCTTTTGGCAACCCGACAGGGATTGACTATCCACATAAACCCTTACGACCTCATCTTAAAATTTCGCAAGGAATTTGAAATCCCTATTAATTTATGCCTCTCAAAATACTTGGTGAATTATGTAATCCCTCGTAGGTTTTCTCGCATGCTAAGGCTACCTATCTTGTTCTCAACGATGAAAAGAAATTTATCGAAGTTTTTTTGAAGCTGCAAGGCGATGCCTTGCTTGGCCGAGCAAAAAGCGAACAGACCAAATTAACCAACAGCCTGCGGTACCAAAAAAGAGTCATCGACTAGCTGGTCAAAGGCGTGAGGGCTGTGGTGAATGGTCAGGACTTGTAATTTTTACAAAACGAACCCAATTCGGGAAGCAAGCTGAATATAAGCCCGCTAAATCTTCGAATTAGCTGGATTTCAAGCGCCAAACAGCCTTTAACTTCGCCATCTGACCGCTTGTTTCAGGGTTCTCAGAAGCCTTGCGCAAGGCGCGCCTTACAAACGCCACCAATACACCTGAGAACAAACCCGCGAAAGCAGATACCAACACAATGATGGCCCGTTTGGGCTTAGATTTGCGCTCTGGTGGTAAAGCCACATCGACTTGCTGGATCAGCGGCCCCTCTTTTGCCTCGTCAACCCTGGCCGATTCATACTGAGCCACCAACACACCCATCATGGCCTCGCGGGCCTTGATGTCGCGGTAAGACTTCACAGCCAACTGCTGCAGCGGAGAAGTTTTCTCGTCAGCACCGCTGCCCATCTCGAGTTTCTTCAGCTGCGAACGCAGTGCTGCTAGCTCACCACCCAGGCGCAGGATATCGGGGTTCTGTGGAGTGGCAAAGCTTCCCATGGCGGAGAGCTGGACCTCTTTGGCGGCAATTTGGGCACGCATCTCGGCCC
>CAZKAD010000032.1:0-11430 GCA_964550845.1 uncultured Gammaproteobacteria bacterium
TTTGAATATTTTCGTATGAGTAAAGGAATAAATTTTGAAAAATTGAATGGTTCAACACTCAAAATTGGTATTGTGTGCACTCGCTGGAATCCAGAGATCACAGGAAGTCTTTTGGAGGGTGCTCTCGAGGCCCTCGAAGAATCTGGAGTCAAAAAAAATAATATTACACTCATTGATGTTGCTGGATCTTATGAACTGCCCTATGCGTGTAGACATCTTATGAAGAGCAAAAAATTTGATGCTATATTGGCACTTGGTTGTCTGATAAAAGGCAAAACAGTGCATTTTGAATATGTTGCTGATGCGACTGCTCATGGGATCATGGAGCTCAATGTAGACGAAGATGTGCCAGTCATATTTGGTGTACTTACTTGCTTGAATGAAAAACAAGCCAAAGAACGATCTCGTGGCAAAAATAATCATGGGTATATGTGGGGGCAAACTGCTGTGGAAATGGGATTGCTCAAAAAATCTAAAGTGTAAAAAGGTTTGGTAGGGTATAAAAAAACCACCGTTGATTCTGATCAGGGTGGTTTTTTTAATTATTTTCGTTTTACCTTCTGTCCATCTTTGGTATCTTCGAGTGTGTATCCTTCGGCAAAGATTTGATCGCGAAGTTCATCACTGCGTTTGAAATCTTTGGCCTCACGGGCTAGGGTCCTCTCATCAACGAGTTTTTGGATAAAATCTGGGATAGGTTCTGGTGTTATGTCTCTTTGATGAAGGTTCAGTCCAAGCACTTTATCAAAATGAATAATCGTTTCAATACTGAGGGTTCCTTCTTTGACTCCATTCCACACCACTGCCAAGGCCTCTGGCATATTGAGATCATCATTGATCGCTGCCAAAAAGGCTTCACTGTGGTGTTGGTCTTTGGCCACATGATCTGGAATTTCAGCAATCTTGCGACGTAAATTATTGAGACCATTTTGCGCAGCTTCGAGTGCTTCAAAAGAAAAAGAAAGTTGTTTGCGGTAGTGTGCTGAGAGTAAAAAATAGCGGTAGGCGAGGGGATCAAATGACTTTTCTTTGAGTACTTGCAAGGTCAAAAAATCTCCTTTGGATTTTGACATTTTACCACTTTGATCATTGAGAAATTCTCCATGCATCCATACCTTTACCCAAGGAACAATTCCTGTGGCTGATTCAGTCTGGGCAATTTCATTGGTATGATGGACTGGTTTATGATCAATTCCACCACAGTGAATATCAAATTGGTCTCCAAGGTATTTGCTCGCCATGGCAGAACATTCAATGTGCCAGCCTGGAAATCCCATGCGTCCAAAGGCCATCCATTCCATCTGTCGTTTTTCTCCTTCTGGAGTGAATTTCCACAGAGCAAAATCATGCGGATTTTTCTTTTCTCCCATATCTACTCGGGATCCGGCTTGGAGTTCTTGGTTTTGCAGATCAACAAGTTTGCCATAATCTGCATTTTTGGTGGTATCAAAATATATTCCATCACTGGTGGTATAGGTGTAGCCTTTTTCGGTCAGAGTTTGTACCATTGCGATCTGCTCAGGGATATGATCGGTGGCTTTACACCAAATACTGGGTTCAAGAATATTCAGGTCTTTGAGATTTTCTTGAAATTTTTGGGTATAAAATTCAGCAATCTCCCAAGCAGTTTTTCCTTCACGTTTTGAACCTTTTTCCATTTTGTCCTCTCCCTGATCCGCATCATCGGTCAGATGTCCCACATCTGTAATATTCATGACATGATTGACCTGGTAATTATTATACTTCAAAACGCGTTTCAAAATATCTTCAAAAATATAGGTACGAAGATTTCCTATATGGGCATAATCATAGACTGTCGGACCACAGGTATACAGACCCACATGCCCAGGCGTGAGCGGATGAAAATCTTCTTTTTGTTTTGAGAGAGAATTGTAGAGAGAGAGCATAGAGAAAAATTAGACACGCTCCATCCAGTGCGTATCAACTTCAACTTCGAGTTCTAGAAACATTTTTTTGTTGGTAGCAGCTTCGAGTTCACGGCGAGCCATTTGGCCAATTTCTTTTATTTTATTTCCACCACGACCAATAATAACTTTTTTGTAGCGATCATCACTGGTCAAAATACGGGCACTGACTACGGTAATATCTGGTTTTTCTTCTACATTGTCTACCTCAACCGTAATGGTATAGGGAACTTCTTTGTCGAGGACAGAAAAAACTTTTTCACGAATAATTTCGGCAATCCAAAAATAATTATCAATATTGGTGAGCTGCTCAGCATCATACATTGGGTGTCCTTCTGGCAGCAGTTCAATCACTTTTTGACGCAAAGGTTCAATATGACTGGCACGAAGCGCAGAAAGCGTAAAGGTAGCATCAAAGTGTTTGGAAAACTCTTCGTATTCTTTTTCAAATCTTCGTTCATCTCGAGGCAGATCAGATTTATTGATCACCATAATTTTAGGTGTATCAAGATGGCGAATCATACCAAAAGTCGAGCGTTCTTCGGCACCAATTTCTTTGCTTGGATCAACCACATAAATAATTACATCAATTTCATCCATGGCTTCACTTATTTTTTTGTTCAGTTTTCCAGAAAGTGGGTTTTTCTTTTCTTTAAAAACACCCGGGGTATCAACAAACACGGCTTGACCGTCTGGAGTATTGAGAGCTCCGTGAATAATATGACGGGTCATTTGAGGACGAAAAGATACGGCTGAAATTTTTGTTCCAACGAGAGTATTGAGGAGGGTAGATTTTCCGACATTACTTCGTCCCACGAGTACCACAAATCCACTTTTCATAATCTATACAAATTAAATAGCATCAATATTTGTCTATATTAGCAGTATTTTGAAGAAAAATCAAGCTATTGCAAATATGACGAAATTGGCATTTTTATGGTATACTTACAAATAACTCTCTTCTCAAGAGAGGATTATCTTTTTGTTATGCAAAAAAACGAGCGACAAACGAGAAGAAGCCTTTTTGGATCGAAAAATGCAACGACAGGATTCAGTTCTGATAAGAGAATTCAGGTATTATTTGTTGTGTTATCTCTCCTTTTTGTGATAATTATCCTCCGTCTTTTTTTTCTTATGATTATAAACGGAAGTTTTTACCAAAAACTTGCTTCGGGGGCGCAGGAAATTTATGCTGAACTCCTTCCGAAGCGTGGTCAAATTTATACTCAAGACTCTCGTACTGGTGAAAAATTTCCTTTGGCTCTCAATAAAGATACATATTTGATGTATGCTGATACCAGAAAAATAAAAACCAATGAAGAAACTGATGCAATTGTTACTGAACTTGCCAAACTTTTTTCTTATGACGATGCACGAAAGCAGGTAGTTTCATCAACTTTGAATAAGCGAACTGACCCTTATGAACCAATTGAAAAAAAATTAGACCAAGAAAAAATGGAACAAATCAAGGCTTTAAAGTTGCCTGGTCTTGCTTTTGTCAAAATACCTTCACGGTTTTATCCAGAAGGGAATCTCGCTGCCAGTGTGGTGGGTTTTGTCAGCCCAAATGATCTTGGAAAAGATATCGGGAAATATGGTATTGAAGGGTACTGGCAACAAGAGTTAGGTGGAAAAGAAGGAGCACTCACAGGAACAAGAAGCGCTGGTGGTGGTTGGATTCCTTTTGATACACGTTTATTTCGATCGAGCGAGGCTGAAGATGGAGTTGATTTGACTCTTACGATTGATCGCACTGTACAATATTTTGCGTGTGAACGGCTCCGTCAAGGATTAGTGGAATATGGTGCAAAAACTGCGAGTTTGGTGATTTTGGATCCACACACAGGTGCTATTCGTGCTATGTGTTCTTTACCAGATTTTGACCCCAATACCTATAGTTCAGTGGAATCCATTGAATTTTATAACAATAATACAATTTTTACTCCCTATGAACCTGGATCAATTTTCAAGCCTATTACTATGGCAGCTGCTTTGAACGAGGGTTTGATAAATCCAAAGAGTTATTTTCATGATACGGGTATGCGATCAGATTTATGTAAAACACCGATTCGAAATGCAGAGGATAAAATTTACAATGATACAGACATGACAGGAATTTTACAGGATTCGATAAATACTGGAATGATATATATTTCTGAAAAACTTGGAACATCACTTTTTCGTGAATATATAGAAAAGTTTGGTTTTGGGGTAAAACAGGGGATTGAGCTGGATACTGAATCAGCTGGGAATATTGAATCTTTATCTTTTAACAAAAAAAGTGGGAAAATCGACTGCTATACGGCCACGGCTTCTTTTGGTCAGGGGTTAACGGTAACTCCTTTACAAATGGTTGCTTCCTACGCAGCGATTGCCAATGGTGGCGTTCTTATGAGTCCTTATATTATTGATGAAATTATTTCTGAAGGTGGAAAAATTACCAAAACCAAACCAGAAGAAATTCGACGAGTTCTCAGCGAACGAACAGCTTCTCTTCTGTCTGGTATGCTTGTCAATGTTGTAGAAAAAGGTCATGCGACTAAAGCACGATCTGAAGATTATTATATTGCTGGAAAAACAGGGACTGCTCAGATTCCTGGACCTGGAGGGTACACGGCAGAGACGATTCATTCTTTTGTTGGTTTTGCTCCTGTAGAAAATCCGCAATTTGTGATGATTGTAAAATATGAAAAGCCGAAACAAAAGTATGCAGAAGCAACAGCCGTGCCGGTATTTTCAGACATTTCAAAATTTTTACTTCAATATTACGAAGTCATGCCAAGTAAAAATTAAAATGGGCAGACCTGCGTATAATTTGTGAGGGCCCACACCGACAGAGCTGTCGTATGTGGATTTTCTTTTTGTTCAAAATGCACTGGATCTTTCCAGGCACCTGATGGATTTTGGTTTTGTACTATTGTTTGAATCCATTGTTCTTTCACCAGGTTTTTATACTCGCCATATTGTAAAAAAGCGGTTCGTTCGGAGAAGAGATCACTGAATGCTGGTGTGAGGAGTTGTTCTTTTGCCATTTTTTTTACTATTTGGTCAAGTGATGTCTGGATTTTTTGTTCACCAAGACATCGATTTTCTTTCATAAATTGGAGTGCCAGAAAATGATGGGAAAGTTGGTAGCCTGAAAGTGAATCATAGGAAAAGATTTTTTTTAATGTTGTTTCTGGAATAAACTGTGTATGGCAATAGAGTGTGGGAAGAATAATATCATCGAAACGATTTTCTCTGCCCGTAAGGAGTGTATAGTCGATGATACGACTTGTATCGTTATCTATAAGAACACGGTAGTACTGTTCTATGGGGTGATTTTCAAACTCTTGAAATTTGGTTTGAATAAAATTTTCCAGCTCAGTTGACTGACAATAGGTATCGTTTATTTTTTTCACGATCCAAACAATTCCTGGATCCTGATAATTGCCAGAGTATTCTTGAAGCCATTTACCGCCACGCTTGGATGCTGTTTCTGCTTGTTTTGGTAAATTGAATGTATCTTTGGGAACGGTTTGGACAATTAAAATTCCAAATGCACCTAAAAGAAAGAGAACGAGTAGAGAAGCTTTATTCATGAAAATAGAAAAAATTTTTACTAGTATACCTTATTTGGAGTGGAAATAAAAAAATTCATCATGATAACTCATAATGAATTTTTGTGACAGGAGGGAGAATCGAACTCCCGACCTGAGGGTTATGAATCCTCCGCTCTCACCAGCTGAGCTACCCTGTCAAATATGAAAACGCAGGTTCGTAGCCCGTAGGGGAATCGAACCCCTGTTACCAGGATGAGAACCTAGCGTCCTAGCCACTAGACGAACGGGCCATAGAAAGTGAATAGTAGTATAGCGAATTTTTCCTCATTTGTCAATAAAAAACTCTCCGTACAGTTATAGGGAGAGTTTTTTCAGTGGTTGTGTTATTATCAAACGAAGTGAGAGAAATAAAGGCTTGCATTTATTTCCGAGCGAGTGCTGATAATATGCTGCGAAGCAGCTTATTTCTTCAAAATATCTTTGAGTCCTTTTCCAGCTTTGAATTTTGGAACAGTAACTGGAGGAATTTGAATTTTTTCACTTGGATTTTGTGGATTTACTCCAACGCGACCAGCTCGTGTTTTGGCACTAAATTGACCAAAGCCAGCGATATTTACGCTACCATTACTCTTGAGTTGTTGCATGGTGATATCAACGAATGCTTTGATCATGTCTTCGGCTTCTTTTTTTGAAACACCGACCTTGGCTGCGATAGCCTCTGCGAGCAAGGCTTTGTTCAGGGTACTCATAAGATTCATAAGTTAAATATATGTCTTTCTAAGAAGTATTGTACCGTAGGCGAAAACTATTGTCAATAGAGCAAAAAGAACGAAACCCCGCGTAGGGCGGGGAGTGTTTTATCTGGCGTATTCAATGACACGGGATTCTCGAATGACCATCACTTTGATTTCACCTGGATACTGTAGTTCACTCTCAATGCGGCGAGCAATATCTTTGGCCAAGTTATAGGATTGGTAATCATCAATTTCTGAAGGATTCACAAAGACACGGATTTCGCGTCCTGCCTGAATCGCGTAGACTTTATCAATACCCGGAAATTCACGCGCGGTTTTTTCAAGATCTTCAAGACGAGTGACATACTGCTCGTAAGTATCGCGTCTCGCACCAACACGAGAAGCCGAGATAGCGTCTCCTGCCATCACGAGTTTGGTTAAAAGCAGTGGGGGATTGGTATCGTGGTGAGTGAGGGCTACTTGCGCTGTGTCTTCATCAACATTGAATTTTTTCAAAATAGTGTAACCAATTTGCGTATGTGCGCCTTGCGTTTCATGGTCGATTGCTTTTCCAATATCGTGGAAAAATCCGGCTTTGCGAGCAAGGGCTGGATTCATACCCAGTTCTTCTGCCATAAGAGCGGACAAGTACCCAACTTCCATACAGTGATTGAGCACATTTTGTCCATAACTGGTACGATATTTGAGGCGTCCAATAATGGAAACCAATTTTGGATCAAGCCCAACGAGACCCATTTTCAAAGCTGCCTCGTCGCCTGCTTTTTTAATATCAATCGCCAAATCTCGCTTTGCTTCTTCAACATACTCTTCAATTTTGGCTGGCTGAATACGACCATCAGAAATAAGCTTTTCAATAGCCAGTTGACAAACACGACGTCGAATAGGAGAGAAACTAGAAACGAGAATGAGTTCTGGTGTTTCGTCAATAATCAGTTCACATCCAGTCATTTTTTCAATCGTTTTGATGTTGCGTCCTTCTTTTCCAATAATACGTCCTTTCATTTCTTCACTTGGCAACTGCACGGCAGTTGAAGTGGTTTCAGCCGCATGGTTACAGGCTGTCCGCTGCATATTTCCTACCACAATATCACGAGCTTTTTCTTTGAGCTCTTCATGGCTATCGGCATCAAATTTAAGACGACGGTGAAGCAGATCTTCTTGTGCTTCTACTTCTACTTTTGCCAAAAGTTCATTTTTTGCTTGATCTCGAGATAAACCAGAAACTACCTCAAGTTTTTGTTCGACTTCTTGATATTTTTTATCAATTTTTTCTTTGATAGTTTGAATTTCGACTACTTTTTCTTCAAGGCGGGTTTTGCGGTCTTCAAATTCAATAAGTTTTTTATCAAACAGGCTTTCTCGTTCGACCAAGCGTGTTTGAAGTTGTTGTTGCTCTTTGCGGCGGTTTTCTTCTTCTTTTTTGGCTTCTTCTAAGATCTTAATAGATTTTTCCTGGGCACCAAGAACGATTTCTTGCTCTTTTACTTTTGCGTCTGCCAATTTTTTTTCAGCTTCTGCTTCAATAGAATTGGCCAGTTTTGTGGCTTGGGTTTTGCGAATATAATATCCGGCTGCTCCTCCTATGGCTACCGCGATGATCGCGATAATAATTTGCATATAAAAAAACTCCTAAAATTTACAGGAGTTCTTTCTGTGCTCAGTACTTTCTTCGATCCTGTGAGGTTGTTTCACAGAATTTTTTACAAAAATGCAGGTCGACGAAAACAGCTCTAAAAAGCAAAAAAATACTCTAGAGGCAAGTGTTTTTGAAAATCTGTCATGATTGAATTCATAGAAAAATGGCGAAAGAAAGCCTTAACTGATAGAATCCTGTAAATATGATAAATTAAAATTTCAAAAAAATTATAGCATAAAAAGGTATTAATGTCAATTTGATTTTTAAAAAAGGAGTGTCGGTTGTAATTAATTATTGTTTAGGCTAAAATAAGGTCACTATGAGCCATTCTATTGCAAAAAATACAGCCTTTATGACGGTTGCCTCCATTGCTCAAAAGATTATCTCTTTTGTCTATTTTACGTTAATTGCTCGCAGTGTTGGGGTAGAGGGGACAGGAAAATACTTTTTGGCTCTTTCTTTTACCACGATTTTTGTCGTGTTTGTGGATTTGGGGCTTACCAATGTCCTTGTTCGTGAAGCTTCACGGGTAAAAGAAAATATTCAAAAATATGTTTCTACTATTTTGTCGGTAAAACTCTTGTTTGGTGCCCTTTCATATGGTGTCGTGATTTTTGTGTCCTCAGTGCTCTATCCAGATATTGAACTGCGTCATATGATATATCTGTCTGGAATTACGATGCTCTTTGACTCATTTAATCTCACTATCTATGGTATCCTACGGTCTTTGGGTGATCTTCGATTTGAATCTTTTTCTATAACACTCAGCCAGCTACTTTCTTTCTTATTAGGTGGTATATTTTTGTGGCTCGATCTTCCGATTATTTTTTTGATTCTTGCCTTTACTGTACCAAGCGCTCTCAATGCCATTTTTGCAGGAGGAGTAGTATGGAAACGCTATGCCATACGGCCATGGCCAAAATTTGAAAAACAGACATTTTCTTTTTTATGGAAAATCACTATTCCCTTTGCTCTTGCGGCTATTTTTGCTCGCATCTACAGCTATATTGATTCTATTTTGCTTAAAGAAATGATGGGAACCGAAGCGGTTGGCTGGTATAGTACACCGTATAAAATTACCTATGCCTTTCAATTTATCCCCCTGGCACTTACGGCTGCCATCTATCCTCGCATGAGTGAATATTTTATACATCAGAAAGAAAAACTTGCTACGATTTTGCACGATTCTATCAAATATTTGCTTCTTGTATCAGTTCCTATTGCCTTTGGTGTGTGTATTTTGGCGCCAGACATTATTCTCTTTTTGTATGGCACGGACTTTTTTGAATCTATACGGCCGCTTCAAATACTTATTTTGAGTTTAATTTTTTCTTTTGTCAGTTTTCCAATTGGCGCATGTCTCAATGCTTGTAATAAACAAATCACACAAACAACGATTGTAGGAATTGTTATGGTTATAAATATTGTCTTAAATATTTTTTTGATCCCAATCCTAGGAGTTTCTGGCGCTGCAATTGCGGCTTTGGTGGGGAATACACTCCTCGCTTTGTTTGGTTATTTTTTTCTACCCAGTATTGCCCCCATTGCTCATAGCAAATATGCTTTGACCTTTGGTAAAGTACTTGTCTGTGGAATGGTGATGTCGGCAGTAGTCTATGGCGTGAATATATTGAGTAATATTGTTGTGGCGATTTTGAGTGGTGCAATTGTGTATAGCATAATGGTTTTGGTGACGAGACTCCTTACCACAGCCGAAATAAGAGAAGCTGTGAAAGTACTCAGAAAATAGGTTTGAAATTTATTTACTCTACTCACTCATTCGATTATGAAAAAAACATTGATTATTTCACTCGAGTTTCCTCCACAAATTGGAGGTATTGCTACCTATGTTCATGATTTAGCGAGCGCGCTTGATCCTGAACATACAATAGTACTGGCGCCACCCATGAAAGATGCCGAAGAGTGGGACAATGCACAGAAATATCGTATCCTTCGACATGATTTTTTTTATCCAAAATTTGTTTGGCCCCGTTGGCTAAAATTACTGAGTGGAGTAAAACAAATAGTTCGCAGTGAAGGGATTGAGCTTATCATGGTGCATCATATTTTGCCTGTTGGAACTGTGGCACTGCGTATCTTGAAGTCCTTCAAAATTCCTTATATTATTTTTTCTCATGGCACTGACATGGTTATGGCGAGTCAAGTAAAGCGCAAAAAAAAGCTTGCGAGTCTTATTGGCAGAAAAAGTCTTCAGGTTATTGCCAATAGTGAAAATTTGAAAATGCGACTGCTTGAACGGTTTCCAGAACTTACCAATCAGACAGCAGTGGTCTACCCTTGCCCGGATGCAGATTTTTTGGTACCACCTTCCAAGGAAGAAATAGAGATGCTTAAACATATTTATGCGCTCGAAGGCAAGCAAGTGATTTTGACGGTTTCTCGTTTTGTGGATGGAAAAGGGTTCCCACACCTTTTACGAGTCATGCCAGATATTTTGCAGCGCGTTCCGCATTTGGTGTGGATGATTGTTGGAGATGGGGAAGCAGCCAAGAGAAATGAAATACTTGGAGAAATACAGTCACGCAATTTGCAAAACATTGTTCGTTTTGTTGGACAAGTGCCACATCAAGAATTGAAGAAATTTTATTATCTGGCTGATTTGTTTGTTCTTTTGACGCACCCAGATAATGGTATGGAAGAAGGGCTTGGTTTGGTCTTTTTGGAAGCCTCTGCTGCTGCTCGTCCGGTTGTGGCTGGGCGCAGTGGTGGAGTAGATGAGGCAGTACTCAATGGTCAAACAGGCCTGGTTTTGGATGTTCTCAATGAACCTCAAACGATTGTCGATTCAATTGTGAATATTATCCAGAATCCTGAGGCAGGAAGAGAACTGGGTCTAAACGGTCAAAATCGTATTCGGTCAGAATTTAATTGGGAAAATCAACTTTCTACTTTGAAACCATGGATTGAATAATATGGACAATGATCTCGTGAGTATTATCATTCCAGTCTATAATAAAACAGAGCATCTACGCGAGGTGTTGCTTTCTTTGCAAAAACAAACATTTTCTCATCTTGAAGTTATTGTAGTTGACGATGGAAGCGATATTCTGGTTGCAAAACAACCGACCACTCTTTCAGTTCTCTGGTTGAGACAAGATCATAAAGGAGCTCCGGCTGCGAGGAATTTTGGCTTTTTACAATCAAAGGGGAATTTTGTGTTATTTTTGGATGCTGATACAATTTGTGCTCCTGAAATGGTTGAAAGACTCTATGAAGGCCTGCAAAAAAATTCTCGTGCAAGCTATGCGTACTGTGATTATTATCGAGGAGTAAAGCGCTTTCCAGCTCGTTTTTTTGATGGAGAAATGCTCAAAAAAAATAATTATATTAATACTTCAAGTCTTATTCGCCGAGAAGATTTTTTTGGATTTGATGAATCACTTCTTCGATTTCAAGATTGGGATTTATGGCTTGGACTTTTTCAAAAAGGGAAAATTGGGACGTATGTACCTGGGTTTTTCTATAGAACTCACATGAGTCGTGGGGGGATGAGTACGTGGCTTCCGTCTTTTGCGTATAAATTTCCTTGGAAGTTTTTACCGTTTTTTTCT
>CAZKAD010000033.1:0-11158 GCA_964550845.1 uncultured Gammaproteobacteria bacterium
ATACTATTCAATCACTGTCCCCATAAATTTTTTTCCAGAAAGTGCTTTCGCCACTTCTGTGAGATTGCGTCCATCAACAAAAGATACTTTGAGATTGAGTTTTTTGGCTACTTTACTTGCCATTGGATCAAATGGCGTATTCATGCCAGGGGTTCGATCCTTGGGAATAATTTCTGCGCAAAAATGCTTCCAATCCGTTCGTTCTATTTTTACTGCATCGACAAATTTTTTGGGATCCTTGTCATAGACATAGGAAATATTGGATAGGTTGTAGACTTCTGTGACACCATAGCTCTCGGCAAATTTGACCGCACTGTGATCAGTAGTAAATCCAGGCTTCCATCCACCTGCCACAATGATCGGTTTAGCAGTTTTTACTTTTTTGGTGGGATCGGACAGTATTTCGCTATGCGCCAAATCTCCAAACATCACACGAACAAACTCGGCATTGACTTTGGTCATACCAATTCCAATCCAATCCAGATCCTGTGGGGTGACTTTTCCGAGAGCTCGAGCAGCATTTTGGTAGTCACGGCAAGGCGCTCCCCCACCAATCACAATAATAAACTTTTCTCCTTGGGAAATGCGTTTCAAAATAAGACGCCGAAACCCTTTGAGAAAATCAATATCAAATCCCCCTTGCGGCACAATAATTGAACCACCCACTGACAGAATCTTCCAACTTTTCATACAATAATATTAATGAGAAAACGGACTGGGATGGGCACGAAATTTTTTATTTGTGGCTTTTATATGTACATGCGCATTTTGATTTTTGAGCAGTTCTGGCCGACCAGATTTCCAGGTACTTGGGGTACGATAGGCAGTCTTGCCTTTGCCAGCACGCCGTGATGAATGGTTTTTCATATTAAATTCCATCTCTTTGATTTCTTTTGAAAATGCTATGAGCCAAAACATTTATACCAGTCATAATAAGAGAACCAAGTAGTGCAACGCCAAATCCGCCAACAGTAAATCCTTTGACAATACTACTGGCAAAATAAAACAAAAGTCCATTCAGTATAAAAGTGAAAAGTCCAAGAGTCAAAATATTCACAGGCAAAGTCAAGATCAAAAGCAGTGGACGCAAAAATACATTGATCAGACCAAGTACCAGCGCAGCAATAAAGGCGCTATACCAACCACTGACTTCAATACCCGGCACAATATAGGCAATGATCATAAGAGCCACAGCATTGACAATCCAACGAAGAAATATATTCATAAGAGTAATAATAATTTTGAAAAAAAGAAAGCACACGTGTGCTCTCCTCTGTTAAATAGTTTGAATTTCTTTTTCTTTATCTTCTCCAATTTGCTTGATATTATCATTATAATCTTTTACAACCTTATCTATTTCATCTTGGAGTGAAAATTTTTCATCTTCTGCTAATTCTTTATTCTTGTAGGCCTGATCTACAGCAGAGCGAACATCTTCTCGTACTTTGCGAAGAGAAATACGAGCGGCTTCCAGCTTTTGGTGTAATACTTTGATAAGCTCTGCTCGGCGCTCATGAGTAAGATCTGGAAGTGGAATACGAATCAATTTTCCATCATTCACTGGACTAATACCAAGTGGCGAATTGCGTAATCCCACTTCAACGGCTTGCATGAGTGTCTTGTCCCATGGATCTACATTCAATGTTTTGGCATCCGCCACACTAATAGAAGCCACTGCCTTAAGTGGCTGTCTTCCTCCATAGGCTTCAATTTGAACATCTTCTACAATAGCAGGAGTAGCTCGACCTGTACGAAGCGATGTAATATCTTGCTTGAGGTGGTCAATTACACCAGCGAATTCTCCTTTGTACATTTCCAGAATAGTATGCATAAAATGTCTTTCATTAATTACTGTAATACGGTAGTTAATTTTATTGTTTCGGTGGAATAGTAAAACCAAGAAACAGCGTGTTATCCTTTTCAGGGTGAATCACCAAGGCAGTCGGTACCTGGTCACTAGGTAGTTTCTTAGTAATCCATGTTACACCACCATCGATGGTTTTGTAAAGAACTGAACGGTTTTCAATCGTTCCAGTATAGTACATTTCACGGTCATCTTTTGGATTAATTGCAAAGCCATAGATCTTGATACTACCAGGTGAATTGAGGGTATTGAATGGCGCCCAAGTACTTCCTCGGTCAGTTGATTTCAAAATACCATAGGTAGAGATCCAATAGACTTCGCCTTCTTTCGTAGGACTCATGACAAAGCGACGGAATTCGGTTCCCCCAGTAAAGGCTTTGAGTGCTTTTTCCGTTGACGTCCAATTTTTTCCCCCATCATCACTGCGGAACAACCCTTTTTTCTCAGTAGCTACATAGATCACACCTTCTTTATATGGATCAAGCGTCAGTGACACCACATTGGTGTTAAGGCGTTTTACCAACTGCCAACTAATACCTGTATCATTACTCACCAAGACATCTCCACGACTTTTCAAGGCATAGACACGCTCTGGCGCAAATTTATCCGTAACTACAGCGGCCACACGATCTTGTGCAGGTTCGCGGTAGATTTCACTCCAAGTGCGGTTACAATCAGTACTTTCAAATACGCGAGCACCATTCGTGGCATACAAAATACATTTGTCTTTTGGATTTATAGCAACACTATAAACAAATCCTGTATTCAACGGGTTTGCTGATTGTTGCCACGTTTTACCAAGATCATAGGTATAAAAAAGACCATTTCCCCTTGATGCCCAGTAGAGCGTATTATTGTCATGAGGGTCAATTTCCAATTTGTAGACACTTACACTAGAAAGACTCTGTGGCTCTCCTGGCTTTGGTAAAATAGAAATTGCTTTCCATGTTTCGGCTTTGTCTGTAGATACAAATACCCCCGCTGGTCCAGTCGTCGTTGCAGCTGAACTTCCACCAAACGGTGAACAACTCGCTCCGACGAGCAAAAGCCCTGCCAGAGTTCCGAGGAAAACGAAAAGGTTTTTCTTCATATACGATAACTAGGTTTTAAATATTAGGGTATTTGTAAAAGAATATTTTCTACTAAAAGCTTTGGATGAATGTTCTGGCCAAGGCCAGAAATTGCCTCTTCTATACTATCATATATTGGTACTACAATACTAGAGGAAAGCTGGGGAAAGGTGAGAAAACCAAAAAAATTCTGTGGCCGCTGAATCAAAATTTGAATACACTGCTCCCAAATACGCAGTATATCGATCAGCTCTTTTCTACCTTCTAAATGACTCTTTTTTTCAGTAAATAATGGTTCTACCAACGCTATTTTTTCAAAGAAAGGTTTATCAAAAAGGGCAAAAAATCTTTTTACTTCTTTTTTATATTCTTCAAAGCTTTCTTTATCCTCATGCCATTTTATAATAAAACCAGGAAGTCCTGAAGATAAATAGATCATTTCTTCAAAATCTGGATCCTGGCCAAAACTCTCTTGGAGTTCTGTACACAAGGTATCAATTGGAACACGAGAAAGCTGAAGTGGATGGAGACGAGAACAAATCGTTGGCAAAAGCAAATCTGTGCTTTCGGTTAAAAGGAAAAAAATCGTTGGTGTCGCAGGTTCTTCAAGTGTTTTGAGCAGCGCATTCCCAGCATAAGAATTCATTTTATGGGCATCTTCAATCAAGATAGCATTGTACGAAGAGGCAAAGGGTGTCATCATCACCTTACTGGTAACACTGGAAATATGTTCAACCGTAATATCTTTTTTTAGATTTCCCTCTTCATCAATTCTTTCTACATGCAAAAAATCTGGATGAATCTCAACTTTTTCTACTGGTATTTTGAAAATTTTTGCAATAATATGCTTGGCAAGGGTTGTTTTACCAACATGTTCAGGTCCAACCAAAGCATAGGCATGATGAAGTTTTCCTTGCGAAATCATTTTTTCAAAATAATTTAATGTTGGTTGGTGTCCAATAAGTGTTTCCATAGATTAAGCAGATAACAAAAGATTCAATGTTTCTCGTGCACATTTTTCCCAAGAAAAGTTTTCTGTTTGTTTGAGTCCCTGCAAAATATATTGCTTTTGCAACTCAGGATTTTGTAATAACTTCTCTATCCCCTGTGCAATATCATCTGTATGTAATGGATCAACGAGGAGTGCGGCTCCACCGCTCATTTCTTCTGTGCTGTGATGTTTGGAGGTAAGCACAGGAACCCCAGAAGCAAAAGCCTCTAACACAGGAATACCAAACCCTTCATAGAGTGTTGGAAAAAGAAACACCTGTGTGGATTGTAAGATACTGTGTATATCGCTTTGATCAACATAGCCTGGACAGAGAATATCCTTTTGAAATGTACTTTTATGTATTCTTTCTTGTACTTGTTCAAATCCATAGCCAGGTTTACCAATCAGCACAAGTTGCAAATCAGGAAAAGCTTTTTTGACAGTGTCAAAGGCCTCTACCACTCGAACAATATTTTTCTTTTCTTCCAATCTTCCAATAAAGAGCAAAAATGGTTTTTTAATCTGGTATTTTTTTAAAACAGCATTTCTTTCTTGTTCAGAAATTTGCTGGTTATAACTTTTGTTATATGCGTGATGTATAACTCTAATATTGTCTGTTTTGTTCGTGAGAGCCTGAATTTCATTTTTTGTAAAAATACTTGGAACAATGACTTTCCAAAGTCTTTTCGCAGCAAATTTTGCACTCCAGAGTGAATACCATTTTTCAAATCTGGTATAAATATGTGAAAACCTGAGAGCCGCCACATCATGTACTGTCATGACTGTTTTTCGTGGGTGAAAAATCGGAAAAACATGTGCTGGGACAAACAATACATCAGGGGGAGAGACGATCATTTCAAAGCTCAGACGAATCTGCGTCCAAAGTCTTTTCGGAGGCCAGCGAAGTACTTTTGATTGCCAATTTTTGGGCAATATGGCCAGCTCTCCTACTAGAGGCTTTTCTGAATAGAGAATCACTTTTGTATCCGGTGGCGTTATCTTTTTGAGCTCTTCAATCAAAAAAAAGGCGTACCATTCTACGCCCGTCTTTTGCATATTATTTGCCCGTGATGCGTCTATTGCGATGGTCATATCCAATTACTTGGTCGCCAAAATACTTCTCTTATATGTATCAAGATTTTCAAGGGCAATACCAGTTCCTTTGGCCACACAGAGCAATGCCTCGTCAGCCACATAACAAGCAACCCCCGTTGCTTCGGAAATAAGCGCATCAAGATTGCGCAGCATACTCGATCCACCGGCCATCATGATTCCTTTGTCCATCACGTCAGCAGAGAGCTCTGGTGGAGTCTCGTGCAAAACTTCTTTAACAGCCTCAATCAAACCCTGCAGATCATGTTGCAAAGCTTCTGTTGTATCGTTTGAAGTCACCTTAATCGTACGAGGAAGTCCAGTTACATTATCCCGTCCTTTCACTTCCATGGAAAGTGGATTATCCATATACATCGCTGAACCGACTTTGATCTTTACATCTTCACTCGAACGATCACCAATCGCCAGGCCATACTTGCGACGAATATATTCAGCAATCGAGGCATCAAAGCGAGTTCCACCAATACGCACTGATCCGCAAGAGACAATTCCACCGAGTGAGATCACAGCAATTTCAGCTGTCCCCCCACCAATATCTACAATCATATGTCCAGAAGGACTTCCAATAGGAATATCTGCACCAATAGCAGATACAATAGGCTCTTTAATAATATAAGCCGCTCTTGCTCCTGCAGCCATGGCAGCATCTATGACCGCACGACGCTCGGTTGAAGTAATTCCCGCAGGCACAGCAATCATCACTTCTGGTCGGAAAATACGAATACCTCCAAGTGCTTTATTGATAAAATAACGCAGCATGGCTTCAGTCGTACGGTAATTTGCAATTACACCATCTTTGAGTGGACGCTCTGCTACAATCGTATCAGGAGTGCGTCCAATCATTTCTTTGGCTTCAATTCCTACCGCCAAAACTTTTTTCTCTTCTTTAGAAATCGCCACGACTGACGGCTCGTTAATCACAATACCGCGCTTTGGCACATATACCAAAACGTTTGTGGTTCCAAGGTCAATTGCCACTTTTTTTACCAACATAAAAAGAAGTTAAAATCCAACCACAAAATTCCGATCTAATACGAGGTTTGAATCAAAGGTATAGATCTGATTCCCCCAATTTTTTTCTTCTTCTGGAGGAGTCGCCGTCTGTATATTCTTACCAAAATTCAGCTGTAAGGTCAATGCACTGTCAGGGAGCCCCAGCTGCTTTTGTGCTAATAGCTCATACTTTCCTGCATCAATCTGCTCGCGAATTGAAGAAGGAAGTGTATACAAAAATTCCAAAGTTCCTGTTTGACCTGGTTCAATGGCAATAAACGCACCAAACCATTGCTTTCCAAGTTCTTGTCCCTGATCCGTCGTCCCAATTTCCTTACTGCGATCTGTCTTCATCGCACCTTTTGTTTCAATTAACTTCGATCCTTCTGGAACATACACTCGTGCATACGTTCGGTAACGACTTGTGCGCCAATCAAACTTGCCAGTGTTGGTATATTTCATACTTGCACGTGCAACGAGTTCATTTCCCCGAGGTTCAATCGTATACGTCAAATTTCTTACCATAGCGTGGTCAGTTTTGAGCGCAGCCAAATTTGCATCAACCCATAAAAGATAGTCACCGGAAGTTGATTTTACTTTTCCGGTCCATCCTAAATTTCCCATTACTCGTTCAAGTTCAGAATCTTTCGAATAAAAAATGATGTGTTTTTCCTTGGCAAGTTCGTGAACCAATTTGGTATAGGCATCTACCTGAGAAAATGCATTATCCCGCAGATGTACCAAAAGTTCATCCATGAAAACCTTAATAATTCCTTTTCTATTTTCAAAACTTCTTCCATTTCTCGCATAGTCATATTCTACATGATATTCCAATGTTTCAGTGACATTTTCAGAAGTAAATTCAATTCCTTCTACCGTAAAAGGACCTGTGATTTTCATCAAACGCTCAAGTACGGTTGGAGTAAATGCAACCACCGTATCAATTTCATTTGCTGCAATACCATTTTCACCTTTATAAAAATCCAAAGCTTGCTGGGCTGACACAGAAAAATCTGGTGACCAATTACTGTCACGGAAATACCAACGATCGACCTTCAGATGTTCTTTCAAAATCGTAGGAGGTGTTTGCTTCCAATCATCAGGTGCCTGACCATCAAGTGTTTCAGTCCCTTCAACTTTTAATACTTCGACATGGCCTTTATCGATTCTCACTGTAGCATATACTCCAATAAAGCCTCCCCCAGGTCGCATTTCAGTATTATTTTGCAATAAGAAAAGGTATGTTCTTGGTTTACTAAATCCCAAAAATTGAGGTAATAATGTAGAGAAATCACCTGTAGGATCTCCTACCAAAGAATTTACTTTTTTTTGAACAACGTTACTGGTTAAAATCTTTTCTGGAGAAATATTTTTTATTTTATAAAATGCATAAGCAGAGGCACTCCCAATAAGTGCTGCAATAAAACAAATACATATAAATCCTTTAAAGCCTTTGAACATAATAGAAGAAAAATATATACTCTTATCTTCACTTGATACGAGTTCCTTCGAAACTCATAAAAGAAAATACAAGCCCAAATATTAGCTCAATTTCTTTCTTTTTTTCTGTGAAACATTAAATCCCAAATACTTCCCAAACATCAAATGTGTAATCGAATCAATCGCAGGGAGAGCACCTACCATAATCAAAGT
Organism: uncultured Gammaproteobacteria bacterium; assembly: GCA_964550845.1. Classification (GTDB taxonomy): domain Bacteria; phylum Patescibacteriota; class Patescibacteriia; order Magasanikbacterales; family UBA922; genus CAYTKU01. The sequence continues at coordinate 7,685 of CAZKAD010000033.1, forward strand.
AACAGGCAAGAGTGTCCACTGGAGCACCATCGAAAGATATGCGTGCTTCGGATAGGTTTCCGGACGCTTCGGCAAAAGCAAAAAGCTAAGCGTTGCAGAGATAAAAAGACCAATCATGGCCACCCGCATTAAGACCTGCAAAATATGTGGCGTATTGAAATACAGCGCACTCTCACGCACCCAGTCTGGTGCAAACCAAATCGGGAATCGCCCCAAAATCGTAATCAAAATCGCTACCACCGCCCAAGACCACTTCCCTTCCCACTGGGCAAAAACCCATTTGAACTTGGTACGAAATTTCATCAGCTTTCCTTTTTTACCAAATTCCCAGAGAAGGTAGGGAATATGCTCTGTCCCCCACGCCCAGCGTCGCTTTTGTTTGTAGAGATTCACAATACTCTTCCACCACGAATCATCACGCACCGTATCCATCGAGACAGGAATATACATTGGTGTCACTTCATAATCTCCATTATACCGTAAAAGACATTGAAAAAAAATACGTGAATCTTCACTTACAATACGTTTGTCATGATAGCCTGCATCAAAGAGTGCCTGAAAACTCATTGAATGTGACGAGAATGTCACAAGTGTGTCATGTCGAGAAAGTGCATTAAGCATCCAAAAGGTCGTACCAAAGGCCATAATACGCAGTACCATCGGAGATTCCCAGATATTATTGTTATAGAGCACAACAGGCTGAAATGAAGTGTGTGTTGGCCGAGGATGCGTGCAGTAGAGATAGGTCAGATAACTGAAATATTCTTTATGGCAAATCGTATCAATATCAAAGACAGTCACAATAACCTTGGAGTATTCCCAGCCTTTTTTATCAATATATTCTTTTATGCGGCTCTCAGCATAGTGAAGGTTTGATCCTTTCCCAGGGATTTCATCAGGCAAATCTTGAGGATGCAAAATGCCCACAATATCTCCAAAACAATTCCCAAATTTTTTCTTGGCATTCAAGAGAACTTCATCAAATCGTTCTTTGGCTCTTTCTTCTCCAGCAATAACAATAGTGAACTTGGTCTTGTCATAGATAGAATCACAAACACTTTGCATCGCAGTTTCCACGACTTCCCAGTCTTCTTTGTAGAGAGTAAGAAAAATGATATGCTGTTTGTCATCCCAATTTTTTACTTCTGAAAAGAGAATTTTTTTCCAGTCAGAGCGACTCACTTTGCGAAAACGGAGCCAGGAGAGAATCAAGTAACTTGAAAAATAAACTACTTTCGTAAGCCAATAGATATCAAAAATAATAACGAAATAAATCATGGCTATTGGATGGGTAAATGAAAGCACAATTGCCCCAAGAAGAGTCAGCCAAACAGAAATGCCTGGCAGCATTTCATACAAACGATATTTATAATAATCAGAGAGCATATATTATGAACAATGTTCAACAACCAAAACAAATTCCCCTTTTTCTGAAATGTTGAGAGTCTTTAATTCAGAAATAGTTCCTCGATACAGAGTCTCAAATTTTTTGGTGAGTTCACGAGCAACAAAAATTTTTCTTTGAGGATCAAGAACTGCACCAAGATTGTCTAAAGCCTTTTTGATACGATGATTCGATTCAAAAAAAACAACCGTATAAACACTCTCTGCCACTTGCTTGAAAAATTGTTGACGTTTATTTTTGTGTGGAGGAAAACCCAGAAAAATAAATTTATCTGTAGCAAAGCCAGAAACAGAAAGTGCTGTAGTCAAAGCAGATACGCCTGGAATTGGTACCACATCCACCTGATGGTGCTTCTCACTTGTCGTCAAAAATTCAATCAAAATATTGCCTGGATCGCTAATGCCCGGTGTTCCAGCATCACTGACCAAAGCCAGATTTTTCCCTTCTTCGAGAAGAGCACGGATTTCTTGCATTTTTTCTGTGCCACTGTGGTGATGATAGCTCAAAGTTGGTGTTTTGATCTCAAAATGATGTAAAAGATTTTGCGTCACCCGAGTGTCCTCACATAAAATACAATCAACGCTCTTGAGAGTTTCAAGAGCGCGATTTGTAATATCTTTCAAATTTCCAATCGGAGTAGCAACAATAAAAAGTTTTCCTGGTATCATAAAGTACTCTTATACTACCAAAAAAGCCTCAAAAAGGCAACCTTAACCACACTCTTAGGCTTTTTCGATTTCTCGGGATATGCTATACTAAAAAATATATGAAAAAAGGCACCAAACTACCTCTTATTTACGTTCTCTGTATAGCGTATATCCTAGGCCCATTTTCTGTATTTGCAGCGGAATTTAACCCGAATTACCTTATTAGTGACGAAGAGTTGCAAGATGCAAACAGCATGACTCGCAGTGATATTGATTTGTTTCTCGATCAAAAAGGCAGCTATTTGCGCAATTATCGAGTAGAAGATAAAGATGGGAAAAAGCGAAAGGCATCTGATATTATCTATCGTACAGCCCAGGAATACCAAATTAGCCCAAAATACCTTCTTGTAAAACTTCAAAAGGAACAAAGTTTAATTAGTGATATTGATCCATCCCAAAAACAATTGGACTGGGCAACCGGCTATGGAGTCTGTGACTCGTGCTCAATGGATGACCCCAAAATTCAAAAATACAAAGGATTTGGAAATCAGGTTGATAGCGCGGCTGGCATTATGCGCTGGTATTATGATAATGCAGGTACACAATCTTGGATAAAACAAGCCAATATAACCTATACTATAGATAGCCAAAGCGTTACTCCAAGTAACAATGCCACTGCTTTTTTGTATACCTATACTCCCCATATCCAAGGCAATGAAAATTTTTGGAAACTCTGGCAAAAATGGTTTGAAGGAGCTTATCCAAACGGAACCTTGTTTAAATCTCAAAATGATCCAATTGTTTATCTTCTTCAAGATGGGAAAAAACGGGCTTTTGAAAACATGAGTGCACTGATCACTCGTTATGACCCAAAACGTATCTTGGTTGTGCCTGAAGGAGAAATTAGCCGCTATCCACTTGGGACGCCTATTAGTTTTCCAAACTATTCCATCTTGAAAGCTGGATCTGACTATTATCTTCTCGATGATGACACGCTCCGCCCATTTGATTCCGCAGCGACGGTGAAAAAAATTGGATATAACCCAGAAGAAATACTCGAAGTTGAAAGTGGAGATATTGCAACCATGCCAACAGGCGATGTCATTACGCTCAAAAATGCAACCCATCCATTTGGTGAAATAATCTTTGTCAAAGAAGTACAGTCTTCTTATTTTATAAAAGACGAAATTTCACATGCACTGCTTGATCCAAAAGTTGCTGGGATTGCATTTCCAAATCTCAAACTACGAAACGGAACGATTCAAGAACTTCAAAAAGCAACTGCAGGTGATCCAATTAAATTTCCAGATGGAACACTTTTGAAAACACCAACTTCTCCTAAAATTTATGTTGTGGAAAATGGGAAAAAACGACATATTAGTAATGAAAAAATGTTCCTCGCACTGGGATATCAGTGGAGCA
>CAZKAD010000034.1:0-10881 GCA_964550845.1 uncultured Gammaproteobacteria bacterium
CGATTTATGTTTTTGTAAAAAGTAGAAGAAATAGGTCTAAGTAATATCTCTTGTATGAAAGAAATAAAAATAAAAAATAATGGGCTTAAAAAATTACTACAACTTTTTGATCATAAAGATAAAATTGTTGTACAAGAACTAGGAGATACACTCTATGGAAAAGAAGGATTTATTGATGAAACACATTTTCAAAATATACAGATTGTTGAAGATCTACTGAAAATTGATTATGATTTTTTTGGACTGATTGTATTTGAAGCAGAAGTAGGAAATATAAAAATTCATTATGATAGAATTGGTGACCAATTTATTATTACCGGTGATGATAAAATCATTGGAAAGAAAAATTTTTAGGGGATAATAGAGCAAAAAAGAATGGTACAAAATAGAACTGAATAAATATCTCAAAGAAGAGGACGACATCCTTCCTCCTTGGATTTTTGATTTACATATTCATCCATATAATAGAGTCTGGCGCATGGGTGGAGGAGAAACATTTATGATGGTTTTTTGTGAAAGGTTTCCTTTCGCGCAAAAAACTGAAGGAAGCTGTTTTTGTCAGAGTGGCTGAGTATCAAAAAGATCTGGATGAGGAAAAATCAACGGATATATAAAAAATATGATACGTAGAATATAAGTAAGAGATAGATTTTATTTTAGGCAAGTTTAGCCTTGCAACGAGCCATAGCACTTTTATAACTTGGAACTGCTTGTTCGCTCAGAGTATACCGAAGTGCCTGATTATATGCATCGATTGCTTCATTTAATTTTCCTTGTCGTTCGTACATAATTGCATATTCATTGTGAATTGTTTCTTTATTAACGCCAGGAACAGTAAGAGCTTTTTTTAGGTGTTTTTCAAGTTCATCGTAGCGTTCAAGTGTAGAAAGAACAACAGCATAGTTGGTATATCCTGCTGGATATTCTGGAGCAAATTCCAGCGCTTTTTTATAATGTTCTTCTGCTTTAGCAAAATCTTGGTATTTAGTTTCGTAGAGCCAAGCAAGATGATTGTGGGCTCGTCCGTGCTTGGGATCAAGTTCAAGCGCTTTTTCAAGTAGGCCTTTGGATTCAGGAAAAAGGCCTTGTTTTATTTTTTCATCAGCATCAAAAAAGAGCTGGTCTGCTTTTTGAGAATTATTATTGTCCATAGGGAGGTTGAGGATAAAAGTTTTGTCATCCATAGGTGGAGTTAAATATAGGCGTATTGTAGAGAGAAAAAAGCAGTATGTCAAACCAATTTTAGAAAAATTTGAAGTGTCGCATGTTTTAATTAGAATGTTCATTTTTTATTTTATTTGTATGACAAAAATGAGGGGATTTTGGCCTACAATATTTTTGATGTGTGGAATATTCTTGTCTTTTTCTTTTGTCTCAACTGAAAACGCAAAGGTTATTATCAATGAAATCGGAGCCTATGAAGAGGCTGGATATGAATGGATAGAAATTTTCAATCGGAGCGAAGAAGAAGTTGACCTTACGGGATGGAGGTTTTGGGAAGGGGGAGTGAATCATGGACTTTCTTTGAAACAAGGTGGAGGAGTACTTTCTCCAGGAGCTTTTGCTTTGATTGTTCAGGACGATCAGAAATTTTTACAAAAATATCCAACGGTTACAGCGACTGTTTTTGACAGTGCTTGGGGAAACCTGAATGAAGATGGAGAGGAAATTGGCCTCAAATTTAGTAGTGGTGAAAATGATTTTGTAGAAAAATTTACTTATATTTCGGCAGGAGAGTTTTCTCTCGAAAGAAAAGATCTCAGGCTCGATGATTATTCAGAAAATAATTGGAAAGAGCATGAAAGTGGAAATACCGCTGGTGCTATCAACTCTAGCGTGACTGAAGAATTGCCACAAGTGGGTGAAGAAGAAAATCATGAAGGTGAAGAGACCCTGGAACACCAAGAGGAACCTGAATCAAATCAAGCGCCGGTTGCTCAGCTTACTGTTTCAAGTTCAAGTATATTTCTTGGGACTTCTTTAATGTTTGATGCGACCTCTTCAACCGATGATGGAAATATTGAAAAATATTTTTGGAATTTTGGTGATGGTGGTTTTGGTGAAGGCGGGATTATAAATCATGAATATTTGAGTGTTGGTACTTTTCAAGTGGAACTTGTGATTGAAGATAATATGGGTATTTCTTCAAGTGTGACTACGAGTGTTATTGTTTCTGAATTCGTTGAAACAGAAGAAGTCTTCGTTCCTTCAACATCGAGAATACTCATCAATGAATTTGTATCGGATCCAAGTGAAGGAAAAGAATGGATTGAGTTATTTAATGTGAGTACTACGAGTGTAAATCTTATGGGTTTTACGTTGAATGATGGAACTGGTGTGGTTGCGACTGCAACTTTGATGGTTGAGGCCGGATCATTTTTGGTAATTGAACTGAGTAGTAGCAAACTCAATAATGGAGGAGATAGTATTATTCTCAAAAATAGTGAAGGAGTTGTTATGGATAGTGTTTCTTATGGAGATTGGGAAGATGAAAATAGAGAAGACAATGCAATTGCTCCTGCAAAGGGGAGCAGCCTTGCTCGTATTAATAGTGAAGATACAAATAATGATAATGTAGATTTTGCTCAGACGACAACTGTGACCAAGGGGAATCAAAATGTTATTACTGCCCCAGCATTACCTGCTCCGAGGCAATCTTCACGATCGACTTCTGGGCGTAGTAGTCCGTCTTATCCCACCACAACCAATCCTTCTCTTCCTGTTACAACAGACATTGTCAAAGGGGCTATTATTATCAATGAACTTTTCCCAAATCCCAAAGGAAGTGATACTGAAAACGAATTTATTGAACTCTACAATACGTCCAGTTCGAGTGTAAATCTTGCTAGATGGAAAATCGGAGACAACAGTAATAAACGCTATACTATTCAAGAAAAAGTTATAGAACCATTTTCCTATGCCGTGTTTGTTTCCAAGATAACTGGTATTGCTTTGAATAATACAGGTGAAGAAACCTTCATGCTTTTTGATCCAAACGGAAATATTATAGATACCGTACGGTATCATTCTACCTCAACGGAAGAAATGAGTTATGCGAGAGAAAAAAATAGTTGGAATTGGACAACAACCCCGACCCTTGGGAAAGAAAACATTTTTACTCTTGAGCAAGAAGAAATAGTTGAAGAAGAGGAAGCGGTCGAAAAGAATGATGCGATGAAAGAATCCAACGTACAGGTACAAAACATGGCAGGACTTTTCATATCTGAAATATTTCCTTCCCCGGTAAAATTACAAATAAAAGAATTCGTAGAAATAGGCAATGATGGAGACAGTGTTATTGAGCTTGGTGGAATGTTTCTGGATGATATGGATGGCGGATCAAAACCTTACAAAATTCCTGAAAATACAATCCTTGAACCGCAGTCATATATTGTATTTTCACAGGAACAAACCAAAATTATTCTCAATAATACTGATGATAATGTGCGGTTGCTAGATAAAAATCAAGATGAAATTTTAGCAGTATCATATGAACAAACCAGGACTAATGAATCATACATAATTGACGAAAATAATAATTTTGTTTGGACGACAACGCTTACTCCTGGAGAGCAGAATGTGTTGACTTCTATAAATGAAACATCTCGTCAGGGTGCACCACAAAAGGTATTAGGCACAAAAATAACAACCCCTCTCGATGTTCTTCTTGAAGATATTCGCGATCTTCCAAAAGGAGAAAAAATCAAAACACGAGGAATCGTGGCTGCTGTGCCAGGTGTTTTTGGCTCTCAATATTTTTACATTGTCGATGAAACTTCTGGAATACAAATATACAATAGCAAGAAAGATTTTCCTGAACTTACTGTTGGAGACGTAATTGAAGTGACTGGTGAAATCACGATCGCTTATGGTGAAACCAGACTAAAAACAAATTCTCGTGCAGATATGGTTGTGCTAGGACAAGACGGAGAAATAGTTCCGCAGGAAGTCGAAATTGTTGCTATAGATAAAACATTTGAAGGTGCCTTTGTTAAAGTAAATGGCGAAATAACAGAGGTCAAAACCAACTTCATGTATATTGATGATGGTACAAGCGAAATAAAAATTGCATTGAAATCAGGGAGTGGTATTAAAAAAGATGCTATTTTTGTAGGTAAAACAGTTTCTCTCAAAGGAATTGTTTCTGCTGCACAGGGAGTGTACCAAATTTCACCTCGTTCAGCAGAGGATATTGAAGAAGTCGATTTGCACGAAGAAGAGATCCAAGAGGAGCAAAGCATACTTGAAAAAGATATGCCATCAACCGGTGAGCTGCAACAGCAGAGTTCTTCTTTAAAAATTTTTTTGACTTTTCTTGTGGGAACAGGATTTTTGGCTGTAGTTGGGTATATGAAACGCCAAATTTTGTTTGATTTTTGGCAAAGGATTAAGAATCCATTGAAAAAGAAATCATAGAATTGGCGAGTATGTCAATCTATTGTTACTTTTACCTCTATTGACTTTTTTACGAGTTATTTGTATACTATTTCCACTGATAATCATGGGCTCGTAGCTTAGTTGGTAGAGCGCCTCGTTTGCACCGAGGAGGTCAGGAGTTCGAATCTCCTCGAGTCCACTAAGCCTAAATCGAAAAGATTTAGGTTTTTTAAAAGACAAGCCGTGGTAGCTCAGTGGTAGAGCAGAGGACTGAAAATCCTTGTGTCGCCAGTTCAATCCTGGCCCGCGGCACATACCCCCACGGTGTGGGGGATATCGGAGTGTAGCTCAGTTGGCTAGAGCGGGTGGTTTGGGACCATCAGGCCGTAGGTTCAAGTCCTATCACTCCGACAATAGAAAACAACCTATCCATGGGTTGTTTTTTGGTTGACGAGAGGGCAAGAGAAAGGTACAATAAAAGTCCATTCTATTCAAAATAAAGCTATTTTATGAGAAAAATTCTCCTTGTCTTCATCTCTCTTATTGTTATTTTTTTCATGTATAGAGAGTTTCAAAAAAGCAAAACTTCTTCCCAGCCTTCCAATCCAACGATAACTTCTTCTTCACCCCAAGCTACCGCCCCTATTCGTATGAGCTTTGGGGATAAAAGGATAAATGAAGAAACCCCCACCTACGATATTCACGTTGTTTATCCTGAAATTGCGGGGATACCGACTTCCGCTATCCAGGCGCAAATAAATACTTCTTTAAAAGACTATATTGAAAAAACAGTGCAAGAATTTAAAAAAGAGATAGAGCTTATCAATGACACTCCTGTTGGACAAAAAAGTACGCTTATCGTTGATTATGATCTCGTCCAGCTCAGCAGCCAAATGATAAGTTTAAAATTTAATATTTCAAATTATACTGCTGGTGCCGCACATCCAAATAATTTTGTACATCCTTGGAGTTATGATCTGGTAAATCAAAGGCAAATCTCAGGATTGGAAGATGTTTTTGACCCTGAAAAGGATTCACTTGCACTTTTATCTGAAATTAGTCGCACAGAATTGAAAGCAAAATTTCAAAACGATTGGTCAGGTCTTGAATCAACAGTGCTCAGTGGTACAGAACCGAAGCAAGAGAATTTTGCCGAGTTTAGTTTAGCTCGCAACACGCTCAATATCTATTTCAATCCCTATCAAGTTGCACCCTATGCGGTTGGTGTGGTTGAAGTAAAAATTCCATATGAACAGCTTCAATCAGTACTTCGCAGTGATTTTATACTAAACCCACGATAGTATGAAAGTAAAAAACAATACTTCCTGGGGTAATGTTGCTTCTTGGTATGAAGGGATGGTAGAAGAAGATAATAGTTTTCAGGTAAAAGTAATTGCGCCAAATCTGACACGGCTCATAAATATTCAACCAGGCGAAACAATTTTGGATCTTGCTTGTGGGACTGGTTTTTTTGCCAATATTTTTTTTGAGCATGGAGCAAGTGTGCAAGCCGTAGATATTGGGAAAGAGTTAATTGAAAAAGCGAAAGCAAATTCTCCCAAACAAATCATCTACACGGTCTCTTCCGCTGATAGTATTCCACAAATAAAAACGAATAGCATTGATAAGGTCGCTATTATTTTGGCGCTCCAAAATATTGAAAATGTTACAGGAGTTCTCGCAGAGTGTGCGCGGGTGATGAAAAAAAACGCAAGTCTTTTTATAGTGATGAATCATCCCAACTACCGAATTCCAAAAGCCAGTGAATGGGGATGGGATGAAAAAATGCAGACCGAATATCGTCGTATTGATGCGTACCTTTCTGAAAAGAAAATTGCTATTGATATGCATCCGGGTCAAACAAATAAGAAAAAAACGATTTCTTTTCATAGACCTTTGCAGTATTATTTCAAACAACTCAGTAAACATGCACTCGCTGTTACACGCCTTGAAGAATGGATTTCTCATCGACAAGGACCAAAGGGGAAGCGATTTGCAGCCAGTGAACGATCTCGAAAAGAAATACCATTGTTTTTATTTCTCGAGGTAAAAAAGTTGAACTAGTATTTTATGCAAGAAATTATTACTGAGTTTCTTATACAGTATAATGTGCCGGCTTTATTTGCCGGAGCTGTTTTATTTGGTGAAACAGTAATTTTGACAGCTTCATTTCTTGCTGCGCAGGGGTGGTGGTCGCTCTCAACCGTATTTTGGGTTACCTTGTTTGGTACTGTTTTGTCTGACTGTATTTGGTTTGTGTTTGGAAATGGGATTATGAAGCGTGAGGCTTTTCGAAAACATGAAGTAAAATATCAAAAACTCATCACCAAACTTGATAAAAAAATTGGGAATCGTCCGTACCTCTCTTTACTCCTTATTAAATTTCTCTATGGTACGCGCATACTCACGATTATTTATTTGTCATTTCGAAAAATAAAATTTTGGCAATTTGTGGTATTTGATTTTTTAGGAACAAGTTTTTGGCTTTTCGTTATTATGCTCCTAGGATACTTCGCGGGTAAAGGTTATGATAGAGTAATTGATATTTTTCACCATATTGGATATGGCCTCACAGCACTTCTCGTGTTCTTTATTCTCTATAGAATAGTTAATGTATGGATCAGCAAAAAAATCAGCTAAAAGTGAGTGCTGTTGTCCCTGCTTACAACGAAGCCAAGAGAATTGGTCCTATACTTGAAGTACTCTGTAGTTGTCTAGCACTTGCTGAAATAATCGTGGTGGACGATGGTTCAACTGATAATACAGAAGCCATTGTAAAAAAATTTAGTGTACGATATATAAAATTGCAAAAAAATGGTGGCAAGGGTGCAGCAATGGATCGTGGAGTACAAGAAGCAAAGCACGATATTATATTTTTTTGTGATGCAGATATTAAGGGACTCAAATCGTCGATGATAGAGGAGATCGTTCGTCCTGTCCAAGAAGGAAAGGTTGAGATGTTTGTTGCCATGCGAAATCGTAAATCGTATGTTTTGCGCTTTATTTTGGCGTTTGTTCCGCTTCTCGGTGGAGAACGCGTCTTAACAAAGCGCCTGTGGAATATGGTTCCAGCTTATTATAAAGAACGCTTTCGCATTGAAGCAGGACTGAATTTTTATGCCAAGTACTATGCAAAGGGTTTCCGTTTTAAAGTTTTTAAGGGGTTAAGTCAAACGATAAAAGAAAAAAAATATGGATGGTGGAAGGGATTCAAGGCACGGGTAGGAATGTTTCGGGATTATTTGATCGCTCAAATCAGGCTTGAATTTGCTCATATTCCTCGTAGTGTTGCCAACCGTCGAATTTTTTTGCTCCAAATTGCCTCCCATATTTTTTTTCTTTTTGTCGGTATATTTTTTTGTCTCGCAGTTTATTTTGGTCCTCGGCAATTTGTGCTTCGTGTTTTTGCCAAAGAACTTCTCGAAGACCCTGATGCACCATTTGTCCATTTGCTCCTCAGATTTGTCAGTCAAGTAAGTCTTGATTTTCTTCTTCTCCTTGGTGGAGTTATGATAATGATCAATACTATTTTGATTTTGGTGAGTATTCCCAAAATGGTTCGCCTCATATATACTTATTCTCATAAATGGAAACAGTCTCCACTGTCACTCTCTCCATCGCAAAATGGCGAAGTGAGTGGAGAAAAAAGAGAATTTTTTTAATTTTATGACAATATTTTCTGAAAAAAAAGGAGAAAAAATAAAGAAAACTGGGACATCATTAAAAAATGAAATGAGTGAAAAAGTCGTTGGATATATTGGCGCAGGCTTTGGTCTTATTGCGAGTCTTGCTTGGAATGAGGCAATTAAGGCTTTGATTGAGCATGTGTTTCCGCTTGAGCAAAATACTATTTTGGCCAAATTTATCTACGCAGCAATCATGACGTTGGTCTTGGTATTTGTAACGTTGTATTTGGTTCGTGTTTTTAATCTGCAAAATGAGGAAAAAACGAACAAACTATAAAATATATGTTCTTTCTTTTTTTCTTTTTACTTGTTTTTGTTGGTGCCTTGGCTTTCTATAAATCACGAAAAGTGCGTTGGACTGAATCAATTCTTCTCCCAGAAGAAAAAACTCTGTACGAACAACCAAGGACAACTTTATATACCATGTCTCCAGGAAAATCAAAAAGGGGTATGGCCTGGTTGTTTGTAAAGATGACAAACAAAAGGATTTTTTTTCTCTATCCAGATAAAAAAAGAATTGCGGTTGTATTTGACTTTTGTCATAAAAAAAGAGCTATCCAAAACAATATTGTTGAAAATGTAACCGTGTATCTTGAGAAAGAATCTTTAAAAATAGAAAGCGATGCACTTCAGAGAGATTCATTTCATGCACGTGGAGAAAATGCAGAAGAATTTATTTATAATTATGAATTTAAAATTCAAGACGGAAAAAAAGTAAAAGAAATTTTAGCCTTATAAACCTATGAAAGCAACAGATCTGTTTGTCAAAGCACTCGAAAATGAAGGAGTCGAATATATTTTTGGAATTCCTGGGGAAGAAAATTTGGATTTTCTCGAATCGCTTCGCACTTCAAAAATAAAACTCATTGTCACGCGCCATGAACAAGCCGCTGGATTTATGGCTGCGACCTTTGGACGCCTGACAGGGAAACCTGGTGTCTGTCTCTCTACACTGGGACCAGGCGCAACCAATTTTGTTACTGCTGCGGCCTATGCAACCCTCGGTGGAATGCCCATGCTTATGATTACTGGCCAAAAGCCAATCAAGAGCAGTAAGCAGGGCCATTTTCAGATTATCAATACTTCTGAGGTTATGGCACCTGTGACCAAATTTACCAAGCAAATCATCAATGCTAACCAAGTTGCCTCTCTGGTACGTGAGGCATTTCGCATGGCCATGGAAGAGAGGCCTGGTGCAGTACATCTCGAACTTCCAGAAGATATTGCTGCGGAAAATGCTGACCAGGTAGATGTATTTCCCGTGCAAAAAGTTCGTCGACCGGTGGCAGAAGAAAAAGCAATTCTTTCAGCGGTTGAACTGATTCGTGAAGCAAAAAATCCACTCATTTTGGTGGGAGCAGGTGCCAATCGCAAGACAGTCTCAAAAATGCTTTTGGAGTTTGTTGATGCAATTGGTATACCATTTTTCAATACCCAACTTGGAAAAGGCGTGGTTGATGAACGACATCCACTGTATTTGGGTTGTGCTGCACTCTCGAGCGGCGATTATCTCCACTGTGCGATTGAAAAAGCAGATCTGATTCTCAATATTGGTCATGATGTTGTAGAAAAACCACCTTTTATTATGAAAAGGAGTGGTCAAAAAGTGATTCATATCAATTTTTATTCTGCCAAAGTTGATAATATTTATTTTCCGCAGCTTGAAGTAGTGGGAGATATTGCCAATGCACTGTGGCAAATGAAAGAATCCCTGGTGAGTGGAAGTAAAAAACCTCAAGTTGATAACACATATTTTCAAAAAGTAAAAACAAAAATCGAAGAACATATTGCACGTGATGAAAACGATACAAGATTTCCTCTGGTTCCTCAGCGAGTCGTTTCTACGGTGCGAAATGTTTTACCAGAAGATGCTATTTTGACGCTCGACAATGGTATGTACAAACTCTGGTTTGCTCGAAATTATAAAGCGTATAATCCAAATACATTTCTTCTTGATAATGCTCTGGCTACGATGGGGGCAGGACTTCCTTCTGCTATGGCTGCCAAACTTTTGTTCCCAGAAAAAAAAGTTGTTGCCTTGTGCGGCGATGGAGGATTTATGATGAATTCTCAGGAGATTGAAACAGCCCTGCGTCTTGGACTTGATCTGGTCGTCATAATTCTCAATGATTCGGGTTATGGTATGATCAAGTGGAAACAGGAGGGAATGGGTATGGAGAATTTTGGACTCGAATTTCAAAACCCAGATTTTGTAAAATATGCTGAAAGTTATGGCGCACATGGGTACCGAGTGACACACGCTGATGAATTTGGACAACTTCTCGAAGAATGTTTGAATAAAAAAGGAGTACACGTGGTTGAAGTTCCAATAGACTATAGCGAAAATGTAAAAGTTTTCACCAAAGAGCTCAAAGAAAAAAGTTGTGAAATTTAAATATAAATATATGCGTTCCATAAACCCAGCAACAGAAGAATTACTTCAAGAATACACTGAACTCAGTGATAATACACTGCAACAAAAAATTTCCCGTGCTGAGCAAACATTTCTTTCTTGGAAACAAACTAGTTTTGAAGAGCGCAAAGAAAAAATGTTGAGATTGTCTCAAATTCTCAAAGAAAAAAAGAGAGAAATAGGTGAAATGGCGACCAAAGAAATGGGAAAACCAATTATTGCCGCGATTGCCGAAGTAGAAAAATGTGCACTTCTTTGTGAGTACTACGCAGTAAATGCTGAAAATATTTTGAAGGAAGAATATATCACCAGTGATGCGACAGAGAGTTTTGTTCGCTTTGATCCGATTGGTATTGTTCTGGCTGTTATGCCTTGGAATTTTCCTTATTGGCAAGTATTTCGTTT
>CAZKAD010000035.1:0-10652 GCA_964550845.1 uncultured Gammaproteobacteria bacterium
TGGATCTGGTTCGAGTCGATAAACCTTGTTATCTCCACGATATTTTATCAAGGTGAAGTTTGGATGACGAGTTCGATCCATGATTTCACTTCCTTCTTCATACGAAAAAAGCAAATCTTCAGAAATATCTTCTACCCAGTTCCAGGAATATCCAAGTCGAGTAAAAGTATCTTCGGAAGTAATCCAGTAGCGTTTACCGCCAAGCAGCAAATATACTTTTGGATCATTGACGACTTTTACGAGCGCACCATATTTTGGATCATACTTTGGCCCAAGTGGCATGATAGCGATTTGGTCATTTTCAATACTGCTAATACGGTCATCAACTCGTACTTCTGACCAAGAGGTAAAGTAGGTGAAGAAAAGTCGACTATCTCGAAAGACGCGTTTTTTACAAGTAGTTGCTTGTGTATCAAAGGTACCATCGACGCGGTGGGGACGGACGACATAATACACCGCAGAAGAGTTTCTGGCTTTATATGCTTTACCGATTTCCAGCTGACAAGCCACATTTGGTATTGGGTTGGTACGAGGAGTGGTTGTTGGGCGATTTGGCAGTCCATCGACATCATTGGAAGTGGTAGTACTAGTATCTTGGTAGGGATCAAGGACTGGAGGAAGATCATCTTCATCATCGTCATTACTATCATTATCATCTCCGTTTCTATTATTCTCTTCATCATCGTCATTATCATTGTTATTGTCAGAAGCGATTACGTCAAATGAGGTTGAGTGCACACTCACTCCACCAGAAGAATTGAATCCAACATAATATTCACCAGCGCTGCGAGCAGCAGGAAAAACATAACGTCCCTCTCCATCACGACTGATACGTACACTGCCAGATCCATCTGTGTTTGCATAGGTTATAGGTCCACCATTGCCAAAGGTATAGACGTCAATACTTTGTTGTTCATTTATATTTGACAGTTCTCCTTGTGCATTGTAGATGCGAAGGACGACATCGTCACCTGTCTCGAATGAACGAGGTGGATCAAGAGTAATAAATGGTGCTGCCGTAACTTGGAATACTTCAGAAGCAAAAAAATTTCCTTCTAAATCTCTGAGACGAAATTGATAGTATCCGGGTTCGTTGGGCGCTTCCATGCTGTAGATATGGCTTGCGTTTGAGGTAAGGTTGTGAGACATCAAGAGTCGATAAATACCCCAAACCCCACTTGGATAATTTTCATCTTTTGTAAGTTCAATCATCCATCCTTCTGGGAGTGGCACTGGCTCACTGCGATTTACATTTTGTCGAACATTGGCTTCACTGTGGAGTGAAAATTTGAGTGCAAAGCCAGGAGTGACTTTGTTACTGGCCAAAGAAACAGAAGTTACACCCGTAGCCTCAGCCGGAGATAATTGAAATACCAGACTTGCCCCAACCGCAACCAGGACGGCTGTGAGCGTATATTTGAGTCGAAGCATAAACAACGTATGCATTAAAAATAAATATTGGATTTCTCTCAACCCCAGTATAGCACTGTTTTAACAGTGGACAAAACCTTGAAGAAGAGTTATTTTCCTGATATAATATTACCTATATGAATATTCTCTATATTGGTGCTGGTTTTGTCGGCGCATGCAGTGGAGCTGTTTCAGCTGATAGTGGACACAAGGTCCTTTTGTTTGATATTGATCAAAAGAAAATTGACATGCTCTCTTCGGGTGACCGCGATGTGATTGAATCGTGCTTGTACGAAAAGGGACTGGGTGATTTGATTACTCGCAATAAAGATCGTATTACTTTTACTACAGATTATTCTCTCGTAGAAAATTTTCTTGATACGGTGGATGCAATTTTTTTGTGCCTGCCAACTCCAGAGATCGGTGAAACAGGCGAGAGTGACATGAGTTTTTATGATAAAGCGGTAGACAAGCTCGCACTTGCTCTTTCGAAGAGAAATGGTGCAGGTCAGTCAAAATATGTGGTGATTGTCAATAAAAGTACCGTACCGATTGATACGCCAGATCATACCCAATCATTTTTGAATAAATATTCGGTAAAAAATTGTGGTGTGGTGAGTAATCCAGAATTTTTGGTTGAAGGAAAAGCCATTGAAGGTTCACTTAAACCCGATCGTGTGGTGATTGGTGCGACCGAGCAAAAAGATTTTGAAGTGATGCGAAGTGTGTATCAACGATTTTATCATTCTCCAGATGCTCAATATATTGAAGTAAATCCTCGTGAAGCTGCGGCAGGAAAGCTCTTGGCCAATTTTTATTTGTTCAACAAAGTGGCACTCTGTTTTGATGTGATTGGTCGTACCTGCGAAGCCTTTGATGATTTGCAGTTTGAAAATGTGCGCAAAATTCTCATGACTGATGCGCGTATTGGTACCTGGGGACTGTATGATAGTTTGTATGCTGGTGGAAGCTGTTTAGTCAAAGACGCTCGGTCCTTGGCCTTTCAGCTTGAACAGGCTGGAACAAATACAGATCTCGTTACTGGAAGCTATGATGCAAATAAGCGGCAGCTCCGCAATTTTGTCGAGCGACTTGAAACCGATGCCGGGAAAACTTGGAATGGACTCACTGTTGCCATTTTAGGCTTGGCATTTAAACGTGATACCAATGACACTCGCAATTCTCCGGCTGGGGAAATTATGCACTATTTGAAAGATAAAAATGTTGCAGAGGTTCGCCTCTATGATCCATCGGCGCAGGGCAATTTTCAAATGTCTTTTCCAGCAAACGAAACCGTGCAGTACTTTTCTCATGAGTATGAAGCGATTCAGGGAGCTGATGTGATTATTCTAGCAACTGATTGGCCACAGTTTCGAGGTTTGGCTGATATCTTGCTTTCTGAAAAAAATCGTCCAGTGATTATGGACGGTCGTCGTATGTTGCAACATCGTTATCAAGACTTAGTAAAAGCGGGGTTTGCGCTTATTGCGGTTGGGAGCCCTTATTTGAAACCATAATATTTTTTTTATGCATTACCTCATTACCGGTGGGGCCGGATTTATTGGGACCAACCTGACAATTGAACTGCTGAGGCAGGGGCACAAAGTTCGTATTTTTGATAACTATGCTGCGGGCAAAATGCCAGAACGTTTTCAAGCAGATGCTGAATATGTTGAAGGAGATATTCGTGATCGAGCAAATCTTCAAAAAGCAATGGAGGGGATTGATGGAGTATTTCATATGGCAGCCCTTCCCCGTGTTGTGTTTTCGATTGAACATCCAGAAGAAACGCATGATGTGAATGTCAATGGAACACTCAATGTTCTTTTGGCAGCACGTGATAGTGGTGTGAAACGTGTGGTTTTTTCGTCTTCATCTTCTACGTATGGAGATCAAGAAGTATTTCCTATCAAAGAAGATACTGTCTTAAAAAAACCTTTGGCTCCTTATGCCCTGCATAAATATATTGGAGAACATTACTGTCGTTTATTTTCAGAATTGTATAATCTGCAGACGGTGTCGCTCATTTATTTTAATATTTATGGACCATTTTGTGATCCCAATGGTGCATATGCCCTTGTGATTGGAAAATTTTTGGATCAAAAAAGACAGGGACTTCCAATGACTATTCGCGCTGATGGAGAAATGTACCGCGACTATACCCATGTGCGAGATGCAGTGCGGGCGAATATTTTGGCCATGACCAAAGATACGGTTGGAAAAGGGGAAACGATTAATATCGGCAATTCAAATCCGTATTCAGTCAATGAAATTGCGGAAATTATTGGTGGACCAACGACCAATGTGCCAGCACTTCCTGGTGAAATGAAATATATCAAAGCAGATATTACTCGTGCCAAAGAATTACTTGGTTGGGAGCCGACGATTGAAATTCCAGAAGGAATTGCTCTGTTGAAAAAAGACTGGGGTATTGAATAATTTTATTTTCTTCTTCGTGTGGTTTGTGGTATGAAACTTATTTCTGGTGATACGAAACTTTCCTCAAAAGAACGATTTCAATATTTATTGCAGAACTTTGCCCAAGGAATTATTGGGCATTTTTCTTTGCAAAAAACACAGTATTGGTTTTCTTCTGATATTGAAAAAGGAAATTTTTCACCAGGAAGAAAATATATTGATAGTTTTTTGAGACATCAACTCAAAGAAATTACACCGCCTCGTTCGTTGTCAGTCCTTGATATTGGTTGTGGTACAGGATATATTCGTCAAATTTTGGTTGATCAAGGGTTTTCTGGAAATTATGTTGGTGTTGATGTTCAGGACTATTTCAAAAGGGAAGATGGTGGTAATTTTTCGTCTACTTTTGTGGAAAAAAGAATTGAAGACTTTGAAAGTGAAGAAAAATTTGATCTTATTATTTCAAATACGGCACTGGAACATATTGAAAATGATACACTCGCAATTGAAAAATGCCGAAACTTTTTGAAAGAAGGGGGAGTAGCGGTGCATCTTGTGCCAAGTTCTTGGGCATTATTTCTCTATTTATTTCATGGCTATCGGCAGTATAGTCGAAGGCGTATTGCAGCCTTATTTTCTGGCAGCAATACCACAGTATATAGACTGGGTGGCATTTTTTCTTTTCTCTGGCATTTTTTCTTGATTACACTTCCTGCCCATATTTTGCGAAAAGATTTTGTACGAAAGTTTTCCTGGTATGAAAAAGCGATTCCAAAGCTAAATCGGCTTGATAAATTTGTACCACTCTTGCCGTGTATTTACATCATTGTGGAAAAGAAAAAATAAAACCGACGGATTGTACGTCGGTTTTTTATTTTGTAGGGTAATTATTTGTTTAAGAAATTTTTATCAAAAAGGCGAGCAATTGTTCATAGAAAAACATATACAAGATTGCTACTCCGAGAAAAATACTCGCAAGAAGAACTTGTGAGACGCAGGCGAGCCAAAAGCTGGTAGGTTTTTTGCTTTTTTCAAAAGTAAAAATTTTCCAAACGATTCGTCCTTTTTTGATGCTTGTTACGAGGTTGTAGTATAGGTAGAGAGCGATAACGAGAAGTAGGAGTGCTTCCCATCTCATATATTTTATTCGTTAAAGTGAATAAATTTGTTAGTTTCTGTCATTGCGAGCATAGCGAAGCAATCTCTCATTAGATTATATCTTATTTTTTATATTTATCAATACTATTTTACTCTTGATTTTGACTCTTTTTAATGATATAAAAAGAGAGCTATGAATGATACACAGCAGATAAAAGACAAAATTGATGTGGTAGATTTGGTGGGGGAATATGTGGCTCTGAAGCCTGCTGGGATCAACTACAAGGGCTTGTGCCCTTTCCACCGCGAAAAGTCGCCTTCTTTTATGGTCAACCGCGAACGCCAGCGTTGGCATTGTTTTGGTTGCAACAAAGGCGGAGATATTTTTACTTTTTTGCAAGAACTCGAAGGCATGGAATTTGTGGAAGCTTTGAAATATTTGGCAGATCGAGCTGGAGTAAAGCTTGAAAATACTCGCACGAGTGAAGTCGCTGGCAATCAAAAAAATCGACTCAAAGAAATCTGTGAGCAGGCAGCAAAATTTTTTCATGAATTTTTGCTCCAAATGCCTGCTTCGCAAGCTGCCCGTGAATATCTACAAAAAAGAGGACTTACAGAAGAAACAATAAAAAAATGGCGAATTGGTTTTATCCCTGATCAATGGGAACTTCTCACGCAGTATCTGCTCAAAAAAGGCTACGGAGTGGAAGATCTTGTCGCTGCAGGACTGACTATCAAAAAAGAAGGGGCCATGAATGGTCGTGGATTTTATGATCGGTTTCGAGGGCGCATCATGTTTCCGATTTTTGATATGTATGGTGCTGTGGTGGGTTTTACTGGGCGAGTGCTGGTTGAGACGGAAAAATCTGGTGGCAAATACGTCAACACTCCCGAGACTCCTATCTACAACAAATCCAGCATTGTTTTTGCCCTCAATTTTGCTAAAAATGTTATCAAGGAAAAAGATCTGATCGTGCTGGTCGAAGGACAAATGGATGTGATTGCCTGTCATCAGGCTGGAATGGAAAATGTGGTTGCAACGAGTGGTACTGCCATGACTGAAATGCAGGTCAGGCTTTTGAAGCGATATAGTGACAATATGGCACTTGCATTTGATGCGGATAGTGCTGGACAAAATGCTGCCAAGCGTGGAATTGACATTGCACTGTCTGAAGGAATGAATGTCAAAGTAATTCGTATCCCCGAAGGAAAAGGCAAAGATCCAGATGAATGTCTGAAGCAAAATAAAGAAGTATGGTTTGACTCTGTTGAAAATGCCAGAGATATCATGGTTTGGTATATGGAGCGTGCTTTTTCTCTGCATGATCCAAAGACCCCACAGGGGAAGCAAAAAATCGCTGCCGAAGTTTTGGCCGAAATTGCTCGTATTCCTTCTGCTATTATTCAAGATCATTGGCTCAATGAGCTCGGAGGCAAACTCCAAGTCGATACCTCTGTGCTTCGTGAAGAGCTTCGTCGTATGATAGAGAGACAAAAACCCACCCCTTCTTATGCGCATCAATCTCAAAAAACTCAGGAAAAAAACAATCCTGCCCCTGCTCCCAAAACTCGCATAGAATCGCTCTTTGAACGTGCTCTTGGTCTTCTTTTATCCAAGCCAGAAAAAGCAGGGTTATTTTTTGAAAAATTTGAGGATACCTGGGTAAAAGATACGCGGTATGCCCCTCTTTACGAAAAGATAAAATTGGGGTATACTATGGGAAGTACAGATTTTTCTGCCCTAAATTTAGAGCATGGTGAAGAAATTGCGATTCTTTTGATGCATACCGAACTCGATGGAAACCCCAGCGAGGTTTTTGATATAAAAAAAGAGTTTGAAACAATTTCAAGTGAAATAAAAAACGAATGGGTGAAGTATAGAAGAAAAGAGATCACACGGGCTCTTGAACTTGCTGAAAAAGAGGGGCGAAAAGAAGATTCACAATCTCTCTTACAAGAGTTTCAACAAATTCGTTAGTTGTTATCAATAGATTAAATTTTTTTAAAATTGCAGGTGGATGTTTTTTCTTTCAACGAAAAAAACAACTCCCGCGAAATGAAAAAATTCAATTTATTTAGAACATTTGTTTCTTTGTGTTTAAGAAACTCAAGACGACAATTCAAAAAAAGGTAGTCAAAACGGCTGCCAAAATCAAAAAAACAGCCCCCAAGGCTGCTTCTCGCGTGCCAAAAGCACCAAAACCTGCTGGTAAACCCAAGCAGAAACCACTTCAAAATGTAAAAAAACACAAAACGCCTCCAAAATATCAGGCCAAAACTCGGATTTTGGTAGCCTCTGAACCACTCGATCCACCTACCGAATCCCAGATGTGGCATCTCATTGAAAAAGGACGCGGTCGTGGCTTTTTGACTGAGACTGAGATTTTTCAAACATTTCCACGTCTCGAAGAATACCTTCCTGAATTTGAAGGTTTTGTTGATGCGCTCGAATATAGCGGAGTGAATATCGTAGAGATCAAAACTGGACTTTTGGGACAAGTGGCTGAGCACAAGAAAATTTTGGAATCAGTTCAAGGTGATCAGCCGGATACTGCAGATGGATTTTTTGATCTTGGAAATATTGCTCAGGATTCTATTCAGATGTATTTGCGTGAAATTGGAAAGATTCCACTTCTTTCTGCTGATGATGAAATTTCTCTCGCAAAAAGAAAAGAAATGGCGGATAAAGCTGCTGAGCGAAAAATGATTGAAGCAAATCTTCGCCTCGTTGTTTCAATTGCGAAAAAATTTGTTGGGAAACAGCTGACTCTGCTTGATTTGATTCAAGAAGGAAATATTGGACTTTTCCGTGCGGTTAAAAAATTTGATTATCGTAAAGGCTACAAATTTTCTACTTATGCAACGTGGTGGATTCGTCAGGCCATTACCCGCGCTCTGGCAGATCAGTCCCGTACCATTCGTATTCCAGTACACATGGTCGAGACGATCAATCGTTTCAAACAGACACAGCGGAGACTTTTGCAAGATCTTGGACGTGATCCAACCCCAGAAGAATTGGCTGCTGAAATGGGTGAAGAAGTCGACAAGATTCATCATATCATCAAAATTTCACAAGATACAATTTCTCTTGAAACATCGGTTGGAGATGACGGAGATGATGATTCGTCGCTTGGAGATTTTATTGAAGACATCAAAAATGCTTCGCCAAGTCATGTTGCTGGAGTTGAACTTTTGCGCGGGTATATTAAAGAGGCGGTTGCCGATCTCTCTCCTCGTGAACAAAAAATTCTCGAAATGCGGTTTGGACTGGCTGATGGTGTACAGCATACACTTGAAGAAGTGGGAAAAGAATTTGATGTGACTCGTGAGCGTATTCGTCAGATTGAAGCCAAAGCACTTGAAAAAATTCAGAGTTTTGACATTATCCACAAACTGCGAGATTACTAAAAAAAGAGGCGCCTGCCTCTTTTTTCTTTTCTCAAATTTTGTGCTATAATTAATGGCAAAGACTTTTTATGCCAATTTTTCAAAAAACTGAAGGATATTTGGGAATTGACCTTGGTGCTGGTGGAATAAAAATGGTAGAACTGCACAAAACCAAGGGACGACCACAGCTCTGGACTTACGGGGTAGCGCATCAGGCAATGGATATTCACCCACAGCTTGCCCCTCGTATGACTGAAGCTCCCGCTGTGCCAAAAATGCAGATGTCTGCTGCTCCTTTGCAGCAGCCGAACAAAAAAGGTGTTCCAACTCCTTCTCTTTTGACTCCTGATGATATTGTACGTACTACAGAATATGCCCATATATTAAAGACACTGTCTGAACAATCAAAAGTAACAACCCGTCGTGTTACGGCGAGTCTTCCTGTTTCTCAAGTATTTCATGCGGTTATTACCTTACCAATGATTGATGAAAAAGAGATTGACACGCACGTCAAAGCCAAAGCACAAAAAATGTTACCACTGCCACTTGAAGAAATGCAGGTGGTTCATCAGGTTATTAAAGATAATTCACCATCTACACAAAAAGAAAAATATTTGCGTATTTTAATTACGGCTGCACCAAAACGTTTGATTGCTTTTTATACCACTATTTTTCAAAAGGCAGGTTTTGAACTGCAAGAACTCGAAACAGAAGCCTTTGCTATTGAACGATGCCTCGTTGGACGCGATGGAGGAACTGTTATGGTCATTGATATTGGAGCAGAACGCAGTAATTTTTTTATCATGGACAAAGGAGTACCTGTAACTCATCGCAGTATTCAAACCGGAGGAAATAGTATGGATCTGACGCTCGCAGCGGCTCTTGGTATTGACCCGAGCCAGGCTGGTCAAATTAAATACGATCTCTCTGCGATGAAAGGAGCAAAAATTCCAATGAATATTTGGGCGCCTCTTTTTGATCCTGTTATCAAAGAAATTCAGTATGGATTTGACTTATTTTTGAGTCAATCTGGAAATGAACAAAAACGTCCAGAAAAAATTATTTTGACTGGTGGCGCAGCACTTTTTCCGCCATTTGCAGAATATATTCAAGATCATTTTCCATTGAAAGTATTTGTGGGTGACCCTTGGGCACGTGTTGTCTATCAGCAGGGATTGCGCCGAGTACTCGATCGAGTGGGTCCTGGAATGGCTGTGGCAATTGGTCTTGCCATGCGAAATATTGTTTAATATGACTAACCCCCCTCCATTTCTTTTGATGGCAGAAGAGGATATTTTCCTTGGTCAAATTTATAAAAAAAAGTTAGAAGAATCTGGCTATAAAGTAAAAGTGGTTCAAAGTGGAGAAGCATGTATTCGTGAAGTTGAAAAAAAATTTCCGCGTCTCGTAATTCTTGATCTTTTACTTTCCAATATGGATGGTTTTCGTGTTCTTGAAGCACTGAAAAAAAATTCAAAAACTGAATCTATTCCGGTTCTTATTTTTACCCATTTAGGACAAAAAGAAGATGTCAAAAAAGCACTTCACCTTGGTGCGCGTGAATATGTAATCAAGTCCCAAGTAAAACCAGATGATTTACTTGCCAAGATACAACAAATATTAGAAAAATAGTTATTTTTAAAAATGTAAATATGACACAAAAAAAGGGATTTACCCTCATTGAACTTCTCGTGGTCATTGGGATTATCGTTTTCTTGTTTGTCCTTGGTGTGATTGCACTGGGATCGGTGCGTCAAATGGCGCGTGATTCAAAACGTCTTTCTGATCTTCGTGCTGTGCAAACTCAGCTAGAAAGATACTTTGCTGACCATACGGCCTATCCAATTGTAGCGGCTCCTGGAGTCGTTCTGGGTGAGCCTTCTGCGAGCTGTTTGAATGCCAGTGGTTTTGCTCCTCGTGGCTGTTCCAATCCTTATCTTGATGTGATCCCTACTGATCCAGGAGATGGAAAATATATTTATGTCAGTAGTGATGGGGCAGGCTATGTTATTACGAGTAATCTTGAGGGGGAGGTAAATGGGCTACAGGGAGCGATTCGAGTAACTCCATCAGGGATTCAATAAAATTTCTTTTGGTACCTTTTGTACAAAAGGTACCGCCAAAACTAACGAGTGATGTAAAATGAGGGAAATACCTTCACTGATGAACCAAAACTCCTCACTAACGTTCGTCAGACATTGGTTCATCTCCCTACGGGAACGTTACGGTATTTCTCCACATTTTCCATATACTCGAACCAATTGGTTATTTAATCACACGAGCATTTGAAAAAAGAGGAGGAACACTTGAACGTCCCGAAGGGTATGGACCAATGTCTG
>CAZKAD010000036.1:0-10350 GCA_964550845.1 uncultured Gammaproteobacteria bacterium
TCATCCTCAACAGTTTTCAAGACTGCCGCCTTAAACCGCTCAGCCACCCTTCCATATTTGTGTTGTAATATTGTGATCAGATTCGGCTTCGTGAGGGATTCGAAGTCGTCGCTTCGCTCCTCCTGGAAAAACCTTCGGGTTTTTCCAACTTTTCCTCAGCAAGTGAAACCTTACGGTTTCACCCTTCCCTGGTTCGAATCCTCTTACACCTGATAAAAATTTTATCCTGCTTTGCAGGGTAAAATTTTTATGCGGAGAGTGAGGGATTCGAACCCCCGGTCCCCTTGCGGAGACTGCAGTTTAGTAAACTGCTGCTATCGACCACTCAGCCAACTCTCCTTATTGCAAAAGTGATATCAGTATAAAGAAAAAAAGAACTTTCGTCAATGGGTGTAATATTTTCTCCTTTTTCCCGTTCTATAAGAAGATTAAAACCCTCAAACACCAGTGGTTTACGAATCCAGATGTATTTGGTATACTACTTCAAAAAGTATGCAAAATATGTCAAACAATTCACCACTCGATGTTGTATATGGGGTGGCTTTTGGCAATAAAAATGCCAATGGCGAGGTTTTTCATGCTACCTTTCTACCAAAAACTGAGTCTTGGACCGATCAAGCCGAAGAAGGTCAACTGGCGGTCGATATTTTTGATACCAAGTCCGAGATTATTGTTATCTCTACCATGGCTGGAGCAGAACAGGAAAACTTGGAAATCATGATTCATAATGATCTCTTAACTATTCGAGGACTAAGAAAATCTCCTGGTGAGCAGTTTTTGCACACTGGTGAAGTAATGGAATTTTTTCACAGTGAATGTTTTTGGGGAAAATTTTCTCGTACGATTGTCCTTCCCCATGACGTCAAAAGCGAGCTCACAACCGCTACTTTGCAAAATGGGGTACTTATGGTACGCTTGCCAAAGGTACAGGAGAAAAGTACCCGTATCCCTATAACTGTTATTGAAGAATAATATGTCTGGAACACCAGAAATGTTGGAACATAAATCAAAAGTATGGATAGTCGCCTTAGCCGGCGGTGCTTTTTTATGTATTGGCTTGTTTGCCCTTTTTACCTATGCAAAAACTGCGGAAGGTCGCACACTCCCTGGGCTTGTCATTGGGAATATTTCTGTTGGCAACATGACCAAACCAGAACTCAAGGATTTTCTTGAGACCATGTCAAATAAACTCTCGACCGATGGAATTGAGGTGCGCTTGAAGCATGAAGGTGGCTTTCATTCATTTAGCCTTCTTCCTGAAGTAGTCGGAGGATCAGACATTGCTGATTATATACGTCTTGACACCATAGCTGAAACAGATCGTATTTTTGCTTTGGGAAAAAATGGAAATATCCTGACGAACACCATAGCCTTTTATCACTCAAAATTAAATAATCAGAATATTACCCTAAACAATTTATTGATTGATAAAGAGCGTATTGAAAATGCAATTCGCCAGCAAGCGCAAAAATATGAGCAGCCTCCCCAAAATGCAAAAATAGTATTTGCTGATTTTTCACCGCTTCGTTATTCTCTCACATCTTCTACACCAGGTTTTGTTTATCCAATTGAAAAAAGTATCCCAGAGATTGAAGCCTCTGCGAGAAATTTTGAACACCCGATAGTAACGCTTGAAGCGGTTGCAACAGAGCCAACGGTTACGCAGTCCGATTGGCAGGGAGTGATCGAATCTGTTACTACTGCACTGTCCTATGGTCCACTCACATTAGTCTATGTTGATGAAGCAGGTGATGTTCAAAAAGAATGGAATATTCCGGTTTCTACCTTTGCATCTTGGCTAACAGTTGAAGGTGCCATGCCAAACGCTCTCTTACGACTTGATTTTGCCTCAACTACTGAATATTTGGTGAACAAAGTTGACAGTGCTCTTCGTCAAGATCCAGAGGACGCAAAGTTTAGTGTTGATGAGAATGGAAAAGTAAAAGAATTTCAGGCTTCCCGTGTTGGTGTTGGACTCAATGTTCAAATGACCTATGAATCGCTCGATGCTTCTTTTACGCAGCGTGTCACAAATGCCACCAGTACTCCTGTTGAAGTCATTTTGACTGAAATCAAACCAAATATTGCAACTGGCGAAGTCAATGATCTTGGTATCAAAGAAATTTTGGGAGTTGGTATCTCAAATTTTTCTGGCAGCCCAAGTAACCGCGTTAAAAATATTCGTAATGCAGTAAATAAACTCAATGGATTACTCATCAAACCGGGAGATGAATTTTCGGCTATTAAGTATACCCAGCCTTATACGCTTGAAGGTGGCTATTTTCCTGAAAAAGTTATTAAAGGGGATGAACTCAAAGCTGAAATCGGTGGCGGACTCTGTCAGGTCGGAACCACACTCTTTCGTATGGCTATGAATAGTGGACTTGAAATTACAGAACGTCGCAATCATTCGCTCGTTGTGAGTTATTACAATGATCTTTCAAATGGTCTGCCTGGGACAGATGCAACCATTTACGATCCAGCACCAGACTTTCGTTTTAAAAACGATACGAATAATTATATCCTGATTCAGACTGCCATGAATGATAAGACAGGGGAGCTTAAATTTACTATTTGGGGGACAAATGATGGAAGAAAAGGATCATACTCAAAACCAGTTGTGCATAAATGGATTCCTACTGGTCCTGCACGTATTACAGAAACAACTTCTCTGGCGCCTGGTGAAAAGCAATGTCAAAATGCATTTCGAGGCGCTCAAACATCATTTACCTATACTCGTGTCATGCCTGATGGTGCGAAGCAAGAAACCGTTTTTGATAGCTACTACCGACCACTGCCTCAGATTTGTCTTGTGGGGGTAGAGAAGGTTTCTGCTCCTTGTCCTGAGGGAGAGGTCTGCAGTGCACCTGAAACCAATGGTGGGGAAGCTGTACCTGTAGAGAACACCACCGCTTCAAGTACCTAAAAACGCTTTTTATCAATCAAAATACCCTTCTTTGGAGGGTATTTTTTGCTTTATTTAAGCCAAATTTTTTTGGATGACGATACAACGCTTGACAAAAAGGTTATTTTGTGGTATTATATTTGGTCTCATTGATGAGATAGTACAAATAGGTTTATACAGAAGGTCATTTATTTTCATTTTGCTTTGATTGATATATCTATTTGTTCCTCATTTTCTTCTTTGGAGAAAGCGAGGGTATAGAGATAGTGAGTAGTTAGGATAATGTTTGGTTCTAAATACTTATCTCTCTGTATCCACGACCCCGACGCTGGTCGGGGTAGGACAGGGATATAGAGGCAGTACGTATTTCGTCAAAATTATTGTACGAAGTAAATACAACTCTGTATCCACGACAAGCATGGGGATGTGCTCTAGGGTACTTCGGCTCCGGCTCATTTATGCCTAAGGCACATCTTCTTGGATACAGGCAGGGGATTTATTCCCTTTTGCAAATTCGCTTCGCTCGGCCCATTGTGGCCGGGCGATTTTTTTTCTATAAATATATAAAAAAATACCCTTCGACTACGCTCAGGGTATCTTTTTGAATTCTATTTAGATGACTTTGTCTACAAGGCCATACTTTACAGCTTCCTGTGCTTCCATAAAGTAATCACGGTCACTATCTTTTTCAATCGTTGCCAATTTTTGGCCTGTATGTTTCGCAAGAATTTTGTTGAGGCGTTCTTTCATTTTGAGAATTCTTTCGGCATGGATTTTAATATCACTGGCTTGCCCTTCTGTGCCTCCCATAACTTGATGGATCATAACTTCACTGTTGGCAAGACAAAATCGTTTTCCCTTTTCTCCTGCAGCGAGGAGGACTGAGGCCATACTCGCCGCCATACCGATACAGATAGTAGAAACGTTTGGCTTGATATATTGCATGGTGTCATAAATAGCCATGCCTGCCGTGACTGAGCCTCCAGGTGAATTGATATAGATTTTAATATCTTTTTCTGGATCCTGGTTTTCGAGGAAAAGAAGTTGGGCAATAATTGCGTTGGCAACACCATCATCAATTGCACTTCCAAGAAAGATAATACGGTCTTTCAAAAGTCGAGAATAAATATCATAAGCACGCTCACCAAAGTGAGTTTTTTCAATAACAGTTGGAATAAGATATTGAGAAGTTTCGTTTACAAGAGAAGTATTCATAAAAGTATGTTAGTATAAATTTAGTATAACAGAAGAGGGGAAGAGTGTAAAATTTAGTTTTTAGGCCGCTCATTTTTTATGATACTGAAGATTTTTTCAAATGCTTCGTCAACTTCTCCTTCTACTTTAAAACCAGCTGCTTTTTTGTGCCCACCACCATCCATTGCTTTGGCAAAAAGAGACACATCAATATCGTCCCGTGTGGTACGAAAACTTCCTTTCCACTTATTTGGCTGAATTTCTTTGAGAATAATTTTGGCACTGCCTTCTTCAATCATATTCATAAAATTCGCTAACCCTTCTATTTCTGATTCTTCAATTTGGGCTTCGTTAATATCTTGTAAACGAATATAGGTATAGACCATATCAAGCTCTGTATTATGTGAGAGGCGAGAGAGCATAGCCCCCCAAACTTTGAGAGCTGGAATAGAAATATTTTTATACACACGGTTTTGGATTGGTACCATTCTCCCACCGCTTTTTATAAGGTTACTAACAGAAGAAAGGGCAAATGATGAAGTTGCACTATTGGTAAAATTATCTGTATCTGTAATAAAACCAGTAAGAAGACTGGTTGCAATTTCTTTTTGCAAGGTAATATGATTGATAGCAAAAAAACGTTGTACCATCTCGGATGTTGATGAAGCTTTGATATCAACAAAGTTTAAATCACCGAAATGTTCATTCGTGGCATGATGGTCAATATTGATGAGAGTAATAGTATTGCGAATTTTAGCAATTTGTTCATCTACTCCAGCATAGCGCAGATCACCAGAATCAAATACAATCACAACATCAAATTGTTGCTCCCAAATGTGTTGATCACTCGTAAGCTTTTCAATCGGCAGATAAGAAAAGCGGGGAGATGCCTGGGTTTTGCAATAGTAAGTAAAATCCTTTCCAAGAGTGTGGAGCCATACCCCAAAGGCACTTGATGCACCTAAAGCATCCCCATCTGGGTTTTGGTGGGGGATGAGAAGGATTGATTGGGCTTTTTGAACAGCCTCCAGGATTTGTTTGGCAGTATGATTCATCATAGAAACAGCTCATTCTATAAGAACTCCCTTGGATTGTCAAGCCTCCATAAGCGTGCTATACTTTTGGGTATTATAGCCCTTTTTGGGTATTTTCTATGTTTTTGAAGCGTATTGAAATTCAAGGGTTCAAGTCTTTTGCGGAAAAGACAGTTTTGGAATTTCTCCCGCCCCTCGGTAGTCGTCAGAGTATTACGGTTATTGTAGGGCCAAACGGAAGCGGTAAAAGTAATGTAGCTGACGCCATGCGCTGGGTTATGGGTGAGCAAAGCATGAAAATGCTTCGTGGGAAAAAAAGTGAAGATATTATTTTTTCTGGATCTGAACACAAAGGCCAAATGAGTATGGCCAGTGTTTTTATTACTTTTGATAATAGTGATAAAAAAACTCCTCTTGAGTATGAAGAACTCGTCATTGGCCGACGGCTCTATCGATCGGGTGAGAGTGAATATACAATTAATGGACATGAAGCAAGACTGATTGATATTAATATTCTTCTTGCCAAAGCTCAAACTGGAAGTGGTGCGCATGGAATCATTGGGCAGGGGATGATTGATAAAATGATTCTTCAGACTCAGGAAGAACGAAAGGAATTTTTTGATGAAGCTTCAGGGATCAAAGAATTTCAGATCAAGCGTCATCAGGCGATGTTGCGGTTAGCACGTACTCGTGAACATATTTCGCAGGCTGAACTTCTTTTTGGAGAGATTGAACCCCGTTTGAAAATTCTTTCTCGCCAAGTACAAAAGCTTACAGAAAGACAAGAAGTTGAAGTGGAATTGCGTGAACTCCAGGAGCGGTATTATGTAACGCTTGGGTCAGATTTTGCCACTCAAATGCAAAAACTTCGAGAAGAAATTCGAACGATTGATAGTTCACTCAAGAATTCAGAAACCGAGCTTCATACGATTCAAGAAGAACTGGCGACACTCGCACGAGAATCTTCTCGTCAAGAAATTTTTTCTGGACTTCAAAATGAGTATCAAGAGATCGTAAAGCAGAAAAATTCTATTGAACGAGAGCTTTCTATTTTAGAAGGAAAACTTCATAGTGAATATCGTAAAGCCGGTGCGCATCAAGTGAGCTGGATGAAGGAAAAAATTGAAGAATTGACTGCACAGCAAGTGAGTGGAGAAAAAGAAATGGATCTGTTGGAAAAAGAAAAATCAGAGAAACAAAGTGTCGTCAATGCACTCCAAAATGAGCAGCAGCAGATGAATATAGCTCGTGCAACACTTCGAGCTGATATTACTCGTCTTGAAACAGAAACAACCTATGCCAAAGCAGAGCAGTCAGTATTTCAGCTGACTGGCCTACGTGCTGTGCAATCAGTTTTGGATCAAAAAGGGAACCTGGGTGATATTTTTGGTGTAGTCGCTCAGCTTGGAAAAGTTCAAAAAGAATATGTGGTCGCGCTTGACGTCGCTGCCGGAAATTATCTTTCTTCTCTTGTTGTCAATGATGAGTCTACAGCAAAACGCTGCGTGGAATACTTGCGAGCGCATCAACTGGGTGTGGCTACTTTTTTGCCTCTTACGACTCTGCGTCCTCGCCAGGTTCCCGATATGGTAAAGTCGCTTCTCAAAGAACCAGGAGTCCATGGCCTTGCCACCACGCTTTTGCAATACAATGCCAAATATCATGATGTATTTTCTTTGATTTTTGGCTCGACACTTGTCGTGGAAGATATGGATACAGCTCGTAGTGTGGGTATTGGTCGCATTCGTATGGTTACCCTCCAAGGAGATCTTTTTGAAACAACTGGTGTGGTTAAAGGTGGATATCGCCGTGGACGAGAAGATCGACTCAGTTTCGCATCGAGTAGTGCTGCTTTTCATGATTTTGATGTGGCAATCAGTGAAAATCAACTCAAAGAAAAACGCTCTGAACTTGAAAAACTTGAAATTCGATTTGAAGAAGTTCGTTCCCATCTGCAAGATCGCTCTGGAGAACTGCTCTTTTTGAAAAGTAAAATTGAACTTCAAGAAAGTCACAAAAAAACACTCGATGCTGAAGTGGCTTCACTTGAGCATGAACTCTCTCTTGAAACCCTGAGTCCTGAGCAGTATGGAGATATTATGACTGGTATTGAAGGACAGAAGAAATTTTTACTGGATGAACTTCAGGATTTGGAACAAGAACTTCAAGCTGCCGAAATAAAAATTACTTCTTTCCATGAAGAGGAAGAAAAAAAGAAACATCGCGTGTTTGCTCTGCAGGATGAGATGCAAGAACTTCAACTTGTGGTTAATACTGCCATTGGCGAAAAAAATAATCGGCAGATTGAGCTTGCCAAACTTGAAACCCGTGAAGAAGATGTGCAAAGAGAAGTCTTTGAGGAACTGCATGTATCGCTTGATTCGATTGTTTCTCGTGGGCATCAGGTATTCACTCCAGTTGAGCAAGAACAGGCTCAGGTAAAAATTCAAAAATTAAAATATACACTCTCGCTTATTGGTGGAATTGATGAAAGTGTTGTTTCTGAATACGAAGAAACAAAGTCTCGGTATGATCACCTTGATGAACAACTCAAAGATCTCAAGAAAACACTTTCTGACCTTGAAACACTGGTGGAAGAACTGGATAGCATTATGAAAAAGAAGCGTTCTAAGGCATTTAAAGAAATGAAAAAAGAATTTGCTCGTTATTTTTCTATTTTGTTTGAAGGGGGAAGTGCCGACCTCGTTGAAGTCTACGAAGATGAAGAAGAAAAAAACGAAGGCGAAGTTCCACTCTTTGAAGAAGGAGTAGAAGGAGAGACCAAAGAAAAAAAGAAAAAAATACTCAAAGGTATTGATATCCTTGCTTGTCCACCAGGCAAAAAAATCAACAATATCCAGGCCCTTTCCGGAGGGGAGAGGACTCTTACTTCAATTGCCCTTATTTGTGCAATTTTGCGAACGAATCCTTCACCTTTTGTTATTCTTGACGAAGTTGAGGCGGCGCTTGATGAAGCCAATACTCTGCGGGTAGTCCAAATCCTTAAAGAACTTTCGGAGGCTTCACAGTTCATCATTATTACCCATAATCGAGTGACTATGCATGCGGCTGATGCTATTTATGGGGTGACTATGGGTGGCAATGGGGTTTCCCAGCTCCTGTCAGTCAAGATGTCTGAACCTCATCCCTCTTGACAAAGAAGCGAGATTTGGATATAATGCTCCTGCTCTAACGTCACAGTTTTATCATATAATTATTTATGCTTTGTATTCGTCTCCAACGTCTTGGAAAGAAAAAACAGCCTATCTACCGTCTTATTGTGTCAGATAAGCACAAAGATACCCAAGCAAAAAGTATTGAAATTGTGGGAAGTTATAATCCAATTACTCAGCCAAAACAGATTGAACTTAAGAAAGATCGCATTGAATATTGGCTCTCTGTCGGGGCTCAACCTTCTCCTACGGTTCATAACCTTTTTCTCAAAGAAGGAATTGTAAAAGGAAAAAAAGAAAAAGCAGTATTTATTAGTAAAAAACGAGCTGTAAAACTGGAAGCAAAGAAAGAAGCTCAGAAATCTGCTCAAAAGGCTGCAGAAGCAACTGCTCCTGAAGCAGCTCCCGCCGCTTAATACATTTTTGAAAACTGTCCCTTGTGGACAGTTTTTGTTTTAAGAGCCTGTTGACTTTTTGGCAGTACCTTTGTTATACTTTACAAGTGAAAGAACTGGTGGAATTTCCACATGTCGACAGTTCAGTTTAATCAGATTAATGTACGAATATGCAGGACCAACAGTTTGTTGAATACATCATCAAAGCGATCGTGAATCACCCAGATGATGTCAAAACGACTCGCACTGTTGATGAACGAGGAGTACTCATTACTTTGGATATCAATCCAACAGACATGGGATACGTAATCGGTCGTCAAGGTCAGACTGCTCGTGCTGTACGCACCCTCCTCAAGATCGTTGGAGCAAAAAACAATGCTCGAGTAAACCTCAAAATCAACGAACCAGCAGGTGGACGTCCACAGCGAGCTCCAATGTCTGAGAGCCAAGCAAACGATGATGTAGATACAAGTGCGATTGACAACCTCAACATCTAATACAAAAATTTCAAAAAAACTCTCCTGAAACGGGGAGTTTTTTTATCTATTTGAAAACAGTTTAAAGAGAAAAAAGATGAGGCTCTCGTGGTTTGAGAAAAGTAGCCAGCTCACTGTGGAGTGTTTCATTCGCACAGAGGAGGTTTTCATCCTCCACTGTCCAAGCTTTTCCCGAAAGATTCGTTACCTTGCAACCAGCTTCAGAGAGCAAAAGCGAAATCCCTGCGAGATCCCACAGATAGCAAGAAAGATTGAGGAGCCAATCACGTCTTCCTGCTGCGATTTGTGCTGCTCCATATCCAGCGCTACTTATAATAGCACAATGAAATTTATTTTCTTTTGCTATATCGTAAAGAGAAAGGAGAACACTTGAATAGTATGGATTCATACGCCAACCTATAATTCCTGAACCTTGATTGATCTTGTCGTAAGAACTACAGTGAATTCTTTCACCATTGAGAAATGCTCCCTTTCCTTTTTGTGCAAAAAACATTTCGTCTTGTAAGGGATCATATGTACAAGAAAATAGTACTTCTTTATTTTCTATAAAACAGACCATAATGACATACATCGGAGTCCCTGTAGCAAAATGAAAGGTTCCATCAAGTGGGTCAATAACCCAAGTCGGGGCATCTGTCAATTCTTCGTTTTCTTGCTCTTCGCTTATGATTTTGTGGTTTGGAAATTTTTGCGAAATGGCCGAAACGAGATAGTTGTGAGAGGCAAAATCTGCTTCAGTGACAAGGTCAGTTGCATCTTTTTTATGCTGTATATTTTGGACTTTTCCAAAGTAGGCGCGCGTGAGTGCTCCTGCTTCTTTGGTAATATGCTCAATAAAATCTTTCATAGTATTTTAGAAAAATAAAAACTTTCTTCAAAATAGAGTATAATGGTTTAAAAGGAATTTTCAAGAGATGCACTTGACGAACGTAGGAATTTATAGTATCTTTATGGGCACAAATATGGGCGTGTAGCTCAGATGGTTAGAGCGTTACACTGATAATGTAAAGGTCCCTGGTTCGACTCCAGGCACGCCCACAGAAGCCCGTTCTAAGCCAGGACGGTTTTTTCATAAAAGGACTTATAGCTCAGTTGGTTAGAGCATCTGCATGACATGCAGAGGGTCGGAGGTTCAAATCCTCCTGGGTCCAC
>CAZKAD010000037.1:0-6058 GCA_964550845.1 uncultured Gammaproteobacteria bacterium
TCCCAAACAACAAGAGAAAGCCAACAGCAGAAAGTAGTATATTTGTCTGTTTATAACCCATAACACTTATTCTTGTACAAACTCAAATGTCTGAATAATAGAATCAAAAGTTTCGAAAATTTTCTTCTGAGCAGCTTCATGTTCTAATCGGTATTGCTTAAACTCGGCTTCATGAGTTCCATAGTTTTCTGGCTGAGTGGTATGCAAAAACAAAGACACTGCATAGCAAACATTGTCTTTTTTCACAGTAGCCACTCTTCCTTGATAAATATTTCCAGCTCCAGCTTCTGACCAGGTATATATGTCTAGCACAACTCCACTCTGAGATATTTTTTGGGCTTCTTTGGTCAGACGATTCCCATCGCGCAAAGATCCACTACACAAAATATCTCCTGTCCCCATATCTACATAGGCTTCAGAAATACTGCGGATAAAATATGATTTTGGATAAGAAAGTCCAAGATCCCAAGAAGTATAATCTTCTTTCATGGGTGAGGTTTCTGTGCTGGTAAAGTCAGCGGGAAAAGATACCCGATAAACAGAATTGGTATTGGTATCAAGTTTTACGTCTGAAGGAAAAGAAGGCGTAGAAGATTGAGGGTAAGCGGGTGTTTGTTCATCTGTTTGCATATTCACACCACAACCACTCAGTGGAAAGATAAAAACGAGAACGAGTGTAATGAAAAATAATTTTTTTTGCATAAAAAAAAGTGTGAACTGCTTTTATTATACTCTTTTTTAAGAAAAGCTTCAATGAAAAAAACAAAAAGACCTTCCCCATCTCCTCCGTAAAAAGTCAAAGTATTCACTTTCTACGGCGTTGTGGGAAGGTCTCTTTGTTCGCCGGGACACGCAAATGCGAGCCTAGGTTAATATGCCACCAGGGGGAGTCGAACCCCCATGCCCTATTACGGGCACGGGAACCTAAATCCCGCGTGTCTACCGATTCCACCACGGTGGCAATGTGAAAACACTCTACTACAAAAATAAAAAAAGTTCAAGGTGTTCCGATTTGAGTGCCGACGGGGAGACTCGAACTCCCACACCCGAAGGTACGTGCTCCTAAGGCACGCGTGTATACCAGTTTCACCACGTCGGCATAATTGAAAAAACTCTATCACAAAAATACGAAAAGTTCAAGAATCAAGGCTTTCTTTAGAAAAATTTTATCCTCTATTTGGTAAAGTACTTTTGGTATAAAAAGAGATGAGTGCGCGCGGTAGTAGGCTGGAGGGTGACTGCTCACTATCGGAATTCAACTCGCTCTTTCAAAACCAAACAAAAGAACTCCTTGATGGAGTTCTTTTTGTGCATTTACAACACTTACCCAAAAAAATTACACTTCAATTACAACTGGGAGCACCATTGGACGTTTTTCGGTTTTTTGAAACAAAAATTGCCCAATTTTATCCCGAAGTTCATTTTTGATTTCATTGGTATCTGCCCAGGATTTTGGGTTTGAATCTTCAACCATCTTTTTGACTTTCACCCGCAGATCTTCAATAAGCTTTTTATTATCTTTAAGGAAAACAAAGCCGCGAGAAATAATATCTGGATTTTGAATGAGTCTTCCTGTTTTGGATTCAACCGTAGCAATCACTACCACCATACCATCTTCTGCCAAGACCTGACGATCACGCAGTACCACATGCTGCATATCACTCACCCCAAGACCATCAACAAATACATAGTCCGACGGCGCCTTTTGTGACAAAAGTCGAATACCGTTTTGATCCATTTCAATAATACTTCCATTGTCCGGAACAACAATCTTTTTGCTGTCAAAGCCAATACCCATAGCTACGTTGCGTGCTTCTTTCAAGAAAAAATGATTTCCATATACCGGAATATAATAATCTGGCTTGGTCTGTGTAATCATGTCACGAATATCCTGACGAGTGGAATGACCAGAGACATGCACATCCATAATATCCCCGTGAATTACATGATCACATTGCCTGTAAATAGCATCTTTCAGACGCTGAACTGATCGTTCATTCCCAGGGATAATTGAGGAAGAAAAAATCACCGTATCACTGGCCTTGAGCCGAATCTGACGATGTTCTTTTTGAATGATGCGAGAGAGCACAGCATTTTGTTCACCCTGTGCCCCAGTACACACGACCACAATTTGGTTATCTGGATAGTCATGAATTTTATCCACATCAATCAGGACACCTTTGGGTGTTTTGATATACCCAAGTTCTTTGGCAATTTCAATATTCATTTTCATGCTAAAACCATCAAGCGCTACCTTTTTGCCAATTTTTTCTGCAGCATAAATAATCCATTTCACACGTTCTACCTGTGAAGAAAAGGTACCAATTACAATACGTCCTGGAGCCGTTTCCAAAATTGAGTACAAATTTTTGTACATTTCTTCGTACGTTCCATGACGCTTGTCATTGATTGCACCAAGACTTTCGAGCATCAAGGTTGTCGGACGAGCAAGTTTTTGTAGTTGGTCATACTTTAAGTTAGTATTCCCCTGTTCATCACGTTCCATGGTCCAATCACCAGCATGAATAATCGAACCAGCCGGAGTTTCAATTGTTACTCCCATAGAATCCATGATCGAGTGTTCTACCTGAAAAAATCCAATCGACATTTCACCCAAACGAATTTTATCATTGAGATTTTGTACACGAATCACTTTGAGATTTTTACTACTCCCCTTTTCATAATCTTCTTGTTTGTGTTTGATGAGTGCCAAAGTCAAATCACGAGAGATAACTGTTGGATATCCCAATCTTTTGAGCAAAAACGGAGCTGCTCCAATATGATCAAGATGTCCATGCGTAAACACAACACCGCGAACACGTTTTTCTTTTCCTTCAAGATATTTGATATTTGGGATAATATAATCAATTCCAGGCATGTCTTCTTCTGGAAATTGGAGTCCCATGTCAACAATGACAATATCTTCTTTGTATTCAAAAATAGTCATGTTGCGCCCAACTTCTTCACATCCACCAATCGGGATAATACGAAGCGCACCATTCACAGATGCCACTGGAGCTGGCTTTGGTACCACAGGCTCTCGTGGTCCCATGTAGGTATTTCGTCGTCCTTTAAAATACGAATTTCGGTCTCCTCTTTGCGCTTGAAAACGCGCACCATTAGTAGTACCTGTTCGAGGAGCAGTGGTCAGTGGACGAGCTCCAAATGTTTTTTTTGCCCCAAGTGTGGTACTGGGCGTGGCACCAACTACAGGTGCATCGGCACTTTTGGGATTTGGGTTCCCATATCTTCGGACACTGCGACCATATGTTTTTGGCCTGTATCCTGTATTTTTCTGTTCTATCATAAAAATGTAAGAATAAATAAAAAATAACTACATATCTCTATTGTGAAGAAGAAAGAGATATGAAAAAAGTTACTATGTGCCTCGAGGGAGATTCGAACTCCCATGTCCTTGCGAACGCTAGCACCTGAAGCTAGTGCGTCTACCAGTTTCGCCATCGAGGCCTACAATCTTTGTTACCACATCCGTTTTGTATTTTTGTACCAATTTGTCACATTACTCAAACGATCCGAAGGTTCAGTAATACGAGTGAGCCCAATTCCTTTGATCGCATCGTCAACCGCATAGTGATACTG
The DNA here is from genome assembly GCA_964550845.1 of uncultured Gammaproteobacteria bacterium. Classification (GTDB taxonomy): domain Bacteria; phylum Patescibacteriota; class Patescibacteriia; order Magasanikbacterales; family UBA922; genus CAYTKU01. The sequence continues at coordinate 3,601 of CAZKAD010000037.1, forward strand.
TGGGGAATAAAGAAATATAGCTGGCACATCTTGCAGGAGTGCATCCTCAAACTGTCTATACAAACTCGTAAGTTCCTCCGGTTTATCAGTTTCACGTATTTTTTTCAAGGCCTCATCAGCCGTTTTGTTACTATACTGTGACAAGTTGAGTCCTGGATACGTTGCCTGTGCAGAATGCCAAAATGGATATTGATCAGGATCACTTCCGAGAAGCACACCATACAAAAGCACATCATACTTGCGATCTCGGAGAATATCTCGTGAAAGCGCTTTGGCACTGACATAGGTGACTTCTGTTTTAATACCAATTTCTTGCCAAAATCCCACAATAAGTTCGGCTGCTTTACGATATTCCTGCGTATCAACAGTTACGAGATCCAAAGTTATAATATCTCCACCTTTTTTGGATTTGCGAAAAAATGTTTGGCCACCAGAAAATTCTTCTGAGAGTGTATTTTCCACAAATTCTACCATTTCAGGAGTTGTCGTTGGAACAACAGTAGGAAGAGTGCTCGTTGTGCCACTTGCGAGTGTTGGAGCATTGGCGCTCGTCCATTCTTTTTGCAGTTCCACCCGGCGCTTTTCTTTTTGATCATCAGCGTTTACGCGGTCATAGAGTTTATCTAAGCGCGCATTGGCAGATTCCAAAGAATAAGCAAGGGTTCCTGTGGCATCAGCTTTAAATCCTAAATAGTCTGGAAGCAAAGGACCATTGATAGCAATCGCATCATCTTTTTGAGTATCTTTGATAATCTTTTCCTTTTCAATCGCTTCAGACAGGGCAATACGCAGTTCTTTTTCAGCGAGTGCTGTCTGTCTTTTTTGATTAAAAAACAGAGCCGTATATTGTGGCAATTGTGGGTTGTAAAGTACTACGTGCTTACGCTCAACTTTATCTTTCAAATTTACTGGTACAAAATTCACCCCCTCAATATGCTGCTGACGCATGGCTTCAATGGCTGCAGTTCCAGGATCTTCGCCATCGTAACTTGCGTAAAAACGAAAGGTAAAGTGATCCAAATAGGCAGGGCGTGTATAGTACCGATCAAATCTCTCAAGGGTATATTCTGAAATAAATCCAGATTTGTCAGTGACCATGCGAGAAAATTTAAATGGCCCAGTTCCAATCGGCTGCAAGTTTGTTCGAGCCAAACGAATTTGCTCAACGGGAATCTCACTCCACACATGTTCGGGTAAAATTCCAACGGTCAAACTCGAAGGAAACGGTGTATAGACTTCTGGAAGCGTAAACGTAACAGTAAAGTCATCGGTGGCAGCAATTTTTACTCCCTGAAAACTGACTTCAAGTGGACTATTCACACTTCTATTTTGAATAAGTTCAAAGGTAAAAACAACATCACTACTGGTGAAAGCTTCGCCATCATGCCAGACAACATTTTTTTTCAAAGAAAACGTATACGTTTTTTTATCCTCTGACAAAGCAAAATTTTCTGCCAAATCTGGAACAAGAACTCCCTGCTCATTTACTTTCAGCAGTCCAGAATACACAAGCCTTGTGATATCTTTATCCACTTCGCTCAAGGATGCATACAAGGGATTGATAAGTGCAGGCGAACCAACAATTCCTTCAACATAATCACCACCTTCAGCAGCGACTTCAGTCGTATGATGCGTAAACAAACTATATCCAAACCAGAGAATACCAAACGAAAATGCCAAGAGTGCAATGCGGTAGAGAAGTTTTTCACTCTTTGTCATGAACCTTTTAAAGTGCTTTACCTGCCCCCAGCGAGGATATGGTTGCTTGCGCACTGATTTGAGCATGGCAATATCAAGGGCAGACGAAATAAGAGGTTTCTGAGAACCTTTTTTGGAAAAAAATTTTTTCCACACATTGGAGAAGAACGTTTTCACACGTGAAGTATTTAAGAAATGCCACGAGAGTCAGCGGAAAAATGCCAGCATTTCATGATGAGAAGGGGGAGCTTCTTCTATTTAGTTAGAAGAAAAAACATTATTGAAGAATAATGAAGCTGATGCCAATGGCAAAAAAGACCACAGACAAAACAATTGTTGCTTTATAGAGAAACAGGTCAACACCACGACGAGTAGAAACAATCGGACCACTGCCAGCGCCAAATCCTGCACCCATTCCAGAACCTTTTTGCTGGAGAAGGATAGAGATAATCATGAGGACAGCCAATACCATTTGGATAATCTGAAGTACTTTGAGAAGCATAAAAAATCATTTTAGTAAAACGTACTATACTCTCTCTTAGAGAAAAAAGCAAGTGTAAAATGGATTTTTTGCTCTATGAAGAGATTTTTCAAAAGAAAAATACCCTCCTAGGGGTATCACTTTTATTTTCCTTTTTCTTTTCCCCTGCTGTTTTGTACAAAGAATGCCTCCAAGATATTGTTATTCTTTGTACTCCCCGAAAGCATGAATTTTTCATGGTTTTGGGGATGGGCAGGGGAACGGAATTGTTGCTGCCCG
>CAZKAD010000037.1:6158-10258 GCA_964550845.1 uncultured Gammaproteobacteria bacterium
TCTATTTAAAGCCAAAAAATCAGCTTTGTCAAGCCCTTTATGGCTCTACCCTGTGGATATTGACAAAACTCTCCTCCTCTGCTATACTCCTTTTACTTTATTATTAGCTTTTCTTAAGCAAGCCATTGGCTACAATGGGAAGTCTTAGGAGCCAAATTTATGAAAAAAGATATTCATCCAAAGGTAAACAATGTTATCTTCCTCGACACTTCATGTGGTGCTGAATTTTTTGGTACTTCAACTCTCAGTTCCAAAGAAACTCGCACCGTAGACGGAGTTGAATACATGATTCTGCATATTGAAATTTCTTCTGCTTCTCATCCTTTCTACACTGGAAAACAAATTCTCGTGGATACTGCTCGCCGTGTTGAAAAATTTACCGAACGCGCGACCAAAGTAGCTGCCACAGCAGAAACACGCAAAGGAAAAACTGCCAAGCACGCAGCGAAAACTGCTGCCCGCAAAGCAAAAATGTCTGGCGAAGAAGCAGCTCAGTAGCGTCTCAAAAAAACAGATTCCTTTTCGGGTCTGTTTTTTTATTTTTTCAAACCTATCATTCCAAATTTTCTCACTCTGTCATTCCAAACGAAGTGAGGAATCTTTCGTAAGGAAAATATTTTTCTCCTCTATACAATTGCGAAAAAAATGATATACTCTTACGAAAGATTCCTCGTCGTTCCTCCTCGGAATGACAGCGCCTTATAAATTATATGCTCGAAAAATATATTCAACTCAAAAACAAATTTGATGCGCTTGAAGCAGATCTGCAAAATCCTGCTATTATTAATGACTCTAAAAAACTCAAAAATGTTTCGACCGAGTATACTGATCTTAAGCCCGTGTATGAAAAAATCAATGAACTTGAACAAACAGAAAAGCACCTTGTTGATGTCGAAGATATGATCAATGGTGAAGACCAAGCAATGAAAGAACTTGCAGAGCTGGAAAAAACAGAACTCCTTGAAAAAAAATCTACTCTTGAAAATACACTCGCTGAAATGACTCGTCCCACCGATCCCATGGATAAAAAAGATGTGATTGTGGAAATCCGTGCTGGTGCTGGCGGAGACGAAGCAGCCCTCTTTGCAGGAGACCTCATGCGTATGTATATGAAGTACGCTGATAGTCTCGGTTGGAAGACAGGACTGATCGATGAACATCAAATCGGAATTGGTGGCTACAAAGAAGTCATCTTTAGTATGAGTGGACACAATGTGTACCGCGATATGAAATATGAAATGGGAGTACACCGTGTTCAGCGTGTTCCAGAAACAGAAAAAACTGGACGTATCCATACTTCGACAGCTTCTGTTGCCGTCCTGCCTGAAATTGAAGAAACAGAAATGGAAATTAAAGAGAGTGATCTGCGTATAGATATTTTTTGTTCAGGTGGCGCAGGAGGACAGAGTGTCAACACCACCAAAAGTGCGGTGCGCATTGTGCACATACCAACCGGACTCATCGTACAATGTCAGGATGAACGATCACAGGTACAAAACAAAGCCAAAGCCATGGATGTACTGCGTGCGCGTCTCTATGAAATGGATCAAGAAAAAAAACGCAGTGAACTGGAACAAAAACGCAAGAGCCAAATCGGTACTGGTGATCGCAGTGAAAAAATTCGCACCTACAATTTTCCCCAAGATCGTATTACAGATCATCGCATCCATGAAAGCTGGAACAATATTCCAACGATTCTCAATGGCGATGTTGGCAAAATTATTGAAGCGCTCAGAACGGCTGACTACAAGCAAATGGATGAAGCATAAAAAAATGGTCGCATAAGTCGACCATTTTTTTATTACATATTTTAAAATTTTTATTTCATTTCTTCCATCTGTTCTGCATCGGTTACTGTGCTCATAGGCAATCCAAAATATTTACTTTTCATATCTATTTTCGAAGTTACTTTGCCAATGATACGATGGTTGCTATCAATCGTCACTTCACCAATACTTGAATCCACAACAATTGACGGTTCAATCGATATGACCTTACCAAGCCTTGGCTGCGTACCGCCCTCAGGCCGTCCTGTACTTCCCAAAAATATTACAAAATCATTTATATTCAGTGATTCAAAATCATGTTGTACTTGAACTCGATCACCAGATTCAAAATCTGATATAAAATGATTGGTGTTGATGAGGTACGGATTAAGAACCTTGTCGGAAAACAGCCCCGTAAACATGATAGCCAAAGCAAAGATCAGAAGCACCAGAACATGAAGCACGAAAGTATATACACCTGAGAGAATAAACTTGGCCACACTCATTTTAGACGACACACGTGAAAAAACGAGAACAAAAAGAGGATACACGATGCTGAGATAGAGGCGCAATAAAAATGGAACATTTTTTGTAAGCGATCTGTACGAAAATACACAGAGAAGGATCCAAGATACACCAAGTCCTAAGATATAAACTTCAAGATAAGGGAGTGAAAATATTTGAGCAGCAAGACAAGAAAGAATAAGAACGCCAAAAATAGAAACCAGAATAAACCAAAAATTTTGTTTATGTGCAATTTTTTGACTCTCTACATCAAGTTCTTCCTTGCGAAGCACATGCCAACCCAAAAAAATACAGATAAGAAAAGTCAAATCAATTGCCATATCCAGAGCTAAAACTGGAACCGAAAAAACCTTCTTTTCAAGTTGAAAATCAAACACATCCAAAAGAGCATTTGCACCAGTAACAAGTGATCCAAAGATCAAAATACCGAAAAGAAAATAGAGTACTCTCTTGTAGGCTTGAAGATAGAGAATCTGTTCACGTTCATCATTTGGTTTACGAAGAAACCACAAAAAGTTTTTCATACGAATAAATAAAATTAAGAAATAAAACGGAAAATGTCTTCAATTTTGACATTGAACAGTTGCGCACACTTCCAAGCCAAATGAAGGGTCGGTTGATATTTTCCCTGTTCTATGGCATTAATAGTTTGACGAGTAACACCAAGAATATCTGCCAAATATTCTTGAGTAAACCCTTTTTGGGTTCGTAACTCTTTGAGATTGGAAATAATCTCTGGCATAGGTTATACGTAAAATATATTTTACTTTCTTATAATCGATAATGTATAATGTATTTTACATTATGTCAAGTGTCTTCTGTGGATAAATTATGAAAAAAACACTCTTAAAGACCATAGAAATAACCCAAAAAAAATATCATTTGGACTTGTTTGATATCCAAATTTTGCTCGCTCATGTTCTCAAAAAACCTCGCGAATGGGTGGTTTCGCATCCTGAATTTACTCTTCCCTGGCTCGCAAATTTTAAACTTCAACGATTATTTCGTCTACGTGCCAAAGGCGTCCCTATTGCTTATCTCACCGGCCACAAGGAATTTTTTGGCTTTAATTTTTTGGTCAATAAACACACCCTCGTCCCCCGCCCTGATACAGAAATTCTGGTAGAGAATGTAATCTCTGTCATTGCGCCTGGCCGCGTTGGGCGGGAGCACACCGAAGCGAAGCAATCTCTTCTGATAGACATCGGAACAGGCTCTGGCTGTATTCCTATTGCCATTCAAAAAACTCTTCAACAAAAGAATCCTTCTTATCAACTGGAAACAATTGCTACCGATATATCCAAAAAAGCGTTAGAAGTCGCCAAAAAAAATGCCCAGATTCATAAAACTAACATTACTTTTCTCCAAGGAAATTTATTAGAACCAATCATCAATAAAAAAATAGACCTCTCCAATAAACAAATTCTCCTCACTGCCAATCTTCCCTATCTGACGCAAGAACAATTTGATACTGAAGCCTCTATCCAGCATGAACCACATTCTGCTCTCGTGGCAGACGATAACGGACTTGCCCTGTACAAAACACTTCTAGGGCAAATAAAACAATCCGGCCATTCTCTCACCGCCTGGTTTGAAATTGATCCGTCTCAATCCATACCACTTTCTCATTACATCCAAACCATTTTTCCTCACGCAAAAATTGAAGTAATCAAAGACTTGTGTGGCAGAGATCGTATCTTGAAAATCCAACTTTAATCTAGACTGTCACACTTTTCCACTTTCCCCAGTTATAGATAGGTGAAAGCAAACTTTTGGGCCGTATGAGTGAAATGTCTGAGGAAGATCTTC
>CAZKAD010000038.1:0-10185 GCA_964550845.1 uncultured Gammaproteobacteria bacterium
CCCGTTTAATCTCGGCATTTGTTCTTTCAAATTGCATTTCGATGAGTTGTTTGCTAAGCGCTACTCGATCCATTTTCTGTCCCTTATTCAAATGCAAAACAATCTGTTCGTATTCTTTGGGCGAACCAAGGCCATAAATCGCTGAGACTGAAGCCACAATAATCACATCACGGCGTGTGAGCAGTGCTTGGGTACAGGCATGACGAAGGCGATCGATTTCTTCATTGATCTGAGCTTCTTTTTCAATATAGGTGTCACTGCTCGGCATATAGGCCTCTGGCTGGTAGTAGTCATAGTACGACACAAAATATTCCACGGCATTATCTGGAAAAAATTCACGAAACTCATTGCAAAGCTGGGCAGCCAGGGTTTTGTTGTGGGCAATCACGAGCGTTGGCATCTGGACATTTTGTATCACATTGGCGACTGTAAACGTCTTTCCTGAACCAGTTACTCCGAGCAGAGTCTGACGCTTCATATTGTTTTGGAGGCCAAAAGTAAGCTTCTCAATCGCTTTGGGCTGGTCTCCTGCTGGTTTATAGGCTGATTTTATCTTGAATTTTGGCATAAAAATGGCTCAGTAGAGGGAATTATTTCTGTATATAGAGTTTATCATACCATTGACAAAAGAGCAAAAATGTGGTATTTGGTTTTGGTCCCAAAACCAATAGCAACGGGACAAAGCGAGGTCTAAGTGGGAAAAAGGATAATTTTTTTATCCCCACTAAATCTTGACAAAAATACAAAAATCGTCTATAAGTCAATCAATCTCGTAATATTCAGAGTTTGTAGTATAAAAATTGTTTTTCAGTTTTTAGTCTACAGGCTCTGGATTGAGCCACCCGTACACACGGATCAGTCTCGGTGGCCCGAGATAGTCAATTTCCTTCGCAGGAAACGGTAGTGTCCCGCAACACTGCCTTCCCTCGCTGGAGGAATTTGATAAGAGGGGGATGTTGGACTGCCCACCCAACACTCCCCCCACTGAATTTGTTTACTACTTCGTAATAAATAAACCAGATAAAAAATCCCGTTTCAAGCGGGATTTTTTGTTTTTCAAACTTTTACGCAACCTTATACTTCCACAGCTTCACCATACTCTGGAACAAAAGTCTGAATACCAAATTCATCACGAATCTTGTGTGCGAGGGCGGTGGCAGCTTCTGGTTCACCATGAATACAGTATACTTTTTTTGGCTTTTGTTTTGTCGCCCGAATCCAGCCCATCAGTTTATTTTGATCTGCATGGGCCGAGAGTGCACCAATAGCTTTGATTTTGCATCTCACTTCTACATCTTGTCCAAATATTTTTACTTTTTCTGCCCCTTCATAGAGTCGTCGTCCCAGTGTCCCCTGCGCCTGATACCCGACAATAATCAACGTAGATTTGGGATCGGACAGATAGCGAAAGGCATGATGGACAATGCGTCCACCATTCATCATACCAGATCCTGCGATAATAATTTTTGGTCCATGAACATCATTGATTTTTTTTGATTCATCACGACTCCGCGTAATACGAAGTTGTGGAAAGGTCAAAAAGTCATCTCCATCATGATTTTCCTGACTTGCATCCTTGTCATAATATTCTTTATATTTTTTGTAGACTGCCATGGCATCAATTGCGAGCGGACTATCAAGGTATATCGGAGCTTTGGGCAAAGTATTGTCATGCAGACTCATAATATGGAGTTTGTAGAGAAGCTCCTGCGTACGTTCGAGTGAAAAAGCCGGGATCATAATTGTTCCTCCCCGACTCACCCCTTGGGAGATCAAATCCAGCAGCATTTTGTCTCGCTCGTCAGCAGATTCATGCACCCGATCTCCATAGGTTGATTCACAAAGAAGCGCATCCATGTCTGGCAAATTTTCCGTATCGCGAATAATCGGAGCATCGAGATTGCCAATGTCTCCAGAAAAGACAACTGTTTTGCCTTCTCCTTTGACTTCAATAAAGGCAGAACCAAAAATATGTCCAGCATCATGAAATTTGAATTCAATATCCCCGACTGTATTCCACACATCATAGTCTACGCCTTGGCAACGAGAAAAAGCTACTTCAATATCCTCTGGAGAAAAAAGCAGTGGCCGTTGAAATTTTTCATTTTCATACAGCATAATTTGATAGGCATCTTCCCAAATCAGCTTGGCAAGTTCTCGTGTTGCTTTGGTCATAAAAATTGGTCCAGCAAAACCATCTTTGATGAGTTTTGGGATTCGTCCAGTATGATCAAGGTGGGCATGGCTAACGAGGAGTGCCTGAACTGCTCGTGGATCAAAGGGAAAAATTTCGTAGTTTTTCCCTTCACTAAAATTGCTCCCCTGAAACATACCACAGTCGAGGAGTATCTGACTCTGTGCCGTTTCAATCATATGACAAGACCCGGTGACTTCATGCGCTGCTCCAAAAAAATGAATTTTCATAGGAATGAGAAAATTATATCTAATGAGTTACTGTCATTTCTAACGTAGTCAAAAATCTTCCCAAGGAATACCCTTACGAAAGATTCCTCGCCCTTCGACAAGCTCAGGACTCGGAATGACAGCAAAATTTATAGTATCATACTTTCCCTCTCTTACCAAAGATGATACAATATGAATATTTGAGTTCATATTGTATGCCTGAAAACTTTGATGATCGAGTTACGATTGAAGAACCTCCTATTCAACAAATTACCAAAAAACGCTCCTGTTTCAAACGAACCTGTTCCAATGCCTGTGGTTGTCTTATTCTTCTTATTATTGGCTCTCTTATTTTTCTCAAACTCGCAGCTCGCCCTTCAGACAAAACACTCGATAGTGTACCCGAGGCTCTACGACAAACAGTTCCTATTTATGATGAGAGACAAGTTTTTCGTATAGAGTTTTCTCCTGGAGCCGAATCAAAACAAAAATTTGAAGTCGTTACCTTTTTCCCAAAACTCATTGTTTCCCCAATTGTGGTTCATTTCCCCCATCGTTTTGGTGATAAAGGGCCATACACAACTACTTCAACAAAAAAAGAAATCTTTTACGGATTTATGCGTCAGCCAATTGGTGAAACACGAGACATCTATACGCTTGAATGGAAAAATATTTCTACTTCACCTCAGTTTATTGCCGCATATTATCAAACAGAAATGGAGAAAAAAAATTTCATTCTTGATTATGATCAGTACAATGGTCAAAAACGACAGCTCTTATTTTCAAATCCAACAACGCTTGTGAGTGTGATTATTCAAGACCCTGACCATCGCAGCCATGATACAGAGCATATTTTTATGACTATTTCACAAAACATTTCCCCTGAGAGTCCTTCTTTATGATGAAAAATCTTCTTTCGTATCAATCAAAAACTTTAACTGGAGCAGCACTTATTTTGGCAGTGGCATCGATTATGAGCCGTGTGGTCGGAGTTGCCCGTGATCGTATTCTTGCTCATCAATTTGGCGCAGGCATTGAACTGGATATTTATACAGCAGCTTTTCGTATTCCAGATTTTATTTATAATCTTCTCATTGTTGGAGCGCTCTCTGCTGGATTTATTCCTCTTTTTCTTGATCTTTTTCAAAAAGAAAAAAAATCAGCCTGGAAATTTGCCAGCAATGTCATCAATGTAACCTTCATCGGGGTGAGCGTCACTTCGGCTGTTTTATTTGTTTTCACTCCGTTTCTGGTAGAGTCACTCGTTCCTGGATTTTCCCTTGAAGCAAGACAAAAAGCGATTGAACTGACACGAATTATGCTCTTTTCCCCAATTCTTCTAGGGCTCAGTGCGGTTGTGTCAGGTGTGCTTCAGTCTTTGAAAGCATTTTTTATTTATTCACTGGCACCCGTTCTCTACAATGTCGGGATTATTTTCGGTTCAGTATTTTTGGTTCCTCTTTTTGGACTTACAGGCCTTGCCTATGGTGTGGTACTCGGAGCACTGTTGCATTTGCTTATACAAATCCCTGTACTTTTGAATTCTGGCTTTCGATACTCCCCGCTTCTTTCATTCAAAGACAGTCAAATGAAAAAACTGCTGCACGCATTTTTGCCCCGAACACTCACCCTTGCTTCGGTGCAAGTCACCACACTCCTTCTCACTTTTTTTGCATCTTTTCTTGGGGCTGGAAGTATTGCTATTTTTCATTTTGCAAATAACATCTCATCGCTCCCCATCGGAATCATTGGTATTTCTTTTGCCATTGCTGCCTTTCCTACGCTGTCTGAATATGTTGCTCAAAAAGATTTTGATGGATTTAAAAAACAATTGTCTCTCACGACTCGTCAAATTCTTTTTTTTATTCTTCCACTTACGGTTCTTTTTATTTTACTGCGTGCTCAAATTGTTCGAGTACTCCTTGGAAGTGGTGAATTCAACTGGGAAGATACGATCATGACAGCTACCACTGTTGGTATGTTTTCTCTTTCTTTATTTTCACAGTGCCTTCTCGCTTTGTATAGCCGAGCATTTTTTGCTCTTCACAATGTAAAAACACCGCTTATCATCGCGATCTTTTCTATGGGAATAACGATCTTTTTGAGTTTTATTTTTAAAAAACATTTTGGTGTGGCAGGCTTAGCGCTGGGCATTTCACTTGGAAGCATTGTTCAAGTTTCGCTCCTTTATATACGTTTACGGCAGACTGTTGGTGCATTGCTGGAAGAAAGTTCAATTTTGTCAGTTATTACAAAGTTATCTCTCTGCTGCTTGGCCCTTGGTATTACCACCCAATCATTAAAATATCCTATTTCACTCCTCGTAAACATGGATACGTTTTTGGGTATTTTTTTACAAGGGCTTATTTGTGGGCTGGTCGGACTGCTCGTTTATGGAATATGTGCCTGGTTTTTTAAAGTACCAGAATTATCTTTATTAACCCAAAGTTTACGAAAAAAATGGCTCAAAATACGTAATATTCCAACAGAAACCGATGTCTTGAAATAACCATCCAAAAATGATAGAATACACCACTATTCAATCAAACAGATAAACCTGGATTTATTTTTTGGGATGGAGTTCGAGGCCGCAGGGAGTACCGGAGCGAACCGTATTCAATAATACGGTGAGCGAGGAACGCACCGAGAACGAAGAAATACACCCAAAAAATAAATCCCCTCTTCTATGAGACAAATTAGAAACTTTTGTATAATCGCGCACATCGATCACGGCAAGTCCACCCTGGCTGACCGTTTTCTTGAAGTTACAGGAACCGTTGATAAACGCCACATGCGTGAGCAAATTCTTGATCAAATGGAACTCGAACAAGAACGTGGAATTACGATTAAACTTCAGCCCGTACGCATGCAGTACAAAGGCTATATGATGAACCTGATTGACACTCCAGGGCATGTGGATTTTACGTATGAAGTTTCACGCTCTCTGGCGGCCGTAGAAGGCGCTATTCTTTTGGTTGATGCCAGCCAAGGAGTGCAGGCGCAAACCATTGCTAATTTGTATCTCGCGATTGAACAAAATCTGACTATTATTCCAGTTCTCAATAAAGTTGATCTCCCGAATGCCAATATTGAAAAAGCAACAGCAGAACTCATTCACTTGCTTGGCTGTAAACCAGAAGAGATCCTGCATTGTTCAGGAAAAACGGGTATTGGTGTGCCCGAACTGCTTGATGCGGTGATTGAGCGAGTCCCAGCGCCAAAAGAATCAGACGCAGGGCAGACACGTGCGCTTATTTTTGATTCTTTTTATGATGATTACCGCGGAGTCATTGCTTCAGTTCGCATCATTGATGGAACAATTAAACAACATGAAAAAATCCGCTTCATGAGAACAGATGCAGAAGGAGAAATTGTTGATCTCGGTCACTACTCCCCAAAGCTCATAAGCGATCCAATACTTGAAGCCGGACAAATCGGCTATATTGCGACTGGTGTCAAAGAACTGCGTGAAGTACGCGTCGGTGATACCATTACCCTTTATCATACTCCGGCACAGGATCCTCTCCCTGGATACCGCGAAGTCAAACCAATGGTTTTTGCTGGAATCTTTCCAAAAGAAGGTGATGATTATGGAGCACTGCGTGATGCGATTGATAAACTCAAGCTCAGTGATTCTGCTCTTTACTATGAAACAGAACATTCACAGGCACTCGGGTTTGGATTTCGCTGTGGATTCCTTGGCATGCTCCACCTTGATATTTTTCAAGAACGCCTCAGACGCGAATTCAATCTTGATATTGTGGCTACAGTCCCAAGTGTTGCCTACCATGTTACCAAAACAAATGGCGAAAATCTTACTGTCAAAAGTCCACAAGATTTACCAGATCCAAGCCAAATTACTCATGTGGAAGAACCTTGGATGACCGTGGATATTATTACTCCACAAGAATTTATTGGCAATGTCATGGCGCTCGTTGCTGAACGCAAAGGAAAATATCTCAATACTGAATATCTCAGTGTCGGAAGTGGCCAAAGAGCCATGTTGCATTATGAGATACCACTCGCTTCGCTTATCACTGATTTTTATGATAAACTCAAAAGTGTCACCAGTGGCTATGCTTCGATGAATTATGAACTCAAGCAATATGAGGCAACGGATGTTGTACGCCTGGATATTCTGGTCGCAGAAGAGTTGTGTGAAGAACTCGCCATGCTTGTTTGGCGTGATAGTTCCTATAACGTCGGCAAAAAAATTGTGGAAACACTCAAAGAGACTATTCCACGCCAACAGTTTGTAATCAAAATTCAAGCAACGATTGGTGGAAAAGTGATTGCGAGTGAACGTATTTCTGCCATGCGAAAAGACGTGACGGCGAAACTCTACGGAGGAGACGTGACTCGCCGTATGAAACTGCTGGAAAAACAGAAAAAAGGAAAAAAGAAAATGATGGAAATGGGAAAAGGAAGAGTAGATATTCCAACCGAAGCTTATTTGGCAGTACTCAAGCGTTAATAATTTTCTAAAAAATTTTTTATGTTTGGAAGTAAAAAAGTAAAAGTTCTCTGGACTATTATTAGTATCATTGGCATTGTGGCGATGATATTTTTTAGCATGCTGCCAGCCTTTCAATACTAAAGGTCCCCTTAAACAATATTCCTATGCAAAAACAGTGGAAGGTGCTTGAAGCACCACCACAATCTTTTTTTGATGAATTTCCCGAGCTCCCTCGTCCCATCGCACAACTCCTCTATCATCGTGGTATTCAAACCCAAAGACAGATTGATGAATTTTTGAGTCCAGATTACTCAGTTGATGTTCACTCGCCTTTTCTTTTTCGTGATATGCAAAAAGCCGTAGCACGTCTTTTTACGGCTCTTGAAAAAAAAGAAAAAATTGTGATCCATGGCGATTATGATGCTGATGGAGTTTCGGCCTCAACCATTCTCATGACTACACTCAAAATGCTTGGTGCTACTGAAATCGATGTCTTCCTTCCCCACCGTGAACTTGATGGCTATGGACTCAACGTGCGAACTGTAGAACTTTTGGCCAAAGAAAATGCCAAGGTTATTATCACTTGTGATTGTGGTATTAGTAATACGAGCGAAGTTGCACGAGCACGTGAGCTGGGAGTTGATGTTATTATTACAGACCATCATAGTATTCCTGCGGTTCTTCCTGAAGCCTATGCTATTATTCATCCAAAAATCGAAGGAGAAACCTATCCAGATAAAGGCCTCGCTGGTGGCGGAGTTGCTTTCAAACTGGCTCAAGGACTCCTTGAAACACACAAACAAACTCATGAAACTTTGCCAAATGGTGAACGCCATGAGTCTGTTGAAAAATGGCTCCTGGATATGGTAGCAATTGCCAGTGTGGCAGATATGGTACCGCTTCTGGGAGAATCTCGTACTTTGACCAAATTTGGTTTGATTGTTCTCAACAAAACTCGCCGCATTGGCCTGCAAAAACTTTTGCTGGAAGCCAGACTTCTTGAAGAAGATGGTTCAATGCGCCGTGAAATCACAGCAGATACAATTGGCTTTCAAATTGCTCCTCGAATCAATGCAGCTGGACGACTCGAGCATGCCAATGTTGCGTTCAAGCTTCTCAATACCGAAAGTCCAATTGATGGAGTCGATTTGGCCTATCAATTGGATCAAAATAATAAAGATCGGCAGCAACGCACTGACCAATATGTTCGTGAAGCTATCTCGCAAATAGAAAATGGCGATCAAAAAAATAATCCTGTTCTTTTTGTCATTGATAAAGACTGGTCTACTGGAATTGTCGGACTGATTGCCAGCCGCATCAAAGACAAATACAGTAAACCCACTATTGCTATGGGCTGGAATGAAGGTAATATTGTTGGCTCTGGTCGCAGTGTTAACGGATTCAATCTGATTGCTAGCATGCAAGAAGCGCCTGAGCTATTTCTCAAATTTGGTGGACACCCGATGGCTTGCGGATTTACTCTCAAAACGCCTGACACTTTACCACTTCTACAAAAAACACTGATTGAAAAATACAATGAAAAAACCATCGGCATTGATATGACGCCGACGCTTTCGATCGACAGTGAAATCAAACTCCTTGATGTGAACTGGGAGCTCTATGATATCCTCGATAAATTCAAACCATTTGGAATGTGCAATGAAAAACCACGCTATCTTGCCCGTGATCTTTCTGTCGTTAGTTGTGAGCCTCTTGGAGCTGATGGAAAGCATATGAAACTGATGGTACGAGAAACCGGTGGACCTTCACGCAAAACCGTTGGCTGGAGAATGTGCGGTGAAGGAAATGGCACCAATTGGTGTAAACTCCTCGCTGCTGGCGATAAAATTGATATTGTTTTTGAAGTTGATGTCAATGAATGGAATGGAAACCGTGAATTGCAACTTACGATTGTTGATCTTAAAAAAGTATAATATGAAACAAGGAGTAGATTATCCAGGAGTAGCAGTAGCATTTTTTTGCCACAATGGAAAAGGTCAATTTGTGTTTCATAAACGTTCAGCAAATACACGCAGTCATTGGGGCACATGGGACTCTGGTGGAGGTGGTCTGGAATTTGGTGAAACACTTGAACAAGCATTAGAACGAGAACTCCAAGAAGAATATGGCTGCAGTGGTATTATTGAAGAAGTTCTTTCACCAAATACATTTCTCAAGACTGACAAGGGAATTCTTGAACATTGGATTATTCATCCTTTTATTGTTAAAGTAAATCCAGCTGAAGTAAAAATTGGTGAACCTGATAAAATGGAAGAAATTGGCTGGTTTACTCTGAATAATGTTCCAAGTCCTCTTCATCCAGGAGTAGAAGATGATCTCAAAACTTATAAAGAACAGTTGTCAAAATATTCACTATGAAACTTATTACCTATACCGATGGTGGCTCTCGTGGTAATCCAGGACCAGCCGCAACGGGAATTGTGATCAAAGATGAAACCGGGACAATCCTCGCGAATTATGGTGAATACCTGGGAAAACAAACCAATAATGTTGCCGAATATAGTGCGATTATTTCAGCTCTCAAAAAAGCCAAAGAACTCGGAGCCACAGAAGTAGAATGTATTGCTGACAGCAAACTGGTTATAGAGCAACTCTCGGGAAAATGGAAAGTCAAAGAACCAACTCTGCAAAAACTCTGGCTTGAAGCCTGGAATCTTTTACACTCATTCAAAAAACACAAACTTTCTCATATTCTCCGTGCTGGCAATAGCGAAGCTGACGCAGAAGTAAATAAAATTTTAGATAAAGAAACAGGTTCAAAAAAAAACTTTTCCGAAGATCCGCTTCCCGAGTGCGTTCCAGAAAACGCTAAAAGAATGTTTAAAGGAATGTTATTTGAAGTCTACCAATGGGAACAAGAAATGTTTGATGGGAGTTTCAAAACATTTGAAAAAATTACTCGTAAACCTTCGACCGATATTATTGCTGTACACAATAGTCAGATCATGGTGCTCATGCAAGAGCAACCTGGCAGAGCACTGTATCCATCTTTGCCAGGAGGCCAGATAGAAAAAAATGAAGAACCTCTTGTAGCAGCCAAACGTGAATTTCTCGAAGAAACTGGCTTTGAAGCGTCAAATTTTGAACTTTACAAAAGCCAAAATGATTCAGGTTCAAAAATATACTTCCCTATTACAACATTTATCACTCGTCATTGCACCAAAGTCCAGGAACCAAACCTCGACGCAGGAGAAAAAATTCAAGTTACTTGGATGAACTTTGACAATTTTCTTCAACTTGCACGAAATCCAGAGTTTGCTATTCCGTTCTTTTTGCGCCTTGATATGTATGAAGCACTTCTTGAT
>CAZKAD010000039.1:0-9946 GCA_964550845.1 uncultured Gammaproteobacteria bacterium
ATTTTCCCCCTTACAGTCGTAATCACTCGTTTCATACCCAGGCCTTCACATTCTTTGATACGTTTTTCCAAAAATCGAACTGAGCGGATCTCACCGCCAAGACCAACTTCACCAAAAACGGCGAGATCATTTCCAAGAGCCTTATCTTTGTAGGCGCTCGCAATCGCGAGACATATGGCAAGATCTGCGGCTGGTTCATCAGCTTGAATCCCACCGACAATATTGATATGGACATCATATTGTGCGAGATTGAGCCCGGCTCGGCGCTGCAAGACTGCAATGAGCACATGAAGGCGGTTGAGATCAAACCCACTAGCCTTGCGAACAGGATAACCAAAAGAAGTTTTGGTTATAAGGGCTTGAACTTCTACCAAAATTGATCGAGTCCCTTCGGTCAAGCAGGTGACCACGCTTCCGGGCATGGTTTCACCTCGTTCAGCGAGGAGCAGCTGTGAAGGATTGGCCACGTCGATAAGGCCATTTTCATTCATGGCAAACATGCCGACTTCATCAGTTGAACCAAAACGATTTTTGACCGTACGCAAAATACGAATATCGTGATAGCGATCACCTTCAAGATAGAGGACCGTATCGACCAGATGCTCAAGGGTACGAGGACCGGCTACAGTTCCATCTTTGGTCACATGGCCAATGAGAATAATCGTCGTATTGGTTGATTTGGCTGCTTCGAGGAGTTTGGCTGTGCAGGCACGAAGCTGGGAAACATTGCCTGGTTCACCTTCTACTTCACTGGTATACATGGTCTGAATCGAGTCGATGATGACCAGAGGGGATTTGACTTCAGCAATAGTGGCGAGAATAGTTTCGAGATGTGTTTCATTGAGCAGGTGCAGTGTCGGTGTTTGGAGTTTGAGTCTATCTGCACGAAGTTTGATTTGCTCCACTGATTCTTCACCAGAGATATACAGACAATGTGGGATCATCGAGGCAATTTGAATCGAGAGAGTTGATTTTCCAATACCAGGTTCACCTCCAAGGAGGATAAAACTTCCTGGGACGAGTCCACCTCCTAATACTCTATCAAGTTCGCTACTTTTGGTCTGCATTCTTTGAATATTTTTTGTTTCTATGTCGGTGAGCTTAACCGGTTTTGCCGCTTTAAAGGTTTTTCCACTTTTATTTCCACCACTCACTGGTTTTTCCATTCCTACTTGTTCTGCAATCGTTCCCCATTTTCCACATTCCAAACAACGCCCAACCCATTTTTGGTATTGCGCGCTGCAGTGGCTACATTCAAACAGTTTCATTTCTTTCATAACAACCAATCATTCAAAAAATATTTCTACAAGGCGTACAGGCAACGTACTCCACGATGTTCTTCATTTTTCAGGCCAATTTTTGACCAATCAAAATTACGCGGATCCACATGTCCCTTGGTGGCATTTTTACTTGCCTGACAATGACCGAGAATATGTGAATCATCAAATTTTACACTTGTACGTTGTGAAATTTCAGTGATGAGTTTTTTGAGAGCAGCGTATTGTGCATCTGTATAATTACACGTTTTGGACACAGCATCACTTCCTGACGCAGAACTACAGCCTCCATCAAGGTCAATACCAATGGCATTTGAATTATTGACCCCATGCCAGACAATAAATTTTTCATCTGTGGTTTGATACACAGTTCCTTGGCGTGTTATAAAATAGTGTGTTCCAAAAGCATTAGCAGGATTCGCTAGACCATTGAGCCACCACCACGATGGACCTGAAGGTGTTTTTCCTTCGTGAATACCAACATACTGAATACTGGAAAGAGATCTGGTTCCGCGAACACTTCCACAATCATTATATCCAAGATAGGCAATATTTACATCATTTGATGATGGTTGACTCCGTTTCTCTGGTGGAAGGTTTTTGAGACAATCTCGCCGACATTGTTCTGCATCTTTTGTGTGTTGATATATTGGAGCACGTTCGCCCGGTTTTGCTTTTTGATTGAGTGTTGCTCTGACATTTTTTGCAACTTCTGGACAATTTGGGTCAGGTCGACTCGGATCAAGTGTAAAATCATTGGCATTGAGGCCCAAATCTTCAACTTCTCCATGACCTCCCTCTACATCTTCTCCCACAATATAGAGTACTTTGAGACTTCGAAAACTTACCAGTTCTGGGTTAATCGTATAGAGAATTACATATGATCCAACCGCCAGACCAAGACCTGTGATCGCTCCTACAATACGGTTCTTGGCTGACTCAATAGTACTCGAGTTTCCACCAGAACCTGTCCATTGGATGCCGGCTACAATAATTACAATAACAGCTACGACACCGGCAAGGACTACCAAATACCTATAGACGATTCCAAGATATTCTCCAAGAAAAGGAATATAAAGGTAGGTTTTTCCTCCTTCTTCTGCGGATTGAATTTCTGAATATTTTAGGCCTGGAATAGTAATTTGATTGGTTGGTTTGCCTATAATTTTAATTTGTTCATCAACCGTACCAGGTCGACCGGCAGCATCACTTACCTGATCAAGAACTCCTTGTGCATTTACCTGCACGACAAAAAAAGAAGTTCCACAAAGTATCAGAAACAAAAGAAAATATTTTTTGATGCAAATCATAGGATTAGATTTCTAGGAGCTTTTTCCATCCATCAACCGTGGTTGGCGGTAGTATCTGTTTGTTATTTATAAACATGGTTGGAAGTGCTTGAATATTCAATTGACTTGCGAGCGCTTTTGTCGCATCAATATGCGCTTGAGGGAGTGGAGAAGCAAGGCAAGAGGAAAGTTTTGTTTCATCAAGTGTTATCTCCTGCACAATACTTTCTAACACCGATTCAGAAAGATTGGTGCCATTTTGAAAGGCATATTCTTTAAATTCTGCAAATTTATTTTGTGCATGAGCACAAAAAGCATACTTGGCCGATAAGGTCGAATCGACAGGGTAGCGTGTGATAGGGAGGATTTTCCAAACAATTTTTACCGATTGTGGATGTTGTTCGAGAACTGTTGTAAGAAGATCCGATTGCTGTTTACAATTTGTACAACCAAAGTCTTCAAATGCAATAAGAGTAACACGGGCTTTTTTATCACCGGTTATAGGATCTTCAGCAAAAATAGGCACTTGCTCTGCAATTTGTTGTTCCTGTGTCTCATTGACTTTTGGTATCAGCGGTTCATATTGGACAATACGAATAAAAAGAGCCATACCAGCAAGCAGAAGTATTGGGATAAAAGCAAGGAGAAGTTTTTTATTACTCATAAATATTATGGTGAAACACGAAAGAGTCCACTTTGATTTTTATCAGTAAAATAGAGGGTTTGTCCATTATCTCCCAAAAACATACTTTCAATCACATGATTTTCACTCATGGGGATTTCTGTTTTTGCCCCAGTTTGAGTATCGATTCGGTAAATGGTATCAGGGATACTTTTTGCAATATCTGGAACAAATCCAGCGCCTCTTTCGAGATTGGTTGGAATACCACAATAGACATAGCGATCATCTTGAAAAGTGCATTTGTCTGCCCAGGTATTTACGTTCAAGAGTCTGCGTTCGCTACCGGCATTGCCTGGATTTGCATTCACGATCCACAATTCTGGTTTATAATCACTCCGTTCGCTATAGACACTATAGAGGAGCTTTCCTCCATTTGGAGACCATTCACTCGTGAGTCCTCGTCCTTCAACGGTAATTGATTTAAAATTTTCTTTGTTTTGTCCAACAAACAAAACTTGTTCTTGATCTGCTCCAAGCGGATCTCCAGTTCGAGAAGTCGCAATAATTTGTTGGTTTGGAGACCAGTTTACTTCTACGCGATCGGCATTTTCTCCCATTGCTTCAATGAGTTTTACATTTTGTCCATCAGGTGATGCGCTAATAAGCCAATTCCCATCAGAAGAAATTCCAAGACTCTTGGCAGCAATTTTGTCACTATTTGGCGAAAAAGAAAATTCTTCCCAGTGGCGTGGAAGACTTACTTGGCGTCTGGTTTCAAAGTTATAATAAATATTTGATTGATCTGGATATTCAATAATCGCTTCATTTTTTTGTGGAGCCCAGTTTACATTTTCAACATTGAAAAATACCGTGTCATCAAGTGGAATTGGTTTTCCATCGGCTCCAATGCGGTAAAATTTTCCATCTTGTGCATTGTAATAGCGCATACCTTGTTTGTCTCCACTGACTCCTTCAATAGAATCACTTACAAGACGGGTGACAGCTCCGCGTGTGTCAGCTGCTGGCTGATTTATACCAGGGCGATCTTCAGCACTTGGGAGTGTACTGGTAGAGGAAACTCCAGTTGCTCGAGGTCCACCTTCTCCCGCCTGGGGGAATTCACCTGGAGTCGTTGTTACTATTGGTTCTGGAGGCAGATCGGTTGTAAATGTGCTTTTAAAAAATATTCGATAAATAAGATACCCAAGGCCAATACACAAAGCCAAAAATCCTACGGCGATAAATATACGTTTTTTATCCATAAAACAATGATTAAAATTTTATCGGAAAAGATCTTTAATATCTGTGACGACTCCATCCATAAGACCTCGGTTTACTATAGCATGAATTTGGGCGATAAGTTCTGCTTGCTGTTTTTGGAGCATCATAATTTGCATGCGT
The DNA here is from genome assembly GCA_964550845.1 of uncultured Gammaproteobacteria bacterium. GTDB lineage: Bacteria > Patescibacteriota > Patescibacteriia > Magasanikbacterales > UBA922 > CAYTKU01. Next base: position 4,590 of record CAZKAD010000039.1, read on the forward strand.
AAAAGTGAAATTCCTTTTTGTATTTCAGCAATTTGTGTATCTATTTTTTTCAACATTTGTTCCAAAAGTTTGGAAAATGATGTCAGCAGGGCATGTGAAATCTTTGCTGGGATCATGAGAAAGAACAATATACAACATCCACATGTCCACAAAAATACTGAGAGAACCTTACGAATTGCATCAACAGCCTTTTTATTGAATTCAAGAGGCCATTTTTTTGCATGGAGGATCGCCAAAGTTCTACCTCTTCTTTTTATTGCTTGTTTTATCGCATTTTCTTGCTTGTCTAACTTTTTTAGTTGTTTATTTATTGCCTTTATCTGATTCCTATACCAAATAACATTAATAGTTTGCGTAACTTTATTTTTTTCTGGGGGAAGCTCAACTTCAGGCTGAGGCTGTTCTTCCTCTTCTTCGGGATCATCTTCAAGAAGGTCATTGTCCAGTTCTTCTGCCACAGCTTCTTCTTGTTCTGGAGTAAGCCCTGATTTATTTTGAGGTTTTTCATTTTGCTCAGATCCTGCTTCATTTTCTTTTGGAGGTGGAGAAATTGGAGCATTTGGTTTTTTGGGCTCTTTTTTTTCATCTATTATATCATCATTGGGTGTGTCAGCAAAATTATGACCTGTATTGTTTGGAATTTCTGGTGGAGAGATGGCTCCATTGTTTTTCGGACCAAAATCACCAAGCATGTCTTCAAGACCAAGTTGATCCACCACATCATTGATCTTGGCAAAGATAGCATCTAGTGCAGCCTTTTCTGATTCTTGTTCAAATTGTACTTGTTCTCTTGCTTGTGCCGCTTCGGTTTCTTCTATCACACCGTCCAGTAGATCTGAAGAAACTGAAACAGCATTTGCTGCCAAGGCTTTCTTAATGGGTGGTTCAAGTGCTTTTCGCTGTGTGGACGAGAGAGGCATGGAAAAATCTTAAGAAGAAAACAATCCTGTAAGTTTAGTACAATCAGAAAAATATTTTTTTAAAAGATGCCGAATTTCAGGGGCGTTTTCTTTTGCTCCGAGCATTTTTTCTTGTCGAATCAAAAGTGCTGTTTGCCGAGCATGGTTATGAATCAAACGTTCAACCAGGCTACGGATTTCTGGAATATTTTTTTTCTCGGCTGCATCTTTGAGTTTTTGTTTGTAGTAAACCATTTGTTCTTCGAGCTGTTCGAGACTAATTTTTGGTTCAGTAGCAAAATTGAAGAGTGTTGGTACCTCTTTTCGTTCATTGCTTTTTGCTTTGCGTAAGGCTTCTGCCCATTGATAATCTTGTCCCATATTTATACGAGAGCAAATGTATTTTTTTCGTACGTGAGCTTCAATTTTTTCTTGGCAGTTGCTTTTTTCTTTTGCTCAAACAAAAGAGGAAATAAAATTCTTTCGAGAGTTGAATGTATGCTTCGCGCTCCCATATCGTGGCCAAGATTTTTTATGATTTCATTGATTGCTTTTTCATCAAGCGTAATAGAAAGTCGATATTCCTTTTTGAGCCCTTCGCAAATCCGTGCAATACGCTGCTGTACAATCGTTTGTAGACTTTCTTTTTCAAGGGGAGAAAAGAGGCACACTCCATCAAGTCGAGCCAAAAGTGGTGCACCAAAATTCTCTTTGAGTGCCGATTGTAGAGAGAGTTCTTTTTCGGCGCTCAGACCTTCTTCTCGAGTATTTCCAAATCCAATGCCACTGTGTTTAAAGAGTTCTGCACCAACATTACTCGTTAATATAACAATGGCATGGCGGAAAATAATTTTTTTCCCATTACTTTCGGTGAGTTCTCCTTCATCAAGGATCTGTAAAAGCAGTTTAAGAACATCCCCATGCGCTTTATCCACTTCATCGAAAAGAACCACACTATAGGGACGTTTACGCAAATTTTCTGCAAAGTGATTACGTTCTTTGTATCCAATATACCCAGCTGGAGATCCAAGGAGTTTGGAAATACCATGTTGTTCAGAAAATTCACTCATATCCATTTTGATGAGCGCTTTTTCATCTCTGTAGAGTTCACTCGCCAACAGTTTGGCAAGTTCTGTTTTTCCCACTCCCGTTGGACCAACAAAGAGAAAAGAGGCAAATGGTTGATTTTTATTTTTCAACCCCAAAGAAGAACGTTGAAGTGTTTCAACGACTTGATCAATAGCTTTTTCTTGTCCAATAATCTGCGTTTTAAGTTTTTCTTTCAGCTTTTGAAGCTGTGTATATTCGTCTTCAAGGAAAATATCTTTGGTGGTGTGCAATTTTTTACCAAGGACACTTGCAACATCATGAAGCGTCACTTCTTTTCGTTTGCTCGGTTTTATGTTATTTAATTTTTTTTCAAGTCGTGTAATTTCTGTGACAGTTTTTTCTTCTATGTTTTTCCATTTTTTGGCTTTTTCAAACTCTTCATTGACGATACAATCTTGTTTTTTTTCTCGAGCATCGGACAGCTTTTTTTCAAGACGAATATACTCTGATTTGAGCGGATGTGTAGGAGTATTTACTTTTACGGCTGCTGCAGCTTCGTCAAGAATATCAATGGCTTTATCTGGGAGAAAATTATCATGAATAAATTTCATCGAAAGATCAACGATATGTTCGAGTAGTATTTTTGGTATTTTTACTTCATGATACTCTTCATAGAGTGGAGAAATTCCTTGAAGAATACGAATTGTATCATCGCGGCTTGGTTCTTCTACTTGTATACTTTGAAAGCGTCTTTCAAGAGCTGGATCACTACTCATATATTTTTTATATTCATCAAGAGTTGTGGCCCCAATACAACGAAGTTTGCCTCGTGCAAGAGCAGGTTTGAGAATATTGGCAGCATCCATGGTACCTTGGTTGGATCCTGCTCCAATAATATTGTGGATTTCATCAATAAACAAAATTGCATCAGGTCTTTTAGAAATTTCTTCAGTTATCTGCCGTAGTCTTGCCTCAAATTCTCCACGATAAATAGTCCCTGAAATAAGAAGGGTCAAATCAAGTGAAAGAATTTTTTTTCGTTTTAAAACATCAGGAACTTTTCCTTCAACAATCCTTTTGGCCAAACCTTCAACAATGGCTGTTTTTCCCACTCCAGGTTCACCCACTAATACCGGATTATTTTTTGTTCGACGAGAGAGAATATGGATGAGTCGTTCAATCTCGGGTTCTCGGCCAATCACTGGATCAATGTTTTTTTGCTCTTTGCTGGCAGTGAGATTGACCGTAAATAGATCAAGAACCGTTGGCTTTGTATTTTTTTGTTTTTCTTTTGGCTCGTTGGGATTTTCTTCTGGGGCTGCTGGTGGGGGACTAATTACCAGAGAAGCGTTTTCGTTTTGTTCACCAAGTTCTTCCATAAGTGAAGATACTTCTTCAACTGCAGGAAATTTATTTGCGCTGTCCAAAATATGGATTACTTCATCTTCAAGCGTTTCTTCTTCAAGTTTCATTTCTTTCAAGAGTTTTTCCAGTTCATGGTCATGTGTATGGAGGAGTCCATACAGCAGATGCTCTGTCCCAACATAGTTTTGCTCGTATTCATAGGCCAGGAGCATGGCTTTTTCAAGTGCTTTTTTAGAAAGTTCACTCAGTTCCGACAATGTCGCTGTGGTATTCGATCCAGATTGCTCCGATGTTTTTAGGAGTGTTTTTTGTTTTTCGAGTAGTAATAAAATGGTCTTTTCTTCAAATTTTAATTTTATAAGAATTTCTGCACCAAGCGATCCTTTTTCTTGAAGAACCGAAAGAAGAAGGTGAAGTGGGGTTACTTCTGTGTGTTTGAGCGAGGTAGCAAAACCAATGGCTCGGGCCAAGGCATTTTTGAGATGATTAGAAAGGTTATCGAGGATTTGTTTGGAATTCATAAAACAGAAAAAAGGCTAAAACCGGGTTCGCTTGCCCAAAAACTTCATTTATTATATACTTTTTTTAGGTTTTTAGCAATGTAAAATAATTGATATGAACTTTCCAGAAAAGATTTTTAAAGCCTATGATATACGGGGTGTATATGGTCAAGAATTAGATGAAGAATTAGCCTTTAAAATAGGCCAAGCGTACGCTCGTTTACTTTCTGAAGAAAATAAAGGAAAAAGGCTTCAGGTGGTCGTTGGAGGTGATATGCGAATATCGACACCTATCCTGAAAAGTAGCCTTATAAAAGGAATTTTACAGGCAGGAATTGATGTGGTGGATGTAGGTCTGGTAAGTACACCAACGTTCTACGGGGTTGTTGCTCTTTATGGATATGATGGTGGAGTCCAAGTTTCAGCTTCCCATAACCCCAAAGAATATAATGGATTCAAGCTCGTTCGCGCTCATGCTGTACCGATCAGTGGTGATACCGGGATACATGATATAAAAGAACTGGTTCGAAACTTCAATCCTCTCCAGTCATCTCAAGTTGGAGTATGTACAAGTCGCGATGGTCTTGTCCATGAAATTGTAGAAAAGGAAATAGTTGAATGGAGTATCGAAAGAAGTAAAATTCGTCCCTTGAAAATTGTAGTTGATGCAGCGAACGCAATGGGAGCTCTTGATATTGACGCTCTGTTTTCTGGTTTACCTTGTGAAATTATCCGTTTAAATTTTGAGCTCGATGGTTCTTTTCCTTCACATGAAGCAGATCCTATAAAAGAAGAAAATTTGAAACTTTTGTGTGATGCTGTTGTAAAACACGGAGCTGATATAGGTATTGCACCAGATGGAGATGGAGATCGTTATTTTTTTGTCGATGAAAAAGGAAAAATAGTCCGACAGGAAATTTTGCGAGGGATTATGGCTCAGCTTGCACTCAAAAAATATCCTGGAGCAACAGTTTGCTATGATATTCGTCCAGGAAAAATTACTGAAGATCTTATTGTGGAAGCTGGAGGAAAACCAGTTGTGACAAGGGTTGGGCATTCTTTAATTAAAGAACATATGCTCAGATCTGGAGCTATATTTGGCGGTGAATCATCTGGACATTATTTTTATAAATTTTCTTTTGGAACCTTTGAGGCACCAACTGTCCATATTTTGCAATTTTTGCAATTTATTTCACAAGAAAATAGATCGCTGAGTGAAATCATTGCTCCACACCAAAAGTATTTTCATTCAGGAGAAATAAATTTTGTTGTTGAAGATAAAGAAGGAAAAATGACGGAATTGGCACAGCATTATTCTGAGGGTAAGGTTTCTTTTCTCGATGGTGTGAGTGTTGAATATCCAGATTGGTGGTTCAATGTCCGTCCATCAAATACAGAATCACTTCTGCGTCTCAATCTCGAAGCACGTACAAAAGAATTACTGGATGAAAAAGTAGAGGAAGTGAAACAGATCATTGTAAAATAATAAAAAGAGAGCTTTTTGAGCTCTCTTTTTTTGGTGAAATATTTTTAGAGTGATTTT
>CAZKAD010000040.1:0-9762 GCA_964550845.1 uncultured Gammaproteobacteria bacterium
GCAGGCGCGGCCGGAATCGGACCGACGCAGCTGGTTTTGGAGACCAGCGTACTACCATTATACGACGCGCCCATTTTCTTTTTGTACGAATATAGTACCAGAAATAGCATAAAAAGCAAGAGACCTACCTTTGGGGTAGATCTCTTTAAACTTTATTTGGTTTCTTTGTGTTCTGTGTGTTTTTTATCGCATTTGCAGTATTTCATCAGAACCAAGCGATCTTTGAGTTTCTTTTTATTTTTCTTTGAAAAATAATTGGTGAATTTACACAAAGTACACTCGAGTTTGATCATGTTGTCTTGTGACATAAAAGCTTTTTTAGAAGATATTTAGGATTTCCTTTGGGTCTACCATCTCCAAAGAAAGATGAGACGAGTATACCTGAAAGAGCAGGATTTGTCAATATCTTCCTCATAGTTTCACAAAAACTCATCCCAATGACAAAAATATAGCCAAAAAAGCAAAAAGTATGCTATACTTGGCTTCATACTAAATACTTACTTAAAAAAATCAATCTATGAATCCAACCATACCTACACTCACCAAAAGCAAGGTAAGTATTACCCTCGCCATCATTATTGGAGTTGTCCTCGCTGGGACGATTACTGCCTGGGGATTTTTGCGATATTCCAAAACTGGTGAAGCACATGTACTCGAATCACTTCTTAAAATGAGTGAGGCCAAGACGATGTCATATACTGGTACATTCGAAGCACGAGCAGATATTGATACCAGACTTGGGCTTTTGGCTGCTATGACTTCTGATTCTGATCTTGAAGCGGCACATACGACTGTAAATAATCTTGAAAACTACTCCCTCACCATGGCTTTTGATGGAGAGAGTGATCTAACGGATATAACAAATCCTGCCACTTCATTTAATCTTGGAGTGATTGCCAAAAAACAAAATGAACCGCAGCTTGACCTCAAATTAAACCTTATCAATAAAGATAAAATTTATTATGCTCGTATTCCAACCCTTCCAACGAGTGACGCCTACAAAGACTATACTGAATTTGCAAATAAGTGGATTCACTTTGATTATTCTGAACTTTCTAAAGAACTTTTGAGTCTTCAAGAAGACCTCCTCAAAAACCAACAAGATTCAGTTCTCCCTTCAGAAAAAGATAAAGAAAAAATCATTGAATCTCTGAAACGTACTGTGGCACTAAACCCACCAATCAAAGTCACCAAAAAATACCGAACAGAAAAAATGAATGGTGCAGAAGTTCGTCACTTTGCCTTTACCCTTGATCCTCAAAATATTGAAAAAATCATGCTGGAACTGGCGAAAAATGAAAGAGAAACGGGTGTAACAATGCGAGACGTCGAGGATATCCGAAAAGCACATGCACAAATCTCATCATTTAATGGAGAAATTTGGTTTAGCAAAAAAACTCTGTATCCATATAAATTGGCTGTAAACGTAAAAGTAAAAGACGATGAAGAAATCCGAAACCCTCAGCTGTCTCTGGTCATGACCATGAACAACTATAACAAGCCACTGAGTATTACAGCGCCTTTGAATTCAACTTCTGTGGAAGAGATTTTAAACCAAGTCATGGCAAAACAGCTTGAAGAATATAATGCACTGTATGCCAGTAGTAGCCCAAGTCTTGATATGAATTCATTGGGTGACGATAATTGGGCTACAGATATTGATGGTGATGGCCTGACAGAGAGCGAAGAATCATTTTGGGGAACCAATCCAAACAACAAAGATACTGATGGTGATGGATATGATGATGCTACCGAAATAAGAACTGGACATGATCCTTTGAAACGTTAGCTTCAGCAAAAACAAAAGACTCCCCTTTCGAGGAGTCTTTTTTTATATCAAATTTTACTCTTCAGATTTAAAGCCAGTACCCACTGGAATCAATCGTCCAATAATCACATTTTCTTTAAGACCTGAGAGGTGATCAATCTTACCGGTAATCGCAGCATTGATGAGCACTTTTGACGTTTCCTGGAAGGAAGCAGCTGACAGGAAGCTTTGTGTTGAAAGAGAAATTTTACTGATACCGAGGAAAAGTTCTCGTCCCACAGCTTCTTTTTTGCCATCACGGCGAGCAGCTTCGTTGGCAAGAATAATTTGTGTTTTTTCTACGGTTTCTCCTGGCAAGAGTTCAGTTTCTCCAGCATCTTCCACATACATACGACTAAACATCTGGGCGATAATAAGCTCAATATGTTTATCGTTCAATGCCTGACCTTGTGAAGCATAAATAGCTTGAATTTCTTTCAGGATATAGCGCTGTACAGCGTCACGTCCTTTGAGAGTGTACAGTTCATCAAGCTCAATACTTCCTTCAGTAAGCTGCTGTCCTTTTTCTACCATAGTTCCACCATCAACCAAGATCTTGTATCCCAATGGTACAATATATTCTTTGGTATATTTGCCTTCGTAAGAAAGGATAATGGTGTTGCCATCCATACGAATTTGTCCTGGGTATTCTGCCAGCACTTCTTCTCCAGAAGAACCACGAACCAAGAGGACATCATCTTTTTTCACACGTTGACCATCACTCACGCGAATATCATCTTCTTTTTTTCCAGCAATCTTCATTTCATCCATTCCTTCAAAATGTACTTTGATGATTTTCTGTCCACGACGTCCTTCAAAAATCTTACGACCTGTTGGACTCGTGATCACTTTTCCTTCTGCTTCTTCAATTTCTACAGAACCACCAACTTCTGACAGGATGGCTTGACGTTTTGGTTTACGTGCTTCAAAAAGTTCTTCAACTCGTGGAAGACCCTGAGTAATATCTCCGCCACCAGCAACTCCTCCAAGGTGGAAAGTACGCATGGTAAGCTGTGTACCAGGTTCTCCGATAGACTGTGCAGCAATAATACCAGCAGCTACACCTTGCTTCACAACTCCATTGTGAGAGAGGTCATATCCATAACATTTGATACAAATTCCTTTTGGAAGTTTACACTGCAAGACACTGCGAACATGCAGACTATCCGGATTCAATTTCTCAATTCTACGAGCAGCTTCTTCAGTTACAACATCTCCTGCAGCTACGAGCATCTCACCTTTTTCATCTTTAATATCTTGCAACATAAATCGACCAAGAACACGTTCCGACAGTTTCTTACTCATACTCTCAGAATGTTCACGGGTCATTACTTCTCCAGTCGTGTCTCCACATTCATCCGCAACCACAACTACGTCTTGTGCAACATCGACAAGGCGACGAGTCAGGTATCCAGCGTTTGCTGTACGAAGAGCCGTATCTGACAAACCTTTACGAGTACCGTGTGAAGAGATAAAAAATTCAAGTACTTCGAATCCTTCTTTAAAGTTTCCTTTTACTGGAAGCTCAATAATATCTCCACTTGGAGAAGCCACAAGACCCTTCATACCAATAACCTGTCCCAGCTGTCCCCAAGAACCACGAGCTTGAGAATCAATCATGGCAAAAACTGGACCGTCTTTATTCAAGGCTTGTTTGTTATGAGAAACAACTCGTTCTTTGATGTCAGTCCAGATCTGGAGCACTTTGGCATGGCGCTCAGCATCAGTCAGTAACCCTTCATTATACTGTTCTTCTACCATTTCAATTTGCTTATCACCTTCAATCAGAAGGGCTTTCTTTTCATCAATACGACCAAAGTCATCCATTCCAAGGGAATATCCAGACTTAGTTACATATTTGAAACCAAGTTCTTTCATGTCATCAAGGATATGGGCTGTTTTTTCCTGTCCGTAGACTTCAAGCAAGAATTGAATAATTTTTCCAAGATGTTTTTTAGCAATTGGTTCATTATAATATGGAAGTTTCTCTGGCAAAATTTCATTGAAAAAAATACGACCAATAGAAGTTTCCACAATTGAACTGGCACCTTCTTCAAATTTGCCCATCATGGTTTCAAAACGAACTTTAATACGTTCTTTGAGATGGATCTTGCGACACTTATACGCAAATTTTGCTTCTGTAATACTTGAGAAAAATTTCTTTACTTCAGCAGTATCGTCTTCGCGATATTTGGTCAGATAATAACAACCAAGCGCAATATCCTGCTGAGGAGTGGTTACTGGAGATCCAGTCGCAGGTTTAAGGATATTTTTTTCAGACGCCATGAGATTTTCTGCTTCCCATTTTGCTTCTTCGGTCAATGGTACATGAACCGCCATCTGGTCTCCGTCAAAGTCGGCGTTGAAGGCAGGACAAACCAGTGGGTGAAGACGAATCGCTTTTCCTTCAATGAGTTGTGGTCTGAATGCTTGAATACCAAGACGGTGCAGAGTTGGCGCACGGTTCAAAAGTACACGAGTATTCTTGGTGATTTCTTCAAGGATATCCCACACTTCTGGAGCATTACTTTCAATAAAACGTGATGCAGAGCGCACATTGTGAGCGAGTTCTCGTTTAATGATTTGGCTCATGACAAATGGTTTGAAAAGTTCCAGTGCCATGCGCTTTGGCAGACCACATTCATCAATACCAAGGTGAGGTCCAACCACGATAACTGAACGACCTGAATAATCCACACGTTTTCCGAGCAAATTCTGACGGAAACGTCCTTGTTTTCCTTTCAAGATATCTGCAAGTGAGCGGAGTTGGCGTTTCTGACCAGTTGAGGCAGTAACCGTTTTGGTAGCACGAGCACTGTTATCAATAAGGGCATCAACCGCTTCCTGAAGCATGCGTTTTTCATTGCGGCAAATAACCTCTGGAGCATGAAGTTCGAGAAGTCGGCGCAAACGATTGTTGCGGTTAATCACGCGGCGATAGAGATCATTGAGATCTGACGTAGCAAATCGTCCACCATCGAGCGCTACCATTGGACGCAAATCTGGTGGAACGACTGGAATGGCAGTCAGGATCATCCATTCTGGACGAATATTATTTTTTTCAAAACTACGCAAGAGTTTCATGCGGCGGATAATACGGTCACGCTTCGCTCCTTTACTCTTTTTGGTTTCGAGCTCGAGGTGTTCAAGTGTTTTACCAATATCCAATTTTTCAAGCAGCATGCGGATAGCACCAGCACCAATGGCAGCATCAAACAGATGACCATAGCGCAGTGCCAGTTCCTGATAACGATTTTCAGACACAATCGAAAGCATGCTGATTTCTTTGAGTTCTTCTTCAGCACTGTGAAAATCTTCATCCAAACTTTCTTGTTTACTATCACGTTCTTTAATCATGGCCTCAAGATCAGCTTTTTTTGCAGCTTCTCCGAGAGCTTCAATTTTTTTATTATATTCGTTTTCAATCTGCTTTTTCTTTTGTTTATACTCTGTTTTCAAAGCCTCCATAGTTTCTGTTTTCACGGCTTCATCAACATGCGTAATAATAAATGACGCAAAGTAAATAATCTTTTCCAAAGATTGGATAGAAAGATCAAGCACCAAACCGATTTTTGAAGGAATTGAGCGCAGGAACCAAATATGTGCAACCGGAGCCGACAAATCAATATGCCCCATGCGTTCGCGGCGTACCAATGAGTGCGTTACTTCGACTCCACACTTGTCACAAACAATTCCTTTATAACGAATTTTTTTATACTTACCACAATAACATTCCCAATCTTTTGTTGGTCCAAAAATTTCTTCAGCAAATAATCCTCCTTTTTCAGGCTTTTGGGTGCGGTAATTAATGGTTTCAGGTTTTGAAACCTCACCATAAGACCAATTTCGAATGACCTCTGGAGAAGCAACCTTCAAGGTCAAAGCATCGAAGTCCATGGAATGAAGTGTATCACGTACCATAAGAAAATATTTTAGTGATTAAGAAGAAAAGAATTAAGATTGGAAATCTCCATCGTTTCGACTATTTTCATCGCGTTTCATAGTTTTTCCTTCTTCAACCGGCATATACTTGCCATCTACTTTCTTGAGCAGTGAAACATCGAGCGCTAGACCTTTAAGCTCGCGTACAAGTACATTAAATGACTCTGGCAAGTTGACGCGGGTAATCGATTCACCTTTGATAATAGCTTCGTAGGCTTTACTGCGTCCTGGTACATCATCAGATTTAATCGTCAGCATCTCTTGCAGTGTGTGTGCAGCTCCGTACGCTTGAAGGGCCCATACTTCCATTTCTCCAAAACGCTGTCCACCAAATTGCGCTTTTCCTCCAAGAGGCTGCTGAGTAATAAGTGAGTATGGACCAATTGAACGTTGGTGAATTTTATCTTCCACCATGTGGTTGAGCTTCAACATGTAGTTATATCCAACGGTTACTCGGTGATCAAATGGTTCACCAGTACGTCCATCATAGAGTTGCAACTGTCCATCGGTTGGGAAACCATTTTTTTCAAGTTCTTCTTTAATTTGTTCTTCCAAAATTCCATTGAGTACTGGAGTAGCCGCACGGAATCCACCTGCGTTGGCAGCCAGACCAAGGTGATTCTCGAGGAGCTGTCCAAGGTTCATACGAGAAATAACACCCAGTGGAGAGAGGATAATATCTACAGGAGTTCCATCTTCGAGAAATGGCATGTCTTCAACCGGAACAACACGTGAAATAACACCTTTGTTTCCATGACGTCCAGCCATTTTGTCTCCGACCTGAATCTTACGAAGATCAGCAACCGTTACCTGTACTTGTTTCATAATACCAGGCTGGAGTTTGTCTCCACTTTCTTGTGAGAAGACTTTGATATCAATAACTTTTCCTTGTTCACCATGTTCAAGGTAGAGTGAAGAGTCACGTACATCACGAGCTTTTTCACCAAAGATGGCACGAAGCAATCGCTCTTCTGGAGAAAGTTCGGTTTCACCTTTTGGAGTGATTTTACCAACCAAGATATCTCCTGAGTGAACCTCAGCACCAATACGAACCACACCTTCAGAATCCAAGTTTTTAAGTTTTTCTTCAGAAACATTTGGAATATCACTCGTTACCACTTCTGGTCCAAGTTTGGTTTCACGAACATCAGTCAGGTAGTGTTCAATATGAATAGAAGTATATTTTTCTTTTTGCACCAGACGTTCAGAAACAATAATCGCGTCTTCATAATTGTATCCATCCCAAACCATGTAGGCAACAAGTACATTTTGACCAAGAGCAAGCTCTGCATTTTGGATAGAAGGTCCATCACAGAGTGGCTCACCTTTTTTCACTTGCTGACCAAGACTTACCGTTGGTCTTTGGTTAATACAACTTGAAGCATTTGATCGGACAAATTTGTTGAGGCGATATTTGTGCACTTTTCCACTTTTTCCAGTCAGTTCAATTTTATCTCCTTCAAGGACAGTAATTTCACCATCTTCCTGCGCAAAATAGACATAGCCACTATTGGCAGCAGCATACTTTTCTACACCGGTTCCAACGAGTGGTGCGTCTGGTGTAATACATGGCACAGACTGGCGCTGCATGTTTGTACCCATGAGTGCACGAGTTGCATCATCGTGTTCAAGAAATGGCACAAGAGACGTTGCAATACTAAGGATCTGATTTGAGGCAACATCGAGATAATCAATTTCTTGTGTATCTACAACCGCCGGTTTTCCATTTCTTCGGGCTGGGACTTTTCCAGCAAAAAGAAGACCATTGTCATCACGAGCAGTAGTTGCACTTGCAGTTGTTACACGCTCTTCTTCAAAAGAATTAAGATACACAATTTCACTCGTAACACGAGCCTGTACTTTTACTTCTTTAATATCTTTATTTTTTTCCAATTTCATCGCTGCATCTTTGTTGATTTTTTCTCCAGCCTTCATTCCACCAATATCTTCGCGAAGAACTTCGCCTTCTGTAAAGCGAGCTTCATTTGGAACGGTGTGAACAACTTTTCTATACGGTGTTTCAAGAAAGCCAAATGAATTGACGCGAGCAAAACTTGAGAGGTGTCCAACCAGACCAATGTTTGGTCCTTCTGGAGTTGCAATCGGACAAATACGTCCATAGTGAGTCGTGTGTACGTCACGAACTTCAAATCCAGCACGATCACGTGACAATCCTCCTGGCCCAAGAGCAGAAACACGACGTTTGTGTTCAAGTTCTGCCAGAGGGTTTACCTGATCCATGAACTGTGAGAGCTGTGAACTCATGAAAAATTCACGCACAGCACCAATCACAGGTCGAGCATTTACCAGTTTATTTGGAGTGAGTCCTTCCATTTCATAAGTACTCATGCGGTCTTTGATAATACGTTCCATGCGCGCAAGCCCAATGCGGAAACGATCTTGTACGAGTTCACCAACAGAGCGCACACGGCGGTTTCCAAGGTGATCAATATCATCAGGATCTTCTTGGGTCACATTGAGGCGAACCACTTCTTTGAGTACGGCCAAAAATTTTTCTGGAGCGAGAACACGGTTTTCTTTGTTGTCGTATGCATCATCACTGAGGCCAAGATTAAATTTGGTATTAAATTTATAAACACCCACGCGTCCAAGATCATAACGATCAAAATTCATGAACATAGCATGAATCAAACTCTTGGCGTTCTCTGCGGTTGCAAGATCGCCTGGACGAATACGTTTGTACACTTCAATCAAACCTTCGTCTTGACTGGTAGATGCATCTTTTTTAAGAGTCGCAGCCACAAAATCAATATTTGGGTGATTGTTCACATCTTTGAAAAGTTCCACAATTTCATCTGTACTACTGTAACCAAATGCGCGCAAAAGCGCTGTTGCAGCAATTTTACGTTTACGATCAACTTTAATCCAGATAACATTATTTTGATCAGTTTCTACTTCAATCCATGCACCACGATTTGGAATAATTTTTGCGCCATAGTATTTGCGGTTGCGCACCGTTTCAGCTGTAAAGAATGCTCCAGCAGAGCGAATGAGCTGAGAAACAATTACACGTTCAATTCCATTGATGACAAATGTCCCACGATCTGTCATAAGGGGGATATCTCCAAGATAAATTTCCTGTGAATGCACTTGATTGGTTCTTTTATTTACAAGCTTGGCAACCACACGAAGTGGTGCTTCAAAAGAAATATTTTTTTCGCGGCAACTTACTTCATCAAACTTGGCTTCATCGATGTAGTATTTTTCAAAAGAAAGCTCGAGATCGCGTCCAGTAAAGTCCGTAATCGGAGAAACTTCTTCAAAGAGTTCTTGAATCCCAGTATCAAAAAACCATTGGTACGAAGACTTTTGCAGTTCAATCAAATCTGGAACTGGCATTGCGTCTAAGAGTGGGGTAAAAAACCGTCGCTCTTTGATTTTTGTCGGCTGACGCTTGTATGTGGGCATAGTGGACGTGTGATTAAATGATTATTTATTTAGAACTTACACATTTACCTTTTCACTTTCCTCGCCTGCAGGCTCGGGGATAAGCTCTGCGGAGCTTATAACCCGTTCAAAGGGTAAATGTGTAAATCCTATAAATTATATTTATTTTTTATAGCAAAAATAACCCTTTTTTGGGGGTTTTTGGTTATTTTTTCGGCCAAACGGGCAGTGGAAACATAATTATTTTTACTGCTCGACCGAAGAGTATTCTGCTTAATGTAGACAAATTAAGCTCCAATTTCAGACATATGGCCAGGGTACGACTCTTCGATTTTTACGATTTTTTAAGTGCCGTAAGTGTACAGTATAGCACTTTTTTTGTCAACATGGAAATGTGGGGATACTTTTTCCTATTGACAAAAACTGGTTTTTATGGTATACTCCACCGTTATTTTAGTCTGTATTTTTGGCTAAAATACGGTTCATTACAATGGAGAGAGAATAAAGAAGAGACTCTTCGACCTAGCTAGTGTGATTTTTGAAAAAACAAAAGTTAGACCAGCTGGGTCGAGAGACCGGTAGCATGATGGGGCGAAGGAGGCCCC
>CAZKAD010000041.1:0-9397 GCA_964550845.1 uncultured Gammaproteobacteria bacterium
TGACTATTTCAGGGATTATGAATATTCCCAAAGGCGAGGGACCATTTCCTGTGCTGATTCTGAATCATGGTTACATTGATACCAGTATTTATACCAATGGTAGAGGACTGAAGCGTGAACAAGACTATTTTGCTCGTCATGGCTTTGCCGTTTTGCATCCAGATTATCGCAATCATGCCGAGTCGAGTAAAGATACGCGCGATGAACTGGCCGTGCGTCTCTCATACAGCGAAGATGTGATAAATGCCGTCTATGCGCTCAAAAATTCAGATTTGAAAACTATAGATAAAGAGCGAGTTGGTATGCTCGGGCATTCGATGGGTGGGGGAATTACTCTCTCTACGCTCGTCATTCAACCTGATCTCGTCGATGCAGCTGTTCTCTATGCACCAGTTTCGGGAGATATGCGCAAAAGCTATGATCGCTGGATGTCCCGCCGACCAGAGGCTGCACAAAAGATCTCTGATCTGTATGGCACTCCGACCAGTTCTCCAAAATTTTGGGATAATGTGTCGAGTGAAACTTTTTATACTCGCATAAAAGCGCCTATTGCTATTTTTCATGGTACTGTCGATGACAGTGTTCCACTCGAGTGGTCAGAGCAAACCAAAAAGCTTCTTGAAGAAAAAGGCAAAAAAGTGTCGCTCACGATCTATCCTGGTGCGCCACACGAATTTTCTCGCGATTTTAGTGAATTTATGGAATCTGCTCGAGAATTTTTTGAACAAAACCTCAAATAATGGTAAGGTAATCCTATAATTCTTGATTTTTACCCTATGAAAAAACTCATTCTTCTGGTCGTGCTCTTGATTGCCGGAAATTTTTTGTATAACAAATATTTGAAAGGCAATGATCTCTCGAGTGCGGCTGATGCACTAAAGCTCCTGGAAACCATGAAGACGAGTATTTCTTCGTCCACACCGACTACAACTTCAACGGTTGATTCGACGAGTACGCCTGAGGGACGCACCTTGGTCTATTTTCGATCAGTTTCCCAAAGTGGATTATCTGCTCTGGTAGAAGTCGACGAGGTGGAAATGTTGAGTGGTGAACAAGCAACTCAGGCTGCAATGAAAGATACAGGTTGTAGTAAAGAAAAAGTGGTAGAGTGTGCCGCCAGTTTGAACAATAATTTTTATATTCAAAATATCTCAACCACAACCCAAAAATATTCCATAACACTGTCAACCGAAGTATATATGGTTTCGGAGACAGATACTTCTAAACTCGAAAAAATTGGTTTACTACAGCTCAAAGAAAGATACGATGCAGGCGAACTCAATGGCACAGGTCTTCGCACAACTCCATTTTGGATCACCGTAGATAATGGCAAGATTCTCAAAGTCGAAGAACAATACATTCCATAATATGGAAGTGAAAATCAATCGTCGCCGAGGTTTGAAGCGGCTGAGTCTGCGAGTCGGCAAAGGTGGCAAAGTAACGGTTTCGGCTCCACCACGGCTTTCAATTTCTTTTATTGAAAAATTTGTAGAGGAGCACGAAGTCTGGATTGAATCTGCCAAAGCCAAGATAGAGGAGCGTGAAAAAAATGATGCAAAAGAAAAAATACAATTTCCAAGTTTTGAATCAAGTAAAGCTCGGGCCAAAAAATTGTTGCTCGAACGTGTGCGTTACTGGACAAAATGGTATGGAGTAAAATTTGAGAGGGTGAGTATTCGGCGGGCTGCGACCCGCTGGGGGAGCTGCTCGAGTCAAGGCAATATCAATTTGCATTACAAATTATTTTTTCTCCCAGAGGAGTTGCGTGAATATGTGGTCGTGCATGAAGTGTGCCATCTTTTGCATATGAATCATTCCCGTGCCTTTTGGAAAGAGGTCGAGCGTGCAGTGCCAGAGTGGCGAAGTATAAAGAGAAAAATGAAAGCGTATTCAACATAAAAAAACTCTCCGAGAGAGAGTTTTTTTAATTGGATGATTTCCCTCAACGTCACTAAAGAGAATATTTTTTGCCATAAATGACCACTGAATTTTCACTCCATTGAATTTGATTTTTATCAAAAGAAGTCAGAGGAAATTCTTGTTCTCTTTCAGATTTTTTGACGAGAGCTCGAGAGGTATCTTTTTCCAGGTCATACAAACTAAATACTATATCTGGACAGCCTTCAATACATTTATGTTGCACCAGTGCTTTTGTTCCATTTTCGTTCCAGAAAAAAGAATCAAAGCCGAAAAATGGTGGCGAATTAACTTTTTTGTCAACTTTTCCTGAAGACAAATCAACAACATAATGAATTTTATCTGCAGTTATACACAAGCCGTCTTGTCCAAGGCAGGGATTTGGAACAACAGAGAGAAGGAGCTTATCTGCATTTTTTGATGTTATAACCGTAGATTTGGTCAGCATTTGTACCTTGGCGATTGAATCAACAGTAAATGTATCAATGGTATGCCACTCTTGATTCAAAATATATCCCAGTGTATTTTTTCCAAAACAAATGAGTTTCCCTAAGGTATATGATCCTGTATCAGCCAAAGCTGCACCGATACAGTCATGAAAAATAGTTACATCTTGTTTGGTTGTTGAGACGACTTGTTTTTCTAGTAAAACAGGGAATTCATATCTCGTATCGCGCTGTATACTTTTGTCCCGGATAGGGAGTTCTGTATACGAAAAACTTTTGATGGTAGCTTGCTGTATCGCAAGTGGTTCAGGTGGTTTTGTCTTTGACATCTCGGCTTCAGATAATTTTTTTTCAAGAGAACTTATTTGTGTCTGCGCATTTGTAAGGGAAGTTGAGAGTCGTTGTTTTTCTTTTTGCAACAGATTTTTTTGCATGACTCCTTGGGTTGTAACGCCTATTCCATAGATAGCAACGAGTACCAATAAAAGCCAAACTATTTTTTGTTTCATAGTTTTTTATATTTTAGAATAATATTTAGCCTATTATAACAAGAAAAATTTTTTTAGTACACTCTTGCTATTTTAGCCTTTTGTGTTAGTATTGGGTCTATATGAATACACTTTCTACTCTCGCAACCAAAAATCTCGGTGATATTATCCGTGATGCTATTTGTCTGAAGCCCAGTGAAAAGGCTTTGATTATTTTTGATACAGAGGCACCTTTGACTCAAATCATCCTCGAAGGGTATAAAAATGCTCTCCCGATGGCTCAGTTTGTCGATTTTAATACCGTCACTCCAGAGCAAATTATGCAGGCGATTGATGAGTGCAAACCAGGGGATTTGGTGGTGCTGCTCCAGTCCACTAATTTTCGTCTCAATGAATTTCGCTTTCGTATCGAGCTCTTTCAGCGTGGTTTGAAAACGATTGAACATGTTCATCTCAAACGCATTCCTGAAGAACAATTTGAACGGTATATTGAGGCGCTTGCCTATGACGGTGAATATTATCGATCACGCGGCAATGCACTCAAACCAATTTTGGAAAATGCCAAAGAAATTATTGTAAAATGTCCTGGCACGACCTTGGTCTATCAAGGTGGAATGGAAACGGCCAAACTCAATGTCGGAGATTATTCTCAGATGAAAAATGTTGGCGGTACCTATCCAATTGGAGAAATATTTACCGAAGCCAAAGTGCTTGAAGAGGTCAATGGTGAGGCTATGATTTTTGGTTATGCAGGCGAAGATCATTTGGTGCGCATCATGGAACCATTTAAAGTTATTATTGAAAAAGGAAAACTGACGGCGCCCAATGCACCAGAAGAATTTCAACACATCCTTGATCTGATTCGAGCCGACGAAGAAGTGCATGTGCGTGAATTTGGGCTTGGTCTCAATCCTGCCATGGGTAAACACGCCATTGTTGCGGATATTACTGCTTTTGAGCGCCAAAAAGGAATGCACATGTCGCTTGGTGCCAAGCACGCGGTCTATGCCAAACAAGGGCTCAATCGCAAAAAAGGGCGTTACCATGTCGATATATTTGTTGACATTGAATCTATCTCAGTTGATGGGCAGGATATTTATCGTGATGGAGATTTTGTGGTATAAATTTTGGCAAACAAAAAACACCCTTCGACATTGCTGAGGGTGTTTTTTTCTTTGATAAATAATGTATTATTGTGATAAAAAGAGAAACAGAATATAGAGGACAAAAACGGCAAGTATAATATAGACAAGTAATTTTTGTCTTTGTTTAAATTGATCAAAACTTTGCCATTCTCCTTTTTCCCAAGACATTCTTCGTCCATGAAAAGTGAGTTTGAGCCAGACATAAATATTCACGAGTGGTACGAGACTAAGGAGTGCATAGAGCCACAGTTTACTTCCGAGCGGCCAAATAAGACCACCAAAAAATGCACTGAGAGATCCACCTCGGATATATTTTAATTGTTCTGGCGTCAAATTTTGATATTTGTGTGCCATTGCAGGATCAATTTGCTCTAGGCTGTCTTCTTTTTTTACCAAGAAATAAATTCCAAGCGGTGTTAAAACGATAAGGCTTAGGATACCGAGGAACCCAAGAACAAGTTTCACTACCGAGGCAACAGTTTCAGCCAGTGTTCTTTCGCCTAACAATGACACTGTGGTGCTTGTAGCTTGTGGCATGTCAATAGTACTATATTGGGCTGCCGAATTAAAAACTACGCTGGTGATTGCAAATAGAACTAAGGTAATGGGTAAAGAAAGAACAAGAAATATTCCAAGGGTTTTATGTTTTTTCATAAAATTATTTTTTTTCTAAATTTCTATAATAGTCAGCACAAACAGATTTGATTGTTTTGTTTGGCAAGAGATTGCAAGATTTTGAATCATTTCGTTGGATGTAAAAATATTGATAACAAAGAGTTTCAACACCTGCTTGAAGTTTTTGACAGAGGGTTGGATCATTTTTTGAAACTGCCTGATTGGCATAGCAATCTTGGTAGTCTTCTCGTCCTTCACAAGAAGCAACATCTTTGTATTTTTCAACTGATGGATTTGGTGCTGAAATAGGAACCACAATTTCACTTGGTGAAATTGCTGCCGTGGGAGTATTTTCTTCACTATTTTTTTTGCCACAACCTGTCAAAACAAAGACCATGGCGAGACTGAGAAAAAGTATCTTTTTCATAAAAATTTAGTTAAATATAACAAAATTTTATCATGTGCAAAAAATTAAATCAAGGGTATCTGAGCCAAGATGAGGGGCATTGAAAAAGGGGGTAAAATAGGCTACTATACGGTCATGTCAAATTTTGTCCACCTCCACGTCCACTCGCATTATTCGCTTCTCTATGGAATGATGAAGCCGAAGAAAATTGCCGCCTATGCCAAAGAGCGGGGTTTTTCTGCGATTTCGCTGGTGGATTATGGTTCGATGTATGGGGCGATTGAATTTTACCAGGCGTGCGTAGAAAATGGGGTGAAGCCAATTATTGGGTTTGAAGCCTATATCGCACCCCGGGGGATGGAAGACAAAGACCCTGAGCTCGATAAAGAATTGTATAATCTGGTTTTGCTCGCGGAAAATTATGATGGATATCGTAATCTGATGCGATTGACTTCAGAAGGGCATCTGCGTGGTACGTTTAATGGTAAACCACGTCTCGATAAAACAACTCTCAGAAAATATTCTCAAAATGTTATTGCGCTGTCTGCAGGTCTCAAGGGAGAGATACCTCGGCTCCTGAGGGCAGGAAAACTCGATGAAGCAAAGCGATTAGCACAAGAATATCAAGAAATATTTGGAGCGAATAATTTTTTTCTTGAACTCCAAGATCATCCTGCACTTGAAGGACAGATGGATGTGAATACCAAGCTGGTGGCCTTGTCAAAAGAATTAGGAATACCGCTCGTTGTAACCCGTGATGTCTTTTATGCAAATCCTGAGTATGCTGAGGCGCAAGATATCATGTGCTGTATTCGTGAAGGCTGGAAAGTAGATTATACCAATCGTGAGAGTTATCGTCATGTGGATCGATCACTCAATAGTGGAGAAGATATTGCTTCGCGTTTTCGTCATATTCCAGAGGCAGTCGAAAACACTGTGAAACTTGCCGAGAGGATTAATATTGTGATTGAACTAAACAAATGGCATTTTGCTCCAGTGCCACTTGAGGACGGAAAAACCTACGATGAGATGCTCCGTGATCAAACCTATGCTCGTGTACTTTTGTATTATCCTGAAATTTCAGAAGAACTCAAAACGCGTATTGAATATGAACTGGATATTATCAAGACCAAAGGCTATTCACCATATTTTTTGTGTGTTGCAGATTTTGTAAACTATGCCAAATCGCAGGGAATTGTAGAAACCACTCGTGGTTCTGCTGCAGGATCCTTGGTTTCATATATTATGGGAATTACGACCGTGGATCCAATGCGTTTCAAACTGCCATTTGAACGCTTCCTCAATCCATTTCGTCCGAGTGCGCCAGATATTGATACTGATTTTGCCGATGACAGGCGTGAAGAAATGATTGAGTATGTCACCAAAAAATATGGCGCCGACAAAGTTGCTCAGATTATTACATTTGGAACCATGGCAGCACGAGCGAGTGTGCGCGATGTGGGACGTGCACTTGGGTTTTCGTATAGTTTTTGTGATCAAGTATCCAAACTTATTCCACCCGGTGCTCAAGGGTTTCCAATGACAATTGCACGTGCGCTCAAAGAAGAACCTGATCTCAAAAAATTGTATGAAACAAATGCCGATGTCAAACGCTTGCTGGATCTGGCGCAAAAAGTAGAAGGGTGTGCTCGCCATACGTCTATCCATGCTGCGGGAGTGGTGATTTCGCCTACCCCTCTGATAGATTTTGCTCCTGTACAATACGAAGTTGGTGGTACTCGGCTCACCACGCAGTATGAAATGAAAGCCGTAGAAGCAGCAGGAGTACTCAAAAATGATTTTCTGGGAATCCGTAATCTTTCAATCCTTGGAAAAGCGGTTGAAATTGTCAAAGCAACAACCGGCGAAGTAATAGATATTTATAAACTTCCACTGGATGATACCAAGACTTTTGAAATGCTTGCTCGCGGTGAAACCATGGGAACCTTTCAGCTCGGCGGAAGTGGTATGACTCGCTGGGTCAAAGAACTCAAACCAACCAATATTGATGATATCATGGCTATGGTGGCGCTCTATCGCCCTGGACCAATGGAATCTATTCCTGAATATATCAAACGCAAATACAATCCAGAGCTGGTTAGTTATTTTGATCCAAGACTCGAGACAATTTTGAATGCATCCTATGGACTCTTGGTCTATCAAGATGATGTGATGTTAACGGCAATTGCACTTGCTGGTTATGATTGGATGGAAGCAGACAAATTTCGTAAAGCCATGGGAAAGAAAATTCCCGAAGAAATGGCTCAGCAAAAAGAAAAGTTTTATAAAGGTTGTCTCGAGATTGGAAAAGTCAAAAAAGATATTATTGATGAAATGTGGAATGCGATCGCCCCGTTTGCTTCTTATGGGTTTAATAAGGCCCATGCCGCCAGTTATGGAATCGTAGCCTACCAGACCTCGTACATGAAGGCGCATTATCCGGTGCAGTATATGACAGCAGTTCTGCAGGCAGAAGCAGGCGACGCAGAAAAAGTTGCTGCTATTGTTCATGAATGTACACGTATAAATATTGAAGTACTTCCGCCAGATGTCAACGAAAGTTTCCGTAATTTTGCTATGGTGAGTAAACCAGGGGAGCCTGGTCGTATTCGGTTTGGACTCAAAGCGATCAAAAATGTCGGAGAGCATATTTGTGAAGTCATTTATACAGAGCGAAAGAAAAATGGTCAGTACAAAAATTTGGAAGATTTATTGCAGAGGGTCCAAGACAAAGATTTGAATAAGAAGTCTATTGAAAGTCTGGCGCAGTCAGGTGCGCTCGACTGCTTTGGTATTGATCGAGGGATTTTGCTTGGTAATAGCGAACAGATTTTAGCTTTTTCTAAACATTTGCGTGAAAAACAAAATACCCAGCAAGATTCGCTTTTTTCTGGACCCATGTTTGATATGGAAAGTAAAATTGTGCTCAAATCGTATCCTGATGCAACACTCGATGAAAAGTTAAAATGGGAAAAACAACTGCTCGGTATTTATCTTTCTTCTCATCCCTGTGCTGCCTACGAAGAAAAACTAAAAGGGGTGATTACTCTTTTGAATGAAGTAGAAAATTATGCTCGCGATGAATGGATTGTGGTCTGCGGAGTGGTGGCAAGTGTGAAGAAAAAAATTACCAAAAAAGGAGATATCATGCTGTTTGTGACACTCGAAGATCGAAGTGGAGGAATGGAGCTTTTGGTATTTCCCAAGACCTATGCTACAACGCAAGAACTGTGGAAAGAAGGGAATGTGCTCTGTGTCGTTGGGAAAACTCCCAAAGAAGATGGAGATAACAAAATATTTGTAGAGAATGCTCATGTTTTGAGCAAAGAAAATGTAGAAACAATTGGTCGACAAGTACGGATGGGACAAAAAAGTGGAGGAAAGTCTGGAAATGCTTCTGCTGATGCGCAGGGTAAAAAAGAAAAAGCACTGCGCATTATTCTTGATCCAAGTGTACTCAAAGAAAGAATGGAAGCTCTCAAGGCGTTGATGGCTGAATATCCTGGAGAGTACCGTGTTTATCTTTCTGTTGGCGGAAACAATATAAAAACCGGATCAATGATCCGGTGGGGTGAAGATGTGCAATCACGGCTTTTTGCTCTCGTAGGAGAAGTACCGGTTGATATGTTTGAGTAGAGCTAAGATTGTCATTCTGAACGTATTGAAAAATCCATTTTAAGAATATACATCGTAAGAAAGATTCCTCCTCCTTTCAGTCGTCGGAATGACAATGGTTGAATGTTATTCTCCAATGTGCCAGTTTGGATCAGCAACAAGACTTTGCCAGGGAGTAAAGTCTTGTTTTTGTATATGATGAATACTGGCAAGAGCAATCATGGTAGCATTGTCCATGCCGTACTTGATATCTGGGAGTCTGACGCGAATGTTTTGATCAAATTTTTGCACGTTTTCGCTGAGAGTGTTGCGTAGTCGCTTGTTGGCACTGACTCCACCAGCAAGAATAACAGTTTTTGGTTGGTACTGTTTGCAGGCTTTGATGGTCTTTGTAACGAGTACATCGACAATGGCTTGTTCAAAAGATGCACAAAAATCATTGATCGTTACTTCTGCAGAAGGAGTTTGTCCAAATACTCCAGCCGGAAATGTTGCTGGCATAATATTTATCGCTGCAAGCGAGTTGTCTCGAAGATAATAGAGTGCCGAAGTCTTGAGACCCGCAAAACTAAAATTATAATTGTCTTCTTTTATCATTGGTCGAGGAAAGTTGATGGCCGCAGGATTGCCAGTTTCGGCAAATTTGGAAATTTTTGGTCCACCTGGATAGTCAAAACCAAGAAGTTTGGCAGTTTTGTCAAAACATTCTCCAGCAGCGTCATCGGCTGTTTTTCCAATTCGTTCATAATCCCCATAATCTTTCAT
>CAZKAD010000042.1:0-9327 GCA_964550845.1 uncultured Gammaproteobacteria bacterium
AAGCCCCAAACCGTCGATGAATACATCCAAAATGCTCCCAAAGAAACCCGTGCCAAACTCAAAGAGCTACGAGAGATTATTTGTAACACTGCCCCCAAAGCAGAAGAAAAGATCAGCTATAGTATGCCGCACTATGTATACTTTGGACGTCTCGCGTATTTTGCTTATGCCAAGAATCATGTTGGACTCTACGTCATGCCGCCAGTTATAAAAGAGCATAAAGAACTTCTCAAAGACTATGAAACTGCTATGGCAACAGTTCGTTTTCCACTTGAAAAAAAACTTCCTGTGACCCTGATAAAAAAACTTATCAAAGCCGGAATGAAAAACAATGATGCAAAAAAGAAAAAATAAATTTTATTATTAATGAGAAAAATATGCAAAAACTCCATTTTTCAATTCAAATCAATGCACCACGCGAAAAAGTCTGGGATACTATGCTCGAGGACGCGACCTATCGTCAATGGACCGCAGCATTTAATCCGGGCTCATATTATATTGGGAGTTGGGAACAAGGGTCTGAAATGCGTTTTTTGGGTCCTGACCCAGAAGGGAAAGAAGGCGAGGGCGGAATGTTTAGTCGCATCAAAGAAAATCGTCTTCATGAATTTATTTCCATTGAACATTTGGGAATGATCAAAGGCGGAGTGATCGATACCACGAGTGACGAAGTCAAAAAATGGACTCCTGCTTTTGAAAATTATACCTTTGGTGACAAAGACGGTGGGACAGAAATCCTCGTCGATATTGATGTGGCCGATGAATATGCTGATATGTTTAATGGGATGTGGCCGACTGCTCTGAATGTTCTAAAAGAACTCTCAGAAAAATAATTTTTTATTTTTAATTGTTTATTTTTGAGGTTTTAGACCTTGATTTTTGCGTCTATTTGGAGTAAAATCAAGCAACTCTAATTTTTTTGTTATGAATAAAGAAGAATACGCTATAGAAGTCAAAAATTTGACCAAATCCTACGGCGAACTCAAAGTTTTGCAGGGAATTGACCTGACAGTCAAAAAGGGGAGTATGCTCGCCCTTCTTGGACCAAACGGAGCTGGAAAAACAACGACAGTCCGCATCCTCAGTACGCTTCTCAAATATGATGGCGGCGAAGTTCGTGTTCATGGATTTGACCTTAAAAGCGATGCCAATAAAATCCGCAATGTGATTGGTCTGACTGGTCAATATGCCGCAGTTGACGAATACCTCAGTGGCCGCGAAAACCTTGAAATGATGGGACGCCTCTATCACCTTGGCAATGAACGAAGTAAAGCTCGTGCGCAGGAATTGCTCGCACAGTTTGATCTGGTTGAGGCAGCAAACCGCCCGGTAAAAACCTATTCGGGTGGTATGAGACGCCGACTGGACCTGGCTGCTAGTCTTGTCGCGACTCCACCAATTATTTTTCTTGATGAACCAACCACAGGTCTAGATCCACGTAGTCGCATCACTATGTGGGAAATTATTCAAAAGCTCAAAGATGATGGTGCAACGATTCTTCTGACTACTCAGTACCTCGAAGAAGCCGACAAACTGGCAGATGAAATTGCGGTGATTGACCACGGTAAAGTGATTGCGCGCGGTACTCCAGATCAGCTCAAATCAAATGTTGGAAGTGAACGCATTGAATTTACATTTTGCTCAAAAGATGATTTTTCAAAAGCCATGGGTGTAATGAGTGGCCCTGATATGAAAAGTGATGAAAGTAGTCGCTGCGTGAGTCTCTCGACAAGTGGAAGTGTGAGTGAAGTCAAAAAACTGCTTGATCTTCTTTCAAATAACAATATTGAAATCGACTCATTCTCCATGCACAAACCAACACTCGATGATGTGTTCTTGCATCTGACTGGAAAAGAAGCCAGTGAAAAAGAAGAAACTAAATAATACTTCTATGAATACACAAAATACTACAAATAATGGGTCTTCTTTCCTGCATGCTGCTGGTGACATTAAAGTCATGGTAGGACGAAGTTTGAAGCATATCTTTAAAAATTTGGATCAGCTGATGTCTCTCGCCATTCAGCCAATTATGTTCATGCTACTCTTTCGCTACGTGTTTGGTGGAGCGATCAATACGGGTGGCGTAACGTATGTTAACTTTTTGGTCGCCGGAATTTTGATTCAAATGACTGCCTTTGGTGCCAACACCACTTCTATTAGTGTTGCAGCTGATGTCAAACGTGGAATTATCGACCGCTTCAAATCACTCCCAATTATGAGTTCTGCGGTGATGATTGGACACGTGACTGCCGATCTTGTACGCAATACGATTTCGTCGATTGTTCTGATTGCGGTTGCCTTTCTGGTTGGATTTCGTCCAGAAGCAAACTTTTTTGAATGGCTTATGATTTGGGGAATTGTGCTTCTTTTTACCTTTGCATTTTCATGGTTTTCTGCTGTTCTTGGACTTCTTGCCAAAAGTGTAGAAGCGGTGCAATGGATGGGATTTTTGTTTGTTTTCCCTCTCACTTTTGCCAGTTCTGCCTTTGTTCCAACGGATGGTATGCCAAAATATCTTCGTATCTTTGCGGAAAATCAACCGATCACTCATGTGATTGAAGCAGTGCGTGCCCTCATGGTCGGAGCACCCGTTGGCAATCATATTTTTTGGTCTGTAGTCTGGTGTGTTGGTCTAACTGTCGTCTGTATTCCTCTCGCTGGTTATCTTTTTCGAAATAAAGTGAGTCAATAAAAATTAGATTTTTTAGAGGATAAATGTGGATATAAATAAGTATCCACATTTTTTATTTTACAAGTAGATTTCTTTATAGTACTCTGTAGGTACACCCTGACCGAGAAAGGAGGTCAACATGTACGTGCGCATTGCGAATTGCCCCGTTTGCGGGGAGCCCTGGTGTAGCAACCCGCAGCATCAGCGCAAGTGAAGCACAAGGGCCACAACATGACAAGAAAGGAGGGCCCATAAAAGCTTATCAATATTTGGTAGGCTTTTTGTTTTGGGGATAAACAGCTTATTTTTTGCTTGACTCTCACGTTACGGTATAGTTTACTATAGAATTCAAAGACACAACGTTATGTCCTATACCGTCAATCAACTGGCGCAGCTCGCGTGTATCAGTGTCCGGACGCTTCATTATTATGATGAGATTGGGCTCCTGGTGCCTTCGACTATTGCCAAAAATGGCTATCGACACTACGAAGACAAAGAACTGATTCGTTTGCAACAGATTCTGTTTTTTCGTGAACTTGATTTTCCACTCGAGGAAATCAAACGCATGCTTGATCGCCCAGATTTTCAAGTGGTCGAAGCCCTCCGATCTCACAAAAGATTGATCAAGCTCAAACGCGAACGGTTGGACGGCCTGATTCACACTATAGATAAAACCATAAAACGTATGAACAACCATCAAAAAATCAAGACAGAAGAACTCTATGATGCTTTCAAAGATGATGATGTAAAACAGTATCAAGAAGAAGTCAAAAACCGCTGGGGTAATACTGATGCGTATAAACAAAGCCAAGCCAAAGTCAGTAAAATGACCAAAGCCCAAATGGAAGAACTCAAAAAGAAAGGCAAAGAACATACACAGGCAATTGCAGATAACATGCATAAAGGTGTTGATCATCCCGATGTCCAGGCACTCATCAAAAAAAGTCATGACGGAGTTAACTTTTTTTATGAGTGTTCAATAGAAATGTTTCGTAGTCTCGGCCAGATGTACGTGGATGATCCTCGTTTTACAGTCTATTATGAAAAGTTTGCACCAGGGCTGGCTGTTTTTATGCGAGATGCTATTGATTATTACTGTGATCAAAAATAGAACTTGGCTAGGCGCAGGTATAAAGAGGAAATTTGCTTGACACACACGCTAAACAGGAGTACGGTGAATATGAAGCTTATTCAGCTGTATCAATTATAAGTTCGGCCGGACTCATGATTCTGCAGACTAACGATATATTCTATGTCAGACGATACAAAGAAGCCGGATGAAGTTGTAAAGCCAGAAGAAAAAAAAGCATAGCCTTTATATACAACTGGAAAAATAATGGATTTACCTCCATTATTTTTTTTTGGACATCTGTTTTAATAATTATCCACAGGTCTCGATAAAAATTTTATAAAAATTTTATTTTTTCTCTAAACAAAGAGAACTTGACAGGAGAATAAACATTCTCTATAATAAGAAAAGAGAATAAATATTCTTCGGCTCATATGACACAAAATCTTTACGAACAACGCAAAGAACAACTCTTGGATTATTATCGAGACAATAAACGCCTGCCATCATATACTGAACTGGCAGAAGTGTTTGGAGTGAAATCTACTGGATCACTGTACAATTATGTAGAGAAGTTTATTGAAGAGGGACTGATTGTTAAAAGTGAAAATGGTAATCTCATTCCCACTCCCAAGCTCTATGGCGTACGCATACTCGGAACGATTCAGGCTGGGTTTCCGACTCTGGCCGAAGAACAAGTTGTTGATGCCGTTTGTCTCAATGATCTTTTGATTCATGACCCGAGTTCTACGTATCTCCTCAAAGTCGATGGTGATTCAATGCAAGACGTTGGCGTGATGCGCGGTGACATGGTGATTGTCAATCGGTCCGTCAGTCCGCGAACAGGAGATATGGTTGTAGCTGAAATCGACCATGAATGGACGCTCAAATTCTTGATGAAAAAGGGAAGTCAAATGTTTTTGCGAGCTGCCAACAAAAAATATCCAGATTTGTATCCAAAACAGCAGTTGAGGGTCGGAGGAGTAGTTACTGGAGTGGTGAGGAAGTTTATTTAAGGTGCTGTTTTGTCTGCATTCCAAAGAAGGTCTATACAACCTTCTTTGTTATTTTTCCACAAATTTTTGATAACTTTGCAAAAATTCAATCATTCGAATCCGTTCTCTTTGTACCTCTTCAAGAGATGTTTCGAGAGGAATAAGAATTTTTTCCAATATGTGTGGAAATTCAATTATGCTAGTTGCTTTGAGGCTCTTTCTGGCTTTTTTGGCAAAAGTTTTTCCTTGAGCAAGAGCTTTTGGAAGAGTTTCAAACCAAAAGAGTTCTTGGAGTTCTGCCACATCTGTATCAAGATGAATTATTTGTATTTTTTGCTTTTTTTTGACGGTATAATCTTGCAACAAAAGACTGATGATTGGAGTAATATTTCCATTCGAAAGATCTTCTTGCCAATCGTGCAGATCATCGCAGAGTTGTTTAAGTGCAATATAGCTCTGAAAAAATGATGTGAGAAACAATACTTCGGGAGTATTGGCCCTATAGCCAAGAAAAAATAAAAGACAGAGTGGTCCGAGAGCATGTCCAAGAGATTTGTGATCTGTTTTTTCAAAATTTATTGATGATATCACTGAGGGAAGTATCAGGGTTTGGTTGTCTTTTTTTGCTCGTCTTTTGGTAACTTCTGTCAGATTTTCGCTATCCAGTTTATCCATGACAGAATGAAAAAACTCGCAGAAGCCTGTTGTTTTTGTGACAATATTTTCATAAATTTTTGTTACTTCACGCAGACAAAGATTGGCAAAAGACAAATATTCTATTTTGCTTTCATTGTCAAAAAAATCATCATATATAGTATAGGCCATCCATCCAAAAAAATTTGCCACTCCGAGAGAAACAAAAAGATCTGTAGGGATTTGTTTTTGGAGGTTTTGCGAAAATGATTGCGCACTGATATATCCTATGAGCCCTATCGTTTTGTATTTGTCACGTTCGACAATTATATCCAAAAATTTATTTGCTATTTTTGCAAAAGTCGGATCAAGACCAAAAAAACGATTGCGGATATTGTAAAGAATAGTGGTGTAAACAGTATCTGCTGGAGTGATCTGATTGATTTTTATGTCCCTGAAATGTTTTTTGTACAAACTCAAGGCTTCGAGAATACTTGCAAGAGTGAAAGCTGGGCAACCAGAAAAATATATGGTATTTGGAGATTGTATTTTTTCTCGTACAAAAGCAAATGTTTGATGAATGTTTTGTTCTTGGCACATGAGCAGTAAGTCTTCGAGATGTTGTTCTATGAGCTTGAGCGGAGCGTGAAGTCGAATGAGGCTACTGAGTACGAGGGCTTGATCGAGGAGATGTTGAATCTGAGTTTTATTGATATCTTGAATCAAAATATTTTTTTTGGGAAGAGGGGATATTTTTGATATAAAATAGTACACGGGGATTACTCCGTCATAATAGGGTGATATGTATGTGTGAGTTTCAATTGATTTTTCTATCAAGCTTGTAATACTCGGAAGTGAGACTCCTTGGAGAGATAAAAAATACGCAATATTTGTATTTACGCAGAGGTCAATATCTTTCCAAGCCAGAGGTGAAGATGGGTCTGTGATCCAAGTAAAATATGGCCCTCCTTCGGTAGATTCGAGAGAGATGAGTGTATTGGTAAAAGACGATAATATTTTTCCATCAATCAGAGATGGTTCTGTCAAAAAAAGCCCAGCCAGTGAAAGAGCTGTATCATCGAGATCATCAGGGTAATGTAATTTTTGGTAGTCGTCACTATATCTATCCCAGTAGTTGTACGAACCATTTACTCTTTGTTGTTTGATCAAAAAATCAGTTGCTTTTTGCTGGATGCTTTTGAGGATAGTTTGTGGTTCAAGATGGCTGATGCTCTGCAAAATACAAGCCGTATAAAAAGTTGTGTTATGCGGTTCACTTTGCATAAAATCTTTTTGATACGAAGAATAGCTCGTAAAATTTCCATTGTTATTTTGCATGGTCCGTAGCAAAAAAATGCCTTTTTGGATCAGGCTATTGATCAAGGATAAATTTTCCATAGCAATTAAGAAGAAGGGAGAGGTTTGTTTTTTTGTGGAAAAACAAGACGAAATAGAGTTTTTTGGTTTGGGATACTGCTGACAAAAATATTTCCATCAAATTCTTTTTCAATAATATTTTTTACAGTAAAAAGACCAATTCCAGTTCCAGTTGATTTGGTAGTAAAAAGAGGGTCAAAAATTTTTTTGAGGGTATCTTCGTTCATTCCAATTCCAGAATCTTTGATTTCAATCATAATTTGATTTTTTTCTTGTTTGAGTTCGAGATGGATTTGTTTTTTTCGATCATCTGTGATTTGGTCAAATGCATCAAGACCATTTGAGACAATATTGACAATCATCTGATGAAATTTGAGAGGATTGCCATAGGTAAAAATATTTTCTTTTGCTTCAAAAAGAATTTCTACTTTTTTTTCTCGGGCCTTATACCCCAAGATTTCGAGAGCCTGATAAATTTCGTCACTGAGAAGAAAGGTAGACTGTATGCTTTTGTCCTGCAATTGTTTTTGGATGGCAGTCAAAAAATTTTTGAGTCGCTCGGTGGCACTAAAGGCTTGGTCTATATGATCGGAGAGAATATTCAGGTTTTGAGATTTATTTCGTTTGAGTCTCTCAATATTGAGTGAAACTGCTGTCAGAGGATTGATAAGGTCATGAAAAAATCCAGAGCTGAGTTTTCCAAATTCAGCAAAACGGCTCAGCTCATCAACTTGTTTTTTTTGAATTTCTTTGAGTTTTTTGGTTCGCTCTTCAATTCGAATCTCGAGCAGATTTTTTTCTTTTTGGAGATTGTGTTCTGAACGTCTTGCACGACGAAGAGATTTTTCTATTTCACGGTTGGAGAGCCAGGTTATTGCTGCGATGACACCAAAAATAATCCAAAGTTCCACGATATAGGTGAAATAGAGTGGTTCGAGTATCCAGCTATTGTCCGGGACAACAATACCGCGCTCATGGATAAAATGAATAATCGCGAGTGCTGCACTGATAATGCCAGTGATCATAAAAGATACGCGTGTATTGATCAGGATGCTGGTCATGACTATAGTGAGGGCCAGTCCAAGAAGTGGTATTTCAATCAGCAGTCCCCACAAAATCAGGGAGTAGAGTATGGGAATCAGGTAGAGTATGATCAATATATATGAAGAGAGAAAAAAGTAGCCTTTTCGTGAAAGAACAAAAAGGAAT
Organism: uncultured Gammaproteobacteria bacterium; assembly: GCA_964550845.1. Lineage (GTDB taxonomy): Bacteria > Patescibacteriota > Patescibacteriia > Magasanikbacterales > UBA922 > CAYTKU01. Next base: position 7,955 of record CAZKAD010000042.1, read on the forward strand.
ATATAGATCAAGACAATTGCAAGTACTCCCAAAAATGGTATACCTCGATAGTTGGTCCCTTCAACAATGCTATTTATGAGGACTGAAAGTGAATATATGGCTGAGAGAAGGATCGAGTAAAAAAGAATACAATTGAGAATATATTCTTTTCGAGCATGATCTTCACGTCGAGATTTTGGTGCAATATTTTTTTTGGCAACAAGAAATATACTGCGAATATACGTATACAAGGAATCAAATTTTTGTTGCCAAAAATATTTCATGTGAGTATTCCTGTTGTGAATTTTTTATGTACTTGACCAGGGTGGATTGTTTGGTTCATCTGAAACGGCTACGGTACGGACAGATTGGGTATTTCGAATATTTTTGTTTGTGAGAAGTTTTGTGATGAGTGTTTTCATAGGAGTGTAGTTCAATAAAGGTGAATAAAAACTATTTTGTCTGTCAATCGACCAAAGAGCTCTCTATGAATTAAGCTCTTTTGCAGACAAAATAACAGAGAAATATATTTGTAAAGAATATATGATCTCGTTCTTTGAGTATACTTAGTATGATATGAAATTTTTCTAAAGGTTTTTTTTAAATCTGTGTATAAATTTTGCTTATGTTCCTATTTTGTATCCACGTCCAGAAATCGTATGGATAAGTTTTGATGAGTATGGCGTATCTATTTTTCTTCGGAGGTTTAAAATATGCGTTTCAATCGTATTGCTGAATATATCACCATCAATATCCCAAACATGTTCAAGAATAGAACCTCGTGATACGACTTGACCTTGGTTACGCATCAAATATTCAAGAAGCATAAATTCTTTTCTTGTGAGTGTTATATCATTATTTCCACGTTTTACTGTATGTTTTTGTGGATTAATCGTAAGATCTGCAATCTTCAAAAGTTCATTTTGAGCCATTGGCTGTCGGCGTAACAGTGCGTGTATTCGAGCAACGAGTTCTTCATAGGAAAAAGGTTTTGTAAGATAATCATCAGCACCGGTATTCAATAGGTCGATCTTTTTTTGAGTTTGGTCTTCTACTGATAAAATAATAATCGCTACATTTTTTTTGCTTTTTCGAATGTCAGCACAAATTTCTGAACCAGTTTTGTTTGGAAGATTATTATCAAGAATGATGATGTCATACTCATTGGTTTTTGCCAAAAAGTAGGCTTTTCCACCATCACTCTCAGCATCAACGGCAAAAAAATCTGCTTCAAGGCTTGATTTCAAAAATTCTCTGAGTTCTGTCTGATCTTCCACTATGAGGATTCGCATATAAAAAATATAATACAAGTTTTTTTTGAGGAAGTAAATATACAATTATTACTTTGACACTCTAACTAAATTGGTATATAATGTTTTTACTATGAATGCACT
>CAZKAD010000043.1:0-7800 GCA_964550845.1 uncultured Gammaproteobacteria bacterium
GGAGATTCCTTGTTGTACACTCGTCTCAACCCAAAGCTTTTTTGTGCACGAACTTCAGGGAAACAAGTATTGGCCAATACACAAGTCTCCAAACCCCTGGCCACATATATCTTTATTATATAGATTTTTGAAAATTTGTCAAGAAAAAAACGCCATATAGGCGTTTATTATATATAGTGTGAAGCGGCTGCAGGTGCTTCACGTATGGATAAGTTAGGTGGTCGACCTGCCTTTTCCTTGGCCGAGTCTCCGAGCCTGCCCATCGAAGTGTTGGTGGGATCGGCCAGTCGTGTTACACCTGCAGCCAGGCAATATATTATACTTTTTGTAATTTTTGTCAAGATACGGCTTGCGAGAGAGCCAAAAATACAGTACAATAGCTCCATTATGAAACTTGATACAGAAACCATTGAGTATCTCGCCAATCTTGCTCGGCTAGAACTTACCACCGAAGAAAAAGAACGCTATGCTGGCCAACTGTCGGTCATTTTCGATTATATTGATATGCTCGCTGAAGTAGACACAGACAATGTTCCCGAAACCTGCCAGGTCACCGGACTGCTTGATGTTATCCGTGATGATAACCCTGAAGTTTGCACCGAAGAAGTTCGTGAAAAACTTATTGCGTCCTTTCCTGAGAAACAAGGGAGACTTCTTAAAGTGAAAGCAGTATTTAACCGAACCGAAGAATAGTATGAATCTTAATGAACTTACCATTACACAGGCCAAAGAGGGACTTTTAAATAAAAAATTTTCTGCTCGCGAACTTACAGACAGTTGTTTGGAGAGAATTGAAAAAAGAAATCCAACGATTAATGCCTTTATTACTGTAACAGAAGAATTGGCACGCGAAGAAGCACAAAAAGCCGACAAAATGATTGCTGAGGGGAATGCCTATCCATTGACTGGTATTCCTTTTTCAGTCAAAGATGCTATTTGTACAAAAGATGTCCGTTCAACTGGCAGTGCAAAAATTCTCGACAATTATATTCCTTCATTTGATGCAACGGTGATCAAAAAAATTCGCAATCAAGGAGCAGTCCTCGTGGGTAAAAATAACTGTGATGCCTTTGGTCATGGAGCAAGTAATGAAAACTCCATGTATGGACCAGTGCGAAATCCACATGATGAAAGCAAAGTAGCGGGTGGATCAAGTGGTGGGTCAGCCGCCGCTGTAGCTGACAATCAATGTATTTTTTCTATTGCCGAAGATACGGGTGGATCAATTCGCTACCCAGCGGCCCTCTGTGGTATTGCAGGACTTCGACCAAGTTATGGAAGAAATTCACGTAGCGGTATTATGCCGATGGCCAGTTCTCTTGATACTGTTGGGCCTATGGCCAAATCTGTAGAAGATATTGCACTTCTGATGGAAATCATGGCTGGAAGTGATCCCAAAGACGCTACCACTGTACCAAATCCTGTACCTCGCTATACTCAAACTCTGCAAAATCCGCTCAAAGGCTTGAAAGTAGGTATTCCCAAAGAATATTTTGAACTTGAGGGAATGGAAGCTGAAACCAAAGAAATTGTTTGGAACAAAATGGAAGCTTTTCGAAAGGAATATGAGGTTGAATTTGTGGATGTGAGTCTGCCTCATACCAAGTATGCAATACCCGTTTACTACATCATTGTGCCGAGTGAAGATAGTTCTAACCTTGGGCGACTCGATGGTATTCGCTATGGAATGAGAGAAGAGGGAAAAGACCTCTTTGATGTCTATGCACAATCTCGTGGTGCTGGATTTCCAGAAGAAGTCAAACGTCGCATTATGATCGGCACCTATGCACTCTCTGCGGGGTACTATGATGCGTATTACCGCAAAGCACAGAAAGTACGCACACTGATAATTCAAGATTTTGATCAGATTTTTCAAAAAGTAGATGTTTTGCTTACGCCTACGTCGCCGTATCCTGCTTTTGGTATTGGGGAAAAGGCGAGTGACCCGCTTTCGATGTATCTGGCAGATGTATTTGTTGGTCCTGCTGCTGTGGCTGGTATTCCTGGACTTTCTATCAATGCAGGGAAAACAAAATCAGGCCTTCCGACAGGAATTCAGATTATGGGGCCACGTCTTCAAGAAGAAAAAGTTTTGAATGTTGGATACTGGATGGAAAAAATTTAATTTTTACTTTTGCTTGCCTTATGCGCAAAGAACATATCAAAAAAATGCACGAACAAGCGAGTAAAGTTTTTAATTACTCAGAAAAAGAAGTGGACTACCGTGAATCGTGGAGAATTTTTCGTATCATGTCTGAGTTTGTCGAAGGATTTGAATTTCTCGCTAAAATTGAAACAGAAGTTACGATCTTAGGGTCTGCTCGCCTTAAAAGTGATAATCCCTACTATAAGATTGCAGAAGAACTGGGAAAAATGCTTGGCCAAAATGGCATTGCTGTTTTGACTGGTGGAGGACCAGGAATTATGGAAGCTGCTAACAAAGGAATTTTTGAAGCAGGAGGGCAGTCTTATGGCGTCAATATTCAACTTCCTTTTGAGCAAGTTCTCAATCCTTATGTTCATCATTCGACTTCATTCAATTATTTTTTTACTCGTAAGGTGATGCTTACTTCTCCAGCTTCTGCCTTTGTTGTTTTTCCTGGGGGATTTGGTACCCTCGATGAACTGTTTGAAATTGTTGATCTTATGGAGCAAGGACTGATGCAAAAAGTTCCGATTGTTCTGGTCGGTACAAAATTTTGGGCACCTCTGTTGGATTTTTTGCAAAACAGTGCCGTACCACTTGGTGCCGTAAAAGCTGAGGTAATCAATATGTGGACTGTCGCAGATACCGCAGAAGAAGTTTACAATCATATTGCCGTAGTAAAAGGGCAACCTCCAATTTGTGATCTTTCCCCTGAAAATTTTCGCTGTGGAAAAAATATTGATTGGAAGATATTTCGTATTATGGCAGAGCTGGTTGAAGGGTTTGAATTTTTGAATCAAACCAAAGATGCGGTCACGGTTCTTGGAACCAAAAATCCTCTTGCCAAAGAAAAATATCACGAAGCGGCCTATGATTTGGGACAACACCTTGGTGAATATGGTTATACAACGGTGACCGGTGGAGGAGTCGGCATTGCAGAATCAGTCAATCGTGGTGCATTTGAACTTGGTGGAATATCTATTGGACTTGGAATGAAAATTGGTGATAAACCACAGCTCAATAAATATCTTACCAAGTCTTTAAGTTTCATTTTTCCATTTACTCGTAAACTGATTGTAACTGCCCCTTCTTGCGCTTTTGTATTTTTTCCTGGTGGCCTCGGAACACTCCATCAACTATTTGAAGTGTTGACCCTCATGCAAACCAAAAAAATGCAGCGTCATCCCGTAATTTTGTATGATCATGAATTTTGGGCACCCCTTCATAATTTTATGAAACGTTCTTTGGTACATGAAGTTGGAACTATTTCCAATGAAGATGATGAACTGTATCAAATTGTGGACAATGTTGAAAGTATCATGAGTGCCATTGAAGAATGGAAACCACCAAAAACCAAATAAGTATGATTCCATACTTTGAATGGAAAACAATTGATCTTGGTCCTCTTACGCTTCAGGTATGGGGTATGTGGGTAGCACTTGGGATGATCCTTGCTTTGGGTCTGTTAAAAATTCGAAGTAAAGCGCTCAAACTTGATACCAATAAGCTCCTTGATCTGAGTGTTTGGATGATTGTTTCTGGTATTATTTTTTCTCGACTTTTTGTCGTGTTTTTTTATAATCCTCATTTTTATTTTAGTCATCCATTTGAAATTATAAAAATTTGGCATGGGGGATTATCTTCGTTTGGTGGGTTATTTGGTGCAGCCTTAGTTTTTTTCTGGTATATCAAACGGCAAAAAATTCTTCAAAAACAATGGATAAAAATTGCAGATACACTCAGTTTTAGTGCACTTTTTGGTTGGATTGTCGGTCGAATTGGATGTTTGTTTATACATGATCATATTGGTCGTCCATGCGATTGTTTCTTGGCTGTAAAATTTTCTGATGGCCCTCGTCTGGAAATGGCACTGCTTGAAATTTTGGCACTGCTGCCTTTAGCGATTCTTTTTTTTATCTCAAGAAAAAAACAAAAACCCGAGGGATATTTTACTTCATTGTTATTTATATATTATGGCATAGTCCGATTTATCCTCGACTTTTTTCGTGCAACAGATATTATTGGAGCCGACGCACGGTATCTGGGTTTAACTCCTGGTCAGTATAGTGCACTTTTACTTGTGTTAGCAGGAGTGTGGTTATTCAAAAAAAATAAAGTCCGATTGTGATTTTTTGGCCTTGAAAAAGGAATTTTTTTGTGGTACGTTAGAGCCCCAATAGGGAAGGTTCGCATAGTGGTCGAGTGCGCCGCCTTGGAAAGGCGGTATACCCGAAAGGGTATCGAGGGTTCGAATCCCTCACCTTCCGCAAAGATTTTGTACCAAAAGAGTTTGGTGCAAAATCTTTTGTGAAAAGCATGTGAGAGATAAGAACGCCGGACTGAGCCATCAGGCGAAGGAGGCGGTGGCCAGACAAAATTTTCCGCAGAAAATTTTAGTCGAGGCCGAATCCCTCACCTTCCGCAAAAAATATGGCTTTTTAAACGTTTCGTATAAAAATCCCCGAGAGAGGGATTTTTTATTGCACCAAAGAAATAAGTCTGTTATGATACATTTACACTTAATTTTTCTCCTATGCTCTCAACCTATCGTCTTCAAACACAGGATTTTATCCTCACCGAAGATACTCTTCCACAGGGCAAAAATTATATTTTGAAAATCAAAGACATGCCCACAGAGGATAAGCCTCGTGAGAAACTGCTCAAATATGGACCATCAAGCTTATCGGTTGCCGAGCTGGTGGCGGTTATTTTCACTTCTGGAAGTAAAAAAGAAGATGTCATGTCTATGGCTTCAAGAGTAGTAAAAGAATATGGCGAAAAATCGCTCATGAGTCAGGTAAGTGCTGAAAAACTGGCACAAGATCTTGATATTCCGCTTATCAAAGCACTGCAACTGGTTGCTTGTAGTGAGATTGGTCAACGTTTTTTTAAAAAAAATACAGCTGGCCCGGCTGTCATTCGTACAGGGAAAGATGTGTATCAGTATTTGCGGGAAATGGAAAACCTCCCCAAGGAACATCTCCGCGGTATTTATCTCAATTCCCACTACCGCGTGATACATGATGAAGTCATCTCTATCGGCACGATCAATACCAATATTATTCACCCTCGCGAAGTATTCAAACCTGCCATTGAATACAACGCTGTCGCCCTCATTTTGGCTCATAATCACCCTTCGGGTATTACCCAACCGAGCCAAGCAGATATTGATATCACCCGCCAGCTTATTTCAGTTGGGAAAATTATGGGTATAAATCTCATTGATCATGTGATTATTGGGAAAGGCAAGTTTGAAAGTATCGATGTCGACTATACATAAGAATATTTTTATTCTATTTGCTATGAAAACTTATACTTTGGATCTTAAAACAAGTATTGTAACAGAGGGAGCTCATTCATTTTCTTATGGAGTATTGCACGATGCTCCTTCAAGTCAGACTCGCAAAGAAAAATTAAAAAAAGAATTTGATGATCTTCACTTGTTGTTTTTGAGTAAAACCATACGCCTCGCTCAGGAAGCAACACTGACTCCGCATGATCAAATCAAGATCACGGCATTATTTCAAGAGCTTATTAAAATAAAGCTTCTTCTGCAAGAAGATGATTAGATAAATTCTATTATGAAAAAATTTGTTTTTTTGTTTTCATTTTTCATTCTCTTGTTATCTGGATGTGGAAAGACCTCTGCCCCAGTAACCATAGATAATTATTATAACAGCTCTGATACAGAGAGAATTGTAGAGGAGCCTGTCACTCCACCGACGCTTTCTGGAGATAAACCTATTTTACAACCACCTATGACTACGAGCACCAATCAAATTCAAAAGACCTTTATTGCGATTCTTCATACGAGTGAAGGAGATATTGAAATTACTTTTAATAATACAGAAACACCAAAGACAGTTGAAAATTTTGTCAGCCTGGCTCAAAAAAATTTCTATGACAACACAATTTTTCATCGTGTTATCGAGGATTTTATGATTCAAGGTGGAGATCCTGATGGAGATGGAACTGGTGGTCCTGGATATACTTTTGATGATGAAAAGTTTACTGGAAAATATACTCGTGGGGCTGTTGCCATGGCCAACCGTGGACCCAACACCAATGGTAGTCAATTTTTTATCATGCATGCCGACTATCCTTTGCCACCAAACTATACTATTTTTGGACGTGTGACCAAAGGCATGGAAGTCGTGGACAAGATCGCTACTGCACCGGTAAAATCAAATGGACGAGAAACTTCAGTGCCTGTGACTCCCGTAAAAGTAAAGACCATTGATATTAAAGAACAATAATTTTTTTGGTATGAATACTTTCATAGAACAGTTTAATTTTCTTCTTGGGATCGCTACGATTATTGGACAGGGGATACTTTTGGTTCTTATTGTAATTTTGTTTCTCAAAAAGAAAAACAAAATTACTGCTTTTGTCCAAAAATATATTCTCGAGTTACTTTTGGTTGTTTCGGGAGCCGGTACTTTTTTAAGTCTCTTTTATTCGGAGGTTTTGGGTGAATTGCCATGTGATCTGTGTTGGTATCAGAGAATTTTTCTGTATCCACAGGTGATCATCCTCGCTATGGCAAAATGGAAAAAAGACAAATCTGTTTTGAATTATAGTTTGGCACTCTCTGTGGTCGGAGTACTTATTGCGCTGTATCACTACTATATTCAATGGGGTGGAATAGCATTGATCCCATGTTCAGGCGATGCTCTGGCTTCTCCTTGCGCGCAAAAAACAATACTGGAGTTTGGGTATATTACCATACCATTTATGTCACTTGTCTCATTTAGCATGATGATCGTTTTGAATTTGATTGCCAAAAAACAAAAATAGCTTTATGAATAAAAAATTCTGGATTGTCTTTTTTTTGATAGATATTTTGCTGATTGCTGGTGGAATTTTTTGGTTTTGGCATAATCGTGACACCGATCATCACCAAGATGAAGTACACTATCATGCAGGTTTTCAGGTCTATGTAGATGATGTCAAACAAGATTTTTCAGATTTCAAATACATGAAAATCGAACCATGCGGTACAGATCATAGTCAGGGTGATGATCAGCTCGAAAAAGCCCATTTGCACGACAATATTGGAGACGTGGTTCATGTACATAGAGACGGTGCTACGTGGGGAGATTTGTTTGCAAACATAAAATACCCATTACCGGAAGATGTTACAGGATATGTCAATGGACAGCTGGTGCCTAAGATATTAACGATGCCAATTATTGCCAATGCAAGTGTGGTCTTTTTGGCAGGAGAAAATACTAATATCTCTGAAAAAATCGCAGCCCGAGTAAGCCAAGAGCGCATTGCCGAGATTGAAAAGAAGAGTGAGAAGTGCGGTGATGAGTAGGATATTCTCTTGTTTGGAATATTGAAAAAGAGTATAATATGGTCATAGCAATTTTGTTATGACCAAAAAATTTTTACTTCATTTTAATATACTCTATCTTGGAGTATTTTTGAGTTTAATTGTACTTCCTTCATTGGCTTGGAGTCAGGTGTTTGAACAAGAAATTGAAGATACTCCACGAGAAGAAACTGTTCCTGCTCAGGAGTCGTTGGAAGAAGCTGTTCAGGAAGAGGTTTTTGTCAATCCAGAAGAAACTGTGATCGAAGAAGCTTTGTCTGAAGATCCAGTACCTGAGGACGTTGAGCAAACGGAAATTGAGGTTGAACATGAGATC
>CAZKAD010000044.1:0-7736 GCA_964550845.1 uncultured Gammaproteobacteria bacterium
TCAATCCCACGAGCAAGCTCACGGGCCTGACGTATTATATCAGTATCACGAAGACTGGCAAGCCTCAGGTTCATCATACCGCTCTGACTGGTACCATAGACTTCTCCTGGGCCTCGGGTCTCGAGATCAAATTCGGCCAGAGCAAATCCATCGAGCGTTTTTTCAAAAAACTGCAATCGACTCTGTGCCAACTGCGAACTACTGTCACTAAAAAGAAAACAATATGACTGATAATCGCTTCTCCCCACTCGCCCACGAAATTGGTGCAGCTGCGCTAGACCAAATTTTTCTGCATCTTCGATTATCATAACCGTGGCATTGGGGATATTGACCCCAACTTCGACGACAGAAGTCGATACGAGTATATCTATCTTCCCCTCTGAAAAGCTTTGCATGGTTTGTTGTTTTTCTGTGGATTTGAGTTTGCCGTGCAAATAGCCAACCTTCAGATCAGGGAAAATCTGCTTGGAGAGTTTTTCATACTCACTCAGAACTGTTTTTTTCTCATCCATTGAAACAACTGATTTTTCGTCATTTTCAGATTCAGTAATCAGTGGACAAATAACAAAGACTTGTCTTCCTTGCTTCACCTGCGAGCGAATAAATTCATAGGCTTTTTGTCTATTTTTTGGTTCGACAGAACGTGTTTGAATCGGTTTTCGTCCACTTGGCTTGGTCTTGATAATCGACAAATCCAAATCTCCGTAGAGCGTAAGAGCAAATGAACGTGGGATCGGAGTAGCCGTCATACTGAGAAAATGTGGCATGATCTTTTTCTGCCCAGATTTTTCCCGAATCGTTTTACGCTGCTCTACCCCAAAACGATGCTGTTCATCCACCACCACAAAACCAAGTTTAGAAAACTTTACTTCATCGGTCAAAAGTGCATGCGTACCAACAACAATTTGGACAGTTCCATCTTTTATTTTTTCAATTGTTTCTTGCTTTTGTGCAGACTTGGATTTTTTGCCAAAAGTATGGTGAAGCACTTGAAATTGTGATCGAGTCAAAAGTCCTATTTTTACATCATATTTTTCAAAAATATTTTTCAGTGTTTCATAATGTTGGCTGGCCAAAATTTCCGTTGGTGCCATAATAACTGCTTGGTAACCATTTAAAATAGCATTGTATATGGCAAGTGCAGCCACGACTGTTTTTCCTGATCCTACGTCCCCTTCAAGAAGTCGATTCATGGGTTCGACTCGTGAGAGGTCTTGCAAAATTTCCCACGCCGCTACTTTTTGGTCTTTGGTCAGTTCAAATGGCAATGCTTTGACAAATTGCTTTATGGAATCTTCTTGAAAATCAAGTTTTGGTGCTTTAAAAATTTTAAGTTGTTGCCTCACCATTTCAGACCGCAATTGCAGAATAAAAATTTCATCAAACTTGAGCCTTTTCTCTGCCTTTTTTAGATCAATGGTAGAATCTGGAAAATGAATCGACTGCAACGAAAAACGCAAGGGCTCGAGCCCGGCCTGTTGCAAAATAGTCTCAGGTACCCAATCTTCAATTTTTTCGGCTAAAGGCAAAACCTGCGTCAGAAGAAAGCGCATTTGTTTTTGCGTGACTCCATGCGTTACAGAATAGATAGGAACAATACGAGCAGTATGAGTAGTTTGTCCTCCTCTTTCAGAGGAAGATTCCAGTTGGGTCTTTTCATAGCTCGGAGACTGCATCGTAATCCCAAGCATATCCTGTTTTACCACCCCCGAAAGATAAAGAGTCTCCCCGGCTTTGAGCACTTTGCCAATAAATGGCTGGTTGAACCAGACGACATGCATCCGGGCAGTATCATCATAGACCACGGCTTCAGTAATCAGCATATGCCTACGTGGACTGCGTTTGGTGGCAATATGTTCAATTTTTCCTTTGACAGTCACATGCATGCCTTCTTGGAGTTTTTCGATCGGCACGACCTGACTATAGTCTTCATAGCGGAAAGGATAATAGAAAAGCAGGTCTTGGAGTGTATCGATACCAAGAATACGAAGACGTGTCTCGAGTGCTTTTCCTACGCGATGCAATTTTGAAATAGGAGAGGATAATTCCATAGTACACCCCATTGTAACATACAATAAAAATTGTTTCGAACCCTTTTTTATAGTATACTAATTGCCAATGCCTGTCTTATGAATTTTTCTTCTCACCTCACACTCACAGCTTTTCGCGCTCTTCCCAAAAGCAAACAAGGCTTTTCTCTTTTTAATGCCTCGAAACGATCAAAAGATACGATTCTTTCACAAATTTCTGACCAAGAAATTATTTCAATGGTCAATTTTCTTGATCCGAGCCAAATAATTCAGCTCCTTGCACGTATAAAAGATAAAAAGAGACGTGAAAAAATTATTTCCAAACTCACCAAGGATCTTCAAGAAAAAATAAATTTTCTCTTTCGTTTTGCACCCAATACTGCTGGAAGTATCATGGATCTCAATTATATTGAAATTGAAAAAAATGATTCTCTTGAAAGTATAAAACGCCGCATGATAGCGCACGAGAAAAAAAATGGCAAAGTCCCTCATGTTCTTGTCGTAGAAAATGGATTACTGCTTGGTGAAATACCGCACCATACTTTTATTCTCAACCCAAAACTCAAAGAAAAAGATCTTATTCATGCGATCTTGAGCCTCCCTACAATTCACCATGCTGAAAACACAGAAAATGTTCTTGAAACTATAAAAAATCATCCTCACACCAAAGTTGCCGTTATAGATGATGATGAAAGTATTTTAGGAATTATTTATTCAGATGATATTATCAGGCTCCTGCAAAAAGAATCCTCGTCAGGCCTCTATGATTTTGCCGGTGTCCATGACGAAGAAGATATTTTTGATTCTGCTTTTTGCAAAGTTCGACATCGCTACAAATGGCTCATCATCAACCTCGGTACGGCCTACATGGCAGCTTGGGTCGTGAGTTTATTTGCAGAGACACTGTCTCGATTTGTACTTCTCGCAGCGTATATGCCGATTGTAGCTGGTATGGGAGGAAATGCTGCTACCCAAACACTGGCTGTGACGGTACGAGGACTGGCGCTGGGTGAAATTGAACTCAAAAATAGTGCTCGCGCGCTCCTCAGTGAAATAGGTGCTGGTTTTATCAATGGTGTAATAAATGGCCTTATTGTCGCTTTTATTGCGGTTATTTGGAACCACAGTCCCCTCCTTGGACTCGTGACTGGAATTGCAATGGTCAGCAATCTTATTGTTGCAGGGTTCTTTGGAGCGTTTATTCCACTTCTTATGAAAAAACTCGGAAAAGATCCCGCAACTTCGGCTACAATTTTTATTACCACAGCGACTGATGTTATCGGATTTTTTGTCTTTCTCGGATTGGCCAGTATACTTTTAAAATAATCTATACTGTCATTGCGAGCTGCTGGAACGGAGTGTAAGACAGCGTGGCAATGACAGGACAAATCGAAAAATAATGTATGATTGAAAATATTTTTTTGCAAATTAGTGTAATGCTCGGGCTGACAGCGATTATTGCTTTTGTGGTACGTTTTCTTCGCCAACCACTTCTCATTGCCTATATTCTTTCAGGAATTCTCGCCGGCCCAATCCTGCTCAATTTCATCCAAAAAGGAGATGAACATTATCATATATTTTCTGAATTTGGGATTGTACTCCTTCTTTTTGTCGTAGGCCTGAGTCTCAATTTCAATCACATCAAAAAAATTGGAAAAATCGCAGTTATTACAGGTATTGGTCAGGCTGTACTTACCAGTTTCCTCAGTTTTTTTCTTCTCCAAGCGCTCGGACTTTCTTTTCACACATCTTTATACCTCTCGATTGCCATTACATTCTCAAGTACGATTATTATTACGAAACTTCTCAGTGATAAAAAAGACACAGAATCAGTCTATGGTCGCTATACCATAGGGCTCATGTTGGTCCAAGATGTAATTGCGATTTTCATCATGATCCTTATGGTCAGTGGTAAAAATCCAGAGATACCACTCCTAGAATCTCTCGGCTGGATTTTCCTAAAAGGGGTCATTATTATTGCCTGTATTTATTTTCTGTCCAAATTTCTCATTCCCTTTCTTCTCAACCACATTGCCAAGTCTTCTGAATTTCTGTTTCTCTTTACCATTGCTTGGTGTTTTGGTATCACGGGTCTGGTGAGTGTTATGGGACTCTCGCTTGAAATTGGCGCGATTATTGCCGGACTCTCGCTCGGTTCTTCTCCGTATCAGCCAGAGATCAGTAGTCGCATTCGGCCCCTGCGAGATTTTTTTCTCATCATGTTCTTTATTATTCTTGGCAGTGAAATGGATGTAGCCAATTTTGAAGCAGCCCTGCTTCCAGGCCTTGGGCTTGCGCTTTTCGTGCTTATTGCCAAACCTGCTATTTTATATATTCTTTTTCGCAAACTTAAATTCACTCGCCGAAACAGCTTCCTCACAGCGACAACGGGCGCACAAGTCAGTGAATTTGGTTTTATCCTCCTGTTTACAGCTCAGAGCCTTGGACAAATTGGAGAAAGTGAACTGGCTCTCTTTACCATTGTCGCCCTTATTACGATTTTCTTTTCTTCATATATTATTACTTACAACGAAAGCCTCTATCGTTTTTTCATTCCATTTTTTTCTTTCTTTGGCAAAGATAAATACCAACAATCTGAAGAAGAAATACCACTCTATGATGCCTGGGTGGTTGGGTATCACCGAATGGGCTGGAAAATTTGTGAAACGCTTAAAGATCAAAAAATTTCTTTTGCGGTGATTGATTTTAATCCTGAAACAGTACGGCGTCTCAAAGAAGAAAAAATCCCTGCCTATTTTGGCGATGTGGCTGATGTAGAATTTTTGTCTGAACTTCCACTCGCTAAGGCGAAATATATTATATCCACGATTCCCGAAGTCGATGATCAATTTACACTGGTGAAATATGTTCGAAGTCTTTCAAATAAACCATATATTATTGCCAACCTCCACCATGTTCAGTATATGAAAGATTTTTATGAGGCTGGAGTAGATTATATTATGATGCCACACCTGCTTGGAGGCTATCGAATTTCAGAAATTATCAAAACCACCAAACTTTCTAAAACGAACTTCAAAAAACTGCGCAAAGACCAAGAAAAAGAATTGTCACTGCGATTTGAAGCCCATACGCATGATTAAAATGCCATTTAAATAAGAAAAAAGTAGCCTTCAATATGAACGCTACTTTTTTGTTTGCCTGATTGAACGAAGAAGTCAGGCAGCTTCTCTTCCCTGCAAGCAGGGGCGACACACTGTGTGTCTTAGGTGAGAAAAAAAGAACTAGTTGTCGCAGGCGTCGCCGACGCCATCGCCGTCCGTGTCGGTCTGGTCGTTGTTGGCGACGTCGGGGCAGTTGTCGCAGCCGCCGTTGAGGTTGAGCGCGTGCGGGCAGGTGGCCGGTGTGAACTCGCAGGCCTGCGCCAGTGCTTCCGGAATTTCTCCATCGCAGATGCGATCACCGTCAAGGTCTGCAGTGTTATCAATGATAACGGGCCTACCCCGAATCGGATTCATCCGCGACAGCAGTACAGGATTGATTCCATCCATTTCGAGCACAACTGGTACCTGCCATTCTTCAACCGGTGCCCAGGGCAAATTTTCAGGATTTGCCACATCTGGATAGAATCCTTCTTCCCACAGGCGAGCCTGTTCGAAGGCGACAAGATAAAACAAAAGAAACTGCAACGGTTGCTCTGGCGTCGTGGTTTGAATAGGATTGGACGCACTTGCTTCAATGCTGATCCAGCCTTCATCGGGAATCCAAACGCAGTCTTCCTCACGCGGCGCAACGAACTGGGCAACTTCACGATCCCAGCTCAAAAGAGCAAAGGTTGTGCCATTTATCTTGATGGAAATGTACTCCATCGGGGCAAAGGCTTTCCCTGTCTGATGCAAGCAAAGGAGCCCACAGACCTTGACCGCACCCGCCACATTGCGGAAACCAGCCTGCATGAGATGCACGCTTTCTCCGTCGTAGTTGGCAATATCGAGCAAAACCGCATTTCCAAATTCATTGTGATCGAACTGGATAAGCGGCTTCTTCACCGAGTAGAAGGGACCGTTGTAGGGTATTTCCCACAACCCCCACTCGCCAAAGCCAGGACCTTCAGATCCTTCAACTACAACAGGCAGGATCATATCAAAGTACTGGACTTCCAGGTGCTCCAGTGTGAACCGGAATTGTCCTGCAACCAGTGCATCTTCGTCAATTCCAGGGAATTCGCCATTGACGAAAACTTGGACGTACAATGAATGTGCTTGGTTTTCATCGCTAGGTTGTTCAAAGGGAGGAATCGGCAAGACATCATCCTGGTTGGCGAAGATGGTGAGAGGTTCCCCGTCTTCATCTTCGCTAATCACCAAAAACGGTTCTGCATCTTCCTCCTTGCTGGTAGAGAGCTCAATGCGGATGGGGATTGGTCCAGTAAGAAACCGTGTACCAACAACCGACAACACCAAATCGCGATACGTCACCTCGAAACGCGAATTGATATTTTGTGGAGTAACCCACAGGTCAGCGATTGGACATTCAACATCCCGTTGCGCATCTTCAGTAAAACGCTCCGACCACGCACAGAGGTTGGGTTGATCTCGATGGATGAACCAGTTTGCTTGACCGATACCGCCGCGCACCCCCGCCCACCATACTCGAGCGAACGGGAACAAATCCTGTGGCTCGACGATTTGAACCAGATCCCAAAAGAGCGTCTGCTGCCAAGGCGGACCATCGATGAAATTGAAATCCACTTCACCATTGAAAGCAGTTACCTGCTGGGGGCTGATCACCTCGACCAACTCCACGTGGATGAACTCGATGCCCACAGAAGCAAACGGGGATTGAAGAGTGACATCAATGCAACCGCCGAAAGAAATATCCTCCGGCTCGCCATTGGGCAAGAGGGTTGCAAAGGAGATGATATCCCCATTGAAAGCCTGTAAGTGATTTACACGATCGCCGTTCAGATGAACGTTAATCTCGCTATATCGTTGCTGCCAATCACGCCACGAAGCGGACACCTGAATCGGTAAGGGCAAGATGCCATTGCCCTCGAGGTTGATGCGAAATGCCAATTCGCTAACCTGCCCAATCCCGTTGCCATTGGTACACAGGTTGTATTGTCCGACGTTGAAGTTACGAATATCACGAGGAATCAGTTGCACGCCCCCCACGGTTCCAGTGGTGCGTGCATAGACTACCTCTTCAGAAGCAAAAATTGTACGCAATCCAGGAAGGTTCCACTGCAAGCGCGGATTGTCAAACTCAAAGATAACCTCTACCGGTGGATCATTCACCGGCAAGACAGTAGTCAGAGCCAAGTCAACATACAGGCTCTCGTTCACGTCCACTGGCAACTCAACTGCCATCTCCAAATTGAAACATTCGCCTTCTGGGATCAGGAAATCTCGCCCCAATTCTTGCTCAAAGACCACGACCAAGTCGCCCCAGCCATTGTAATTTTGGGTGAATTGGATGTGCCCAAAGGTGAAGGTCAGAGGCAAGTTCCAAAAGTCGCCTTCGTGATGAATGTTGAGAGAGATGAGTTGCACATCACCACCATGGGCACAGAACTCCCACGTCCCCGTAGGGAGTGATATCTCCAACTCCGGATCCTCTACGATTTGAGAATCCGGAACGTCGCCATTGTTCCGCCGAATGCGCAGGGTGATGGATTCAGCTACTTCGCCACCGTCGGCGACAGCATCGGCCGGCGCCACATCGGGCTGGGCATCCGCCGGCAGAGCA
>CAZKAD010000045.1:0-7706 GCA_964550845.1 uncultured Gammaproteobacteria bacterium
AAAAAATAATACTTAATAAAAATTCCTATGATAGTATTATAAAGATAATGAATTCAAATGATGAAATTATTAACAATATAAGAGAAATATATCAAAATGCACCTGCAAATAAAATTCATCAACTAATAGCAAAACATTTTATTCCTTCTATTGAAGAAAAAAAGAATAATGCTGAAATACCTACACCTATACATTTAGTAGAAGAAATGTTAGAAAAAATGCCAGAAGAATTTTGGAAAGAAAAAAATAAAGTATTTGAACCATGTTGTGGAAAAGGAAATTTTGTTATGAAAATATTTGAAAAATTTTATAACGGATTAGCAGAAAAATATCCAGAACCATCAAAAAGATGTAAAATAATAATAACAAAATGTTTATATTATTCCGATATAACACCAATGAATATATTTATAACAACAGAGATTCTAAAATGTGAAATTCAATCAAGGACCGGAAATGAAAAAGAATTTAAATATTCATTTAATTCAAATGTAGGTAATACTTTAGAATTGGATATAAACAAAAAATGGGGGTTTGATTATTTTGATGCAGTAATAGGCAATCCTCCATATCAAGAGGTTGATGATAATGGTAAATCAAAAGGTGGAACAAATCTATATACTAAATTCATAAATTATTCGTTTAATTTATTAAATATCAATAAATATTTATTATTCATCAATCCTATTTCTTGGCTTGGACCTTCAAAAAATATTCAAATGGGTAATGACATATTACATAATATATTTTTAAAATATGATCTTATATATTTAAATTTAAATGAATGTAAAAAACATTTTAATGTTGGTTCAACATTTTGTTATT
This sequence comes from uncultured Gammaproteobacteria bacterium, assembly GCA_964550845.1. Classification (GTDB taxonomy): domain Bacteria; phylum Patescibacteriota; class Patescibacteriia; order Magasanikbacterales; family UBA922; genus CAYTKU01. Next base: position 826 of record CAZKAD010000045.1, read on the forward strand.
ATTTAATTCAAAAAAAAATAACAAATAAATTACTTACAAATGTTGTAAGTGAATATAAAAAATCAATTGAAAAAAATAAAATTGATTTTAAAAAATTAATTAATTTTGATTTTTTACCAATACATATTACAAATGAAACACTAAATTTAATTGATGATATAACTAATAAAAAAAATAGATTATTTATTGAAAGATGTCGTTTATTAGACACATCTAATAAATCTGGTAAAGAACATTTAAAACTTAAAAAAGATGATAAATTTAAATATATAACTTATCATACAACCAGTAAAAATTATTATTCTGATATAAAATTAGATATTTATGATGATATAAAAATATTATTAAATATGGCTGGATATTTAAAACCTGAATTATGTAAAAATTGTAATTTGACAGAAAGTAAATTTTATATTAAAGTTGAAAATGAAAAAATGGGTATCAATTTAATAAATTTTTTAAACAGTGAAAAAATTATTAAATATTTAGAATTATGTAAATATAGCGGTTTCAATTCAAGACCTGTTATTGAAAAAATTAGTTATGATACATTAAATATTGATGACAAAGATAAAACTATTAAAAGAAGTATATCAAAAAAAATAGAAAAAGATATTGAATCTGATTCGGAAGAAGAAAAAAAACAAAAAATAACTAAAGTTAAAAAAAATAAAAGCACAGTTAATAAATGATTAATGGAAAGTAATTAAATTATTTTTATTACCATAAAATACATATAAACTTACTTTATCTCCAATTTGTAAATTACTGTTATTTAATCCACTACCACCTTTTTGTGCTATATTACCATTCATTTTTCTATCATTTATACAATAATCACCATATTTTTTATCAAGACTATCAATTAAATATTGTTCTAATTGAGATATTGTATTTATATAATCATCTATTGTATATTTATTTGTAATTTTTATATGTGATATTTCTGTTATTTTCCAATTATTATTACATTCTTTTGGTTCTCTTCTATTTATATGTTGATTATACCTATTTTCAATATCTTCTGATAATCCCCCATAAACATAATAACCTTCAAAATTATTATTTTTGATAAAATTGTATATTTTATAAGTGTGATAATTGTAAATTTGTCCCATTATATATAACATAACTATTTATAATTTTAATCAATTTTTTTATAATATTCTTGTTTATATTGTTTAATTTTTTCTTTATTATCTTCATAATATTTCTTTTGATATGCTTTTTTTTGTTCTTTTTTTTGTTCCAATTCTAATATTTTATTAATTTGTTCTTGTTTTTTATTATGATAATATTGTTTATCATAATTTAATAATTTTTCTTTATTTCTTTCTCTATATTCTTTTTTCTTTTGTTTTAATTCTTCTTTATGTTGTTCTCTGTATAATTTAGTTTTCTCTTTAATCAATTCTTTATTATTTTCATAATATTCTTGTTGTTTTAATCTTATTTCTTCTTTATGTTCTTGTCTATATTTTTCAATTTCTTCTTTATGTTCTTCTCTATATTTTTTATTTAACTCTTTAATTTTTTCTTTATTATTTTCTCTATATTCTTTTCTTAATTTTTTACCATATTCACTGACACATTTAACATTAGGAAATAAATTCAATCAATCAATTAATAATTTACCAAATTCATTAACTCATTTAACAATTGGTAAAGGTGTAATGAAATATTTTAGTGCGAGTTGTATATTCAATCAAGAATTAAATAATTTACCAAGTAGTTTGATAGAATTATCATTTAGTTATGAATGTATTTTTCAAAAACCATTAAACGATTTACTAACAAGTTTAAAAAAAATAACATTAAGTGGATATTATAATGGTTCAATAGATAATTTACCTGACAATATAGAAATAATAATATTTGGACCTATATGGTATAAATTTAATGAAAAAACATTTGAACCATTATGTTTAAAAAATAAAATTAATAAATTACCAAAAAAATTAAAACATTTTTACATTGATTATAAAGATGAAGGTATTGAAAAATATACTGAATTTAATTTTAATGATTTGGTGAAATTAAATAAATCATTAGAAATATTAACCAATAAAAATAAAACAAATTTGAAACAATTTTTAGAATATGGTGGTATTGACATTAAAACATTATTTTGATTTTTTTGTATAAAAAGTTGATTTTTATATATAATAATCAAATTGATATATATAAATTTTATCATGAATTTAATAGAACAAAAATATCGTAAAGATGTATTACAAAACATATTATCAAATACAAATACATCATCAAAAAAATTATTTAAAATATTAATTACTGATAATAAAACTACAGATGATGAAAGAAGGATTGGATTTTTATTTGAAACATTATCTATTATTTTATTAACTTCAAAATGTTTAAAAATAGAATTTACAAATATCATGGATGGTCAATTACAATCATTAAAAGAATGTAATAATATAAATGAATTATTAAAACAAAAAATTAATCAAGGTAATAATCCATCTGATATAACAATAAAGTCTAATAACAAAATTATTGCTTTTTCAGTTAAATATAGAAATAAATTTTTACCCAATCAATCAAGTGTTGCTGAATTAGATGGTGAATTATCAAAAATAAATAATAATTATTCAATTGGTTTAATTGTTAAAAATAAAAATTTAATAATTGAACATAATTATAAAAATGATGGAAGTAATCAAAAAAAATTACATTCAAAAGTGATTGAAGATAATTTGTTATTGGATGAAAAAGATATTATTGAAGGTTTAGAAATATTTTGTGAAAAATTTAAAAATATGAATGTTGATGAATATATTGAATTAATTAATAAAGATTATTTAAATTCTTCAAGAAAACAATTAAAACTTAAATTACATCAACAAATGACTTTTTAAAAATTTATTAAAAATAAAAAAGATATATTACATCTGATATCTCATAAACCAAGAAGTGGTAAAAGTATAACAATATTAATCATATGTAAATATTTATTGGAAAATGGTTATAATAAAATTTTAATTATGACATCTGTTCCTGATACAATTAAAAGTTTTATAAAAGATTTAGAAGAATACATAGATTTTAAAAATATCAAATATACTAATCAAGAAGAATTTAAAAATTTATCAAATGATTATAAAGGAATTGTATTTTGTAGTGTCCAATATTTAAAAACTAATTCAGAAGAAAAGAAAAAACAACTAAAAAAAATAAACTTTGAAACAATGATTATAGATGAATGTCATATGGGTTCATCAACAACAAAAACAGAAAAAGAAATATTGAATATTGATGTAGAAAATATTCGTTCAAATATTAAAATGAATATATTTGCATCTGGAACATCTGATAAAACCAAAAAATTTTATAAAATATCCAATGTATATGACTGGGGTATTGAAGATGAATCATATATGAAAAGATTAATTAATTCAGATATAAATGAAGATTCTAAAAATGAAATTATTGAAATAATGAAAAATCGTCATGGTAATGAATTTGAAGATTGTTTCAATGATAATAAATTAAATAAAGATTATTCAAAAATGCCTACACAAGTTTTAATTAAACATTCTATACCTGATACTATAATAAATGATATTAATGAATATAATAAAAAAAATAATACAGAATATGGATATTCATGTAGTTCATTATTTGGTTTAGTTAAAAATAAAAAAGGATATGATGATATGTTTGAATTAGAATCAAATACTGATGGTATTGAATTATTAAAATCATTTTTTGATTGTATAATATCATCAAATAGAATGAATAAAAATTCAATGATGAAAAAAATAGAAGAAACACAATCATATTATAAATCAAGATTATCTGAAAAAGGTAATCCAAAATTATTTTTAATGTATTTACCTACACATACAGGAAATAACAATATATCACAATTACAAACAAATATAAAAAGGTTTATCTCTAAATACAAATTATGGCAAGATTATAATATAGAATATACAAACTCAATTGATGATTCATCAGATTATAAAGAAGAATATAATAAATATATTGAAACAATTTTAGATAAATCAAAAAAAGAAAATAAAAAAGGATGTATTTTATTATTAGGTAATAAAGGTGGTGTAGGAATAACATATCATAATTGTGATGCAACAATATCATTAGATGATGGTCATAATTTGGATAATCAAAGACAAAGATTTTCAAGAGCATTGACTGAATCAGATGGAAAAACAATTGGTATTAATGTAGATATGAACATTCAAAGAACTTATTTATATTTGAATGATATAATACACAAACATAGAAAAATAACTAAAACAACTAAAACAAATGGAGAAATATTAAAATATTTATATGAAAATAATATATTTTTATTCAATCCATCAGATATAAATAATGGAAAAATAAAAACATTTGAAATAACAGAATATTATAATAAAGAGGCACAAAATATTTTATCAAATATTGATGATACAAATTTATTAAATGAAATAATTGTAGCAGATGATGATATAATTTTAGATAAAGACGAATTGGCATTAGAAATTACTTGGAATAATACAACAAATCAACCAGAACCAAAAATTATTAATCCAGATTTATTTGGAGAACAATTAGATTGTCCAAAAGGTTTATCATTGAAACTAAATGATAAAAAATCAACTGACACAGAAAATAATTCTACAGTTGATGAAGATGAAATTACAGAAGAAAATAAAGAAGAAGATAAAATAGAAAAACAAAAAAGAATGTTGAAAGAAATATGTTTTCGTGTTATTATTCCATTATGTTCTTTATTATCAAGAACATATACTGAATTAAATTTTAAGGATATGATATATGATTCCAATACAAAAGATATTATAAATGATATTTTGAAAGATAAAAAAATAATACTTAATAAAAATTCCTATGATAGTATTATAAAGATAATGAATTCTAATGATGAAATTATTAATAATATAAGGGAAATTTATCAAAATGCTCCAGCAAACAAAATTCATCAACTAATAGCAAAACATTTTATCCCTTCAATAGAAGAAAAAAAAAATAATGCTGAAATACCAACACCAATACATTTAGTAGAAGAAATGTTAGAAAAAATGCCTGTAGAATTTTGGAAAGAAAAAAATAAGGTATTTGAACCATGTTGTGGAAAAGGAAACTTTGTAATGAAAATATTTGAAAAATTTTATAACGGATTAGTAGAAAAATATCCAGAACCTTCAAAGAGATGTAAAATAATAATAACAAAATGTTTATATTTTTCAGACATAACACCAATGAATATATTTATAACAACAGAGATTCTAAAATGTGAAATCCAATCAAGGACAGGAAATGAAAAAGAATTAAAATATTCATTTAATTCAAATGTAGGAAATACTTTAGAATTAGATATTAATAAAAAATGGGGTGTTAATAATTTTGATGCAATTATTGGAAATCCACCATATAATAATAGTCAAAATAATGTTGGAAAAAAAGGAGGTGGTGATTTATTATGGAATAAATTTGTAATACATTCAATAGATTTATTAAAAGATGATGGATATTTAATATACGTCCATCCTCCTGGATGGAGAAAACCTGAATCAGATAAATCTAAATTTAAAAATTTATTTGATATAATGGCAAAAGATAATCAAATAATATATTTAGAAATTCACGATACTACAGATGGAATGAAAGTATTTAATGCTGGAACAAGGTATGATTGGTATATTATACAAAAAACTAAACAATTTAAAAATACAATAATAAAAGGCGATGATGGTAAAATTTATGATGTTGATTTAAGTGATTGGAATTTTTTACCTAACTCAAATTTTAATATCATTGAAAAAATGTTATTTAAAAATAATGATGAAAAATGTGAAATAATATTTAATGTAAGCAATTATGAAACAAGAAAAGAATGGGTTAGTGATAAAAAAACATCAGAATATAAATATGAATTAATACATTCAACACCTCAAAGTGGAACAAGATATATGTATTCTTCAAAAAATGATAAAGGACATTTTGGAATTAAAAAAGTCATATTTGGTGAAAGTGGTATATATAATTCAATTATTGATATTGATGGAAAATATGGTATGACACAAGGAGCTATGGGTATTAAAATAGAAGATATTGAAGAAGGTAAAAAAATTAAAAAGGTATTGGAGAGTGATAAATTTAAAAAAATATTAAAATCGTGTAGTTGGAGTAATTTTAGAATAGATTGGAGATTATTTACTTATTTTAAGAAAACTTTTTATGAAGAAATAAAACTTAATGATGATGAAAATAACAACATTAAATCATCAAAAACTGTAAAAAGAAGTATATCAAAAAAAGTAGAAAAAGATATTGATTCAGATTCTGATGAAGATAAAAAACCTAAAATGACAAAAGTAAAAAAAAATAAAAGCACTGTTAATAAAAAAACAACTTAATATTATTTATTATTTTTAGAATGTCTTGATTTTTTAACAAGATTATCACCTTTACTTTTATTTATATGAGATTGTAATGCTTGTAAATTAATTATATCATCACTTCCTCCTTTTTGTTTTGGTTTTATATGGTCTATATTCCAACCCATTTTAGTATCTTTACCATAACTATGATAATAAATGATTTTATTATACGGGTCTTTTCTATATAATTTAGGATTTTTACCTTCAATTGTTGTAGATTTACTCCAAACTTCATCTTTTGCATTTTGTGAATTATATGTTGTCCTCGTAGTCATATTAATAATACATTATTATTCATATCTATTTATATTAATTTTTTTTATAATATTCTTGTTTATATTGTTTAATTTTTTCTTTATTATCTTCATAATATTTCTTTTGATATGCTTTTTTTTGTTCTTTTGGAATATTTGAAATTTTTTTATTATAAGATTCATTTAATTTTAAACATTC
>CAZKAD010000046.1:0-7580 GCA_964550845.1 uncultured Gammaproteobacteria bacterium
TTTTTTGTACCCGAGAACCATGGATTGAACTGATAGACAAAATATAATCAATACGTTACACTAAGAGTACTTTTTTGCTCCAAAAATTATACTTATTAATAATCTGAAGAAACTAATGTAAATATTTTTGAAATATGGAAAATAGTAACCTAATTACCACCTGTATCTTTGACTGCTTTGGTGTTATCTATGATCCATTTTTAATGGGATGGTATAAAGATCATAGTACCAAACATGACTTTGTAGATGAAAAACTTCACGAGGTATTAAAACAGTTTGACCTTGGTAAATTATCAGAAGAGGATGTTCTTGATCACTTTTCGAAGTATAAAGGGATTACACTGAACAAAACTGACCTCCGTGATCATATCGATACATATCTGAGACTTGATACAAAGCTCGTAGATATGATAAAGCAACTTAAAGATGGTGGGTATAAGACAGTGCTTTTATCTAATGCAAATCACACTTTCTTTGATAGAAAGATTTATCCTACTTTCCCACAATTTAAAGATATTTTTGATGAAATAATTATATCTTCACAGGTAGGAATGGTAAAACCTGAACCGGATATCTTTTTGTATACTCTTGAAAAAACAAATACAAAACCAGAGGAAGCACTCTTTATCGATGATAGCAAATCAAATGTAGAGGCTGCTATGAAATTGGGTATAAATGGTTATTTGTATACAAATTCAGATGATTTTATAAGTTTTCTAAGATTGAATAAGAATATTGATATTAACTTATAACTCTATGGAAAATAGACCAAAAGTAGGAGTTGGCGTAGTTGTAATGAAAGATGGTAAAGTGCTTTTAGGAAAAAGAAAAAATGCTCATGGTGAAGGTTCATGGTGTTTTCCAGGAGGACATTTGGAGTTTGGTGAATCATGGGAACAGTGTGCAAGAAGAGAAGTTCTTGAAGAAACCTCACTCACGATCAAAAATATCCGTTTTGGTACGGTGACTAATGATATCTTTGAAAAGGAGGAAAAGCACTATATCACTCTTTTTATGCTCTCTGAGCCAGAAGCAGGAGAAGTACAACTTATGGAACCAGAGAAATGTGAGAGGTGGGAATGGTTTGAATGGGATAATTTGCCTCGGCCACTCTTCGTCCCAATTGAAAATGCATTGCGTATAGGATATAATCCGTTTCACTCAGAGTAAAAGCTACCTATGCAAACGAATGAACACTACTGGAATGAAGCTCTCAAAAGATATGCCACAAAAGATTGGGTGAATAAACCAACTCTCTTTGCGGAGCAAATAACACAATACCTTCTCATAAATGGAGATTTATTAGAATTAGGATCAGGCCAGGGACAGGATGCTCTATATTTTGCAAGAGAAGGACTTTCTGTTACTGCGACAGATTTAGTAGATACGGGTTTGACGGAATGCGAAGCCAAAGCAAAGACCGAAAATTTGCCAATAAAATTTCAGATCGTAGATATTGGGAAACCGCTTCCTTTTGTTGATAATACCTTTGATATTGTTTATTCTCATCTTGGACTACACTATCTGAACAAAGATGGGACAGAGAAACTCTTTAAAGAGATTCATCGAGTTTTAAAGCCAAATGGAATATTGGCAAGTCTTTTTAATACGGTTGAAGATCCAGAGATACATTCAGATGGTTTTGAAAAGATAGAAGAAAATTATTATCGTGAAGTTGCCTTTGACTTTTATAAAAGATTTTTTTCTGTGGAAGAAACTCAGCAATTGATTGAAGGACTCTTTGAACCACTACTTTTGGATAATAAAGGAGAAACGTATAAAGATGAAATTAAAACTCTTATTCGATTAGTCGCAAGAAAAATATAAATTTGGTGAACATGTGAACGATGTGAACTTTATCCAGAATGGAGACTACACAGTCATGGTTGAGAATTTTAGTAAATATTTCAGATTCCCAGTTCTAACGTCAGGTGTTACTCGCTCCACCAAAAATTCCATATCTATGGGATTTTTTTATATAAATAAGGAGGACTTTTTTCGGAAACACTTTTTTGGTATACTGAAAGTAAATTTGTACATAGATTCATCATTTTATGAATAGACAACAATCAAGATATATTATTTTTGGTACTACAATTTTTTTTGTAGCTATTACTGCGGGTATTATTGGATATAAGATTGGTTTATCAGATTCAACTATTTTGACAAATCATGTTATTCAACCTTCTAACACAGCATCCTCAACTCCTGATCGTCAAGAGGATCGTGTGAAAACATCCGATATAACAGAAAAAAATAATGAACAGGTTCGTATCACTAAAGAGGGTGTTGTATTTACCGATAAAATGGGTCATGAATCTTTGGTATTAGAGAATAAATTATTTGTTGAGGGAGATGTACAAAATTCTTTTGATCAAGTTATATATAACAAAGCAATACTTTCTCCGAATGGAGAATGGATTGCAACGATGGGTGCTTGTTGGGAAGAGAGCTGTACTTATTTGTATAACGTAAATACAAAACAACAACATCTTGCTTCTCATAGTGGAAGTAATATCTTTTGGAAAGATACTGGAATCCTAAGGATTGAAGGACCATGTTTTACCCCAAGAGAAGTGGCCTGTGGTCCTTTTGAATCCGTTGATAGTGAAAGACCTTGGGTACTGTTTTCAATTCCTACCGAAGAACAGATTCAATTATTGTTACAAGCGAGTATAGTTAAAGAAGAATTTAATGAATTATATGGACAAGGGATGTATGGACCGAAAACAGTTGAGATAGATGAAGTTGTTCCTCTTGATGAAAAAACAGTAAGACTTATTCTTTGTCATTCGCCAGGAGCTGGATGCTGGATTCTTCCTTATTATATAGATCTAGATGTGAGTAATTCAGAAAAAAAATTATCTCAAATGGATAAAAATATTCATGAGTTATTTATAGAATCGATGGCTTTGGTCTATTCGCCTGATCTTACAAAAGTAGCCACAGTTAAAATGGATGTACTCCCAGAAAATTTTATTAAACAAACAACATATGTTGTAAATTTACGGGATTTTTCAGTATCGATAAAGAAAGAAGCAAAAGAAGGGGAGTTATTTATGTACGCGTGTGATCCTTATTTCCCTCGGTTTGATTACCCCTCTGATAGAATAAAGTGGGTAAATAACGAATTACAAGTTGAATATATCAAGATATCAGATGTAATGAGTTCTACTGATACGCTAGCTAAAAATTGTATGAAAACGTTCTTAAATCTTTATTTGAATACAGCAAGTAATTAGTCCTCACTTTTTCCACTACTTGACTCAGGGCATAACACCACTCTTTCGAGTGGTGTTTCTTTTCACTCCATTGACTTCATACCAATAACGCCAGGAGCTTTGTTCGCAATTTGGAGCACTTTTTCTAGTGTATTCAAATTTACATCCTCAATTTTTTTGAAGCGGATACAACTTTTTCCCACGCTGACTTTACCAAGTTTTTTTTCATATTTTTCAGCAACATACTCTTTGCCGTCCACAGCATACACAGATATATAGAATTTGCTTTATTCGTTGCAAACATGTTTTTTTTGTCGAGTCCTAAGTTTATGATATAATAACCTCAATCTAAATATTTTTTATGAAATCTTTGAAACTTTGGCTTGGTGTAGCGTTGGGATTTCTTCTCATTGCCAGTTTATTTATCTTGTACGGTCAATTTACTACAAAAAAAGATTCGCATAGACGAGAATCTCGTCAAGACTTTGTTTCAAGTACTCAAATTGTAACTTCAGAACCTATTGATGCGGCAAAAGTAACAAGTACAAACCCAACCAAAGCCGAGAGTAATATACCATCTGATATTGTTTTTACTTCTACTACACTCACGTTTGATAGCGAGTGGGTACTCGATATTTATGATTATCAAGAAAAAGGGCCGTATGTTATTTTTTCTGCCTATAAAGATGCCGATAAATACTATGGAATTTTTCGCTTTGATCGAGCTACCAATGAAGTCAAAACACTCTACTCGCAAGTAAAACAAATGGGAGCAATTGGATATCCAAGTTTCAATAGTTTTTCTTTTGCGAGAATTCGAGTTTCTCCTGATGAGCAGAAATTCTTTTTTGTTGTACCTCCTACTTTTTATTTTTCAAAAAATATAATAGTTATGGATATGGAAGGAAGAGAAGTTTCTTTTACTCCTCCTGAAAAAGCCGAACAATTAGATTGGTTTAAAAATACACATCTTTCTTATCGCCCACCTCTTTCATATCGAGAAAAACAATATCTAGAAATTATTGATATTACAACTGGAGTAACTTCAACTACAAAAATTCCGCTCAATGATTGGTCTTCAAATCAACAGGTAAATCCTTCTGCGACCGCGTATGCTGTTGTAGAGGCACACCAAGGAAAAATATTTGGTCAGGAATATACATGTGCGGGTTTTTATGTTGATATGGTAGTATATTCATACCCTGATGGGAAAGAATTATTTCGTATAAAAGATTTGCATGGTGCCTATTACCGTTGGCTGAGTAACGGGGAGTTGCAGTATGTGTATCAAAAAATTTCACCAGAAGACTTGCAAAATTGTAAAGATATCAAAAGCCCGATAGAAAGGGGAATCTATACACCAAATTAAGGCGATTCTATAATTCAAAAAAACAGTCGCTGCACGGCTGTTTTTTTGTTATTCTTCTACTGGTAAGACCATTTTAGATGTGGTAGGATTCATTTATCTTGGATATTCAAATATGTCAAAAATTTTACGAGTATTAAAATATTTCTTCTTTTTCGGGGTTTTATTTTTTGTTATCTCAGCTCTGGCAATTGTCTTTGATGGTCTTATTGATAACATTAAAAAAAGCGATGCGATCGTAATTCTCGGCAATAAGGTAGAGCGAACGGGCGAACCTTCTGTAAGGTTAGCAAATAGGCTTGATAGGGGAGCTGAACTTTACAAAGTCAGTATTGCTCCTCTTATTATTGTAACTGGCGCAGTAGGAATAGAAGGCTTTGATGAAGCTAAAGTCATGAAGGAATACCTCGTTCAAAAAGGTATTCCCGAAAATGCAATTATTGTCGATTCACAAGGGGGTGATACATTTGCAAGTAGCAAAAATACCAAGAAAATTTTAGAGGAAAAGAATCTTGATTCAGTTTTGGTCGTGAGTAGTTATTATCATATTTCTCGAACAGTACTTGCATTCAAAAAAAGTGATATTGAGGAAGTGCATTCAGCTCATGGAGTATTGAACATAGAAATGCGAGATGTATATTCCATACCACGAGAAGTTTTAGGATTTTATTATTATTTGTTCAGAAATTATAGTAAATAAGTATGTCTCATCCCGCACGGGTACAGTTGGTAGACAAAAACTCAGCAATAGTTTACACTGGTAATATGACCTTTGTCTTAATAAATAATCCGAAATTAATATGAGATCAAAATATCTATTAGTGGCTACATGGGGAGTGCTCATATTAGTTGGTGCAGGTTGTTCATCCAAAACTACTCTAAACCAAAACAATGCGACAACTACAAGTAATGTCACTGTGCAAGAGCCTCAATATAATACGCCAATATTGCAAGAGAAGGACCCTGAATATATTGCAAAAAATGATGCCTACTTTTTTATTGTTGAAAACAAAGAGAATAATTTAGGAAATACTGTAGAGTATGCAATTCTTTCGGTGAGAAAGAATTGTGACAGTTTTGGATTGATATTCCTTACGAAAGATCAGCCTTTGAATCTTGGAGCTTACAAAAATAAACCGTTTCTGTGGAAACAATATGATGTTCAAAATGGAGAATATATGTTGAAAGAAATCGAAGCAGATCCTACCTCGAAGCAAGAAATAGAAAATTTCAAAAAGACTTGTCCTGATCCATTTGGAAGATACATGGTTTCGAGTGCACCCCTCACAGGCCTACATTTGTATGTTGAATCTCTTGATCAATCTTCCACAAATGTTCTCGCTGCAATTAAGGCAATAAATGTTGTAGAATACAAACCAGCAGAATTCACGGATAAAAATCAAATCAAGACGTTGTTTTTGACAGTTCCAAATAGCAAGTTTAATGAGCTTGAAGCCCTTTTGCAAAAAGAAGCAAATGATAAAATCGTCTATGGAGCAAAAATTCTCTTTGGAGATCTGGGTGGGGAAATCGAAAGAGCAGAATTTGGTACAACCAATTTTGAGATCAAACTGATTGCGGTAAGTGCTGTTAATTAAAATAAAAAATTTTAAATAATAAAAGCATCACTACAAGTAGTGGTGTTTTTTTATCCACAGAAGATTTCTTTACATACATCGTATACTGATGTACTATATACCTTGTAACACGAGGTATATAATTTTTATACTATATGGATTCCTTTGTAATCCATATAAACTTCATTCATTCGGAAAATTAGGAGCCAGCTCCACTTTTCCTCATTCAATCGTTTATGAAATTCTCATCAGAACTCCTCAAGGGGACAACCAAAAATCTCATTCTTTCTGTCCTTTCAGAAAGAGACATGTATGGGTATGAAATCGTCAAGATGATTGGAGACAAGAGCAATGATCTTCTCATTTTGGGTGAAGGAAGTATGTATCCTGCACTTCACGAGCTCGAAAAACGTGAGTATTTGAAAAGCTATTGGGTGGAACAAAGTGGTTCTCCCAATAGAAAATATTACAAAATTACACAGAAGGGGAGAAAAAATCTCAAAAATGCCTTGGAGGAATGGAGTGTGTTTCAAAAGGCAGTAAATAAAGTCTATAAAATCGCATAAGTATGAAAAATTCCAAAGAAATAATTGATGACGTTGTCCATCAATCTCATTTGAATAAAAAAGAAAAAGAAAATTTGCGAAAAGAATTGGAATCACACTTTTTTGAACGAGAAAATGATCTTCTCATAAAAGGAAAAAATGAAGAAAAATGTACCCCAGAGCAATCTTTTGGAAATACGAAGAAAATCGCAAGTGAAATCACCCTGGTTCATTCATTGTGGAGTAAAGAAAAAAAAGTACAGATGATTGTTTTGTTTTGGTGTATTTTTTCTATTCTGCAGTCTCTCTTCAACTGGTTTTTTGAAAGCGGAGGAGAACAAACTCTTTTGCAATTTATTTTTTTCGTTCTTCTATCTCCAATTTTTTCGGCCTTTACCACACTTATTTCAGTTTTGTTCATCTGGATCAATCCTTTTTTTCTTTCATTATTTGCAGTGAATATTCTCTTGTTTGCGAGTTTTCATATCATTCTCACTGGTGTGAGGCGTCTTTTTCCTACGCTTACTTCAAAGCTACAAAGCCAATTTCTCATGTTGTTATTTTCCTTTACACAGGTTTTGCATTGGTCCGCTCTTATATTTTCCTATAGAGAGCTTCCTTCGGCGCAAAAGAATTTGTATGAACATGCGGTCGGAGGCTTTCCATTTCAAGTTTTTGTGTACCCACATCCACCAATGGGGAGTGACGTTGCTCCTGTAGCTATGTGGCCAGATTTTTATCTTCATTATTTCTTTTGGATGCTCATTGCAGCTATTTTCTCAGTTGTTGTGTTAAAAAAGAAAAAGTTTAACCCAGATCATATTCAATATATTTTCATTTGTGGAATCATTCTCTTTTTCTGTGGTATTTC
>CAZKAD010000047.1:0-1430 GCA_964550845.1 uncultured Gammaproteobacteria bacterium
ACCGCCTGATAGGCTAAGAATGCGATGAGTCCGATGATGATACAGGTCAGTGCGAAGATGCTATCATTACCCAGAGGGAGCCTCATCAGATAGATGACAGTGATGGCAGTACACAGGACTATCCCCGATAGCCAGAAGAGACGATCATGGCTCGTGATACCATACTGATCGAGGAGAGATGTCGCAGTCATGATGATCCCGATATGGGCTATCTGCCATATCGTCGATGCGATGACGATAGTCACAGTGCTGACACCGAGCGGGAGGATAGTCACATAGAGTGTCGTGACTGCTATCACGAGAGCGATCTTTTTGTATCGTGTATATCGATATGATGCTCTATCCGTCGCTATCAGAGCGATGATAAAACATATCACTCCACCTCGATACCAGAGCATGGTCTCTCCATTGCCATACTGGACATAGGTGACGATAGTCCGACAGAGGAGTGCTATGAGTGTGATGATATTGCTACACTGGAGAAACTGTACTCATCATCATGATGGTACTCGTCACTGTGTATAGAGTCGTTTGAGAAATGATCGTCACCGGTTTTGGTGGCGGACTGTCGCATCGTGAAATGTTTTACCTCTCAGTATGTCACGAGGATGGAGTATCCTGTCTGGTTGCTGTGTATAGGTCTCGAGTGTACTACTATACTCGTAGAGATTCAGGATGATCGCATGATATGCCATCACCATGACCAATGCCCATCATCGATCAGGGAGGAGGATCGTCCCCATGATGCTATATCGTCGTACATGATTACATATCTCTTTGCTCGTCAGGAAGTATTTTTTTGTTTCTTTGTCTGTCTCGTGGCTGAGACGATAGCGATAGAGTAGTTGCCAGACAGTCGTCAGTGCTATGGCTATCCATCACGTATAGTCTGGTAGCCGTCGTACGCTCTGTATGATCAGTGCGAGTGATGCTGTTCGTCATCATCGGATAAAGATATATTCACCGATGGTATATCTTCTCATAAATGATCACCGTCGAGCGATACTATTGATCGTCAGGAGCATAATACTCGTGCTGTACCAGGGGAGTCATTGCTGATGCCCGAGATAGAGTATACCGAGCATACTCATGATCCATCAGAGCGATCCACCATAATACTGTCGTATATGCTTTCGTCGTCATTGTGTCTGTCACCATCATCCGAATGCTATGATGCGTTCTGCACTATAGATGATAAAAAATGCAAGCGGTATGCTCACCATCCGAGGCATTTGTACCCAGATGAAATAGAAGGAGAAGAGGATGGTGCTGAGTGCTATGATCAAACTACCCATAGATATGATGATTGTTGATGAGCTGAAACTACATTAATGCAAGATTTGCAATAAGTAGTCTTTGTATAATGATTACACCGACGATAGCAAGAATAAGAGCAAGGAAAATGACAATAATATGACTACGACGCAATG
>CAZKAD010000047.1:1530-7569 GCA_964550845.1 uncultured Gammaproteobacteria bacterium
TGTGGAGTTGGCGTACTTCTTCTTTGTAGTTCTCTTTTTGTCAGAACTTTGTCTCGATGAGTTCTATGTCATTGATGGTTTGGGAGATGATCGTGGTTATTCTTGCTAGTTTCTCTGCACTGATATGTTGATATGTTTCATTGTCTTGTGCTTCCGCCCTTTTTCTTGTTTCTGTAGTCTGGTCGATGGAACGGTTTTGATAGGTGGCGATCAGTTGTTGTGACAATTCGGGGCTGATAGATTTGTCCGATGTCTGGATGGCTGTGATAGGTAAGCCGAGTAGTACGATACGCTCACAGGCCTGCTCGACAGTCTCGGCAGCGATACAGCATGTGATAGTTAGCCCTTCGTACTCTATCTGAGCGAATATACGGCCTGATTTTGGCCATCCAGGGACGACAGTGATTCATACGACGATTACTTTGGCATCGTTCATGATATGTTTGATTTGTTCTTCGTTTTCTGCTTGAATGACAAAATCTGTCGGTATAGCCGTCTGTTCATCTATTTGTTTGATCGTGCGTACGAGAAATATCATAACGAGCAGCTCAAAGAAGGACAATAAAGTCTTGCAATCGTAGGGTATAATCTGTACAAATAGCCTTTCTTGTAGCTGTGCTCTATTGGCGTATTTGTCCTCGTCTAAGTATAGCGATACTTCCTTGTTTTGTCTCGTATTATTGCGTCCTTTCGTCTATAATAGCTTGTCTTATTGTTATTTTGATATAGAGTATTTTATCTAGTATGCATTGTCGATGTCTCTTTCTTCTCTTCCTCCGCAATCACCGAGTGTATTAGACGCTTTCTTCACTCCTGAGACGATGTCTGTGCATATGAAAGTATGAACTCGTATGCTCGCCAAGATAGGAAGACCAGGTAAGCGAGAAGCAGTCTATGCGGAGAGTCTCATGGATCATGATGCCATCCAGCATATTGTCGATACATTGCTCGAAGAGATACAATATCGTAGCGATGCTTTCCTCGAGATAGACAGAAAGCTCTCGAAAGTAGTGCAGTTGGGCTACTATAGAGTAGTGATTGTCTTCCCTCCGCTTTCTGATGCTCTCGAGATCACTATCGTGAGACCAGTCAGGAGGCTTCATATCGATGATTATCATCTTGATCCCAAGGTCTACGAACTCCTCCAAAACAAATCGCAAGGTATCTTGATCTCTGGTGCACCATGATCAGGTAAGACTACTTTTGCACAGGCTCTCGTCGATGTCTATGTCGACGCTCACAAGATTATCAAGACTATCGAATCACCTCGTGATCTCATGGTACCTGAAGAAGTCGTCCAGTACTCATTTACCTATGGAGGACATGATGAAGTCAGAGATATTCTTCTGCTTTCTCGTCCTGACTATACTATCTACGATGAAGTGAGAAATACCAATGATTTTATGCTCTACAAAGATCTGAGGCTGACAGGGATTGGCTTGGTGTGAGTCATCCATGCGAGTAACCCGATCGATAGTATCCAGAGATTTGTCGGCAATATCGAGCTCGGTATCATCCCACAAGTGATCGATACGGTCATCTATATCGAATGAGGTATCGTCCAAGAGATATATACACTCAAATTGACCGTCAAGACGCCATCGGGTATGATGTCGGCTGATCTCGCTCGTCCTGTCGTCGAAGTGTCTAGCTTCCTCACTGATGAGCTCAAGTATGAGCTCTATAGCTTCGGTGAGCAAGTCGTCGTCATACCACTAGCCGATATCGCTCAGCAACTCCAAAACTCACCTACCAACAAACTTGCCGAAGCACATGTCAAAGAGTTTCTCGATACGAGGATACGCTGTCCCTATAGCATGACGATCAAAAACGATGAATTAATCCTTTCTGTCGCAGATGCGGATAAGTGAGCTATTATCGGTAAGTGATGAGAAAATATCCAATATCTCGAGAAAGAGCTCGGCATGCGTATATCCGTCAAGACGGGTGATGCATTTGATCATGGTGATGATGCGGGGACTGGTGGATATCGTCGTTGACCCAAGATGCCTCTCCAGTCACGCAAAAAGAAAAGAAGATAAGAAATAGTTTCATTTTTTCGCTTTATTCTTGTTTTTCTATCTATGTCACAGTTGAAGTATATGAAGATGTGAGTCACTGTCTGAGCATCTATATCCAAAGAAACCATCCTCTCCAAACTGATCAATATGGTCCATGTATTTCGTGTCAATGTTGCTGATAAGCCTTTTGATGATGTACAGAAGAAATATATCGACACCATCCTCAAGATCGATGATAGCAAGACGATAGTCTTAGAGACCAAGGGTGAAGAGGTGAGTATCAGGAATATCCCCAATGTCGTCTGTAGTGCATGACAGACGATCACTATCGAATACTCACAGATTCATGAAGAAGATGAGAAAGTCATTTTCGTCAACTATGCGTTTTTGCCACAGATGCCGAGAGGGACGCAATTATCGTTTGAAGGGAGTAAGGTGATCCTCGAAGTCATAGACAATGATGATGATAAGGCGACATGTACCATTATTACTGGAGGAAAGACATCGCTGGGTCAGAAAGTTATCTTTGCATGATATGTCCCCAAATTATCATTTTTGTCGGACAAAGATAAGAAGGATGTGATCTGGGGTATCCATAGTGGTGTGAATCTCTTGGCTGCTTCATCGGTGAAGACGGCTGAAGATATCGTGGATATGAAGCGTTTCCTCGATAGCCAAGAGGCCTATGGTATCAAAGTCTATGCGAGATTGCATAGGATAGAAGCGTATGATCATATCGATGCCATTGTCCATGCTGCTGATGGTATATTGCTAGGATCGGGTGATATCGGATGGATGGAGTGAAAGATGGATGAACTTACATTGATACAAAAAATAAAATCATTAGGGAAGCCCGTCATGCTCTGTTTGCATGCTGGTCTGATGAAAAGTGATGATAAGTTGCGTAAGCTGATGCATCTGTATGCTGCTGCATGAGTCGATATGATTATGGTCGAAGAAGATATCACTGAAGTGAAGTCGCCACTCGATCCACTCTCGACGATTACGAATTTTCTCATCGAATGAGAGCAAAAAAACATAGCCAATATAGCAGGCTATGATCTCTCCTATATGTATAATGGCGTCGTCGATGAATCATCCTATCTCGTATCGCTCCTTCCTCGTATTATAGCAGATACAGGTGCGAGAGTGGCTATTTGTTATACGGCAGGAGGTCTCACATCTGCGAGGATTGCATCATTGAAGCTCAATATCCCAGTGATCGTGTTCACGAGAAATGATTTTATCTATAGATATAACAATCTGCTTCGAGGTATCAAAGGATATAAGATCTGACAGACATCGACATATAGCGAGCTCAAACAGATAGGCAAAGAGATGATCAGGATACACTTCAAGGGTAATATCTCGCTTGATGATAAAGTGATCATCATCAATGCTATCGAAACCGATGTCGATCAGTCGATTGATGGTATTATCAATGGTGTCGAATTATATAAATTTAAAAATATATAAAAAAGTGCTTTTTGCTCTTGATTTGTATCGAAGAAATATATACAAGTGTCTTATATAGCTAGTCTTTATTTTTCTATTTATCATACACATGCAGTACGAAGGTAAAATTATCTACATCGGTGATGTAGAAACAGTCGGTCAAAACTGACTTCAAAAGCGTACATTTGTCCTCGAAGAGATCACAGACAGAGAGTTCAAAGGTAGTATCGCTATCGATCTCATCAAAGACAAAACATCACTCATCGATAACTACAATGTCGGCGATGTGATCAAAGTATCACTCAACTCGAGAGCAAATCTTGCACAATCATCATGAAGATATTATAATAGTATCACTGCATGGAGGATAGAGTGATGAGCTGGATGATCTAGTGCTCCTGCTGATGACCTTCCGTTCTAATTATATATATACCAAAAACCTCTCAGTTGAGAGGTTTTTTTAATGATTTGTAATTCTTCATTTTCCTGTCTTGCTAATCAGATTGAGCTTCAAGAGAAGTGGTTCGATCTCTTTCTCGATACTGTCTTCATTGATACCGAGCTGGAGAGAGATCGTCCTGAGTCCGACAGGGCCATCGCTTTGTGTCAGAATATTGAGATATTGTTGATGGATAGTGGTGAGTCATCCATCTTTGATGGCTAGTCGAGCATCGCAGACTGACCATCTCTCAGCATCTAGGAGCATATCGCTATGGGTGGATATGAGAAAGTCTCTGATCTTGATAGCAAAGGAGTGGATCTTTCTCGGTACGGTCTCTACTTTGGCACTGATAGCAGGCAATAGAGCTATATCATAGTCGATGCCGTACATATCTAGATATCTCATGAGGATCTGTTGTTTTTCGCTATCATTATAATCGACACAGTGAAATGCGTAGACGAAGCGGTTCTTTAGTGGCTCGGACATAGTCTCTGGTTTGGTCGTCGCACCTATGAGCGTAAATGGTTGGAGCGGTATCCTGACTGATCCGCCATCAGGCATGACCATATCGATAGCAAAATCTTCCATAGCGATGTAGAGTATTTCTTCGATATTTGGTTTGATCCTATGGATCTCATCGATGAAGAGGATATCATGTGGCTGGAGTGCAGTGAGCACAGAGATGATATCAGCAGGCTTGGTGATAGCATAGCCTGTGACGACATGGAGGTGTTTGTCATAGATATTGGCGATAATATGTCCGAGTGTCGTCTTGCCATAGCCACTAGGTCAGCAGAGGAGGATATGTCCGAGTGTATGATTGCTCTTGTGAGCACTATCTATCGCTTTCTGGAGTACCGATGTGATGTGTTTTTGTCCGATAAATGTCTCAAAGGATACAGGACGTTTATTCTCATGAGACTTCTTTGCTGTGATCCTGTCTTTCGCTTCGCGTCAGCTCTGTTCTTTCTTTTTCTGCAAAGAATCTTTCTGACCCGTGTGAGATAGTGATTTCTTGGGTGTTATTTTGGGATCGTTGAATGATATAGTCTTGATCATAGAGAGGGGTGGTGATGAGAAGAAGGCTGATTGTTATCTATGTCTGTACTATCTGAGCTTCGTGATGATATAGTAGGGTGTCTGTTCACTCGCAGTGATAGTAAAGATACGTTTATCATGGAACGCTATATATCACTCGAGAATTGATTTGCTGAGTCACTGTTGTCCGATCGTGAAGCTGATCGATCATATATTTGTATCATCAGTTATACTCTTGATATCACCATATCGTATGTAACTCGTGGGTAGATATTGTGATACTTGCTTTTTGACGAGAGCATAATTTGTCCCGAGGATATCGATAAATCCATTAGTAAAGTCTTTATTGTCGATAGTATTCACATCGATGAAGACTTTTTGTTGGTCGGTGCCAGTACTATTTTGTTCTTGTGGGACAGATGAGATGATATTGTGACTAGTGTTTGCATTGGTGAGTGATGTGATGAAGCGATTTTTGATATAGAGTTTGTAGAGGAGAAGTGCCGCTTCATATCTACTGAGAGCTCTATCAAATGTCGCCATATCACTTTGTGATACAAGTTCGAGTGATAATGCTTTGTTATAGGTCGCTGTCTGTCGTGCCGTAGCCGTAGTACTCGGCGATTCAGCTATCATATTCAGTATCGCTGCCATAAATTCTGCTTTGGTGATGGTCGCAGTGGGTCTAAATGTCTTGCCATCGCCACGCATTATACCTGCTAGACAGACTGCATTGATACTATCTTTCATCGTCGAGGATGCGATATCGGTCAGAGCACATGTCGCACCAGTTGTCGTATGCGTATCAAATTTCTTGTCATAGATGGCAAATAACTTGGCTGATTGTTCTCTCGTGATGAGATCGTAAGGGTTATAGTTTTCTGGATCAGGATATTGGGTCATGCCAGCTTGATACATCCAGAGGAGTGCTGTCGTAAACTCATGGTCATTGGCGATACCTTCACCGATGGAGACAGTAGATGATGATGTGCTTGGTATAGTTGGTGTGACTGTCGTCGATGGACTTGTAGTGCTTTCTATCATTTGTCACTGTGATTGAGCTATATTAGAGAGCATGATCAT
>CAZKAD010000048.1:0-7389 GCA_964550845.1 uncultured Gammaproteobacteria bacterium
TTCTGGAGACGGTTGAGCTGTGTCATGTGGGATGATCTGAGAGACTCGAGATCCCGCTCTCATCTCATGATCTTCGCAAATCCATCGATATATTTCCTCGTCTGGCGATGATATGCTGTGTCGAGATAGACAGTATCAAATTGTTCGAGCTTCTTGTATAATATAGCAAACTTCGCTGCCATTTGTGATGGTAGAATCTGTTCATCACGCAACATCCTAAATATATTCTTGGTTATCTTGTCGAGGAGTTTGATGCACTGTTGACGGCGATGTTTCGCTAGCTGCGTGTCGTCTATCATACGAATAGAGAGAGTAAATCTATCGAGTCCTGTCTCGAATCTTTTTGATTATAGCTATTATCCCTCTCTCATCAAGAGATTATCTCCTTACTCGAGTATCGTATGTATATACTCTGGTTCTCATGTCAATACCATATCGAGTCAGAGCGACTCTTTTTTTGTATCTTTTGATCTGATAGCTATGATTGTTTGAGAGTATTTTAGTCTTTGTATCGATGATGGGAAAGATTGGTTCGCTGATGATCACATGCTGTCTCGTGATGATGGCAGTCATAGTGCTGAGATGAAGTGAGAGCTTTGCTCAGTGATTGAGTTATTTTGACAATCAGTCGCCATCGCTGACGACCAATCTCCAGGATGTCGTGCAGACGAGTGATATCACAGAGCCGTTTAGAGATGGGACCTATCTCCCTGTCGAAAGTCCTGATGGGACACATAGTAGTGATGTTATCATCAATATCGGGAGGATACTTTCTTTCGATGAGGCACAGAACCAGACTTTAAGACTGATCAAGAATATTATCAATTATGCACTCTCGTTCGTGATGCTGATCGTCTTCCTCTTCTTGCTCTATGAGTGATATATGATCGTCACAGCAGCCAACGACGATGAGCAGTATCAGAAAGCATTGTCTAAACTCAAGACAGCAAGTATCGCAGTAGCAGGTATTGCTATCAGTCGATTGATCGTGAGTTTTATCATCGCTGTAGTAGATCAGCTCTTATAAATGTATAATGAGCAATTCACCCCGCAGCGAGTGACGGGGCAAGCAATTTATTTATATAATCGTCTCTTTATGACAAACACACTTCGTTTTATGATCGTGATGGTGGCAGGTATCGCTCTCGGGACGGTATTTAATCCTCCATCGCTCTCTGTCTCGGCACAGCAGGACGATAGGGCATTCTTCTACCAGTGAGTCGATACATCCAACCCGACGACAGTTATCGGTGATATCATCAAAGAAGATGCAGTCACTCCTGACGACGGTTTCCTCAAGAGAACACTTCGTCTCTTCAATCTCGATCAATTTATCAATACATCTGATGCAGGAGCTCTCGAATATGCGAAGTCATTGATCAATAAAGCTCTCGGCTATACATCGCTGATTGCATTCTTTATCGTGCTCTATGGTTTCGGCAAGATGCTCTTCTCTGAAGATGAAGAAGGTATAGCAACTGCTCGCAAGACGGTCGTCTCAGCAGCTATCGCTATCGCTATCCTTGCAGTGAGCTGGCTGGTGGTCACATTCTTGTTTTCTATCTATGATGCAGTGAAGACAATTTAGAATACACAATTAAACATTCACAATATCTCTCAGTCTTTCATTCTCTCTATCTTCTCTATTTAGTTTCTCCTCCTTCGTTATAATGTCTCTTATCGAACAAATGACTATCCAAAAAAATAAGAAGTCTGACACTGTCTTCAATACAGAGACAATGCTTCGTATATCAGAGATCCAAGACGATACGGTCATCCTGAAAGATGGTGGACTCAGAGCGATCATCAAAGTAGAATGAATCAATCTCGATCTCCGTAACAATGATGAATCATTGATAGTCCTCGAACAGTATAAGAGATTTATCAATGGACTAGAATTTCCACTCCAGATTCTTATCCGCAATACCTATCTCGATCTCACGCAGTATATCGACTATATGCATCAGCGTATCGCCGCCATCACGAATCCTACACTCAAGACACAGGGTGATGCGTATGTGAATTTTATGGAGAATATCAGTCTCCAGCAGGGGCTTATCTTCATCAAAGAGTTTTATGTCATCGTGCCATATTATAGTAACGGTAATGATAGCGGTGAGATCAATAAACCTCGATGGCAAAAACTGCTCACCGTCTTAGAGACGAAGGAATGAGCAGAGAAGATAGTCCAGAGATATAGAAATTTCGTCAAACAGAGAAAGTTTCTCGATCTGAGAGTCAATCTCGTGATCGATGGACTCAGAGCTATCGGTCTTGGTGCCGAGAGGATAGATATGAATCGTATCGTGAGCTTACTATTCTCTCATTATAATCCTGCAGTGCATCAGAGCGAAGCGGAGATGGTGTAGATGCCTTACAGGAGTTGTAAGTGCTAAATCTTAAGTTTTTCTCTCCTTTGTGGAGAGTTTTTTTATTTTTCTATTCTCCTCTTGCAATGGTTGGATGAGATAGGTATATAGAAAGAGAAAAAGGCAAAAGGAGTAAAAAAGTAAAAAAGGAAGATGCGTATTACATGATCCTACATTGCTAAAATTCCAACTCCTCAAATCACTAACTTAGTTTTATATTCTATCACACATATTATGGCTAGCACAGCAAAACAACAAGTATTGAAAGATGCGATCGCGACGATCGAAAAACAATTCGGAAAATGAGCAATCATGCGTATGGGCGACAACGCCAACATGGGTCAGATTAGTACCTTTCATTCTGGTTCATATGTTCTCGATTTAATTCTCTGATGATGATACCCTGAGGGTCGTGTCGTCGAGATGTACGGACATGAATCATCGGGTAAGACAACCATCGCACTCCACGCTATCGCAGAAGTACAGAAGAGAGGAGAACTCGCAGCTTTTATCGATGCAGAGCATGCTCTCGATCCTCATTATGCTCGTAAACTCGGTGTCGATGTCGATAACCTCTTACTCTCACAACCTGACTATGGTGAACAAGCACTCCAGATAGCAGAAGAACTTGCAAAGACAGGAGCAGTGAAGCTTATCGTGATCGACTCAGTCTCAGCGATGGTACCCAAAGCAGAGATCGAAGGAGATATGGGCGATAGTCATATGGGTCTCCAAGCTCGTATGATGTCACAGTGACTTCGTAAGTTGACTGGTATTCTCTCTAAGACAGGGACGACGCTTATCTTCATCAACCAGATTCGTATGAAGATCGGAGTCATGTTTGGTAACCCTGAGACGACATCAGGAGGTCAAGCACTCAAATTCTTCTCCTCACAGAGACTCGAGATCCGCAAAGGTGAGAAAATCCTCGGTGCAAACAAAGAACAAGAATGATATATCTGTAAGATCAAGACTGCGAAAAATAAGATATTCGCTCCATTCAAAACGGTCGAAGTACCTATCAGACGAAATGAAGGAATATCTCTCTCTGACGATATCGTGGAAGCATCGGTGTTGCTTAAGTTAGTGACTCGTAATGGTGCGTTTTATGCTCTCGGTGATCAGAAGTATCAAGGCAAGACCAAGCTCGTCGATGCGATTCTCAGTGATGATAAGGTGAGGACGAAGCTCGAGACCGAGATCCAATCCAAGATCAAAGAGATGAGATCAGGCAAACAAGTGCTCGATGAAGACGCTCTGGATGCACTCGCACATGATGCGGGTGGTGTCGAGGAGAGTAGTGAGGAATAGTTTTTATTTGTTATTTTTATAGTATGTCTTTCGTGAGAATTCTTTTTGTTTGTTTGTTATTTGGATGATGCACTCCAGACAGGGTAGATTATGACGCACCTCCACAAGATGATACGATTATGTGTACACAGGAACTTTTGGTTTGTAAGGATGGTTCTATGGTTGGTCGTGCATGACCGCAATGCTCATTTAGTGCATGTGCTGATGGTTCAGAACCTCGTCCAGAAGCTGTAATTAATTATTAATTATTATAGTTATTGCATTATTTATATTTGAAATAGCACTAATGTATAATTGGTGCTATTTTTTGTTATCTATCTCTTGCAAATCGGATGCCAAAAGTGTATACAAAGAGAGTATAAAAACTAGCTCTTTTTATCTTATATATCTCTATCTTATGTCCTTCAATGACCAACTCGATGCTATCATCAGTAAATATAATCTGCTCTATCATCCATTCTATCAAGCATGGTCAGCAGGGACTCTCCCTGTCGAATCACTGAAGCAGTACGCCAGTGACTATGGTCTCCTCATCAAGCTCATGCCTGATGCATGGAATGTCTTAGAAGATTATGATACAGCTCACGAAGAAGAAGAGCATCTCGAATTGCGAGAAGAATTTGCTGATACACTCGATACGAAGCTGGCTGATACGACAGATATCCCACAGATCTCTAGTCTCGTCGAGACAGCTGCGAGACTCTTCAAAGAACCAGCGACGGCTCTCGGAGCACTCTATGCATTCGAAGTACAACAACCAGCGACTGCTCAGTCCAAACTCGATGGTCTGAAGAAACGATACAATGTCGGTGAGAGAGGAGAAGAATATTTCGTCGAGCATAGTCACAACGAACACGAAGCAGAGAAGCTTCTCGTGCGTATCAATGCATGCGATGCAGCGACACAAGTACAAGTCCTCGCATCATGTCAGACTATGTGTCAGTCCATGCGAAACGGTCTCAGTGGACTCTATGATCAGTGTGAGATGAAAAGTTAATTAAAAATTCATAATGTATAATGCATAATTTCTTTTTTTGTTATAATTGTCTATTATAGCCAGATCCGTCGCTCGAACTGTGCAATTCCTCACTCCCAATTTAAAATCCATAATTTCATATATGCAACACTATACTGCACCACAACACACACCCAATCAAACTATCACTATAGGACCTGATATCCAAAGCATCTACGATCTCGTCTACGAACATCGTCAGCAAAAGTCGGTCAGAAAAAATAATAAACCGATTGTCGGTGATGAATTGCTCTATGCGATCATCCAACGATGACAAGACCATCAGTCGACGATGGATCTTATGTGGAAGCTTTTGGGTATGACCAAACATCAGGATATTGCTACTATCTACCCTGAGTCCTATAGTTATAGTCATCCGAAGACATATCGTGATGTATTGATCGGAGACACGACATGGCGTCTTTCCTTGCCTATGGCAGAGAGAGCACAGCATTTTCTCAATAGCAAACCTCAGGTGCTCGATTTTTTTGTCCTGATGTATGCCGCACGAGGAGACCTGTCAGACAATTTTTATCTTCTTTGTCAGGAGAAAGACATACCTTTGACGCAGATTATATCACAGGTTCAGCACTTCGCAGAGCATGAAGCGGTCTTGACCATGGGAGGATTTGTCTTTCTCGAGACGATCTGTATGATGATGGAGTATATGTCTTTATCCCTCGATGCTATTGATATGATCAAAGTCACCCAGATGCCTGATATGCAAAACATGATCTCTCTCCTCCAATGACAACAATCGTCATCACAATGATCACCAAGAACACAATCGCTGACAGCACAACAAGTGCATGATACCTATGAGAGTGATGTCTTGGACCACGATCAGGAAGCTGATAATGTCGAGACGACGAAGAAGACGAACAAAAAAGACACGAGCAAAGCAAAGAAAAAAGACGATAAGAAGATGGCGATCGAGTTTTACGGGACTGATCTGACTGATGAGGCGAAGAATAATCGTCTCGACATGGTCATCGGGAGAGAGAAAGAGATCGAACAAGTGACCTATACGCTCCTTCGCAAGACGAAATCAAATCCACTCCTTATCGGTGAAGCGTGAGTCGGTAAGACTGCTATCGTGGAGTGACTCGCTCAGCGTATCGCTGTCGGTAATGTACCCGAGAGACTAAAGAACAAAAGAGTCATGATGGTCGATGTCGGGTCAATGGTGGCTGGGACGAAGTACAGAGGTGACTTCGAAGCTCGTTTCAAGGCCGTCATGGATGAAGCATCTGATCCTACTAATAATATCATCCTCTTCATCGACGAGATCCATACGATCATCGGAGCAGGTGGAGCTGCAGGGACAGATGATGCTGCTCAGCTTCTCAAACCAATGCTTGCGAGAGGCAAGATCAAGCTCATCGCTGCCACGACTTTCGACGAATACCAACAACATATCGAAAAAGATGCTGCTCTCAAGCGTCGTTTCCAAGAGATCCATGTCAACGAGCCATCACTCGAGGATACGAAGAAGATCCTTCTCGGACTGAGACCACAGTATGAAGAGTTTCACGGTGTACAGATCAGCGATGAGAGTATCGATGCGGCGATAGCATTGACACAGAGATATGTATTGAATAAACAGTTTCCTGATAAAGCGATCGATATCATCGATGAAGCATCTGCTCGTGCATCGACGGTAGCGACTGTCCTGGACAAAGATCAAGAATATCTCGATGTCTCCAAAGCGATCAAGCTCTTACACAAGAAGATGGAGAAAGCAGTCGAAGATCAAGACTACTTCGCTGCAGCAGATTTCAAACTCGAAGAACAAAAACTCAAAGATAAACTCTCGACACTCAGAGCATCCAAAGCTCTCCCTATGCACCTAAGGCCAGTCGTCTCACCAGATGCTATCGGTCGTGTCCTAGCAGATAAGACATGAGTGCCTGCCGATGTCGTGACTGAGTCAGAGATTACGAAACTTCAAAGATTGAGGGCCAATCTCGATGGGAAGATCCTCGGTCAGGATGAGGCGGTGGCTGTAGTCGTGAAGACGCTTCAGCGTAGCAGACTCTCCGTCATCGAACGTAACAAACCTATCGCATCTTTCCTCTTTCTCGGTCCATCATGAGTCGGTAAGACCTATCTTGCGAAGTTGATAGCCAAAGAATATTTCGGTGATGAGAAAGCGATGATTAGAGTCGATATGTCCGAGTTTATGGAGAGTTATACTGCATCCAAGCTCATCGGATCGGCACCTGGCTATGTATGATATGAGTCATGAGGTCTCCTGACCGAACAAGTCAGACGCAAGCCTTACTGTGTGGTCTTGCTCGATGAGATCGAGAAAGCCAATCGTGATGTCCTCAATATCTTGCTCCAGATATTCGATGAATGACAGATCAAGGATAATAAAGGTCGTACGATCAGCTTCAAGTCGACGATTATTATCATGACATCCAATCTCGGAGCAGAGGAGTTTGGTAAGAAGAAGGCATCTATCGGTTTCTCTTCATCAGAAGAGGCAGTCGACAATCGATCGGTGAATGATCGGAAAAAGATCACCGATCGTGTCGATGAGCATGTCAAAGACTTCCTCAGTCCCGAATTGCAAAATAGAATAGACTATAAGATCATCTTCAAGCCGCTTACTAAGATCGCACTCGGATCGATCTTCAAACAAAAACTCTCTGACTTCCTCCATGTCTGGAAGACGAAGACAGGACATAG
>CAZKAD010000049.1:0-7339 GCA_964550845.1 uncultured Gammaproteobacteria bacterium
GGACGATGTAGCCTTTTTCTAAAAGAAATTCGGCTAGGTAGGAGCCGTCTTGGCCTGTGATGCCGGTTAAAAGAGCAACTTTCATTATTTTCCTGACGCCTAATTGAAAATATCAAACTACACAAAATTTTTGTAGTTGATCGAGAATCATTTTTCCATATTCGGGTGTTGGATGTATGCCATCAATTTCACTCATGTAATTAGCAGGAGTAAACCCTAAACTTCGCCATTCATCCGAAGGGTAATCAAGCACAGTAATATTCTCCCTCAAACAAAAATCAACTATCAACCGATCCTTAAGGGATAAAAAGTAAAGATTAGTCGCGAGTGGATCTAAATAATTTAAGTTTATTAACCAATCGGAGCGCAATTTAACTGACTCAGAAAGCAAAGGAAAAGGTTGCAATAAAATCTTACCCGAATAATTGGCTCGTAAATGACGGATAAATTTGAATCCAAGTTGGTAATCCATAAAAAAAGCATTCATCATTTCAGAAATGCATGACTTTGATACAACTGGAGAAGATAACCCAGAATCTTTCAAACCCAACTCAGGGACTACTCCCTGAAGCAAAAATGAAGAATCATTAATATATTTAAAACCGCCATCGTAATGCCCCAGAGCACTTACCAGAATCAAATCATAGCTCTCAACTTGATTAATCAAAACATCATCAGGGAAATAGGTTGGAGGAAAATCATTTACAACCGCAACAGGATTAACCTTTAATAAACCGTTTTCTATATTAAAAGAAGGCCCCCATCCACCAGGCATAATATAAAAATACAACTGATGTTCAGAATTAGAAAATCCATATTTGTCAAATGCTTGCTTGATGCAAGAAAGTTGAGAGTTGCCAATTAATAACAATTTCATTTAACACCACCTGAAGAAGGTCGAAAAGCCTCTAAAATTGACTCCTCGCAAATAAGAACGTCTATATCTGAATTGATCATTACTGAATTATTATTTTTACTTTCACCTTCATTCAAGTCGGACGAATCAGAAATAGATTCCATGAATATTTTCATTACTTGACTCACAGCATCAGGTTTAACTGATCTTAGATTTTCTTCATAATTAATGCCAGCAATCCATGGATTAACTATTATTTCATAAGAAGGAAAATAAACGATGTCATCAAATTGCTTAGTCAATTTGGCTGTAACAGCTCGAAGAATAGATTTGGACGCCATGGTTGCAACCATCACATGATCATCAGTATATGTTGCAGTCAATGGAACAGGTGAAACAGTTAAAATAAACTTGCACTCCTTACTCCTCATATTATTAATTAAGCATTTAAACTCCAAAAAATGTGTTAATATTTCATCGTAATCATAATTAATAAAGCGATGAATTCGATCATCAAAAGATCCTGCAATCGTTCCCGGAGAAACAGGATACACATAATCATGCTTCGTATTCTCCCACCCTTCAGTCAAACCAAATGTAAAAACAAAAACATCCATATCAAGAAGTAATCTCTTCACTGCATCCAGATGAAATTTACGGTGAGTATATACATCTTGAGGTAAATCAAAGCCAAAAGGTTCCACCCCAGGCCTAAGGTAATCGATAAACTTACCGGCAGATGTTTGCTCGGCATAGTCAGACAGTTTGATCAAGCCAAAAGCTTCTTTAGCTATTTGAAGCAACTGCGCGGAGGTATAAATATTACCATATCTTGCCGAATATGTTTCATAATTATATTTTGAATATATATTATTTGGCAAATACT
This sequence comes from uncultured Gammaproteobacteria bacterium, assembly GCA_964550845.1. GTDB lineage: Bacteria > Patescibacteriota > Patescibacteriia > Magasanikbacterales > UBA922 > CAYTKU01. Next base: position 1,743 of record CAZKAD010000049.1, read on the forward strand.
TAGGTGCAGGCTCATAATCTAAAATATTATACCCAGCTAATCGTAAAGTTCTTCCAATGTGCTGCGCAAAGCAGCTTCCTGCGGTTGCAATTTTTGTAGTTTTATTTATTTCAAATTTTTTTTGAAATAAATTTTTATCAATTAAGCCAGACTTTTCTGCTACCGCAGATCTCCAAAAAGCAATTTCACTTTTTTCTAAATATGGATTAAAATGCGTCATGCATAAGCCTTTGCTTCAAAAAAATACATAAACATTGAGGACTAAATTCTAAAAGTCTCATACATTCCTGGCGTTACCTTCCCCTTCAACTGCCTAAAATTGTTTGAAAAAATTTCATTAGATACAAAAACTGCATCGCATTGCCAAAAGACTTTATCATAGTAACAAGGCTCACAAAGATCAAATAATGTAAAGCCCGCCGCCTCGACTGCTGATATTCTTTTTGTCAATTGCGCACTTTGACACTCTATGATCACAATAGAACATTTTTTGAGGGTTTCTTTTGCCCCCGCGATCACTTGAAGTTCAAATCCATCAATATCAATTTTAAGTAAATAAGGTGCAAGCAAATTGCGATCTTCTAGCGACTTATCGAGAGTAGTTTTATTTACAACTCTAATATCAGGATCAACGTCCGTCGTATTACTCGTCATGCTTGAATGAGAAATCGCCATTCCAGGTAGAGCAGACGCAACTTTAAGACCAACCGTGCCAACCTGGTCTCCAACCGCCACATTAATTAACTCATGGTCTATATTCCTGTATGCCCGAGATATAATTTCTGAAAATTCAATAACAGGCTCAAATAAAATATGCTTACAATCTGACCAAGTGTCCATTAATTCGGGCGTACCATGGCAAACACCCACATCAAGGACAGTTCCCACCGGAACACCTCGCTCACGCAATATCGATAATGCTTGCTTTTTATCTGGACTTCTTTTTGTCATATGAATATCCTTTATTACATATATGCTACTTATAGCCATCCATTATAATACATTTATTAAATTATGTCTTTAATTTTCGATGCAATTCTTTCAACCAATTAAAATTGCTCGAAAAGATATTTCCCGTAATCCAAAAACAATTCATGCAAAGCAGTCATATCTTTCATAGATGCATCGATTAAATAATCACAATAATTGATTATACCATGCATCATATATTTCCGCAACTCATTTGCAATTTCAAAATTAGTTGAAATCTTACTATATGGATTTTACGACAAACCAAAGACTGCTTTGTCATACTCTTAGGATATTACACATGCGGGTTTTAATAATGGATCACACCAAACATTCGCTCTTAAAAATTAGAAATGTTTCAATTCTAAAAAATGATTAGAGTATGAAGAATGAGAAAATTTTTTCAAAAAGTTAACTCCTCTCTTCAAAACTAACTAAAAATCCTATTTTTGAAGACCAGGACTGCATTCAATCAATCATACTAATCCCAACAAATATTATAAATAATCTAAAATTTCGTCATGCATTTTTTTAAAAAAAAGCTTATTCTCATATGCAATCGAATTGAAATCAGAAAATATTTTAAACAGATCGCATTGAGCAGATTTATATGCTGAAAGAAAATCCTCATTTAATTGAAAATGAATTATTTTTGCAACCGCTTGCTCAACGGTCAATCCATAGACATTAATATAAGATGTAGGATTACAAATTCTATTTAAATAATGCGACGGGGAAGCATAATAAATAGGGACTGTAATTGACCCCATAGAGTCGAAAAACTTTTCAGTAACATAATTTATTTGATGGGTGTTTTCCAAAGCTGACGAAAAGAAATATCGGCCGGAAATGCCAACTAACTTATCAAGATGCCAATCGGGAAGATTTTGCCTTTTAATATTATTTTGCCATCCAGAACCTACATGTTCAGTGGGCATGTGCAATTTTATTGCAATTGATAAATCTGTCCTATATTTACTTAGACCATGAACATCGTTGATTGGATCATGATAATTGAATTTAGCTTCAGATCTTTTCTCAGCATAAGAAACAAATGAATGCATTTGAGTTGAGAACTTATCTTTAAAATCAAGCTTGCTAAGCTTTGAGTTTCTAGAAAACAAATGTACATACCTATTTATATATATCGAACTGGTTCTTATAAAATATGGGACTTTCGAGAAATTAAAAAAATTTGAATTTTCGTGATTGAAATATAAAAAATCCAACAGATGATCTCCAAAAAAACGCTTCTGAACTACTTTCTTATAATCACCTCCCCAAATAGTATCCCACAAGGGCTCTTCCGAAATTACTGCAACCCTCCCATTTGGTACGCTTCCAATGAAATCTTCAATGAGACTCATATTTTCTTTAATATCAATTACGAATCCAAGAACTAATATATCGGCCTTTTTATAATTCTCAACTCGCGAGAATAGGTTTGAAAAACTTCCCGTTAATAAAGGGTATGACAATGGTGTTCGATGGGAGTGCCGACCACATAAAAAATATTTAATCAAGACACTATCTCCATCCTACTGATTACACGTCTAACAGCCTCAGTTTCCTTAATGTTTAATGCAGCTAATTTTTTCATTGCCTTCTGCAAGTCATTTGAAATACTTACCTCCGATTTTAGTAAGGCGGGGTCTACAATAAAGAGGCTTACTAGATCAGAACAAAATCTTTTAAAATGATAGTCTATTTTTATATCGCTCTTTAGAATTGAACTAATAACCAGAGAATGTTTCACCGTAATCTCTTGGTCTACCCCCATTGAAGAACAATAATAATTCAATATAAAATCAGAAATATCATTAATAAAATTATTAGGACCATACAAGAGCCATAGCTGCTTCAATGAATTATGCATACGAGTAATTTTTTCAGGGTCACTTGCTATTGTCTTGAGCAAATTAGGGATTTTTTTAATTTCACTCTCTGTTTCTTTCACAAACACAACCGCCTCAGACCACAAGGCAGGATCGCCCGGCAGTCTATGCCGATCAGACAAAATGACAGGAATAGCACCAAAAGATATTGACTCCCATAATCGAATCGAATTCGGGCCAGAACCACTTGGGCATAATGAAAAAATAGATTCCTTAAGTACAGTAGAATATTCAATTGAGTTAGAGTCACTGATTAAATCTAATCCATTTACACTTTTTGATGACTCGGTAATTTGATGCTCATATACGACTTTATGATAGTGCCATTCATTCCGACCTTTAACAAAAGAATTTTCGACTTCAGCTAAATGATCAAGTATCCAATTTCTGGATTCGGTCAAATACCACTTATCTGCTCTAGCGCCAACAAATGAAAATAAATATTTTCTTTGATTTTTCTTGTTTGAATCAGCTAAATCCTGCTGCACCGGATACAAAGGGAACGGATGCAGCGTAATTTCAGAAAATCTTGGTAAGGTATATTGATCAATTATTGAATGAGACCAAAAAATATCAGTTAAGCCAGCTTCAGCAAAAATATCCTGCGCCTCCAACATTAAAACATGTTGGCATACGGTTATTACCTTCTTGGCACCCTTTAATAACGGCTTAATTTCATCAATTTTTTGGCGCAATAATTTCCCTCTCTCAGGATTGTTGCGTATTAAATCTATCAGCGTTGCCCATGGAAATGCAAGGTAGAATACATCCTTATTTAACTTCAAATCTAATTCAATAAGTCTTTGAAATGCGTGCTTTTCTGTAACTGCTGGATATTGCCACTCCCCATCAAAACCAATTATTTGATTTTTGTTATATAAAAATCCTGCAATTGGTTTTATTTCTTTAATAGAGGGTTTATTGTTTGAGTTCTTTTTGAATCCAATTATTTTTTTAAATATGTTGGTCTTAGAAATATAACCTACACCATCATTAAATCGGAAACTCAGCCTATAGCAAATACATTCGTTATCCACCAGATTATCAAGTGCTAACAATCTATTCTCGGCACTCACAATTGAATTGATTTCACTGATATAGTCAGAACGTTGAATCTCCGATTTTTGATTTTTTTGTCTAAAAAACATGCCTAATGGCAAATCACATTGAAATAATTCTGCTTTCTCAGCAAATTTTCTCCATAAATTCCAATCGCCCGCAAGCTTCAAACACCTAAAATCTTTAGTTTTATTTATACCATTCCATAGAGATCCTTTAAAAAAGGTACCTTCCTGCTGTATAAAATCATAATTGATCCCATCACACAAGCCACTACTAACTAAATTTTTGGAAAAGAATCTATTTGAAACACTAACAGGCGCACCATCAAAATATGCAACGCAAGGATGGCCAGTCACCCATCGAACAAAACTAAGTTCCTCACTCTTGTCTATTCTGCTGATGAAAGAAAATGCATATGGCAAAAGAATGTCATCCGAATTAATCCAAGACAACCAATCATCATTTTTTGGACTTAACTTATCAAATCCTTTTGTAATTGCATCATACATTCCATCATCCTCGACAGAATCATACGATAGTGATATTTTTCGTGTAATCGATCCGGCAGAGAAAGAATCAAAAATTTTAATCCAATTTGATAGCAGCTCAAGAGTGCCATCTACTGATCCTCCATCCTGAACATGCACAAATGCAATAAATTCGCCATGCTGGTTAAGGATACTTTGTAAGGTTCTTTCTACGGTGAGGACTGAGTTAAAAGATGGTATAACAAGTTTTATTTCCATTCTGCAACCTCAAGCTCTAAACCATAACAATAAAAAATATGCACTTTTATTTTCGACCCGTATCAAATAGCACATTACTCCTTGTGCAAATTGAATGTATAATTAACCCTATCTTCATCATAAATTTTTCTTGCATTTGTATCCCACTCCAGAGTAACATAACTGGATTTAAATCCCTCAATTTACTCACATTAAAAAACCAGCATTATCAAAATGGCATTAGCCAAAAGAATATCTACCAATTGAGTGTCTGTAAAATAAAACATTTTCTATAAATTTGATGAAGCATTTAAGCTACTCCCTGACCAAGCCGCTAAAATGTACAATTTTCAAGACAAACCCCTTAAATCATCTAGTGCATTAGCAATTCGTTTACATATAAGCTTGCTAGAAAAAATGTTCAGGGCACCTTCTAAATCTATTGCAGAAAATAAAAAATTAGATTTGCTTATCTTTAAAAGAGCTTTGGCTGCATTTCCTAGAATACAGTCAGCCCATTGAGCATTATCTTCTGGCTCTAGCCACTGGTACGATTTTAAATTAACTAATTCATATTTAACAGCATGCGTTAACTTATTTTTCATAAAGTCAACGTTGCCCGAAAAATTGGTAGCAATCACAGGCTTGCCCAGTAGCATTGCCTCCGCCAATGTCCGTCCAAATCCCTCGGCCCTATGCAATGACACATAGGCATCACAGGCATTTATCAGCCCCAACACTTCAGGGCGGTCTAGTGTTTTGGTGATTAACTGTATGCGCTTATCTGTTTGGCATTCTTTCAAAAAGGCCTGCCATTCAGGGTTGTCTGGCTTAGTGTTCATGGTTTTAAGCACCAAGCCCACGGTGTTATCTGTAGGTTCAAACGCCTGCTTAAAAGCCTGCACAGCAGCCATCGGGTTTTTACGAGCCACCGACGAGTTGAAAT
>CAZKAD010000050.1:0-7272 GCA_964550845.1 uncultured Gammaproteobacteria bacterium
GCTGCTCTTTCTCCAAGTAGGGTTTGTCACACGCTCCTGTCACCAGGGCGTATGTATCGTAGCATATGACTCGAGATCATATACCTCCATACACTTTTCACCTTTCCTCCGACTTTACGTCGGAGTAGTATTGTCTCTGTGACACTATCCCGCTTGGACTGTCACCAGCCCAAGGGTGGGTGTTACCCACTACTTTTGTCCTTTTTACAGCTGTAAAAAGAGGAGTTCGGACTTTCCTCCCCGACATACTATCGAGGCGATCATCAGCAAAAAAAGACTGTGTAAATATACTCCTTTTTGAGTATTTTGTCAAGTTGACCAACCCTCTTTTTTAGAGTAGTATACAGAAAACTTTGTACTTTTTTTATGAAACGTTTTCAACTGTTTCTCATGGTACTCCAGGTACCTTTTGATTTCCTTTTTCTTCTCTTTGCGGCTATTTCAGCTTTTTTTCTTCGCTTTACTCCTTGGGCAACAGATTTGAAGCCTATTCTTTTTGATTTAACACTTTCTGAATATATACAAAGATCTTGTTGGTTTGCCCTTCTTTCGATTGTTTTTTTTGCACTCCTTGGTCTTTATCGACCAAACCCCAATCGTAAACTTGCCGCTGATGCCATTCGTATTTTTGTCGCTCTTTCTAGCTGTCTTGCTGTTGTCGCACTTTATATCATGTTTACGCAGCAATTATTTGATTCACGTTTCTTGGTTGCTGCGAGCTGGGTATTTGCTCTTATCTATGTTACGATCGGTCGATTTTTTATGTGGACAATACGGCGTTTGTGTTTTCGTATGGGAATTGGTCAAAGACGCGTTGCCATTATTGGCCATGATTCTGTTGCGGAAGAACTCAAAGCGACTCTCATGGGACAACCAGAGCTTGGCTACTGCGTAACCCAACACTTTGACCGTTTTGATACAGGAGCAAAACATTTGCTTGAAAAAGAATCTGTTGATGAAATAATTTTTGCCAATCCTCGCGCCAATGAAAAAGAGGCTCTCAAAGCACTTCAATTTGCTGACGCGCATCATATTATTTTCAAATATTCAGCAGATTTATTTGCTACACTCTCTGCCAATACTGCGCTCTATCCAGTAGGAAGTATTCCGATTGTAGAATTACGACGCACCCCACTTGATGGTTGGGGAGCTGTTGTAAAAAGATTATTTGATATTTGTGGGTCTTTATTTTTTATCATTTTGCTTTCACCTATCATGGTAATCGCTGCTATTGCTATAAAACTTGATAGCAAAGGTCCGGTTTTTTTCAAATATCAGCGAATTGGGAGATTTGGAAAACCTTTTACGTATTTCAAATTTCGCTCTATGGTTGATGGTGCTCATGCCAAGCGCTATGACCCAGAATTTCGCAAAGATGTAAAAGATCTACGGGGTTGGAATGAAAAAAATCCAATTGTCAAATATGAAAATGATCCACGCATTACCCGTGTGGGAAAATTTCTTCGTAAATACAGTATAGACGAAATACCTGAATTTTTTCTCTCTTTCTGGGGAAGCATGAGTCTTGTTGGACCTCGTCCTCATGAAAAAGAAGAAGTAGAAAAATACGAAGACGGACATAAAAAGGTTTTGTTTTTGAAGCCGGGAATTACAGGAATGGCACAGGTCTCAGGACGCAGTGATCTCGAATTTGAAGAAGAAGTAAAACTCGATGTACTCTATATTGAAAAATGGTCTTTATTTCTTGATCTTATTATTTTGGCCAAAACACCTCTGGTTCTGCTCAAAAAAAGAAAAGCATTATGAAGATTGCCCTTGTACATGATTATCTGGCGCAGGATGGGGGAGCCGAACGGGTACTCAAAGCCTTTCATGAGATTTGGCCAGATGCTCCTATTTTTGTTCTTTTTCATAGAAAGGGAAGTGTGAAGGGATTTGAAAATGCAGATATTCGTGAATCGTTTTTTCGTTTTTTGCCATTTGGTCGTACACGGTATCAATGGTACCTTCCTTGGATGCCGCTTGCCACAGAAAAACACAATCTCCATGATTTTGATGTTGTGATCTCTTCAACCAGTGCCTTTGCCAAAGGCGTGCTCACACGTCCGACAACACTTCATATTTCTTATTGTCATACGCCGACTCGGTATTTGTGGACTGATACACACGAATATATCGCAGAATTGAAGTACAATCCGCTCATCAAAGCTATGCTTCCACGTCTCATGCATCATATACGGATATGGGACAAAGCGAGTGTAGACCGCGTTGATCAATTTATTGCCAATTCACGTACTGTTAAACATCGCATTCAAAAATACTATCGACATCCAAGTGATGTTCTCTATCCTCCGGTTGATACAGATCAATTTGAAGTAGCAGAAAAACCAGGGGGTTATTATTTGGTCGGTGGAAGAATTGTTCCATACAAACGATTTGATTTGGTTATTCAAGTGTTCAATCGTTTGGGATGGCCACTCAAAATTTATGGCACTGGGCCTGATCTGAAGCGATTGAAAAGTTTAGCCAAATCCAATATTGAATTTGTTGGCGCAGTCGATGACAACCAAAAGGCGCAGCTTCTAAAACATGCGCGTGCTTTTTTCTATCCGCAAGTCGAGGACTTTGGGATTACCGCAGTAGAGGCGATGGCTGCTGGAGTACCGGTTATTGCTTATGGAGTTGGGGGTGTTACCGAAAGTGTGATCCCGGGTAAAACTGGAGTCTTTTTCAATGAACAATCTTGGGAATCACTTCTTGATACCCTTCTTCATTTTGATCCATTTGCTTGGGATAGAAAGGCGATTCGTGAGCATGCAATGCAGTTTGATGTAAGCAAATTCAAAAAGAATATGAAAGAATATGTGGAAGAAAAATACAAAGATTTTTTAGAAATGCAGAGATATGTTGAATCTCGGGATTGATATCAGTCCACTGACGACTTCGACACGAACCGGAGTTGGAGAATATACCTATGGACTTTTAAATGCACTTTTCAATATTGATAGGAATAATCAATATTTTTTGTTTTATAATGCTTTTGTTGATGTAGAGAAATATGTGCCTGACTGGAAGAGAGAAAATATTCACTTTGTTCAAACTCGCTGGCCCAATAAACTGTTTCATAGTAGTATCCAATTTTTAGGTTGGCCAAAGATAGATCGTTTGATTGAAAAGAAGAAAAAAATAAAACTCGATTATTTTTTTTCTCCCAATATTGGTTTTCAAAAAATTTCCAAAGAAACCAAACACCTTTTGACAGTGCATGATCTTTCATTTGAAATTTTTCCAGATTGTTTTTCTCGTAAAATGCAATTATGGCATAATTTTCTTTCACCCAAAAAACAATGTCAATTGGCTGGCCAGATTTTTGTTCCATCAAAAAATACGAAACGCGATATTCACGAGATGTATGAAATCCCAGAAGAAAAAATTACAGTAGTGTATCCAGGCATTTCAAAGGTGTATACCAATGAAATCACTGATACGCAAAAGCAGGAGGTACGAACAAAGTATAATTTGCCTGTGAAATATATACTTTTTCTCGGTACGATTGAACCAAGAAAAAACATTGAGGCCGTTCTGCAGGGGTTTGAACAGTTTCAAAAAAAGCATGGAAATGATTACCATTTGGTGATTGCTGGTGCCGGAGGATGGAAAAATAGAAAAATCATGAAAGCAATTGAAAAAAATAAAAGTGCAGCGTATATTGGTTATGTTGAGCCACTTGATAAACCTGCCCTCTATGCCATGGCCAGTGTATTTGTCTACCCAAGTCTCTATGAAGGATTTGGTTTTCCAGTTCTCGAAGCAATGGCCTGCGGAATTCCTGTTATAACGAGCAGCCGGTCTTCACTTCCCGAAATTGCAGACAATGCAGCGTATTATGTGAATCCTTCGTATCCGTCGGAAATTGCTGAAGGCCTAGATCGGATACTTGGTCCTACTGAACTTCATAATTTTTTTGTTCAAAAAGGAAAAATGCAAGCGGGCAAATTTTCCTGGGATAAAACAGCTGAACAATTTTTAAATTTTCTTGTATGAATACCAATGATTTTGATTACGTTCTTCCTGTTGAGCAGATTGCTCAAAAATCTGTTGAACCAAGAGATCATTCGAAACTGATGGTGATTGATCGGGATGTACGATCCGTTGAAGATCGTTTGTTTTATAACATTGAAGAATATTTTCGCTCTGGGGATCTTTTGGTCTGGAATAATTCTAAAGTTTTTAAGGCCCGACTGCTTGGTAAACTCATGAATCAGAACAACGAAGGACTGTGGGAGCACAAACGCGAAGTAGAAATATTTTTGATCAAACCAATGGAAAATGTTGGTGTGTGGCAAGTGCTCGGCAAACCAGGCAAGCATATTGCACCAGGGACCAGAGTAGAAATAGCTGAAGATTTTTGGTGCGATGTGATGCTCAAAGAAAAAGAAGGAACGATTTTGGTACAATTTTTTGGAGCAGAGGGTGTATGTCTGTCCGAAGAAAAAGTACGTGAGTCTGCCAACAAATATGGTCATATTCCCATTCCTCCCTATGTTAAAGATGAACCCCATGAATTGGATTCTTATCAAACGGTCTATTCCAAAAATGAAGGATCAGTGGCAGCACCAACAGCTGGATTTCACTTTACTCCTGAACTGATTGAACGGTTAAAAGATAAGGGAGTAGAATTTGCAGAAGTCACGCTTCATGTCGGGCTCGGGACATTTCTCCCGGTCAAAGCTGAACGAATCGAAGATCATACTATGCATAGCGAGTGGGTAGAAATTACTGAGGAAAATGCCAAAAAGTTAAATCGTGCCAAATCAGAAGGCAGACGTGTTATCGCTGTAGGTACGACAACTGTGCGGACTCTCGAGGCTGTCGCCCGTCTTGATCGCGACAAAAACATACATCACTTCATTCATCCCTATCATGGAGAAGTGAATATTTTTATTACCCCTGGTTTTGAATTCAAAATTATCGATGCCATGATTACCAATTTTCATCTTCCAAAATCCACACTTCTCATGCTGGTCAGTGCTTTTGCAGGGGACAGAGAGTTTATGCTTTCATGCTATAAAAAAGCAGTCGAAGAAAAATATCGCTTTTTTAGTTTTGGTGATGCGATGTTTATTTTTTAATAAATAAAAAAAATCCTTCTTTAAACGAAGGATTTTTTGAGTTCAAGAAACCTATCTTCTTTTATTGCTTGGCGTATTTCTTTCATAAGATTTAAAAAGAAATGAAGATTATGCAATGTCGCGAGGCGATAGGCCAGCAATTCTTCGGCTTTGAAAAGATGATGGAGATAGGATCGAGTGTGATTTTTACAAGTGAAACAAGCACATCCTGGGTCAATGGGGCCAGTGTCAGTACGAAACTCTACTTTGGTAATATCAATGCGGTCATTCCATTTACTGTTGGTATTTTTTCCTTGCAAAATTTTTGGATGCACATAGAGTGTGCCATTGCGTGCAATGCGTGTGGGGGCAACACAGTCAAACATATCGACGCCACGTTCGACCACTTCAAAAAGATCAAGTGGCGAATATCCAAGCCCCATGGTATAACGAGGTTTTTCTTCAGGCAGAAGCGGTACAACCCAGTCAAGAATATTTTTGGTTGCTTCCATATTGTAGCCAATACTTTCTCCGCCAATTGCGATTCCATCAAAATCCATTGCGGAAATAGTACGCGCAGATTCTTGACGGAGTTCTTTATGATTAGCGCCTTGGATAATTCCAAACAGAAATTGTCTATAGCCGTGATAGCTTAAATTTTTTTTGTGTTCATCAATACAGCGAGTTGCCCAGCGGTGGGTGCGCTCCATAGCCTGCCGAGTATATTTGGTATCCGCATCATCGGGTGTACATTCATCAAAGGCCATGATAATATCCGCTCCAATCTTGTGCTGGATACGAATGGCTTCTTCTGGACTAAAACGATGTTTGCTCCCATCGATATAGCTACGAAAGGTGACACCTTCTTCATCTATTTCAACGAGTTTGTCATTTTTATTCTCGCTTTCTTTTTTACGATCTTTTTGAGCACCTAAACTAAATACTTGAAATCCACCACTATCAGTCAGGATAGGTCTGTCCCAGTTCATAAATCTGTGTAGCCCACCAAAATCCGCCAGCAAATCTTCTCCAGGACGCAAATGCAAATGGTAAGTATTGCCGAGAATAATCTGAGCTTCGATTTTTTTGAGATCTTCAGTATCAAGACTTTTGACCGTTCCTTGGGTCCCGACAGGCATAAAAATCGGCGTTTCAATATCGCCATGGTCGGTATGGATTATACCTGTGCGTGCAGCGGTATTTTTTTCTTTGTGGGTAGTTTCAAAAAACATATAGGCCTATATTAGGCTATTTTGAGAGAAAAAGCAACTTTTTTCGTCTCTTCACGGGATCTGAAATGGGTGTTATAATCTATATGAGATGGTCAAAACTGCCATTTTTTTATGAAAAAATCATATATTATCTTCAATACGCTTTGTGTTTTTTTTATTGTCTTTTTGGCTTTAGGCAGTTTTTGGCTGGTACGAGGAATAATACGCGACAATGAACGAGAGCAAGAAAAAAAAGATCTGAGGGAAATGGTACACAAAACACAGAAACAAAAACCAACCAGTATGCCTGTGGTAAATCATGTACCTCCTACTTCTAGTGTCATAGTTGCTGCTTCACCAACAAGTACAACAGAATCTATCCCAACCTCTACACAGACACCCGCTCCAGTTGAAACAGAAACACCTCTCCCACCATCAATCAATCTTGATGTTCCTTTTACGTCCCAAGCTCCAGAAAAAATCTGGACTCAGCCCTGGCAAGATGCTTGTGAAGAAGCGGCGGTTCTGATGATTGATGCCTATTACAAAGATCTGACGCTTTCGATTTCTTATGCCAAAGACGAACTTATTAAAATGGTAGATTGGGGAGAAGCTCAAGGCTGGGGACTGAGTATTGAAATAGAAAAGATTCAATCGCTGTTTGAAGATTATTTGAAAATAGATCGCACGGTAAAGTTAGTTGAAGATCCGACGATTGAGGAGATTAAAAAATATCTTGCACGCGGTGTGCCTGTCTATGTGGTAGCTGATGGAAAAGTATTGCCAAATCCAAATTTTCGCAATGGTGGACCAGAGTATCACGCCTTGGTGATTCGTGGGTATACGGAAACAGAATTTATTACCAATGATCCTGGTACGCAGTTTGGTGAAAATTTTAAGTATAAATATCAGGCTTTGATAGATTCGATTCGTGATTGGAATGGAGGAGATGTCAAAAATGGAAGACGGGTGGTGCTCGTGGTGGAATA
>CAZKAD010000051.1:0-7176 GCA_964550845.1 uncultured Gammaproteobacteria bacterium
GCACTCGCTGGTGCAAAAGTAGTTTTTTTTGTGGTGAGTAGTGGTGCGATGGAAAGTGTGATGCGTGCAGCGAATTCTGTTCTCAAAAATGGAATGATTTTGGTAGATGTTTCCAAAGGGTTGCAGCCAAAAACAAATGTCTTGATTCCTACCATGATGAAAAAAATGGCAGGAAAGAAAAAAGTAACTCTGGTGGGACTCACTGGTCCGGCTGTGGCCAAACAACTTACGGATGGTCATCCTGCTGTCATGGTCGCGGCTTCTTCTTCAAAACCTGCTGCACAAGAAGTCCAAAAACTTCTCAAAAACACTTCAGTCAAGATACTGGTAGGAAGTGATATTGTGGGAGGAGAGGTTGTACAAAGCTTCAAAAATGTGTATGCTATTGGACTTGGTATTGCTCAAGGCCTGGGGCTGGCCTTCAATACCCAGGCAATTCTTTTTACTTTGGCCATGAATGAAATGGCACTGGTGAATAAAAAAATGGGTGGCAAGGCTGATACAGTCTATGGTTTTGCTGGACTTGGAGATTTTTTGACTACGGCTCTGAGTCCTGAGGGACGCAATCGTCGCTATGGTGAATGCCTGGGACAGGGACTGTGTAGTAGTGATGCAGTCGCAGAGGTAAAACAAACCGTAGAAGGAATTGCTGCGACTGTATGTCTGAGGCATCTTGCCAAAAAATTCAAACTCAGCCTGCCGTTTGCAAATGCCATTGATCAAATCATGGAAGGAAAAAAAGATCCTCGAACGAGTATTGAGAATCTGGTTCAAAAAATTCAATAATCTATGGAAAATAAAAAAATATTTGAACACATCTCACGTATTTCTGATGCCAACAACCTCAAGATTTATATTGTGGGTGGTTTTGTGCGTGATGAACTTCTCGGGAGGGGAGAAAGAAAAGATTTGGATTTTGTGGTTGAAGGAAGTGGCATTGAATTTGCGACTAAATTTTTTGAAATGCTCGGGGAAGAACAATCTTCACTTATTCCATTTCCTGATTTTGATACAGCACGCGTCGTGATAAAAAATGAAGAAGGTGTCGGAGTAATTGATCTTGAATTTGCTGGTGCACGAAGTGAATCTTACGAAGAACATTCTCGCAAACCAAAAGTTGTTTCAACGACACTCGAACATGATCTTTCTCGTCGTGATTTTACAGTCAATGCCATGGCTCGAGAGATTTTGATTGGTGGAATCCTCGGTGATTTGATTGATCCCTTTGATGGAGAAAAAGATTTGAAAAATAAAATCATTCGTACACCGCTTGATCCGAATATTACTTTTTCTGATGATCCACTGCGTATGTTGCGTGCTGCGAGGTTTGCTGCACAGCTCGAATTTGAAATCGAAACAGAGACGTATGCTGCGATCGTGATGAATAAAGGTCGTCTCAAAATTATTTCGGCTGAGCGCATTCAAGAAGAACTTTTCAAATTGCTCAAAGCCCGTGTGCCTTCGGTTGGTCTTTGGATTTTATCTCAGACCAAACTTTTTGATGAATTTTTGCCAGAAATAAATTTGCTCGCTGGCGTGGAAGAAGTACTTGGATATTCGCACAAAGATAATCTCTCTCATACTTTTGCAGTCGTAGATAATATTGCCCAGTATTCAACCGATCCACTGCTTCGCTTTGCTGCACTCATGCACGATATTGCTAAGCCCGACACCAAACTTTTTGTTCCAGGACGTGGTTGGACCTTTGATATGCATGATCATTTGGGCAAAAAAATGGTCAAAGATATTGGAAAAAGACTGCGCATGAGTAAAAAGGATACTGATTATGTTGCCAAACTGGTGCGGTGGCATTTGCAGCCAATAGCGCTCATGGATGAAGAAATTACAGACAGCGCAGTACGGCGTCTCATTGTTAATCTCGGAGATGATCTTCAGGCGCTTCTTATGCTCTGTCGCAGTGATATTACGACAGGCAACCAGCGTAAAAAAGAACATCGTCTCAAAAATTATGATATTTTGGAAAAGCGAATTGTCGAGGTTTTGGAAAAAGATCGCCTTCGTGCCTTTCAATCGCCACTGCGAGGTGAAGAGATTATGCAGCTCTGCGGTTTGAAGCCAGGCCCAACCATTGGCAAGATCAAAAAAGCCTTGGAAGAAGCGATTCTCGAAGGCACTATCCAAAATGAATACGAAGCGACGAAACAGTACTTTGAAACCATAAAAGATGACTATCTGAAAAATGCCGAAGATTGGGAAAAAGTATAAAAAATATGGCACTCGCAATTGATCAACCAATAGTTCAGACTGTGCTGGTAGGAATCGTACTTGCTGCGATTCTTCTTTTTTCTATCCGCAAAAAACGCTCTCTTGAAATATTACCTTTGCAGACGACGCAGGAGTTGAAGGGAGTTGCCATACTTGCAATTTTATTTGGACATATTGGCTATTCATTGTTTCCTCATCAGACATTTCTTTTTCCGCTTTCTGTATTTGCAGGCATGGGAGTTGATGTGTTTCTTTTTCTATCTGGCTTTGGTCTTACCTGTTCTCAAATTACAAAACCAATTGGTAGAAAAGATTTTTATAAAAAGAGATTCAGCAAATTATTTTTTTCTCTTTGGGTTATTTTACTTCTTTTTCTCTTGCTCGATTTTTTTGTTTTGCGTCGCAGCTATTCTCTTTCTGAAGTCATATTGAGTTTTTTGGGAATTTTCCCTCGCGCTGATCTCATACAAAATATTAATTCACCACTCTGGTATATTACCTTTATTCTTTTTTACTATCTTCTTTTTCCAATTTTTTTCTCGAGAAAAAACCTTCTCTTTTCAGCGTTGGGAATATTTTTTGTAAGCTGGATACTTTTGCAGCTTGCGTTACCAATTGATTTTGCCGTAAAAAATCTATATTACTTACATATTGTTGCTTTTCCTTTGGGAATACTCTGTGCAGGTTACTGGCCTCATATTTCTCGATTTATTGGAAAGAGAAAAAAGCACATTCTTTCTCTTTTGGTTATTTTTTCTACCATCTGTCTTTTTTACTTTGGAATCCATTCGGGCGTAGGGAAGGGAATAGTGATTGAGCAGGGCATCAGTCTTTTCTTGGTACTCTGTACGCTTCTTATTTTTATACTCAAACAATTTGAGTTTCGATTTTTATCTGTCCTTGGAATATATTCTCACGAAATGTATCTTTTGCACTGGCCAATACTGTCACGATATGATTTTTTGTATACATTTTTTCCCGCCGGGATCGCTACTCTTCTTTCACTCGCTTTTTTGTTGTGTATAAGCTTTCTTCTCGCCAAACTTTTATATAAATTGCCTCTGTTAAGGCAAAAATAACCATCAATGACTTGACAAAAAGGCTTTTTTGTGCTAGGTTTCATTGTTATTTAAGCCTGTTTCTGCTATACTATTGTCATTATGTTTGAAGGTTTTTGGTATACATTTCTCTATCAGCCAGTATTCAATTTTTTGATCCAGCTCTACAACACCACAGCTGGCGAGAATTTGGGCTGGGCCATTGTTCTTCTCACCATACTTTTGCGTGTCGTACTTCTTCCATTTACCTTGGTAACAGAAAAAGTCCGTGCTCAAAATATGGAACTTGAGCAAGAGGTTCATAAAGCCGAAAAGGATTTTAGCAATGATTCTGTTCTTCGCAATCAAGAGATTCGCCGCATACTTCGCAAGAGAAAAGTTCGACCTTGGGCCAAGACCATTGTTCTGGGTGTCCAGCTTCTTATGTTGCTCCTCCTGTACCAAGTATTTGTACAAGGGGTGACGGGGACACAGGTGATTCATACTCTTTATCCAACGGTTGATTTTCCAGGTAAAATCAATACAAATTTTTACGGATTTGAACTCGGAGAACGTCATACGTGGATCTGGCCAGCTCTCGTTGCCATATTTCTATTTGCTGAAATTTATTTTGAGCTCAAGGGAAAAAAAGTACGTCAGGCAGACATGTTTTATTTGATTCTCTTTCCAATTGCCTCACTGTTTGTTTTGTGGTGGCTCCCTATGGTTAAATCGTTGTTTATTTTGACTTCTATATTTTTTTCTATTATTATTCACCAGGTCAGCCGTATATTTATGCGGTCAAATAAACACGCAGAACATCACTAAGATGATGTTTCTCTTTTCAATCCTAACCTTATTTTATGTCTGATTCTCTCGACAAATTGATGTATTCATTTGTCATGGAAGATGTTCTCAAAGGCCTTTTCATCTATGTCCCACCAGGATATGTGGCCTGTGTTTATGATCTTGGACGAGGAGTTCTCAAAAAAGTATTAACTCCAGGACTGCATTTCAAAATTCCATTTTGGCAAAAAGCCAAACTCTTTAATACTCAGACTCTTGAATATAGTATTAGTCGTGATTTCAATTTGCAAAATGAAAAAGCCATGGGAGATATCCCGATTGCAGCGGTGAGTCAAGATGGCAAGCGTATTGGTGTAGAAGGGACAGTCCTTCTTCGCCTGGATATTCATCAGATCCCATCACTCTGGCAGACCATTGGTGAAGATTTTGTTGCCAAGATTATTCGTCCTACGGTGCGCAGTCGTATTCGTATGGTGGCAGGTCGTTTTTCTCAGTCAGATATGGTTGGGCCAAGACGCGATGAAGTTGAACAAGAGCTCAAAAATGAACTGGAAAGAATTTTCTATCCCCGTGGTATTTTTGTGGAAAATGTGTTGCTTTCAGAGATTGGAAATATCCAAGAATATACTCGTACGGCAAGTGAATAAAGTAGATTGTTTAAAAGAAAAAATCCCTTATTTAGGGGATTTTTTTGTGTGTTTTTAGCACTGTGGATAGGTATTTGACAATGTTTTTAGTGGATGGTATATTATCACTCGTAAGCATTGAGTGATAATATGGAACAACGCCAAGAACAACTGCTCAAACTGGTAATCGAAGAATATATCCGGATTGCTGAGCCAATTGGTTCTGCCCAGATTGAACAGATGGGTATTTTGGATGTGAGTGCTGCTACGATTCGCAATGAACTGCGCGATCTTGAAGAATCTGGTTATTTGACCCATCCACATACTTCGGCTGGACGCATTCCAACAGAAAAAGGTTATGAATATTACCTCACGCATTTGATTGAAACGAGTCGTTTGCCTAAAACGTATCAAGAACAGATTACAGAGCTTTCAGGAAATTTTGAAGGAGAACAAAAATTAAAAGAATTGGCCAAGTATATTGCCGAAGCTGGTGGTGGGGCTGTTCTGATTGCCTTTGACCCACATCGTATTTATTACACTGGTATATCGTATCTTTTTTCTGCTCCAGAGTTTCAAAATGTTGCTCATACCATCAAAGTATCCTCGCTGTTTGATCACTGCGAACAACATATGCAAGAATTTTTTGATGGGATGAATGAAAAACAATTGCGAGTCTTTGTCGGACAAAAAAATCCAATGGGATCAGTCTGTAGTACAGTCGCGCTTCGCTCGGGCAATTCGATTTTTGCTTTTGTGGGTCCGATGCGTATGAATTATCAAAAAAATATTGCCTTAATTGAATTTCTACAAACTTTATTTTAAAAACTATGGATGAAGAATTGCAACAAAACACAGGTTTAGACGATACTGCTTCAAGCACATCAGATCAAAATACGTCATGTGCGAAGTGTGAAGAATACAAGCTCGGCTGGCAAAGAGCGCAGGCAGATTATCAAAATTTGCTCAAAGAAACGGCTCGTCAAAAAGGCGAATGGATGCAGATGATCAAGGGAGACGTGGTTGAAGAGTTTATTCCGGTCCTCGATAATTTTAAAAAAGCTTTTGCTTTTCAAAGTGGTGACGATGCCAAACAGTTTGAAAATTGGAAAAAGGGGATTGAATATATCATGAAGCAATTCTCTGATGTAGTAAAAAATAACGGAATCGAAGAGATAAAAACCGTTGGAGAAATGTTTGATCCAAGACTTCATGAGATCGTAGGAGAAGAAGAAAGTGAAACTGCGAAAGAACATGAAATCATTCGTGAAATGGATGGTGGGTATAAATCAGGCGAAAAGGTTTTGAAAGTGGCAAAGGTGATTGTAGCAAAATTAAAAGAATAATTATTTTTAATCTCTGTCCTTGGTCACACGGCCTTGGTCAGAAATGGAGAAAATCTATGTCTCTTATCAGATGGTCTCCATCTTGGGATCCGTTCCAAGAAATGGAGGAAATGATGAAAAATGTTATGCCGGTTGGGAGTAACCAACCGATGCAAAAAGGGTTTATACCAGCACTTGATGTCTATGAGACCAAAGACGCTGTAGTGGTAGAAACACCCCTCGCTGGAGTGGATCCAAAAGATGTCAGTGTCAGTGTAGAAAAAGGAATCCTCACCATAAGTGGTGAGAGCCGCAAAGAACATGAAGTCGAAGAAAAAAATTATTATCGTAAGGAAGTTCGTAGCGGTACATTTTATCGCCAAGTTCCACTGCCAGTCGCAGTGGATGAAGATGCCACAGCCGCAAATTTTGAAGATGGAATCCTCAAAATTACTTGTCCAAAACGCGGTGAAGTCAAAGCGAAAAAAATTGATATTAAAATTGGAAAAAAGTGAACCCATGCGGGTATGTTACCTGCACTTCGCTCGTAAGAAAATGCACGCATTTTCTTGTCTCGCTTCGTTGGGTAATAAATTAAGGTTTTAGCATGTTGATTGGTGAAACGGTCTGTACAACTGTGCACCAATCAATTTCTGAAAAATTAATATATGACAAATACAAATCTATGAGAAGGCTTAGAGAGGCACTCTTGGCAAGTGGATTGGTCGTTGGTGCGATTGGTGGGTTGACCGGAGGACGAGAGAATGATGGTCAAGAAGAAAAAACTCCTGTGGTCAAACCAGAAAAAGAGAGAAGGCGAACAGGAGATCCTCTGCCAGCCCTTCCTGTTTTAGAAGGAGAAGAGGACAATGGCCAGCTTGATGAACAGATGGATACTCCATTTGGTATGGCGGATGAAATGCAACAAGACTATAAGAGAGTGGAAAGATTGAAGGAAGAACAGGAAGAACTTCGAAGTCAAGATACAGAAAGGCAACATATGTATGACGCTTTGGAAGAGAGCTTTTATCCTTTGGTGCAAGACTGGACAGTACTCGGAAATGAAAATCCATGGGCGATTACTCTGTTTGTCCAAAAACCAAATTTTTCAATTCATTTTACTTGTACTGTTTTGAAAAATGAAGTGATGATTGA
>CAZKAD010000052.1:0-3412 GCA_964550845.1 uncultured Gammaproteobacteria bacterium
GTTCGAGACGTTCGAGATTCTTTTTTCCAGTTGCCATCAAACCTTTGACCATAAACATACACTTCTGCCTTGCCTTCGCCAATCGTTCCAAGTGCACGGCGACCCACATCATCGAGAATTTTGTCAGTCACATGCTGAACAATTACGGTGCTGGCCTTGACTGGAGTGCCATGACTATCAACATGGAGTGTATTGCCATGAAATCGTTCAAAGAGTTTGAGATCACTATTATACTTCCAATTGACCACATATGACGGACGAAGAAACGGTATTTCAATATTCCCTACACAATTATTCGCACACTCGGCAGTCGTACTAGCAGTAAAATTCCAACTGTCAAAATGCACATCAACACTTTTGTCTGCATCCCTCTCGTACACACCATTCCACAAGTCACTGGAAGTAAAGACATTGTGCGGTGCACTTTTGTTTTCATCGCGCCAAAAATATATTCCACGATAAAATTCATCAACATCAAAAATATTATACTGATCGATTTTCTGCAGAGCTTCGGGCGAACCACCCACATGCATATACATGGCACCAGGATATTCTGAAATCAAATCAAGATAATACGGCCGAGCACTGCGGACTGGCCCAATCTTTTCTACTTCTGCACTTTTGGGAAAAAGGGCCAAAAATCTGGTGATATTCCCTTCAGCTGGAGCTTCATAGACCACGCTCGCAGTAGCAATTCCATCTTGGGGGCGAGAAGAAATATAATTTTCAATCATCACACCAACGAGTGGTTGAAATTCTTCGCCTTCGCTAGGTACACACTCCCCTGTCAAACCATTTTGAAATTCACAATCTATTCTCTGATGTGAGGGAGTGGTTGTACTCACAAAATTGTCATCAATTTGTAGTGCATTTTCTTCAGGTTTACTTCTCAAAATAAAATACAAAAGCAAAATAATCGCACACAAAAATATGACGGCTGCAATCGCATAAAACAATTTTTCTTTGTCTTTTTTTATATCTTGAAACAGAGTTTTCCAAAAATTTTTCTTCATAAATTACTGTAATTACAAACTGTCATTCCGAATTCCAAACGTAGAGTTGGAAGAGGAATCTTTGGCAGGGTATTTGCTGGAAAGATTTCTCGCTACGCTCGAAATGACAGAACAACATCTAGTATTTTACCATAAAGCATCCATTCTTCCACTTTGAAGATTTCTATCTCCACAATCTGACCAATAAAACTCTCATTCCCCTTGAACCTCGCGCGTTTCATCTCCAGCGTATTACCACTACACCACCCATTCGCACATTCTTCTACCAGCACAGATACCTTTTGCCCGAGATACTTTTGGTTTTTTCGCAAAACAGTTTCTTCTGTTAATTTTTGCAGCACCCACCAACGACGTTTCTTTTCTTCTTTGGCAACATCATCTTTAAAGGCTTTAACTGCCAGGGTTCCACTGCGAGTCGAATACTGAGCCGTGTAGCTAATATCAAAATCACACTGTTTGTAGAGATCAACCGTATCATTGAACTGCTCTTCAGTCTCACCACAAAACCCGACAATAATATCTGTGCCAAGGGCAATATTCGGCTTTTTTTCTCGAATACGTTTGACCAGATCAATATAAAAATCGCGTTTGTGGCGACGATTCATGCGTCGAAGCACCTCGTCATTGCCAGACTGCACAGGCAAATGAAGAAAATTCACTTGTTTTGGCAAAGTCAGAGCATCAATAACTTCATCCGTCATAAAGATTGGATGCGGAGCCGTATAATGAATACGCTCTAGCCCATCGATCTGATTGAGCTCCCAGAGAAGTTTGGCAAAGTCGCTTTTGGTGTAGGGATTGTTCGAACTAAAAAATTCAGGATCTGGTGCAATATAATGATTGACAATCTGACCAAGCAGTGTGATCTCGAGGCAACCGTGCAGTGCCAACTCCTTGGCTTCTTCCAGGATCTCTTTGAGAGAGCGATTGAGCTCAAGCCCACGCGAAAATGGCACGACACAGTAAGTACAAAAATGATTGCAACCTGTCTGAATTGTTACAAAGGCTTGATAGGCTTTTTTAATCGTTGGGCGCAAGGTAAAATAATGCTCAGCCATATCTTCGACTGGCGCCAGGTTTGGATTGAGCTCGCCCAGCCATTTGGGCAAATGCACCATGTCTTTGGTGGGGAAAAACAGATCAACCGCAGGCATTTTTTTCTGCATAACACCGTCCTTGTCTCGCCCAGGCATGCAGCCAGTCACAGCGATGATGAGATTTGGATTTTTCTCTTTCAAAGACTCAAAATTATGTACCATGCTATAGATACGATCCTCTGCAGCCTGACGAACCGAACAACTGTTGAGAAGTATGACATCAGCCTCGTGCTCCACAACGGTCGGAATCATTTTGAGACGATCAAAAATCGATTCAATACGCTCAGAATCGTTCTTGTTCATCTGACACCCAAAGGTAATGATGTGGTATTTGTAGGCAGATTTTGTTTCCATAGTAAAATCGAGTATACTAGAGAAAGAGACAAAAATCAATGGTACAAATTTTGCTGGGTTTAGAAGAAATTGTATTGACAAAACGTGATTTTTGTGCTATACTTAGGATTGTTAATCTAATTATTTATTCATTTATAAATATCATATGCGTCTTGCTCATGGAGAAGAAGTTCCTGCTTTTGGAAGTGAACTTCCAAAACAAAAACCATCTCCTGAAAAGCCAAAACTTCGACTGATTCAAGGTGGAGAATCAGAAGAAAGTGAACCTACTGCCAACGAAAAAGCCATACCAGAGCATACTCGAGCACCAGAGCATGATGACTGGGTTTGGAAAAATCGGATTGAAGATACAAAAGCAGGAAAACGAGTCATGCCAAGAACTCTTGAATCCGGACAAACTCCAGAAGAAAGCGTAGAAGAACTTCGTAGAACAATACAAAATAATGAATGGGACAAAAAAATAAATCAAGCTCATGGGGTGGCACTTATTGAAAATTTAGAAACTAGTGCGCAAAAAGAAAAAACGGATCTCACCAATCGAATCGAAGAGATTGCTCTTTTAGCAGATACGCAAGATCGAGCCTATATGTATGACACGTTAATGGGATTTACAAAAGACCCTGGGAAACGAGAAGCACTTCTACACTACATAGAACAAATGGAGGATCAGGCGTGGAAGTATGCTCAAAAAAAAGCAAATATGATGGCAGATTTTGAGGCATGGAAAACAGAAGTTCAATCTCAAGCGAGAGAGTATAAAAATACACTTGATAAATTTACCCCATCATCAAATATCCAAGAAACCAAACCAAAAGGTTTCGTGCAAAGATTTCGTAACTGGATTGGTGGAAAATAATCTTCTTAATTTAGAAACAAAAATCTCCCAAACACAGGGGGATTTTTTATTGGAGAAAAACTGCCATTATGATATAATCAAATAACTTGTAT
>CAZKAD010000052.1:3512-4738 GCA_964550845.1 uncultured Gammaproteobacteria bacterium
GGGGATTTTTTATTGGAGAAAAACTGCCATTATGATATAATCAAATAACTTGTATTTTGTTTTATGTCACAACAGACCAGAGAAATAGTATCAGCAATTGACCCTGTCAATCACGAAGGTGATAGCCCACTCATGCTTGAATTTCAAAATTTGCAAAGAGCTATTATTCAACGTCTACGGGATCTGACAGGAATACCATTTACAGTCGAACAACATGAACGTGCAAGGAAGGCAATGCCTTATCTTAAAGATCTTGAGAGTGCAGCCCCTGATGCAGAGCTTGGACCCAAAATAGAGACTCTAAAAGATTTTCTTGATTCTCTTCAGGAACCTTCCGTTGTTTTTCCCGAGTCTCTCGATGACCCTCTGGCCGCCGAGCCAGATGCAGAGAGACAAACAACGAGTGAACAACGAGAAATACCCCGAGGTATACCCCAACAATGGGGAGCAATTTCTTTTCCAAAAGAATTGATGTCTCTATGGAGAGACCCATCCTCAAAAGCACAAAGTCGCCTGAAAGAATTACAAGAGCGTTCTGCTCGTAGTGATGCAACGACACCAGAAACAGCAACATCTCTTACTGGAGGGAAAGATCGCCTCGTCTATCGACCAGATCTTGGCATGTACCTGGTTTGTGACGGTGTTTCTTCACAAGAGAGTATTCCGGTTGTAAACAAAGTAGTTGAATTTGTAACGCAAAAAGTGGAAACAACTCTCCCCTTTGATCTTACTGACCGAGCAGAAATTGAAGATCGGTTACAACAAATAATGAAAGAAACCCTAACAGAACTTTCTCTATGGACAAGTGTAAATCAAAACAAAGGAAACACAACACTTACCCTCTGCCTTTTTCGAAATAACCATCTTTTTACCATAAACATTGGAGATTCACCTGCAGGAGTGTATCGTCCACATGGACCAAAAGAGAAAAAAATTGAATGGCTGACAGAGGATCATAATCTAATATATCAACTCTATGAAGGTGATGCACAGGCGCTGGCTCTCATTGAAAATCATTTCCGCACAGCCATTGATCCTCGTGATACAGCGCATCTTCCAGACTTTCAGCTTCCTGTACCAGATAAACGCATACTGGAAAGACACTTTAGCGGGGTAAAAAATGAAAGAGGCCCAAGAAAAATAGCCCTTCAACACCTTGCAGCTCTCTGTGATCAAGCAACCGGTCAATATCTGACACCAGAAGCATCAAAACAAGCACTCCGATA
>CAZKAD010000052.1:4838-7131 GCA_964550845.1 uncultured Gammaproteobacteria bacterium
TACCAAAAAGAGGGCATCGAAGCAGTAAATAGCCTGATAGCAAAAACGTTTATCACTAACATGGACGTCCCAAATGAAATTCTTAATCTCATGGAAGCCATGGAACGAAAAGGGGTTATATGGCCAAAAATAATTGCAGAAAAATTTTTCCACAGATCACCAGATATTGTTGAGCCAACAACGCCTGTAGTCGAAACAACTCCACCCGAACAAGTTGATGCTTCAAAACCAATCGATGAACCTCACCAACCAATTCCAGAAGTTACAGTAGCGGCACCTTCTGCTCCTGTAAAAAAACCATTCTGGAAAAGAACAAGCACTTATGTAGCAGGAGCCATATTAAGTGCATTTGCACTTGTTGCAGGTATATTTGTTCCTCAAATTCGAAATAATAGATCACAAAAAGAATCAATCGAAGAGGCAGCACAGCCTGTTATCGTGAAAGTTGGTGATCAAGAAAAACCTCCGGCAGCAACCTTAGAACCAAATTTTGATCTTGGTGTTTCTCCTGCTGAATTATCAGCAGAACGCCTCAAAGAAGGTATTCGAGCTACAGCAAATGATCTTAGAGAAGAGACGAAAAACGCTCTATCAGCACTCGATGTTGGCCTTTTGAAACCTATCCGTGATCATATTGCACAAATATCCACACAAGAAAAGACTCTTGAAAATCCACTGCAATCAGATATTGCTACTATTCGTCGAGGGGAAGGTGTAAGTCACGCCCTTAAACGAATGCTTGAGCAAAAACGAGACGAGGAGCTACAAGCCAATAAAGATAAAAAGCCAGATGAACGAACAGAGACTTGGCAACTTACAGATACAGAAATTACAACAGCAGCTCTTCGAGCAATCCCAACATTTGAGCTTCCTCGACTCACACATATTAATGAACAATGGAATTTTACATTTGATACACAAACAAAACAGTTTACTGATGTACGCAAATTTGATAAAAAATTTGTTGCACTCCAAACAGAAAAATATGCAGCTCAACCTGAGGCTGAAATACAAACACCACCAGAGCGGACTTCTGTCAATCTTGGAAACCGAACCATTACCGTGGGAGAAACCGTTGAATACCTCCCTCTTATGGCACAGCCAGGACGATTCACCATTACGAGAATTTCACCAGACGGGAAAAAAATATTTATCAAAAATGCTCTGGTCGGTGAAATTCCTTCTATTCCTGTCAGCCTAGAAAACTTCCAGATGCGGTCACCAGAAAAAGGAAATAAAACCTATGTGATTGACGGATTGTGGTTTGAAGAGCTTCATGGAGGAGCTACAAATATCCGCTTTACGACTCTTTCTGGTAAAGGAGTAATTGAAGCGATTGCGACACTTATATTGCACGAAGACTTTCAAGATGATCAAACCAAAATGAAAGTTGCGCTTGAAGCGGCTCATCATATTGTGTCTGAGGCAAATAAAGATAAGCATATCCTGGATACCTATGATGTGACCAAAGAAGTGAGTGAAATTCCCAATATTGTCGTTTCTACCGACAGTGTGGTGGTAAAAAAAGTTCGAGGACAACGTGTCATTGAATCAGGACACTTTAGCCGAGGCAAAACTACAAAAATTCCTCTTGAATAAAAAAAACCTCCCGATGTGGGAGGTTTTTTTATTGCCTATTATTTTCTTGACTTTATTTCATGTACCACTCTTTCGACAAACGCATTTTTGTCCATTTTTTCTTGTTCTTCCTGCCCCCTCACGCGAACCATGAGCGGTTCACCTGCAAGTTCTTTATCTCCAACCACGAGAACATATGGTATTTTTTCAGCCGCAGATTTGCGAATTTTATTTCCAACAGTTTCGTCGGCATCATCAACATCGGCCCTGATACCAGCATCAAGCAATTCTTGCATAATAGCCTTAGCACCCGCTAAGTGTTTCTCATTTGAAACAGTGATCAATCTCACTTGTACCGGCGCAAGCCACACCGGCCAGATACCAGCATAGTGTTCAATCAAAAATGCCATAAATCTTTCATGAGTAGAAAGTGGTGCACGATGAATAACAAATACTTCGTTATTCTCTTGTCCTTTATCATCAGTATACACCAGGCCAAACCGTTTCTTAGCCGCAAAGTCAAGCTGAACCGTAGACATAGTTTCTTCTCGACCAATCACCGATTTGAACATTACATCTACCTTTGGACCATAAAAAGCAGCTTCATCTTCGGCTTCAACAAACGGTACATTCATTTCTTGCAACACTTCACGCAGTACTCCTTCAGCATGTTCCCAATTTTCTGGCTCATTGATATATTTATCAAGGTGATCCT
>CAZKAD010000053.1:0-7082 GCA_964550845.1 uncultured Gammaproteobacteria bacterium
TGTTTGGCAAGGTGATGCGCTGGAGTGATGATATGATTGTCAAAGGATTTGAACTTTGTACTCGCGTGCCAATGCATGAAGTGATTGAAATTGAAGAAGCAATGAAAAGTGGTGCCAATCCACGAGACTTCAAGCTCAACCTCGCCTACCATGTGACCCAGATGTTCCTTGGAGACGAAGCTGCACGAAAGGGCCGAGATCATTTTGCCTCTGTTATTCAAAGTAGTGAAAAGCCTCTTGAAATACCAGAACTTCATCCAACTGCGAGTGATATCGTTACTGTACTAGTAGAAGCTGGTTTTGTGGACAGTCGTGGTGAAGCTCGCCGTCAGATTGAAGGTGGAGGAGTAAAAATTAATGATGAAAAAGTAGAGTCTCTGGAAGCGCAAACAAAACCAGGTGATATTATCCAAAAAGGCAAGCGGTTTTTTGTGAAGATTGTTTAGTATGAGAGAAATAATCGAACAACAAATATTTGACCTGCTCAAAACGATCAATATTCAGGATGGTGATCTTTCTGTACCACCAAAACCAGAAATGGGAGATTTTGCTTTTCCTGTTTTTAACATTGCTAAAGAGCAGGGAAAAAATCCAGCGGAAGTAGCAAAGGAATTGGCGGAGAAACTTCAGGAAAATACTTCTGATCTGATCGAAAAAGTAGAAGCGTTTGGTCCCTATGTGAATTTTTTCTTGAATACTGGTGCCATTGCAAAACTCATTCTCGAAGAGATGCAAAACAAAAAAGAAAATTTTGGCGCAAATAAGAGTGGTGACGGAAAATCTGTCATGATTGAATATCCTTCTAATAACACGCATAAAGAATTTCACATTGGACACCTGCGTAATCTTTGCATTGGAAATACCCTCGTCGGTCTCTACCGAAAAAGTGGCTACGAGGTCATTCCTGTCAATTATCTCAATGATTTTGGTTCACATGTGGCCAAGTGTCTTTGGGGAGTACTCAAGCTCTATGGCGGAAAAATTCCTGCGGAGAATAAACAAAAATGGCTCGGAGATGTCTATGCTGAAGCGTCTGGTGCAGTAAAAGATAATGATGAGTACAAAAAAGAAGTTTCTGAACTGCAACAAAAACTTGAGGCCAAAGATCCTGAAATCTGGCCACTGTTTATGGAAACCCGTCAGTGGAGCATTGATAAATTTACTGAACTTTTTGAAGAACTTGGTGTTGAACACAAAGATGTCTTTTTTGAAAAAGATATCAAAGAAAAAGGGCAGAATATTGTTGATGAACTTTTGACCAAAGGTGTGGCTACGGTAGGGGATCGAGGAGCCATTATTATTGATCTGTCTGAATATAAACTGGATATTGCTCTGGTACGAAAAGCCGATGGCACAGGGCTGTATTTGACCAGTGATTTACCACTCGCAGAAGAAAAATTTAAAAAATACGATGTTGATGAAAGTATTGTTATTACGGGTATTGAGCAGAATTTTTATTTCAAACAACTCTATAAGATTTTGGAACTCCTTGGAATAAAGAAAAAACTTACCCATATTGGCTATGGCCTCGTAACTCGCCCAGAAGGAAAGATGTCTTCACGTCTCGGCAATGTCGTCTTGTACGAAGATTTGCGAGATGAAATTTTTGAAAAACTTTATCGTGAAAGTGAAGAGCGTCATCCTGATTGGGATCAAAATAAACTTGAAGAGACCGTGCAAAAACTTACACAGGCAGCATTGAAATTTTCGATGCAAAAACATGAAGCTGCAAAAAATATTGTTTTTGATATTAAAGATGCAACGAGTTTTGAAGGATTCACAGGACCATATGTTTTGTATGTGGTGGCTCGTATCAACAGTATTTTACGCAAAGCTTCAGCCACAAAAGAAAACAATACAGATTTCACTCTTTTGATACAACCAGAAGAAAAAAAGCTTTTGCTTTTAATGGCAGAATATGAGGGAGTAATCCAAAAAGCATTGGAAAATTATAACCCATCGGTTATTGCCAAATACTCTTTTGATCTGGCCCAAGCATTTAATGAATTTTATAACAAACACGATATTTTGAAAGCCGATACTGCTGAGCTGATACAGGCACGATTAGCACTGGCCCAGGCAGTGAAACAGACTCTTACGAATGCACTTGGTATTCTGACGATTGAAACGGTCGAGGAAATGTAGACGAGTATATTTTTTGTTCAAAGCCTTCTTATCAGAGGCTTTGTTTTTTTTCTTTTTTGAGGTATACTATACAAAAACTATTCATATTTAATTTTCCTTTATGTTTCAAAAACCATCCCCTCAAATTGCTCTCAGTGAAGAGCCACGTCTTGTTTCTTCTCATGATGAAGTCGAAACCGTGGTTGGCCCTTCTGTACACGTAGAAGGGGATTTTGCTTCTGAAGGAAATATCTTGGTAAAAGGAACCGTTTCTGGAAGTGTGAAGACAAGTAAACTTCTGACTGTTGAACCAGGTGCTCGTATTATTGCCAATGTTCGGGCTGGAAATGCAGTGATCGCTGGAGAAATCAAAGGCAATGTCAAAGTCATGGAACGACTCGAAATCACCAGTACTGCCAAGATCCTCGGAGATGTTGAATGTTCTGTTTTGGTGATTGAAGCTGGAGCGCTTCTTCATGGAAAAGTAGCTATGGACGGCATGGAAGCAGAAAGTGCTAAAGCTGATAAAAAGCGTATTGTACGCGGTAGACTTAAGGAAGATTACAAAGAAGAAATGGACGAAGAAGGTATTCAGTAGACTCATTGGGGGAAGTTTACTTTGCTTCAAGAAAGGTTGAATACTTTTTATGTACGTCTATTTATACGACAATTATCTCAAAGAAAAACGCTTTGATGCGACCATGAAAATGATCGAGACCCGCTTGACAGATTTTGGAATTGCGGGTAAAATAGTCAGGCTTCAGAATTTTACCAATGCCGAAGCCGTCATTGAAGATGAGATAAAAAAAGGAGCAAAAACCGTAGTTATTGTTGGCAACGACACTACCTTTGGTCATGTCCTTTCTCGTGCGGCAACCTGCCAAGTACTGTTTGGTTTCCTGCCAATAGGGGATCAGAACAATACTATTGCACAGGTGCTTGGTATTCCGATTGGACTAGAAGCCTGCGAAACCTTGTCTCGCAGAAGAAAAGTGTATCTTGATGCTGGCTGGGTGAATAATAAGTATTTTATTTCTCAGCTCCATATTGCTCCTGCCAATATTTTGGTCGAATATGACGAGAAATTTGCAGTGAGAGGCAGAGGTCAAGGATCTCTTCTGGAACTTGTGGTCTGCAATTTGCAGCCCTACAGTCTAAAGACTCGTGGTGGTTTCACTCATACGATTCATCCGCAAGATGGGAAGCTTGAAGCATTCCTACGCCCTATGAGAAAGAAAAGATTCTTTGGGGTGGAATATGAAGATCCAAGTGTGTTTCCATTTGAAGAAATGGTGGTCAGTAGTGATAGTCCGTTTGTCCTTGAAGCTGATGGAAGGGTAACCAAAGAAACACGGCTTAAGATTCGTTTGGCAAAAAAACAAATGCAAATGATTGTTGGTAAAGATAGACGTTTTTAAAAAATATGCTCAGGTGGCGAAACTGGTAGACGCACTACCTTGAGGTGGTAGCGCTCGCAAGGGCATGGAAGTTCGAATCTTCTCCTGAGCACCAAAAAAACAGGTCGGTCGCCTTACGCGACCGACCTGTTTTTTTGTATTTTTTTGTTTAGTTACTCAAAGTTGGAATTTTGAATGTGTTTGTGTCGATAGTTTTAATATTTGTGGTATCAAATGTATTTGTTTGTGTAATAGGGCATTTTCCATATGAATCGACGATTACTCCCTTTGCTTTGGCAACACATTCGCTGGTATAGGTAACTCCATCTCTGCCACAGACGACCTCACTGTCATCGCACGTTGGCTTTGGTGCACAGAAAGAAAGTGACGAACAGGCGCTGTCAGTGCAATCAATTTTTCCATTGCGATCATTATCTATCCCATCGGTACAACTATATTCGTTTGTGCCACAAGCATTATATTTGGTATAGACACATTTTCCATTCACACAGGAATTTTGGGTGCAAGAATTTTTGTCATCACAGCCACTACTACTGGTACATTCGGGTGGAGGAGTAATCGTGATTGTTGGGCAAGCACCCGTTGAGACGACTTTTACATTATCTTTTTGTGCAAAGCAGCTATTTGAGTAGCTTTTTCCATTGGAACCACAGACAGTGATTGAGGGTTGTTTTGAACAATCTTGAATTTGAGGAATAACAATTGTTGATGTTGGTTTTTGTTCTATTACAGGCATTTCTACACATTTTCCTTCAGATATCACACGAACACCTGCTTTGAGTGCAGAACATTTGTTCGTATAGGTTTTTCCGTCCTCTGCGCACACCACGGTTGTATCATTTTGACATTCTGTCGTAGTTACTGTACTCGTCGAAGAAGGAATTGGTGGGAAAGAAGTGGTTGATGTGACGGATAAATCAAGATTCTTTTTTTCAATGGTGTCATCATTTATTTCGTTGGTAAGTATTTGTATCAATTTTTTAGTTTCGTCAAAAGTTTTTTCAGTGATTTGAACTTGATCAATAAGCAATTTTTGTTGCAAAGGAGTTTCTTGTTGCAATGATTCATTAATTTTTTTGATAAGATCATTTTGCTCAGAAAGTACCAATGTTTTTATCTCATCTGAAGATTGCTCTGCAATGGCAGACATTTTGAGTGCTGTTTGCATATGTTTTTGCGCTGATCCAAAATCTTTTTCAGCGATCGTTTCAAGTAATTGTCGTTTGTTCATTTCTCCATCTGCAAGGGTCAAAATTTTTACAAATTTTTGAGAAAATTCATCCATTTGTTCTGGCTGTGGAAGGTATTCAAATACAATAGGCTCAGCATCGAGAGTTTGGTATTCAAATTCTATATGTGCAATGGATTTTTTCAAGAATTCTTGTTTTTGGTCAGCTTGTT
This sequence comes from uncultured Gammaproteobacteria bacterium, assembly GCA_964550845.1. Lineage (GTDB taxonomy): Bacteria > Patescibacteriota > Patescibacteriia > Magasanikbacterales > UBA922 > CAYTKU01. The sequence goes on from CAZKAD010000053.1 coordinate 4,944, forward strand.
CTGATGGAATATCTTGGACAACCTTCAGAAAGGAATCAAGAGGAAGGGGACTGCGCAAATTTTTTGGAATATTTTTTCCTTGGCGAATGGCTTCAAATCGTTCATTTTCACGAAGCTCCGCAATATCGAGCATATATTGTGCTTTTTTACTTGGATTGAATGTGACACCAAGACGAAACGATCTCCAGGCTTCTTTGACTTTGTAGAGAGCACTTCCTGGAAGGATTCCAAGATTATCAGCAGGTCCTTCTGCCTCTTCTGCTTGATTTTGCTGTGCAATCGCTATCATACCAGCACCACTGAATGCATAATCAGCAGTGTTATTTGATTCATTGGTTTCATTGATCATGTTTTCAATATCCACGGTCAAACGTACAAATTGAGCGTCTTTTGGTGCAGATGAAAGGGGAAATCTGACGATCCATTCATTTTCTTGGGCTTGTTGTCGAATGGTTTCTGCACTCGATTGGGCGCTGAGTCCTTGTTCAGACATCCAGTTTGCCTGGAGATCAAAATCTGCAAGATCAATATCTGTATTTCCAATATTTCGTACTCGAGCCACAATTGAATCTTTTTGTGTGATTACTTGATCAATGACCAAATCAGGTGCAAAAAAGTATTCATACGTGTTATTTTGGTACGACATTTCTGGAATTCGGTGATTGTGGTTTAGGGTGATTCGAAATCCGACGGCCTGATCAGGAATTTCTCGGACAGCTACATCGGTTTGATATCTTTGGTTTCTCGCTACCATCAGTGCCATGGTATCAAAAGATGAAACGGTTTGTCCCTGATTTCCAATCCATTGAAAGAAAAATGGAACTCCTGCTTCATGGATTGAACGTGGTGCTTGGTTTTGGATAACAACAGGAATAACTCCTGTTCGGATAATTTCAGTGTTTCCTATATTGATCATGCGAAAATCAGGTCGTGGTGCAACCGCCCAACCATTATTATTTTCATTTCGCTCTTCAATCGTATTATTTGGGTCAACGGTAAATTCAAGAGAGCCTGCATGTTCTGGTGGAAAGGCGCGAGAAAGAGCATCTGCTCGGACTTCAAAAATCCATTCACGCTCGCTGCTTGGCTGTACCATGAATCGTCTTGCGACAAAATCTTCTCGGTGAGTTTGCCACCCTTCTTCTTGGTGGAGCCAACGAGCTGAGAGAACAACTTCCAGAGGATCTGCGGGTATAAAGCCGCTATTGCCTATGGTAACGGTATAAATACCATTTTCAAAATTTACATCTTTGAAAAATAATTCGGGTGTATTGACTTGTGCATTTGCTTGGTCTGGTCGAATATTTTGGTTTATTTCCAATTGATCTCCTCGCATTTGTGCTCTTTCAAGCCAATATTGACAACGGATATGTTCAATATTTCTGATTTGATTATTTTGATTTTGATTGATTCCAGGAACAACTCCCATAAGTTGACATTGTGTCAGGTCTGCAGGAGTTGGCTCATCATAAAAATCATAATTTTCTGCCAAATATCGACACGCAGATTCTGTAACGTCAGCATATTCACTATTTGGATCAATTTCTTGCCCGAGAAGAAAAGGGAGGCATTGGTTTAATTGATTGGCATCTCGTAAAATTACAAAACCAAGTGAATTCAATGGATTTTGTGATTGGTTATTCTCTTGTCTTTCTTCTGCTGGGGTTCCATTTTTTTGTTCTTGTTCCCAAACTCTGTAGATCATTCTGGTGGTAATTTTTAAATTGGACAAAAAATTTCCATTTTCGCTGTTTTGTGATGGTGCATATGCATCAAGAAGTGCTTGGCATTGATTTGTCCCATAATTGGTTTCAGCCCAATCTTGGCAAAAACGTTCTTCTTCTGCGCTGATCTGTACAAATGATTCTCCGCAGATTGCTGCGACACAGGTAAATTCATCTTCTTGTGTCATTCGGTAGGATCGAGCTTCTATTGATCCATCATCAAATACTCGGCGAAGATCTGAACATGATGTGGTACCGAGAAGTAAATCTGCCCATCCATTACATATACGAAGATCACTGGCTCGAACGGTTCCTCCTGATTGGTGAGAGCACATGGTTTGTATACAAGACATTTGGCTGGCATGATTTTGAATTTCGAGTGCTTGACGTTTTTCTGGTTCAGAAAGTTGTTTGA
>CAZKAD010000054.1:0-6948 GCA_964550845.1 uncultured Gammaproteobacteria bacterium
TATTATTTTTTGTTATATTTTTTTTTCCAAATAACAAAGAGGACAAAGAAAAGAACAAGTAGGAGAATGACAATATCAATGAATCCAGAATAGGTTTCAAATTTTTCTGAATTGATTCCTACGGTATACCCAAGACCAAGAATGGCACTATTCCAGAGGGTTGATCCAATCGCCGTATACAACACAAATTTTTTGATATTCATCTTGGCTGCTCCGGCTGGGAGAGAACTAAATTGCCTCACAACTGGAATAAATCGGCTGATCAAAATAATTCTATCACCGTATTTTTCAAATATTGTGTGGGTTTTTTCAATATCTTGTTGTTTGATACGCAGGTACTTGCCAAATTTTTTTACAAAGGGTTCTGCTCCATAATATCCAATCGCATAAGAAGTGAGTGACCCGAGCACTGCTCCAATCGTGCTAATAATCAGTACATTCAAAAAAGTAAATCGTCCTTCAGCAATTAGAGCTCCCACAAATGGCATAAAGGTTTCGTTTGGAAGAGGCAGGACTGTGCTATCGAGAAAGGTCAAAAGCATAAGGCCTGGATAACCACCAACCGAGATCACTGAAGTAAGAAGGCTAAAAAGTTTTTCTATCATAAAAATTTTGGTTCAAAAATTTCAAATAAGCTTTCATTATAGTATACTATAATTTCAAGTTTGTATATTTTTTTATGTCAGAACAAACAATTGTCTTTGGGGGAGGATGTTTTTGGTGTGTAGAAGCTGTATTTCAGCGTCTCAAAGGAGTCTCTTCTGTTCTCTCTGGGTATGCTGGAGGAGAGACAAAAAATCCCAATTATTATTCTGTATCAGGTGGAAATACTGGGCATGCTGAAGTGATTCAAGTCGTGTATGATCCACAAGTTGTTTCTTTTGAAGTACTTCTCTCTGTGTTTTTTGCGTTTCATGATCCGACTACTTTGAATAGACAGGGCAATGATATGGGAACGCAGTATCGCTCAGCTATTTTTTATACAACCGAAAATCAAAAACAAGAAGCAGAAAAATTTATCCAAAAGCTTGAAGAAGAAAAAACTTTTGCAAATAAAATTGTGACAGAAATAAAGCAGCTCGATACTTTTTATGAAGCAGAATCCTATCACAAAAATTATTATGACAATAATCAGGATCAGCCCTATTGTCAGATTATGATTGATCCCAAAATAGCAAAATTGCGAAGTAAATTTTCACACCTGCTCAAGTAGTAAAAAAGAACTCCGTCATCTGGCGGAGTTTTCTGTTTTTGGAGGAAGCAGGCTGAGAAGAAGAGTGGGCAAAAGCCAAAAGAGCAGTGCCAAATCATTTTTGATATATGGTGAATCAACCAGACCCATAAGGAGTATCACTGCAAGAGACGAGAGAATAAACTGTGTGCCAAGTTTCAAATTTTGTAGCCCTGTCTTCACGCACCAGATAAGAGTAATGATAAATCCAAGGAGTCCCAGGAGTCCAGTATTCACATAGGTGGTGAGGAAAATATTGTGTGGATGATGGAAAATTTCAATCTTTTTATTTTGTCTATAAGGAGCAATGCGTTCTTCATATGAAGCAATTCCTGCTCCTTGAATCGGACGATCCTTTAACAGCTCAACTGTTTCCTGCCACATATCTCGTCGAAGCTGCCCAGAGAAATTTTTTGCTAACAGCTCTTGCTTGATTGCATGATCATTTGGCAGAAGAAAAAGCCCAACGATACCGAGAACACCAAGGAGGATTGTTATAATTCGTGTCTTTTTGTAAATAAGAAGCAATACACCTATGCCTGCACCAACACCGAGAAGAGGTCCAGAACCTTTGGCAAAGAGTATGGCAAGAATACTGGTTGGGAGGAAGAGGCTACTTAGAGCAATAATAGGATGGAGTACTTTTTTTGTTCGTTGCCAAGTTTTTTTTATCAAATAAAGAGCCAGAGGAAAGATGGGTGCCAAAAAAAGTCCAACCGCATTGGGGAATCCATACCAGGCAGTTACACGGTAGGTATCTCGATTGGCCCAGAAAGCATGTGGGACCAGGAAGCCTGTGAAGTGTTGATAGATAGCGAGCAGACTGGTGATAAGTCCGCAGAGAATAAGTGGAAAAAAGATAAAATTATGTAAAACTGAATATTTTTTTTCAGGTGATAATTTTTGAAGGTACTGTTTGAGTACAAAAAATAAAATCAGAGGTTCAATATAAAAAGCTCTCCATTCTCCGAGGGCTTTTTTGATATCTACTGAAGTAAAAATAGAAACGGTGGCACCTATTACAAAAAGAAGTGTTCCTATCACGAGGAGTTTATGCTCTCGCCACAAAGATAAAAGCTCTCCAGGAATCGTTTTATAATTTTTCCCTTTCAAAAGCCATACTGCCGCCAAAAGGAGGATCATGATTTCAAGGAGGGTAGAAGGGAGAGGGCCAACCTGAAAACGAATCAAATATGTGGGCAAAAGAAGAAAAAGAAGAAAAATTCCTCGCTCAAATTTTTGAGAGGTCTGAAAGAGAAAGAAAAGAGAAAAGAAAATAATTCCAATAGTCATATAAAGAGTACTCTATCACAGAGGATATTTTTTTTCTAGCGAGCCGTTTTCTTGAATTTTAAAAAAAAAGGGAGTATAATTTTTTTATTATTCCGTTTATTTTTGAGGTAGCTTATGATCATTGACATGCATACCCATATTTATAACGAACAAATGTGGGCATCATATCAAAGGAGGGCTGGAAAGAATAAAATCACTAAGGTGATTGTTATTCCGTGGTATAACAAAAATATTCCGGATGAACCGGATACAGAGGATCTGCTTAAATTTACAGATAAACATGAACAACTCTTCCCACTCGGTAGTATTGATATGGAAGGGAATATCAAAAAACAGCTTGCTTATCATGAAAAACTTCTTCAGGAAAAAAGAATTTTTGGTATCAAACTTTATCCTGGCTACCAACATTTTTATGCTTCAGATAAAGAGGTTCTTCCTGTTGCCGCACTCTGTCAAAAGTACAATAAACCTCTGGTTTTTCATTGCGGAGATGTCTATGATGTCGAGGGAAAAGCTCATTTGAAGTACTCACATCCCATTTATGTCGATGATTTGGCCAATGATTATCCTGAGGTAAAGATCGTTATTTCGCATTTTGGTTTTCCATATTTGATTGAAACTGCTAATCTTCTCATGAAGAATAAAAACGTCTTTTCTGATATCTCTGGCTCAATTGAAATCGATGATTCAATGACATCGAACAAGCACCTTAAATCAATGGTAAGTCAATATATACTTGACTTGAGTCGTGTTTTTACGTGGTATCCAAAAGTCAAACAAAAGGTGATGTTTGGTACAGACTATTGTGGAGAAGATACACGTTTGTCACAAGTCCAAGCATATAAAGATGTGATTAACAAACTTTTTACTGCCAAAGAAAGAAATCATGTCTACTTTGATTTAGCAAATAAAATTTATTTTGAAGAAAAAAACTAGCTTCCTCTCTCGTTTTTTATTTTTAAAATTGGTTATGAGAATGGTTTTCCCAGCACTCAAAAAAACACTCTGGCAAATGCTCGGGCCAAGTATTATCTTGGTCGCATTGTCACTCAGTGGCGGGGAAATGCTTCTGTGGCCAAATTTGTCAGCCAACTTTGGTCTGAATATTTTGTGGCCAATACCAATTATTTTGCTCTTGCAGTTTTTTGTAAACATTGAAATCGAACGATACACCCTCGTGACGGGCAAGAGTGTGGAGGAGAGTCTGGTCGGAAGGACCAAGTGGCTAGCGGTTATTTTTGCTCTGACTGTACTTATTGCTCTTGTTTGGCCTGCTTGGATTACAACATCAGGCAATCTTCTTGCTTATATCTTCAATTTAACTGGAGACACCCTACGAAATACTGGCCTTGTACTGTCGATTGCGCTCCTTTTTGCCACGGTCATTATTTTTCGTCGACCGGAGACATACAAAATCTTGGAAAAGATGGCTCGCGTGAGTCTGTGTATTACCTTGCTTATTATTATTTTTATTGTTGGAATAAAATTTGATTTGGGACTTTTTGTAGAAGGACTAAAAGGATTTTTTCATTTTGGATATATTCCTTCGAGCATTTCACGTTTTGATTTTGTGGCAGCTCTTGCGTACGGGGGAGTGAGTGGTGTGCTTAATTTGGTACAAAGTGAATGGATTAAAGATAAGGGCTATGGTGTAAATAGTTTGTCGGAAGCAGAAAAGAAAAATGTTGAGCTCGATTCAGTCGAATCAAAGAAAAATTACAAAAAATGGTTTTCAATGATTAACAAAGAACATTTTTTTATTTATGTTCTGGCGAATTTCTTTTCTATTTTTCTCTTAGCCTATTTGGGACGACTGCTTCTTCCGCTTGGGAGTGCGCAGGGATTTCAGGTGCTGACAGCAGAAATTGATGTGCTCAATAGTTCCTTTCCATACCTTGGGCTCCTATTTGCACTTTCTGGCACTATTATTTTTATCATGGCCAATATTACGATTCTCGATGCCATTGGACGCCTCGTGTATCGCCTGATTACTCCATTTCGAAATGATAACAAAAAAACAGGCTTTGTTGGATTTATGAATTCCCTCAAAGCCAATCGTATAAGTGAATATAGTATTTATGTTGGTGTACTTATTCTGCTTCTTTCTCTTTTGATTCCTTCATTCAAGCAGCCATTCTTCTTGCTCGTGACTTCAGCGAGTCTTTCTGCGTTTACCATGTGGATTTACCCACCACTCTTACTCAAAATTAATTTTGGTTTACCAGAAGTTGCTCGCCCAAGCATTTTTCGTTCGCTTCTGGTGATTCTCACAACTCTATTTTATGGGGCAATTACTCTTTGGGCTCTGTCTGCCTATATCCCTCTGTGGGCGGTATTTGGTCTTGGGTTTCTCGTGAGCCTCTACCATGTGGTAACGCTTTTTTCCATTCGTCACCATCATTCATTGTAAATTGATTTCTCCATTTTTATACCTTTGTCTTGAGTACTTCATAAATATTTTGACTTGGACCAAACTCCCGTCCACGAGCAAGTTCAAAAATTCTTCCGTTTCCATTTGCTTCACGAAATTCTATTGAATATACCGGCATGCTATTTTTCATATGACTGACAACTTGTTTTACATCAGTCATATTTTTATATTCCCAGAAAAATGTTTTCCCTCGAACAGATTTTACAACTCCATTTTCTGTTAAAACGATCATGTTACTTTTGAGGAAAAACATCGTGTAGATATGATGGAGAAGGACAAGCATACCAATAGCTCCGACCGCTATGAGCGGATAGGCAGTGTATTTGGTTTCATCATTAAAAGGACTTTGTGAAAGAGCCAAAAGGCTTACTCCCATACCACCAACAAAGGCTGTAAAAAAGAGTTTATAGAGGAGCATGAAAACTGAGCGTTTTTTGTTATAGTGAAAAATAATCCAATGAGTGTCTATTTGATCTTGCATTATTCTTGAAACGATTTCGTGGGGCAGCATAGTATGTATGAAATAAATTATAATATTGACTATAGCATATATATTTTTTTTGACCAATTTTCTTCTTTATAGACTTTTTGGGGTAGAGTCGTTATAATAGCTGTAACTTATTTTTTTATGATGTATGAATATAGTTTCGTCTGCTCGGTTTCTTCTGCCTGACCAAATGAGAGAAATCCAAGATCTCTTATCCTCGAATCCACTTCCTGTCTCTTTGATTTTAGAGAAAATATTTTTTCAAGGAGAAATTGGCCTTGATTCTGAGCTTCAAAAAATATTATTTAAAATCATAAAAGCGAATCCTCTCGGAGCAGATACGGTGCTTCAAAATCTTCACCTCTTGAGGGTCAGCCCTTCTTATCTCTACGATAGTACCATTCTTGCTGATGCTCTTTTAGAAAATGCAACGAATATACATGTCGCTCGCATATTACTTTCGTGGTATTTACCACTTCTTTCTCACAAACCCATTCTTAAAAAAGTTGCTATTTTTACACAAGAAGATATAGGCTTTTATGAAAAGATTGTTGAGCAGGCAATTAATTCTCCATCAATAAGCGATGATCAAGTGAACGATCTTTTATTTTTTTTGTGTGTAAATTCTCCGAGTTTTATTGGGCAAATTCTCGACATGTTGAAAAATGTTTATACTTCTCTTGATCTCACTTCTCTTATTAAATATCTGGTTGAAAACAAGCTTCATCTGGATGTTCTGTTTGAAAAACTCGAGCTCGTAGGTCGAATCAGTCGATATAGCGAACGTATCATGAGTTACCTCTTGGTTGCATTTCCTGATAATCGTTTGGTCGCAGTTTCACGGTTCTTGAAAGAAAGTAATAACCCTCTTTCCTTTTATAACCAAACGCTCGAACTCTTGGCAAAAACAATACAGCAAAAAGAATTTCCTTTGTTTTTAGAAAATCTTCTTTCTATAGAGCGAAGATATTGGCCACAACAAATTTTGGTAAACATTTTTGTAAACCCACATCTTACTCATGATTATATATTTACAGTTGCTACAAATCCTACCTTGTATAGAAATATTGTCTATTATTCCCGGGGGATATGTGATGCAATCTCTCAAGTTGATATCGTGCAAACAAAAAATTTTTTTGTAAAAGTGGTAGAAAATGAAAATTTTAATTCACTTGACACATCATTTTATTCGGCGCTTGTTCATGAATTGGTAAATAGAAGAGGAATCGAGGATCTAGAATATGTTATGATAAAAATGATCGAAAAAGTAGACTTTCGTTTCGCTCAAATCTTCACAGAAAGTTATTTTGTGGCGTTGCGTGGATATACGATTGAATCTGATATTGCTATACGCATTTTAGAAAAAATAGTATCACTTGGTAAGTATCCTTTTTATGATATTGAATTTCTTGTTTCCTTACTCTGTTCTTCAAGTGAACCAGTCTTAAAAAAATTCATTCTTTCGTATAGTCAATCTCTACTCGGAATAACTTTGAGTGAAAAACT
>CAZKAD010000055.1:0-6547 GCA_964550845.1 uncultured Gammaproteobacteria bacterium
CAAGGGCAATCAATTCAGATCAAAGCCAAAGACGAAGTATTGCAGGGCAAGTATGCCAATGTAGCGCAGGTGACTCATACCAAAGAAGAAGTTATTTTGGATTTTATGAGTGTTTTTCCTCCCACAGGAACACTGAATAATCGTGTTATCATGAGTCCAGCGCACTTCAAGCGTATGATTCGCGCTATGCAGGAGAATCTGGTAAAATACGAATCTAAATTTGGTGTTATTCCCGAATCCAATCAGCCCGACACTCAGTTTGGTTGGCCGATTAAGTGACTATGAAAAAATACCTTCTTCCAATCACAGCACTCATACTCTTTCTCGGAGGACTGTTTGTTGGTTACAAAATTTTTCGTCCAGAAGCAAAGGAAGAAATAACATCGAACGTTGTTTTGACAGCCTTGCAGAGTCAAGGGTTCCTTGTCAGTCAAAACTATATTTTCAACCAAACTATTACTATCGATCGTTCTACGGGGAGTGCCTTCAAAGATATTTTTCTTGGGCAAACGATTGATGCCAATGCCAACATGAAAGTAAGCTCGGGTGTAGACCTGTCAAAGCTTAGAGCCGAAAATATTCGTGTGACCGACAAAGAAATTCAAATTACGCTCCCGGTGGTAGAGACCCAGAGCACAGAACTGCTTGGAAATATTGTTTTGACCAACAAGCAAGGAATTATTAAAAGAATTGTAGACAATGATGATGGATATAATGCAGCATTGACGCAGCTCAAATCTGAAGCCATGAAAGCGGCTGAAGCGGTAGAGCTTCGAGAGGAAGCAAAAAATAATGCGCAAAAAGAAATCAAAAAGTTTATTCAGTTTATTGACCCACAAAAACAAATAACAATTCAATAAGTATGTCCAAAGATTATTACAAAATACTCGGAGTAGAAAAAAATGCTTCGCAAGATGAGATCAAAAAAGCCTTTCGCAAACTCGCTCACAAATATCATCCTGACAAGCAAGGTGGGGACGAAGCCAAATTCAAAGAAGTGAATGAAGCCTACCAAGTAGTGGGGGATGAAGAGAAACGCAAAAAATTTGATCAATTTGGTTCTGACTTTGAACAACAGGGCGGATTTGGCGGTGGCATGAATTGGGATGATTTTATGAAGGGCGCTCGTGGACAAGGTGGAAATGGTGGTTTCGAATTTAACTTTGGAGGCATGGATTTTGGCGACATGTTTGGTGATATGTTCGGCTTTGGAGGTGGAAGAGGACGCAGATCTGCCAAGGGAAATGATTTGCAAGTAGCCATTGAACTTCAATTCAAAGAAGCGGTATTTGGAGTTGAGCGTGAAATTCATCTGAACAAAAACAATCCATGCGATGTGTGTACTGGAAGCGGTGCAGAGCCAGGAAGTAAACTCTCGACGTGTAGCGAATGTAATGGTCGCGGCCAGGTAGTACGCATTCAACAGACCATTCTTGGTGCTATGCAAGCAGCAAGTACTTGTCACGTGTGTGCTGGATCAGGACAAAAACCAGAGAAGATCTGTAAACACTGTAGCGGAAAAGGTGTGATGAAAGGCGAAGTGAAATATAATGTCAAAATTCCAGCTGGTATTCATCACGGAGCGTCGATTCGTCTGCAAGGAAAAGGGGAAAGTGCTGGCCCTGGAACTGTGCCAGGGGATCTCTATGTCGTGATTCATGTTCGTGAAGATAAGGTCTTTGAACGCGAAGGCGAACATATTTTTACTACGGTAACGATCAATTTTCCGCAAGCAGTGCTTGGCGATACAATAGAAGTCGAGACGCTCGAAGGGAAGAAAAAAATCGTTGTTCCAGAAGGAACTGCCTCAGGGCAACAGATTCGTCTCAAAGGACTTGGTGTACCCTACCTCAATGGAAATGGACGAGGAGATCACTATGTTCAAGTAATTGTAGATATTCCAAAGAAAGTAAACAAGGCGGCCAAAAAACTTCTGGAACAATTGAAAGAAGAATTGAAATAAAAAAATCCCGCTTGATGCGGGTTTTTTGTTTTAGGCGATTGCTACTTTTATTTTTTTGACATCGTGTTCAAGAGTTTCGATTCGGTTTTCATGTCTATCTGATCTACTCTTGTTGGCTGCTTGTTCGGCTTCCATTCTGTAGAGTATTTTTAAAACCTCATCTTGGCTTTGAACAATGCCATCAATAAGATTAACTTTGGTTTCAATTTTGTCAACCTTTGCTTCGATCTTTTCCAAACGATTATCATGCTTGAATAATAAATCAGTCATTTTATCGAGCCTTTGATCGATTCCTTCAAATCGTTGATCGATTCCCTCGAATCTTTTGTCGATTCCTTCAAATCGTTGATCGATTCCTTCGAATCTTTTGTCGATTTTATCAAATTTTTGATCATGCCCTTTTAATATACCTTTTATTTCGACAATGTCTTTTTTGATTGTATCATCCTCCATATGATAAATCTTAAGAATAAGTATTCTCCAGTATAAAAGCAGAAATGGTTTTTGTCAATTTTGTCTAGAATATCTCAAAATGAATTGCTTTGGGCTCAACTCCATTTTCGAGCAGAATCGTACGAACATCTTTGACCATGGCAGCATTGCCACAGAGATAAAATTTGTGGCTGACAAGATGGTGGAGAATATGTTCTGTGACACGTCCGCGCAGTCCTGCCCAACTTCCATCAATTTTTGGCTGTGAGAGTGTGACATCGTAAACAAAATTTGGATATTGTTTTTTGAGATTTTCAAATCGATCGAGCCAAAAAACATCTTCTTCACTTCGTACACCAAAGAGCAATCGTACTTCCTGCGTATTTTTTTTATTTTCGAGTTCATCACGAATGATTCCCATGATTGGAGCAATTCCTGTACCTGTCGCAATGAGTGAAATAGCAATTCCGTTTTCTTTATGAACAAACAGTCCTCGTGGTCCTTGAAATTCGACTGAATCACCAATATTCATGTTTTTGAGATACTGTGAAGCAAGACCGCCTTCCAAGAATTTTATACAGAATTCGAGGTATGGATCACTCGGAGTAGAGGAAATAGAGTAGGAACGCAGAACCATTTTCTCTGGTTGTGGGATACAAAATTGCAGAAACTGACCAGCCAAAAATTCAAAGCCAGGTGGTTTATCAAAGCGAAACTCATAGGTTTCACCTGCAAGTTGTTTTTTTTCTCTCAGTTGTGCAGAAAATTTGATTATTTCCATAGGAAGAAATGCTTGACAAAATAGGGAATATTCGATATCATACTTAGAAAGTATGAATTGGTACTTTCAGATGATACTATGTTTTTGATTAATAAACAAGTTGACTACGCAGTTCAGTTTCTGTTGGCTCTCGGTAATCTTCCTTTTGGCGAGTCTTTGAGTTTGCGGATTTTCTCGCAAAATCGTAACATATCGTTTCTCTTTTTGCAAAAAATCGTGCGAGCGCTCAAAGCAGCTGGTTTGGTAGAGGCGCATAAAGGCGCGCAAGGAGGATATTTTCTGGCCAAAAATTCAGAGGAGATTTCTCTCAAAGATGTGGTCGAAGCGATTGAAGGAAAATATGCAGCCGTAGCTTGTATGAAACGGGAAAATGATTGCCCAATTACCAAACTGTGTCCATCAAAAAATATTTTGTCTCGTGTCCAAGAAGATATTTTAAAAACATTGCAAAAATATAATCTGCACGAAATGTCAAAGATGTAATATGTTTCCTCCTTTACCAAAAAAGAAAAAAATGATTTATTTGGATCATGCTGCTGCAACACCACTTGATGAGACAGTATTAAAAGCCATGAAACCATATTTTGCAAGTACTTTTGCCAATCCATCATCACTGTATTCACTTGGTGTCAAAGCAAAAAATGCCATTGAAGAAGCTCGACAAAAAATTGCAGAAATTTTATTTACTCAGCCAGATACCATTTATTTTACCAGTGGCGGAACCGAGAGTAATAACCTCGCAATTATTGGAAGTACTTGGATCTCAGAGCCAAAAGGTAAACATATTATTACCACTCGTATTGAGCATGATTCTGTGCTGCGGCCCATTCAAGAGCTGGAGCAAAATTGTGGTTTTACTGTGACCTATCTTGAGGTAGATGAAAACGGATTGGTATCGATTGATGAATTCAAAAAAGCCCTGCGCCCAGAGACAGTTTTTGTTTCTATCATGTATGCCAACAATGAAATTGGAACGATTGAACCAATTGCTGAAATCGGACGTGAAATCCTCAAATGGCGAAAAACAAATAATACTATCTATCCATATTTCCACTGCGATGCAGCGCAGGCTCCAAACTATCTCGATCTTCAGGTTGAAAAACTTCATGTTGATCTGATGACTCTCAATGGCAGTAAAATCTATGGACCAAAAGGAGTGGGTATCCTCTACAAAAGACGAGGAGTAAAAATGCAACCACAAAGTTATGGTGGTAGACAAGAAAAAGGCGTGCGGGCTGGAACAGAAAATGTACCAGGAATTGTTGGCTTTTCTAAAGCACTGGAACTGGTACAAAAAAACAGAGAAAAGAAAAGTACTGAAATGGCAAAATTACGGGATTATTTTTGGCAAAAAATGCAAAAACAAATTTCAAATATTGAATTGAATGGTCCTCAGATTGCTTTGCTCCCACCAAAGGCGGGCACGCGTAATGATAGTTTTGATCGTCTTCCAAGTAATATCAATGTATATTTCAAAGATGTGGAAGCTGAAGCGTTAGTTCTCTATCTAGATTCGTATGGAATTTTTGTTTCCGCTGGTTCTGCTTGTTCAACAGAATCAAACGAACCTTCACATGTACTCAAAGCTATTGGATGTTCAGATGAGAAGGCCAATAGCAGTATTCGTTTTAGTCTTGGAAAAGATACAACGAAAAAAGATATTGATGATGTGATGAAGTATTTACCAAAAATAATTGTGGAACTGCGAAAGACAAAAATGTATGAATAAACAAAAATCAAAACCCCAAATCACGATTGATCGATCTCTCTACGATGATGCCAATGTCGATCGATCAAGTTATAAATCACAGCCTGGTATTACCAAAGAGGTTGTGCTTGAAATGAGTAAACAAAAAAATGAACCAGACTGGATGCTCGAAAAACGCCTCAAATCATTTGAGTTTTTTCAAAAAGAACCACTGCCTACCTGGGGACCAGATTTGAAACCGCTCAACCTCGATGAAATTATTTATTTTGTCCGTCCAGGTACTGAAGAAACTCGCAAATGGGAGGATTTGCCAGAAGATATTGTCCGCACCTTTGATAAACTTGGAATTCCAGAAGCCGAAAAAAAAGCTCTCGCTGGTGTCGGAGCACAATATGATTCGGACGTGGTGTACCACAACATTCAAGAAGACCTCAAGAAAAAAGGTGTGATTTTTGAAAACATGGATGTGGCTGTGCAAAAATATCCTGACATGGTGAAAAAATATTTCATGACACAGTGTGTGCCAATCAATGATCACAAGTTTGTCATGCTTCATGGCGCAGTCTGGAGTGGTGGTACATTTATTTATATTCCAAAAGGTGTAAAAGTAGAACTGCCACTACAGGCTTATTTTCGTATGAACGCGCAAAGTGGCGGACAATTTGAACACACACTTATTATTGCTGATGAAGGCTCTGAGATTTCCTATATTGAAGGCTGTAGTGCACCGCGCTATACAACCAACTCACTTCATGCAGGATGCGTAGAAATTTTTGTTCACAAAAATGCCAAGGTAAAATATTTTTCAATTGAAAACTGGTCAAAAAATACGTGGAATCTCAATACCAAACGCGCACTCGTTGACGAAGATGCGAGCATTGAATGGGTGAGTGGCAATATGGGAAGTGGCGTTACTATGCTCTATCCATGTTCAATCCTGCGAGGCAAAGGAGCACACAGTGATAGTCTCGGTATTGCTTTTGCTGGCCCTGGACAAAATCAAGATACAGGTGCCAAAGCCATTCATGCTGCACCATATACTTCTTCTATTATTCGATCTCGTTCTATTTCGGTCGGTGGTGGTATTGCTGGATTTCGAGGACTTATCAAAGTTACCAAAAAAGCCGTGCAATCGACGGCTTCGATGAGCTGTGATTCACTTTTGCTCGATGAAGATTCTGTGGCCAATACTTATCCTGCACTCAAAATTGATACCAATGATGTTTCTGTGGCGCACGAAGCCCGAGTCGGAAAAATAGGGGATGAACAATTGTTTTATCTCATGAGTCGGGGACTCTCAGAAGAGCAAGCTATGCAGCTGATTGTTGGGGGATTTATTGAACCGATTGTCAAAGCTCTGCCACTTGAATATGCGATTGAACTGCACAAACTGGTAGAAATGGAAATGGAAGGAGCTGTTGGATAAATATTATGAATAATATCAAATCACAATTTCCAATTTTTCAAAGCCACCCAGAGTTGGTCTATCTTGATAATGCTGCTTCTACACAAACACCAGTATCCGTAATACAGGCAATGGATGAGTATTATACAAAGTATCGTGCCAATATTCATCGAGGAATATATGATTTGAGTCAGCAGTCGACTGAAGAATATGAACGGGCTCGTGCAAAAGTTGCACAATTTATAAATGCAGAAAAAG
>CAZKAD010000056.1:0-6474 GCA_964550845.1 uncultured Gammaproteobacteria bacterium
GTTTTTGTGCGATTTTCATCAGTGCTGAGAGATCTGCCGGAATACCAAAGGTATGCTGAATGATCAAAACTTTTGATTTGGAAGTAATTTTTTTCTCGAAATCATCTGCATCCATGTTGAATTGATCAGTGATATCGACATAAATGGGAGTAGCTCCAGACCAAATAATAGCATTGCTCACCACGCAACAGGTATAGGCCTGTACGAGCACTTCATCGCCTGACTTTACCCCAAGAACCTCTAGTGCGATTTGTAGACTACTGCGTCCACTATCAAATGTAGTGGCACTCGGAACTCCAAAAAGATTTTGTAAATTCTGTTCAAGTTCACTCACAGCTGTTCCAATTTTTAATTTGTTCCATTTCCAAGGAAGCACAAAAGACATGGCGATTGCCACATCTTTGAAAAGTAAGTTTGGCATGAAGCCAGTAAAAATAGGTTTTTTCAAAAATTTCATACGCTGGTTATTTCTTCTCGCACAGAGGATGGGATTCTGTTTTCAATGAGCACAACACTCTCGATTTCTTTTAAATTTTTTACATACTTCAAGAGTTCATCTTGCTCAAATATATATTTGATGTTTTGTTCATTTTTAGGACCAGCTCCGCTCTTTATTGGATCGACAAAATCTGGTGTTATGAGTACGAGTTCATCACAGACTTGAAATATTTTTTGAGCAATTTTTTCATGTTCAATATTACTCTGATCAGCCAGTTCCATCATTCCACGAGTAATGACAATGCGTTTTTTGGCTTTTGGAAATAATGACAGAACATCGAGTGCAGAGCGAAAACCTGCGGGGTTGGAATTGTAGCTATCATCAATAATGGTTGTTTTGCCATAGGTATATTTTTTGAGTGAACCCTGGACATCACCTGGCAATGTTTTGGCAGATTTGAGAATATGCTTGGGATTGGTTTCGAGGTTCACTGCGACCATGACAGCGAGGGTTGCATTATATGCCTGGTGTGCTCCAAGAAGTGGCAAAGACATCTCACCTCTTTGTCCATGATAGATAGCTTCAAAATCTATACCTTTGAGTGTTTGTTTTATATTAACCAGGAGACAGGTTGGTCGATTTTTTTCTTCTTTTCCACAGGTTTCAATATTTTTGCAGACCAACTCTTTGAGAAACTCGGTGCAATAGGAATTATCTGCGTTGGTAATAACAAGTCCATCTTCAGGAATTGAACGTAAAAGTTCATATTTGGCAGTTTGAATGTTTTTTATACTTCCAAAGAGGGCTAAATGTTGCTCGCCAATGGTAGTGAGGATACCAATTTTTGGTTTGACCATACTACAGATGAGTTTGATCTCTCCCATGGTATAAGCACCCATTTCACAGACAAAATAATCGATACCAGTAAAGTCTGTTTTCAAGATAAACTGCGCAATGCCAATTTCACTATTAATATTCTTCGGAGTTTTGATTACTTTATAATCACTCGAGAGAAAATGAGCCGTAAATTCTTTGACAGAACTTTTTCCATAGCTCCCAGTAATACCTATGGTCAAAAGATCTTGATACGAAGCAAGTTTGCGTCTGGCTCGAGCCACCAGAAATCGTTTGATAATTTTGGAAGGAAGGAAAAAGAGCAAGACCAAAAGAGAGAGAATAAAAAAGCGCAGGAAAAAGAGAAGTGGAAGATTGGGAGCAAAAATTTGAAACAAAAGTATTTCTGCCCCGAGCGCTGTGATAATAATGAGTAAACTCTTGATGGTAAAAGTAGGTCGACGGAATTTTCTTTTTTTCAAAAGGATAAAAAGTATCTCGGCAATGATGATACTGATGGCAATATACGGAACTGGATGGATAAAGAGAATAACCGCACCCAAAAATCGCCAAATAGAGCGAGGATCTTTATAGATTTCTTCACCTTGTTTACTGTGGAGAAAATCTCTAAATCGATCGAGTCGGTATTCTTTGAGCTGCCAAAAATAGATATATCCAAGATAATCAAATAAGGCCAAAGCAAGCCAGCTGAGCGTTATGATAAATCCGTACGCAATTGATCCATCACCCATAGATAAATTTGATCAACAAATTTTTGAGTTTTTCGCTTTGGTGCAAATGGAGTCCATGTGTCCCCCCTTGGATAATCTCGAGCTTTGAATCCGCTATCAGTTCATGGGCCCGAGTCGCATCTTTGACTGGCAAATAGGAATCCAGTGTTCCCCAGACAATGAGTGTTGGGGTAGTGATCTTTGGCAAAGTTTCCGTCAGATCCTGGCGAATGATTTTGCGAAAAATATCACGCTTGATACCACTGGTCGCACTATAGTCTGGTGATCCTGCTCCTCGATAGAGCATTTTCTTTGCCCAGACACCTACATGCTCGATCACAGGTATCTTGAAGAGTATTTTACCAAATTTTGCGACAAACCAAAAGAAGGCACGGCGAATTGGTCTTTTGGGACGAAAAACTGCCCCGGCGCAAAGAATATATTTTTCACAAATATCAGGGTTGTTGGCGACTAAGTAAGCAGATACTTGTCCACCAAAAGAGTGCCCTAAAAGAACAATCTCCTCCCCTACCAGGGGAGGTCGGGATGGGTCTTTCAATTTTTGTATCTTTCGTTTTACATATTCGGCATAGTGCTCGACTCCCCAGACGGTCTGCGGACAAGCCACACCACCAAAACAAGGCAAATCAATACAGACCACATCTTTGAAATGAGGTTTTATGAGTTCTATAAAACTGGCCCAGGTTTCATGGCTTCCTCCCCAACCTGGAATGATGACGAGTGTTTTGTTGTTCATTCTAAAAATTTATTTCACAATCTTATCTTTTCCCATATATGGGCGCAGTACTTCTGGAATAGTGATACTTCCATCTGCATTTTGGAAATTCTCTAAGATGGCAATTGGGAAACGACTGAGTACTACTGCAGTACCATTGAGTGTGTGAACAAACTCACTCTCCCCTGCTTCATTTTTGAATCTGATATTGAGTCTTCGTGCCTGATAATCAGTACAATTACTCGTAGAGGTAATTTCTCCATAATCATTTTTCATAGTCATCCATGCTTCGAGATCATACTTGCGATAGGCAGGGCCTCCGAGGTCGCCTGAGGCAATATCAATCACACGATATGGGAATCCAATACCATCGGCAATTTCTTGCTCAATAGCGAGAATTTCTTGGTGCAAGGCTTCGCTCTCTTCTGGCTTACAATACACAAACATTTCGAGTTTGGTAAATTGGTGAACACGGTAGAGTCCCTTGCTGGTGCGACCATAGGCTCCTGCTTCGGTGCGGTAGCAGTGAGAAAGTGCAACATATTTTTTTGGTCCTTGTGCCAGATCCAAAACTTCATTGGCATGAAATCCTCCGACAGTAATTTCGGCTGTTCCAATGAGACAGAGATCTGTATTTTCTACCGAATATACCTGTGTTTCATTTCCACGAGGATTAAATCCAATTCCTTCGAGAATTTCCACTTTGGCCATGTCTGGTGTTTCAAGAAGTGTATATCCGTGCTTGGTCACCACATCCATTCCATAGTTGATGAGTGCTTGATTGAGGCGAACCAAATCATTTTTGGAAAAATAAAATTTTGCTCCTGCAACTTTGGCACCACGCTCAAAATCAATCAGATCAAGATCGAGCATCAACTGCTCATGATCTTTTGGTTCAAAGTCAAATTTGGTTGGTTCTTTTTGAAACACTACTTTGAAATCATCTTCTCCTCCGACTGGACTCTCTGTATGCGTAAGATTTGGTACTTGCATGAGGAGTTCACGGTAACGCACATCAATCGTTTGTTGATTTTCTTCCAATTTTTTGATTTCTTCACCAACGGCTTTCATCTTTTCAATTTCTTCTGGAGTTGGTTTTCCTTTTGAACCAAGGTTGCGCGTAGCACGAAGATCTTCAATTTGTTTTAAAATATTTCGTCTTTCTTCGTCAGATTTCAAGAGTGCATCAATGTCAACTTTTACACGACGGTTGAGACAATTTTGTTGTACAAGTTCTGTATTTTCTCGGATAAATTTTATGTCTAACATATTGTGAATTAGGATATATAAGGGTTATTTTCTTTAAAAATGCTTCGGTATATACTCTCCCTAATCAGCTTATCAGGGAAATCTACAAAATAATATTTAAAATTTTTTTTATGAACAAAAACGTTTATTTTAAATTTTCTGTCGTTGGATGTCAAAACTTGATTTGGTAAACCTACAATGATTTCCCCATTTTTTTCCCACCAAGGAACGCCGTACCAATAACTTTGAAAAGTATGAATTTTCCCTGTGTATTCATCTTTCCATTCTAAGAAAGCTTTATAACGTAACTTTCGAAAATATCCCATTTTGGGTATACCAGTGTCATGTATCTCAAAATTTTTTATTTCTACCTGTAATTTTCTACCAAACTTTTTTAAAAATTCTATTTTAAAATAAAAGTATGAAAGTATTAAAAAAATAGATAAAAATGCAATTGAAAGTAAGGAAAAAAACTCATCTATTTTTAAAAATAAAAGAAAAAGCAAAAAAGAAATAATTATCGCAATTTTATTCGTGATGTGAATAGAATTATGGTTCATAAATTTTTATCAGCAATCACTTTTTTTAATTCAGGCAATAATTCTCGGTACAACTTGGCATTTTCACCAACCAATGGGTAACTAACGACTTCATCAAGTTCAAACCATCTTGCTTCCAGCACTTCGTGATCTCGAGGTTTGATCTCTCCGCCAACAATTTTGCAAACATATGGAATCAAATAGACTTGGTAAGAAAAAGTTGGATATTCTTGCCACTCCACAGCAATATGTTGCAGGAGTTTTACTGGTTCTACCACCAGCCCAGTTTCTTCTTTGACTTCACGAACCACATTTTCAAGAATCTTTTCTTTGAATTCCACTCCTCCACCTGGAAATTCCCATTTTCCGTGATAATCAGTTCTTTGGGGATCATTGCGCTTTTGCATCAAGAGTTTTCCATTCTGTATGATCAAAGCACATGGCACCACAATATTTCTTGCACCATATTGTTTTTTGAAATGGTATTCGAGCTTTATAAGCCCTTTGCCTCGGTGACTGATTTCATTTTTTTCTTGAGCAGACATCTGCGCAAATGTTTTTTGTTTTGGTGGGTAGAAAAAAATAGGGTCATAACCAAAACCATACTCTCCTACTGGACTCTGCGCAATTTCAATATCAACACTGGCAGTAGAGGTAAAATATGTCTGCTCAATTGGATCATAGACGACCCAAGCTCCCTTTACTGAGGCCTTACGATCTTCTTTTCCTTTGAGTTTCTCGAGAACCAGATCAACTCGAGCTTCATCTGTTTCGGCGACTCGTGCGGCTTGAACCCCTGGCCAGCCGTTTAAGGCATCAATAAAGAGTCCCCCGTCATCTGCCAAGGTGAGCAGTCCACTTCGATCACCATAAAATTTTGCCTTTGCGTAAGCATTGAGTTCAACCGTATCAAAAGGCTCGTCAGGAGTGTCACCAATAGCAACATCAGAGAGTGAAACAATCTCAAAAGGAAGACTATGAAAAAATTCTTGTATTTCGTTGAATTTTCCTTGATTGGTGGTTGCTATGAGGAGTTTTCTATTCATAGTGATTTCAATGCGTCAAGCTTTTGTTTTATAAAGTTCGCTCGTTCAGATGTGTATCTTACTCCTGTGTACGTTTTTTCATTTGTCGTAATTATAACTCTTCCATACTTATATCCACGAATCGACTGCATACCAAGTGATCGTATCTCTCGAAGATTTTCTTTTTGTACAGATCCAAGAGGAATATTCCAACCATTTTTAAAACAAAGCTTGCCATCATCTGTGACATCTATCGTAGAAACTTGAAAAAACCTTCCTCCTAAAAAATAGATAGCAAATATAGAAAGAAACAAAGAAACAACAAAAGGCTTTTTTGAATGTATCATCACTCTTCGTGAATTATTCTTTTGCTCAAATTTTTTAATAAAAGACTTTGAACTCAACAGACCAAATCCAATTGTTGTGCACAAAGCCGTAAAAATAAAGAAAGCCAACATGAGTAAAAAAAGCCATTCAAATTTACTTGCGAGTATGAGAGTCTCCATATTTTTTAATATTCTTTTTCCAGTTTTTTGCGGATATGGGCTGTTTTAAATTTATTTTGACGGTGTGGTTTTGCTCGTACAATTTTTATATTGAGACCAAATTGTTTTATTTTTTCAGCAAGTTTATCTGTAAAATGAATTTGATCATAACCAAGCACGATACAATCTGGTTTTATTTTTTTTATTACCTTATAGACATCTTTTTGATCTCCCAATACCACTTCATCCAGAAGTCGAATCTGTTCCAAAAAATATTTTCTTTCTTTTTCAGAATACACTGAAGTTTTCTTTTTTAGCTTCTCGACTCTTTCATCTCGTGCAACAACAGCAATCAGCCTATCACCCTGTTTTCTCGCTTGTTTGAACAAATCTAGATGTCCATGATGAACAATATCAAATGTCCCAAATACCATGAC
>CAZKAD010000057.1:0-6330 GCA_964550845.1 uncultured Gammaproteobacteria bacterium
CGGATGGCTTTTTATTTTTTCTATTGCTTTGGGGAGAATCGCTAGGCGTATGGCTCCGCTTGTTTCCTCGTTTGGATTGGTTGTACCTCCAATGCGTAAACCTAAAAGTTCGAGTCCGAGAGAATTGCCTCGACTGGCTGCAAAATAAAAAGAGGAGAAAAGACCGAGCACACAGGCCGTAACCAGTGTAGAAACAACAAACCATTTTTTGAAAGAGTTTTTTATTGCCAAAATCAGCATTCCTACTGCCAAGGCGACAAAATAAATTCGTGAGAAGTTGAGTACCAGTACAATTGAACTTGGGATAAGCAGAAACCACAGCTTTTTATTTTTTAGGTCATGTATCAAAAGCGAAACGAGGACAAGAATTATTGGGACAATAAAAAGATGCTCAGAAAGAACAATGCGAAAAAAATTATCTCCGAGGTCTGTAATTTTCCCACCAGCAACATTGCGAAACCAGTGGTAATACGTATCTCGTAGTATTCCAATCCCACTTGAATAGTAAAAAAAACTAAACAGAGAAAAAATACCAGATCCCACAATAAATGCTTTGAATAGGTTTGGAAAGTATTTTTTTATTTCAGGATAAAATGTGATGGCTGGAAAAACAAGAAAAACGAAAAGATAGAGGATGGCATCTTGAAGTATATAGATAGGTGTGTTGCCTCTGAAAAAACCATTGAGAATCGCAAACAGTATCACAAGACCCAGACTCATGATTTGAAATAAAAAGATACGAGGAAGAGCTGAAAAAGAAGCCAGCAATTTTTTTTCTTTGAGGAGGGAGATGATCCAAGTAACGCCAAATATTCCAAGGAACCAGGTTCGCAGAAGAAGTCCATGGAGTTCAAAAAAATGTCCAGCGCCATCAAGAAGAAACTCTGCAACTAAAATAACAAAGGCGAGGCGAGTGTTTTTGACACACAGGTATAAAAAAGAAGCGATAATGATCCCGGCAATGATTTGATTGGCGAGTACGGAGTGGTAGGTAGCCAATGATAGTATCCGAAGTGCGACATATACGAAACTGAGAACCAGAAGTGTGGTGGTTTCTTTTTTTGTTCGTAAAAATTCAAACATAGACTCCAGAATTATTGCACGTTTGAATTATGGAAGTCTTTATATCCACGAATGAATGTTTTGGCATCCATGGCACTCTTTCCTTCGATCTGGAGCTCCAAAACTTGGATTGAACCATCCTTGGTACCAATATGTACGGTTTCATTATCGCATTGTATCTGTCCAGGAACAAGCGACTCACGGGACGGTTGGATGTGGATAAGTTTGAGGCGTTTGCTATTCCACATGGTCCATATTCCAGGCCAGGGGGTGAAGGCTCGGTATTGATTATATATTTCAGAAGTGGTTTTGTGCCAATCAATTTTGCCATCGTCTCGGGTCAAAAGTTTGCAATAGCTCGCTTCGTTAGTATTTTGTGCTTTTGGTTTGATACTTTCATCAATATAAAGAGGCATGACTTCAAGGAGGGCTTCAAGTGCCAGTGGCATGAGTTTTTCTCGCAGAGTCAAAAATGTATCATTGGCTGCTACGGGTAATTGTTTTTGCATCAAGATTGGTCCTGTATCCATAGTCGCATCCATTTGCATAATCGTCACACCTGTTTTGGTATCTCCATGCAAAAGGGACGCCTGAATCGGTGTTGGACCGCGGTAGAAGGGTAACAGAGATGGATGAATATTGATTGTTTTATGCCGAGGGATAGAAAGCAATCGTTCTGGAATAATTCGGCCATATTCAATAACAATTGAGACATCAAAATCATCAACTGGAAAAGAAAAATTTTTCAAGGTCTCTGGCTGAACAACTGGAATTTTATGTTTTTTGGCCAGGACTTTGGTCAAAGGGGGAGTGAGAATTTGTTTTCTTCCCACCGGTTGATCTGGCTGAGTAATAACCAAGATAACTTGAAAAAAAGGAAAATCAATCAAACCTTGTAAAATAAAGGCAGCAAACTCATGGGTTCCAAAAAATACGATTTTTGTTTTTTGCATAGATTCTGTCACAGGCTCCTATTTTGGTAGTATAACATAAAAAAGAGCTTTTGGAAGCTCTTTTATTTTTCGGCAGTATATGTATCTTTGGCCTTGTCAATGAAGAGAATCCCATCAAGGTGATCAACTTCATGCTGTATCACCCGGGCAAAAAATTTTTTGGCTTCAAAAGAAATGGGGTTTCCTTGTTCATCAAGCGCCTCTACTTGAATAGTAGTATAACGTTTGACCTTTCCATATACTTTAGGAACAGAAAGACATCCTTCTGTATCCCACTCTGTTTTACGGCTGGTTTTTGTCCAGACTGGGTTAATCAAAACAAGGTCATGTTTCTTTTCAGGAGTTGCTTCGCGGCCAACAATACAAATACGAATATTTTTTCCCACTTGTGGGGAAGCAATACCAATACCATCATCTGCATACATGGTTACTATGAGGTTTTGTATAAATTCTTGTGTATCTGATTGAAGCACAAAATCACGTGTTACTTCTTTGGAACGTTCACGTAAACTTGGTGTTGGAATTGTGACAATTGGTAAAATCATGGTGAAAAAATCGAATTTGGTCTTGGATCCACTTTCCAGCTTTCTCCAAGATTTTTATTTATTTCCTTGAGTATTTCCATCCAGTTATTTGGCTCTAATAAGAGAATTATACCATACCAATATTTTTTTCGAAAATAGTTGGGCTGGAGCTCTATTGGGTCATACACTATACCCTTATTTTGTGTATTTGTCAATATCTTTTCAATCAATATTTTGTTTTTTTGGGCCTCTTGTTGGGCTTCGGTCTTGTTCACACCTCCGAGGAGGTATTTAACCATATATGAATACGGCGGATAAGAAAAGATTTTTCTTTTTTTGAGATCGTTGCGATAAAAGACATCCGGGTCAATCAGGGTCTTCCAAAAGGTATGGGTGGGGGAATGGGTTTGGATAAAAAATTTACTTTCGTCTCTGCGTTCATACTGTATTTTTTGGATCAGGTGCCAGAGGCGTTCTTCGGACATATATTCAGGAGCCGAGAGCATGCTGTCGAGGTTGATACAGACGCATACTCCAATATTGGACCAGTCGAGGTATTGAAAGGCGAGTTCGGTGCCAATAATGATTTTTTTTCCGGTTTCTCTCAGTTTATTTATCATCGATTCTTTTTCTTCGTCACTATCGAGTCGAACAATGGTTGCATTGGTTTTGTTTTGAAAATGATTCAGAATTTGTTCGATTTGTTTGGTACCATAGCCCGCAAACATGAGAATGGATTTTCCACATTTGGGACAAAAAAGCGGAATAGTAGCTGATGTTTTGCAATAATGACAGTGGAGTTGTTTTTTATCAGCATGATAGACACGCGGATTTTGGCAGGTAGGGCAGGCATCGCGATAACCACAATCCTTGCAAAAAATTGAAGTCGCATTTCCTCGGCGATTCAAAAAGAGAAACACATCTTTGTCTGTTTGTTCAATCGCTTTTTGTACACTGTCAGAGACAAAATAATCATTTTTGTGCCCGATCTTTTCACTATTCAAATCAATAAAACTTGGTTGACCTTTTGGGATTTGTCGGATCACGCCAATGGTTTTGTGTGATTCAATCGTCTGTTCACCAAGAGTATAATTGTTTTGGTAGAGATGATAATAGGTATCACTCGTTGGGTGAGAGCTGGTCAAGATAAGTTCAGCTCCATGGAGTTGACACAGATGCTCTGCAATATCTTTTACCTGTATGCGTGGGGCACTTTCTTCATTTTTGTGATTTTTTTCTTCTTCAGCATCAATGACAATAGTTTGAAGTTGATAAAACGAAAGAAACAGAGCACTGCGGGTCCCTACAATAATATCTACCTCACCATTACGAATTTTGAGCCAGGTATCAAATTGTTTTT
This sequence comes from uncultured Gammaproteobacteria bacterium, assembly GCA_964550845.1. GTDB lineage: Bacteria > Patescibacteriota > Patescibacteriia > Magasanikbacterales > UBA922 > CAYTKU01. Next base: position 3,900 of record CAZKAD010000057.1, read on the forward strand.
TTGGGCTGAGCTCACTATGCCAGATGGCTGTGCGAGTATTGTCTCCCAAAGTTTTTGCAATTTTTTGGAGCAAATGAATTTCTGCGGCAATGATCAGTGTCTGTGGCTGGTGGTAGGAAATCAGAATATCTGTGTGTTCTTGTTCATTGAGGTATTGTACAAATTTTGGTTTAAAATTTTTGGTTGAGGGTACAAGCGATGGAAATGGTAGGAGCGAAAGAGTTTGGAGTTTTCTTTTTTGGAGAGGGAGAAGGCAACTCTCGAGGAGGCTGCCAAAAGGAATATTGTAGGCCAGAGAAGTTTGTTCGAGAAATGTCAGTATATCTTTTTGTAAAAATGGTACAGGTGATACGACGGAAAGAATATCTTTTATTTTTTGGCCATACAGACTTTTTTCTTCCAAAGATAAAACAAGTCCAAAGAGATTGGACTTTCGAAAAGGTATTGATACCAGATGCCCGACCTGGAGTGATGGTTCCAGCTGTTCGGGTACATGATAATCACAAATTGAAAGATTTTTCGGTAAACGTTTTATCGGAACAATGCGTGCGTACATATTCTTTCACTAGAAGTGAAAATTCCCAGTCAAATATCCAACTCCAAAGGGATGTTCATAACAATAATTTTCAAACTGATAGTCAATATTTTTCAAGATACCAAGCAGAATTAACAGGGATTGGTACATGCACTGATGAGCCGATGTAACCATGGTCTCGTCAATTTGGGTAAGGCCAAGCGTATTGCGTGTATGGAGTAATTCTTGAATTTTGTCATCAAACTCTTTTCCTTTTGGACTATAGGGTGCTGGTGATTTTTTTGTCAAACAGTGTGACATGTCGCCAGAGGCAATCACGGCAATTCTTTTTTCTGAAACAAGAATAATTTCCTTGAGGAGCTCTCCAAAAGCAACATGTTCTTTACTCGAAAGGCTACTATACCCAATAGGAACTATTTTTACATGAGGCAAGTGGGCCGTAAGATACGTGAGAGGTACACTGGCACCATAGCGAATTTTTTCTTCATTTACAAGGCGTATAGGAAGATGATAATTTTTTCCTGTATGGGCAATTCTCGCTCCAAAATCTCCACCACCATTCCATTGTTTTGTGGTGACTACATCGCCAAATTCTTCAAAAGAAGAGGTGAATTTTTCATGTACATTAATAACAAACGCTTCTTCATGAAGTGCTTCGTGAGGAGAAATAATAAAAATGATTTGTGGGTGAGAAAGATAGAGATCCTCTTCAAGTTTTAGGAGTGCTTCTTTTGTCTTTTTTACTTTACTGATATTCTCTTTTCCAATATTTTCTATCAAAAGTGGCGGATGAGGAGTAAGAGCTGCAAAAACGAGTGACATAGGTAGGAATTAAAATTCTTTCAGAGCCCAGCGGGTGAGTTTTTCTGGATCATCAAACCGTTTGTCATAATCAGGGTTTCCCATGGTTATGACAATAAAACGTTTTTTGTCAGTTTTTCTCTCGACGAGCATAACCAGTCCTGATCCAGATTCTATCAGATAGCCAGTTTTACTTGCAATAATTGTAAAAGGGAGGTCTGTCCGTTTTATAAGTAAGTTACTATGACTATCAAAATGGCTTGGTTTTTTATCAATATCTAAAGTTTCTTCATAGGTATACTCTTTTTGCGCAAGGGTGTCACGGAGAGTTTTATTTTGTGTGCTTTGCATGAATACTTTCAAATATTCTCTGGCTGTTGAAATATTGCCGAGATCGGCTCCACTTGGTTCAGTAAATTTGGTTTTTGAAAGTCCCCAGACGTTTACTTGTGAATTCATGTCTTTGATGAATTTACTTTCATCTTTTTCTATGCCATCAACAATCATTCTTGCTGCCGTATTATTTGATGAGATAAGCATGGTAGATAAAAGATCTGAGTTTTTTACTTTTTCTCCATCAACAAGTCGAAAAGTTCCATACATTCCTTTGTGTTCTTTGCTATCAAAAGTAATTGATTTACTCAAGGAAAGATTTTTTTTCAGAAGTGTATGAGCGGTCATCACCTTGGTAAATGATGCAAGAGGGCGAACAATATCAATATTTTTTCCAGCTAAAATTTTTCCAGTATCAGCTTCAGCTACCAGATACGTATTGACGTTGGTTTCAAATTTTTTGCCTACATAGGTTGTTTTACTTTCATTCACCGCATACATTTTTCCAGTATCAACAAATAGCGGAAGTCCATCTGGTCCAAGCTTTACTGTATCATATGTTTGGGCAGGAGTCGTCGGGGTAATAGGAGAAGTGGGTGGTTTGGCTCCATCATCAGTATCAAATTCAGTCGCAATTGATTCTGGAAGTGCCAAGGCTGGTCCAATTGGATACAGAGAACTCATCAGCTCATTGGTGGTAATCACATTGCTCCACTGATATCCCAGTGCGAGGAACATTTTTTCATTACTAATATGTCGTTT
>CAZKAD010000058.1:0-5747 GCA_964550845.1 uncultured Gammaproteobacteria bacterium
AATTTTCAATGGACATTGGAGCTTGCAATCCCAGGGCCTGCCTCAGATGGTTGGGGACATATTGCGTCACCAGACAAAACTCTAATAGATAAAATTGAAAATCAAATGCAAAATTATCTATTACATTGATGTTTATTTTATGCCTCCCAAAATATACAAATTATTCCATGATAACATTCTGATTGCAAACATTACTCAAACAGATGCTGATTTTCCAAATCTTTTTGGTACTTTCACTTTAGCAAAAGCAATACCACCGCATGTCCAAAATTATATTGAATATAGAATAAATATTTCTAAATTTAAGGATATAAGTTCCAAAGAGCCCATGGAGTATATCAAACAAAATGATGGAATATTTCTTGATTTGATCGAATCAGAAGCATGGTATTTGCTTGATGAACAGGGAACAAAGGATATTATTATGAGTCCACACTTTAGATCTGATAGTAGTATTGTTTGGAGATGGACATAAAACTATGATTTATACCCAAGAACCAGCACATTTCAATCCAAAATTTGAGGTTGTAAGTTGTTTTGTAGAATGTAATGGCGAGATACTTTTGCTCCATAGACAAGATCACAAACCGCAAGGCAATACGTGGGGATTGCCAGCGGGTAAAGTCGATGAAGGAGAAGATCCACTTGAAACCATACAAAGAGAAGTTGAAGAGGAAACCGGACTTGCTGTCTTTCCCCATAATTTTCATTATTTGGGCAAAGTATATGTGCGGTATCCTGAATATGATTTTCTCTTTCATATTTTTCATACTACATTAGAACAAAAACAGACTATTACCATAAACCCAAACGAGCATAAAAATTTTATCTGGATTTTGCCACAACAAATATTGACTCTGCCATTTATTGGAGATTTGGATACATGTGTAAAATTATTTTACCCGCATCTTTTTTAGAGGATTATGCAAAAGCCGCACAAACTTATTTTCCTCGTTTGTTTCGTTATACTTTTACTCATTAGTTTCATTTTTAATCATGTAAAGAAAGAGAAGTTGGTAGATATTCAAAATATATATACTTTTTCTGAAGTAGATTTCAATCATCTCAAATTTGATGTTGCCAAGGTAGAAACAAAAAATATAAGCTCAATACAATTTTATTCCAAGTATACCTATAACCAAGATTCACTTCAGATTGATAGTTTAAAATATTCTCTCCAAGATCAAAAAAAAGAATTACTCTTTGCTACCAATGGCGGTATTTTTTCCCCCCAATTTACTCCACTTGGATTGTATATTGAAAATGGGAAAGTCATTTCAGATATTAATCTCAATATTGGAGAAGGAAATTTTTATCTTCAGCCCAATGGTGTTTTTCTCTTGAAAAGGAATAACGCACAAATCACTGAGTCACAAGAATATACATATGCGAGTGATATTGATTTTGGCCTGCAATCAGGTCCAATGCTTGTCAGCAACAATACCATAAATCCACTTTTCAATAGAGATTCTCAAAATAAATATATTCGTAGTGGCGTAGGAATTGATAATGAAGGGAATATTTTTTTTGCTCTTTCTAATACGCCGGTTACTTTTTATGAATTTGCCTCATTTTTCAAAGACCATCTGGGTTGCCCTGAAGCGCTTTATCTGGATGGGGCGATTTCAGAAATGTATATTCCCAAAATAAGAGAAAATATGAGAGAAAATTTTAGCGTTATCATTGGTATTGTTAAAGAATAATAAATATTGCTCTCTTTTAAATTTCATGTATACTAGGATTAAGATTGAATATCCAATTATGGAAAATGATGAATACAAAAGAATCGCCAATTTTCTGTTTGAAGTTGGCACCATGAGAAAATTGCCAAGAATGCACCAGCAAACCCTTTTGACGCAAGATTTATCAGATAATATTGCTACGCATTCTTATCGTGTTTCCATGATTGCTTGGTTTTTGGCAAAACTTGAAAATGTGGATCCATATAAGACAGTAATGATGGCCCTCCTTCATGATATCAATGAAATTCGCAGTGGAGATCACAACTATGTACATAAAAAATATATCAAAATTTTTGAAGATGAAATAGCCAAAGATCAACTGGGAGATCTGCCATTTTCAGACTTGTTTGAAATTCATGAAGAGTTTGAAATAAGAACGAGCCCTGAATCAATTGTTGCCAAAGATGCAGATCTTATCGACCAAATACTGCTTCTGAAAGAATATGTACAACAAGGAAATAAAGAAGCAGAGATTTGGCTCCAAGGAAAGGGAAATACTGAAACAGAAAGCGTACAGTATAAAAATCTTAAGACCGACTCTGCTAAAAAAGTAGCCAAAGAAATTTTGGAAGGAAGAGTTTCCGAGTGGTGGGAAAATATTTGGACCTCTAAAAATAGATAAATTTTATAGAAGAAAAAATTTATGTTTGGACAGTCAGAACCTAGAAAAAGTCAATTAGATATAGTATTAGAAATGGAATTTCAAAAGGGTCGAAAGCTCATCAGTGAAAGTTTCAATATCTGGCTGGAAGTAAAAGGTTGGTGTGAAAAAAGACTAAGAGATCCCGAAGCTATCGTACCGCCATTGAACCCACTCATACATTATAGAGATTATTTTGGAGCTAAAAGACCCTACGAAGTAGATGAAATCATGCATAGAAGTGATCCGAGCTCAGTAGCTTCTTTCGATGCCTTGGTCGATGAATTCAATACAAATTTAGATGAATTTACAAAAACAGGATGGAAAGATGTAAAAGGTTATTTAGATAAAGCATATAAAATTATACATAATTCATAATTCTGTGGAATCAAAAACAATCACAATTGAAACAACCATTAATGCTCCAGTAGAAAAGGTCTGGGATTTGTATACTTTGCCAGAGCATATCATACGGTGGAATCAGCCTTCACCAGATTGGCATACGCCAAGAGCCGAAAACGATCTCAACGTCGGAGGACGATTTCTCTCTCGAATGGAAGCACGTGACGGCAGTGCAGGATTTGACTTTTGTGGTTCATATACAGAAGTTAGAAAGAATGAACACCTATCGTATGTACTCGATGATGAACGTAAAGTCGGTATTGATTTTTTGCCTCATGGCACAGAGACCAAGATGGTGATTGCTTTTGAACCAGAATCAGAAAATCCGCCTGAATTTCAACAAGCTGGTTGGCAATCTATCCTAGACAATTTTAAAAAATACGTGGAAGAAAATTAGTACTACTGAGAATTAAAATAAATAAAAAAACACCCTGACTAAAATCGAAGGGTGTTTTTACTTTTATCATTATTTTACATCAATCATTACATCATTACTATAGACTCCGCAAGCATTATTTTCATAGACACAGATACGGAAATGCTGTTCACCTTTTGGTAATTTGACCCAAACAGCTCCACGAGATTTACCAGATTGCGCATACCAGTATCCTGGTGGCTGAGTTGGATTTTCATTTTGCCCTCGAACCAAACGAAATCCTGCTGGGTTCTGAACACCTTCGGGAAGTGTCCAATTAAATTGTGCCATTTGGTTGCCAAGTGCTTGGCCTGTCAGTTCGATAGAGGTAACAGGTGTGTTTTTTTCAGGAGTTTCTGAAGGAGTTGGTGTTGCTTCTGTATTTGTAGAAGTATTTTCTGCTGGTTTGTTTTCCATTGTATTTTCTACTGGATTGCATCCTGCTCCAGCGAGGAATAGGAGTGAGAGTACTCCGAGAGCCAAAAAGTTTTGTCGCATAAAGATTTACTTAGAATAAATAAAGTTGTTTATCGCCTCTATTATATACCCATACCCCTTGGTATTGTCAACAGCTGGGGGAGTTAGTTCCAGGTTCGATTTTTATTGATCTCGAGTTTTTCCAAAATTACTTTTTCAATATCGATCTGAAATATACCACACAAATGAAGCACACGTTGAATGACATCTCCCAGTTCTTCTTCAAAACCATGCTTGCCAGTCATATTTTTGTGACGGTAGGCATCATAGGCTTCATTGACCTCAGATTGTATCAGGAGCATTTTTTCGGCAACATTTATATCTTCTGGTTTGGTTCCAAATCCTTTATCCTTGGCCAGTTCCATCATCATCTGCGTGAGGTCAGAGAGGTTTATTTTTTCCATAAGAGAAAAACGAATGAATAATGGGTAGTATAGAGCAATGAATGAATAGGTGCAAGAGGTTTTGACAAAAAGCCGTTTTTGGGTGATAATAGCTATCTATACAGAGCCTAATTTGGGCCATTTTGCTGTTTTATGATAAAAAATATTGTCCTTACTGGAATGCCAAAAAGTGGTAAATCTACGCTTCTTCATAGACTTATAACAGAAATACCAAATAAAGTTGGTTTTATTACTACTGAAATCAAAGAAAACGCACAGAGAGTAGGATTTACCCTAGAGACTCAGAATCATACCTCGGCAGTCTTGGCACATATAAATTTTAACACCGACATGAAAGTAGGGAAGTATTTTGTTGAAATAAAAAATCTTGAAGCATTATTGCCTGAGGTGGAACAGTTTACTTCTAATCAAATTTTGTATATTGATGAAATTGGGCAAATGTCACTTGGTTCTGAAAAATTTAAAAATCTCGTGAGAAAGTATTTTGATTCACCCAATATTTGTCTTGCCACGGTTTCACAAGTTTATGTAGATGCATTTATTGAAGAAATAAAATCAAGAAAAGATGTAAAAATATTTTTTTTGACAGAAGAAAATAGAGATCAGATGTATCAAATGATACAGACATTTTATAAGAAAGTATGTAAATCATTTCAATATTCATCAGATCAAGATCGTTTTAAATTTGAGGAAGTGTCAGTAAAACTCAATTCAGAACATGGGAATCGCTTTGTAACATATAAAAATGAAATATGGAATTGTACCTGTGACTATTTTTTAGAACAAAATGTTTGTAGTCATGTAATGGCAGTCGGTAGAATTTTAAATATATAGTATGCAAGAAAAAATTATCATCAAAGGTGCTCGCGAGCATAATCTCAAGAACATCTCACTTGAGCTCCCACGCAATAAAATGATTGTTTTTACTGGACTCTCTGGAAGTGGGAAGTCTTCTTTGGCATTTGATACTATTTTTGCTGAAGGGCAGCGTAGATATATCGAGAGTTTATCAGCCTATGCTCGGCAGTTTTTGGGCGGTATGCAAAAACCTGATGTTGATGAAATCGAAGGACTTTCTCCAGCTATTTCGATTGATCAAAAGGCTCACAGTGCCAATCCTCGCTCGACAGTGGCAACCATTACAGAAATTTATGATTATTTGCGCATTCTCTTTGCGCGTATTGGACACCCGCACTGTCCGCTCTGTGGCACCAAGATCGAAAAAATGACGATTGATCAAATGGTAGAGAAAGTGCAGGATCACAAGCCAAATTTCGAAAAGAAAACAAAACCGACTGATCTGATTATTCTCTCTCCTGTTGTTCGGGGCCGAAAAGGGGAGTATTACCAGATGCTCTATGACATGTACAATAGTGGATACCTCGAAGTGCGAGTCGATGGAAAAATGAAAAGTCTGCGTGATCGAATCATGCTCGATAAAAACAAAAAACATACGATTGAAATTGTGGTAGACAAAATTCCTCCGACTGATGCTGAATTTAGTTCACAAAAAGAACATTTGCAACGTCTGACTGAGGCTGTTGAAAATGCCGTAGAGCTGAGTAATGGACTTCTGGGTGTTATTTATTCTGATGGCAGCGAAACACTCCTGTCGACTGAATATTCTTGTCCCAATGATGGATATAGTTTTCCAGAGATTGAACCTC
>CAZKAD010000059.1:0-2509 GCA_964550845.1 uncultured Gammaproteobacteria bacterium
AGTCTATCGATAGCTCCGCTAAAGAGACCTACTGCGATGATTGCTGCGATAGCCAAGAAAAGCCATCATTTGATGCGTCTCTTGCTGATGTCCGCTTTATCTTTTTGCATGCCAATAAATATCGTCATGATGATGAGACAGAGGATGTTGATGAGTCATAAGACGAAAAAAGGGTTTTCGATATGAAGTCTGAGGATGATATCGTAGATGACTGGTATGATGCCAGCGACATAGAGCAGTACGAAAAAGGATCTTTTATCCATGATGAGAGAGGATACATATAAAATATGCACAATTTCTATCTATATCCTTCTCCGTATGCAATGGTGAATAGTGAGAAAGTGCTATATATTTGTTAGAGGTTAGAGAGCTTTTTATCACTTTCTATTGACAAATACGAAAAAAAGAGTATAAGAGTATTGAAAATAAAGGAAATGAGGGGAGATAGGGTTAAAGTACTACATTTCTCTTTTAGTTCGATGTGGTGGCATCATGTATACACAAACAAAAACAATACAATCTCGTAAATGACCTGCTGGGATAATCTTGACTGCTGTTATCGCAGCATGACTGATCACAGCACAGCATCTTTTCTTGTCCGTCCATGATAGTGCGTCTCCGACGACCTATGCACAGACAGATTCGCAGTGAAGTATAGTCTACTTCTCGAGTGGCTATACTGCTTGATGACTGCTCGATGCTGATACTAGTAGCAGTGGTGCACAGATATCCTGGATGGATTCTCTGATGGAGGGCATAGGAGAGATGAGAGACGATCTCATGTCTCTCATGCCTTTGCCATGATCTGGTACTATCATTGCATCATGATGAGCTACGCTATCCTCATGATTGTCGAGTACGAGTAGTACTGATGTCATACCTGTTAGCGATAGGCCTCTACAGTGTGAGAAGATAATTCCTCGTGATGTCGTACTCGCAACCTGAGATGCGATTAGTCGAGCATTGGATCATTGTCTCATCGAATGAGATGATGACAACAATATATTTCCTGATGCCATCCTGACGCATGCGATGATGCTCACTATCGCTGATCGTGCATGATTTGCTGTCGATCTCAAGAGATGATCTGCACAATGAGTCAGCTCTGATGATCTGAAGCGTTTCTTGGACTACCTCATCGTCAGCAAGCAGATAGATGGTGTACCTGCTCAGCTGTATAACAAAACTATCACAAGAAGAGAATATCTGACACTGCTTCGTGCTATCATACCTGATAGGTTTGTACTCCCTACAGCGACTGTCCTGGAGATAGATCTCCCTGCGACTATAACTACACCGACGACAGCACCAAGCTCATCTATGAGTGTCGCAGTATTTAAGCAAAAGCTTAATACAAGACTTGCAAATCCGCTCACGATCATGTCCTATGATGCCAATATCATAGCAACACCTGAGATCCAACAGTCTATCCTAATGGATCTGATCAATGGATGACTCGCTACTGTACCAACGCATGGTGCCGCACCGACGAATGATCATCAAAACCAAGTCTCTACACAGCCTGGTGGTATAGGTATCAATACAGAGACACTCAAATTATTGTTATGATGATTATTGCAAGAGATCTAAGATGAATCTCTGCCATGATTGCGGTGGTGTCTGGGTCGATGCTCACTGGAGCTGAGTGGTCATCATAGCTGATCCTATCGAGTCTCCGGTCAGAGGGATGACTATCTTTATAATCTTCTCGCCAGGAAATAGTCTATTGTTCTCATGAGCAGCGAAATATGGTGCATAGTCTGACTGAAGATAGGGGATGAGGAAGTTGTTGATATAGGCGGTATGTTCTTGTGTTTTTTGGATATTGTAATTGACGCCATCGATAGAGTCGACGATGGTTTGGTGATTGACGAGAGCTTTGATTGCTATGATCATCAAAATAATATTGAGAACCAATAATCCATATTTGAATGTAGTGATATGTTCTTTGAGAAGTGGATACATAAAAATTATGAATTTAAAATTAAGAGTATTTTCAAGAAACAGAGTATGAGATATTTCCAGTGAATGAGAAGTATTTCTCTCTCTCTTTCCTTATTCTTTGAATTGTTTACTCAATCAGCTGTCTAAAATCTTCCATACTTTCAAATTTTTTATAGACGGAGGCAAATCTCATATAGGCGACGATATCGAGTTTCTTCAGTTCGGCAATGACATCATCACCGATTTGCTGACTACTTACTTCGTTACCCTGAGCAAGCCGCTTGATTTCAAGTGCAGATATCATCGCATAGATGGACTCGACATCGACATTTTTACGTTTAGCACAAGCGAGCATGATAGATCTCTTGAGCTTGTCTCTATCATAGAGCTGTCTGGTGCCGTCTTTCTTTGCCACCATAAGCTCGGTAAATCCTATCTTTTCGAAAGTCGTAAATCTACTCTCACAGTTGAGACACTCTCTACGACGTCTGATAGTTTGATGACTATCGATATCTCTGGAGTCGATGACTTTAGTTTCGGGGTAGTGACAGCGGGGACATTGCAT
>CAZKAD010000059.1:2609-5613 GCA_964550845.1 uncultured Gammaproteobacteria bacterium
TACTTGCTAATCTGCGGGATGATATATCTTCTGTTGTAGTAGCTAATGTTTTTTACATACCCGCCAAATCGGACAATATCATCGCCGCTAAGCTTGGAGATTATACTATCAAGATCCTTACCTTCATATCGTGTGATCCGATTTGATAATCCGATGTAGAGATACTGATCGTTATCATCGATATTTATCCATTGTTCGAAGAGAGTACTATAGCGATCGATCAGCGTATCGATAGCTCACTGCATATCTGCCAATAGAGCAGGATGCTGTATGTGCAACAACTGACTGATGTAGATGGTCGTGATACTGTCAGCATGGTAGTTTTTTTGATGAGCATTTTCCATAAAACGGACATAGTATTGATAGAGCATATAGCCCATGAGCGAATCTCTCATGATACTCATCATCCCCATGATAGCACTGATATCATAGTGATCGTGTAGCTGATTGATATGCGAGAATATCTGTACAATCTCTTGTCCTAACCGAAAATCAAGCGTATAGAGACGCTCTCTGAGGATATTCGTATCGTCATCGGTGAGATGGTCTTGCATGATCTGTGAGAATGACCGATCTGTCTGCCGGAGAGCATCATAGGGATCATAGATAGCTGCGATAAATTTCTTGCCTTTGTGTTTGATAAGTGATGAGATGGCTCAGCCATAGAGAGATTTAAATGCATCTATCATCTCTGACCTCTTGATAGAGAGCTTGGTCTCATGGGTGTTGAGATCTTGGATGAGCGTATAGACGAAGCTTTCCTGAAACATCTTCACGACAAAAGTATTGGAGTAGTGTTTGTCTACTTCGGATGTGAGCGGTATCGCAAAGTTATCTTTACCTGCTCTGATATTCTCAAAAGCTGTCTTGTAATAAAATGCGTTTTTGAGATAGAGATAGAAGAGACTTCCATAAAAATGGAGTGACTCGCTCTTGTGTCCTATCGTATCACAATGCTTGATGATCTCCTGAGCGAGATCTCTCTTGCGGAGTCTGAGAGCCATACTATCACCTCTGGCTATCCATAGACCTCCCATGAGTGATGTATAAAAATTCACCATCCTCTCCATGAGGGCAGATTCGATCTTCAGTGACTCAGGGATAGAGCCGATGATGTTCATAGCTTCACTCGGGTCATCTTCGATGGAGGAGAGGAAGTCATTGATACTCTCTTCGATCGTATTGTGATCAGTGATGTCACTGAGGATATGCCTCATACAGTGTTGCATCGCACGGAAGAAGTTTTTTTTCAAGAGTGAGCTATCGAGTGTATATTCTATCATCTCGACGACACGATCACCATTGACGAGAAATGAATCGAGTAGACTGTTTGTCTCTTTGCTATCGTACATGTGACCGAAGAGATGTGCTGCTATATCTTGTGCCTCATCATCGCCAAACATATATCTGATCACCATATCGGCAGGCATGAGGAGATCCATGAGATGTGCTTCTCCTTTGCTAAATGTCGATGTGTGGATGTAGTCACGATATTCTTCGATATATGCTCTGATCAGCGGTCAGTATTGTTTGTGTTTGATCTCATCGACGAAGAGCCATTGATAGAGCGATGCTTCATCACCAGGAGTCGGGATGAAGACATCATTGAGGTATTTGTAGGTCTCATACAAACAGAAAAATATCCTGACATCATGCATGAGTTCCTTCTTGATCTGAGCGTATATCTTCGGTGAGAGTTTGTTGCTTGTCTTCAAGAATATGAGTTCGAAGAATGATCGAAAGAGTTCGACAAACCATTTGTGTGATTCTTCTCTTGTCTGATTGGGAGGGAATACTTTGACTCTAGCGATGAAGATGAAGGTCAGCAGATAGATCGAAAACAGGAAATGTTTGAAATACTTATAATGTCTGCGTTTCATCACGGTAGCTACCAATGGTGAGAGAAACATCGTGATCCCTGTTGCCATGTTGTTTGGACTCATGAAACTATGTCCTATCATATTCGCTGCAGAGTTGTAGGAATAGTAGAAGTCGACATTTTTCATATTAAGATTTGGTATATCGCCAAAACCCGTCTTCACATCAAAAGGATCGATCGTGATATCGTAGAGGTTGATCTTGTAGTGCTCGATCATTCTCCTATTGACGAGTGAGAAGAATTGCTTCGCCGAGATGAATGAGATAAACATCGATGCAGGATTGATCCCAGCATGGATAAGCGAATGATTAGGAAAGAACGATAACAGTATCTTGCGAAATAGTCAGGATCATTGTTTGGGTGATTTATGGTCAAGCGGTGACTTCGCCATAGATGCGAGAGAAGATAAAAAAGCAAAAAAGAAGAAACATAGCAATGCTTTATGTATTGTTTTTGTCTCTATGTTTCAGTATACACATATCCTGTAGCTACCGCAAGATAAAATGATATTTAGTATTCTCTTTTCGATCTATGTACCCATCTCCTTTGATCCCTCCCACACGACAAAAACTCGTCGATGTCTTTCTCTCTATGAATAGCCAACTCAATCTCTCTGCAATCCGTGATGCAGAGGGAGTCTATGTGAAGCATATCCTTGATTCATTAGAACTCACAAAGATACTCGATCTGACACAGTATAGGTCTGTCTCTGATGTCGGGACGGGATGAGGATTCCCGCTTCTCGCATTAGCTCAGGAAGTAGACAGTAAACAGTGAGACAGTTTCACAAAGTTCACTGGTATCGATGCTCGTCGCAAGAAAGTCGATGCAGTGAATACGATGATCGCTGAGTTATGACTCACAAATGCGAAGGCTATCCGATCTCGTATCGAAGATCACCATCAGACCTATGATATCGTCACAGCCAGAGCAGTGGCCTATATCACCGAGCTCCTCCCACGATGTGTGCCACTCTGTCGTATCGGATGACTTATCTGTCTGTATAAGCAAGATCTCCCTGAGGAGTATGATGTCATGATGGCACTCCTCCCGAAGTATAAATTACAACTCAAACAAAAACACCTTTATCATCTCTTTGACGGAGATGTGCAGAGGGTGATCTAT
>CAZKAD010000060.1:0-5431 GCA_964550845.1 uncultured Gammaproteobacteria bacterium
TGGGACTGATTTTCGAAGAGCTGCTCCGCAAGTTTTCGGAAATGTCCAATGAAACAGCTGGAGAACACTATACCCCGCGTGACGTGATTCAGATCATGGTCGAGATCCTCTTCGCTCCTGATCAGAAAGCGCTCAAGACCCCACATGTTATCAAAACGATCTATGATCCAGCTTGTGGAACGGGTGGGATGCTTACCGTTGCCAAGGACTATATCCTACAATCGATCAATCAAGAGGCCGACATCTACCTCTATGGTCAGGAGCTCAACTCGGTCACCTACGCCATGGCCAAATCAGACATGCTGATCAAAGGGGAGAATCCTGACTTGATTCGTGGTGGAGAGAAGGATCATTCCAAAGCGAGTACCCTCTCCAATGATCAGTTCTTTGGCGAAGTGTATGATTATGGTCTCTCCAATCCTCCTTATGGTGTCGATTGGAAGAAAGACAAGGATGCTGTCGAACGCGAGGCGGCGCGGGGGTTTTCGGGACGGTTCGGAGCGGGGACGCCCCGTATTTCTGATGGACAACTCCTTTTTCTCGAGCATCTGGTTTCCAAGATGCGGACTGAAAAAGATGGGGGGTCGCGTATTGGTATCGTCCACAACGGCTCGCCACTCTTTACCGGTGATGCCGGGAGTGGCGAGAGCGAGATTCGCCGGTGGATATTGGAAAAGGACTACCTCGAAGCGATCGTCGCTTTGCCGGATCAGTTGTTCTACAACACGGGGATCAATACCTATCTCTGGTTCGTGACCAATCGTAAATCCAAAGAGAGGAAAGGCAAAGTCCAACTGATCGACGGTCGGGGATTTCTCAAGAAAATGAGGAAGAGTCTCGGGAACAAGCGCCACGAGATCGATGAGGCAGGACGGAAAGAAATTCTCGCACTCTATCAGAATTTTACCGAAAACGATCATTCCAAGATTTTCCAGACAACCGAGTTTGCTTATCGCCAGGTCACGATCGAGCGACCACTCCGGCTCAGTTTCCAGGTAACCCCTGAGCGGATCGATCTGATTAAAGCAGAAAAAACCTTTCAGAAGCTGAAACCAAAAGAGCAGGAAGAAATCGTAGCATCTCTCCAATCGTTTCCTGACCAGAAGTTATTTCTAGATCGATCTGAATTTTTGAAAGTATTTACGGCTCATACGAAATCACTGAAGCTCGGTGCGCCAATCAAAAAAATGATCCTCGCTACCTTGTCTGAGCGCGATGATATGGCAAATGTCTGTATGGATAGTGACGGCAATCCTGAGCCAGATAGTGAACTGCGGGACTATGAGAACGTACCGTGGGGGACAGATGTGAACGGATATTTTAAAAAAGAAGTGCTTCCCTATGTGCCCGATGCCTGGATTAATGAATCAGTCCGTGACCACAAGGACAACGGAGTGGGCAAGGTTGGCTATGAAATTCCCTTTACTCGCTTTTTCTATCAGTATCAGGCCCCGCGCGATCTACGAGAAATAGAAGGAGAGATCGAAACGATCGAGAATGAGCTTTTGGCGTTGTTACAAAAGTTATAAACCCAGCAAAAAGGACCTTCTTGCGAAGGCCCTCAAGCTCTGGAGTTCTCGGTTTTGAAACCAGCACAATTATAGCATAAAAATATGGAAAGAAAAGAAATCGACCGAATCCTCTCTTCGCTCGAGCAAACAAAACAGCGAAATATAGTCATTGTTGATTATGGTAATGTTCAAAAGTGGGAGAACAGTTTGAACTGGACTATAGGTATCAAGGAGCTCGGCGTGCTTGTGAAGCGTATTTCTGGACGAGCATTCTTGCGGCGATTCTACTACGGCTCTGATTACGGGAAAGATGAACAGTCAGACGTCCTTATTCATTGGTCACGGATGGTACTAGAGAAAGCACGAATGAGTGGTTTTGAAGTGCAGACAAAGCGTGTGAAGTATATTCGTGATTCTTTGCATGAGATGGGTTTTCAGAAAAAATGCGACCTCGATGTCGAGATGACAGTAGACTTGATTCGTGAAGCACATAATTATGATCAAGTGATACTTTTCTCTGGCGATGGGGATTTGTCGTATGCCTTGAGGTATCTTTTTGAAACTCAAAAAACAAAAGCTGTCATATTTACTGCTCGTGGACACCTCGGAAGAGAGTTGATTGATATTCAGCGAGAGGGGATAGTGGAGAGTATTCTTTTTGCAGAAGACTTTGAATACAGGCTCAATAGGGATAGATTTCGGTAATAAAATCAAAAATCCGCCTGAAGGCGGATTTCGATCAAAATCGAGCAGATCTAAAATCTACAACTGGAGTATAGCAAATAATTTCGGTTTTGTCAACAGTATTGTCAATCGATCAACCTATGAAAACAGCGCAAATAAAACTCAAAAATAGCTTTACCCCGTACCCAGAATATCGGGATTCTGGTATTGAATGGGTTGGGAAAATTCCAAAGGAATGGAATATTTTGAAATTTAAAAGTTTATTTATTGCTAGTGATGAGCGAGTGGAAGATGATCGTTCAGTAGAGCAGATACTGTCAGTATCTGGTTATAGAGGTATTGAAAAAAAGAATATCAAGTCAATGGATGGGCAGATGCCTTCTGAGGATATTAGTGCCTATCGTATAGTTAGACCGGGGCAACTCGTAGTGAATACAATGTGGTTGAATTATACTGGCCTTGGTGTTTCTGATTTTACAGGTTACGTGAGTCCTGCATATCGCTCTTATTATATTGCTAGCTCGATGCATCCAAAGTTTGTACATAGTTTACTTAGATCAATTCCTTATGTGCAAAAGTATTCAAGTCTACTCTACGGTATACGACCAAATTCTTTACAAGTGAAGCCTGCTGATTTTGAAAAAATCGAGGTGGTAGTTCCTTCATTTGAAACACAAAAAAAGATTGCGGAGTATTTGGATGAAAAGACAGCGCTCATCGATCAGATAATCGAAAAGAAGAAAAAGTTGATTGCCCTTCTTCGTGAAAAACGCACCGCTGTCATCAACAACGCCGTGACGAAGGGTCTCGATCCTAGTGTTGAGCTCGTCCATAGCGGTATTGAATGGATTGATAAAATTCCGAAGGGGTGGCAGGTTTTTAAGATCAAATACTTGTTTTATTTTCGGGCAGGAGATGGCTTCCCGGACGATTTGCAAGGGAACGACGAAGGAGAAGTCCCTTTTATGAAGGTGAGTGATATAAATGGAGAAAAGCTGTACATTAGTATGGCAAATAATTATGTAAGCTTTAAAACCGTTAGAGAGAGATCGTGGCATTTAATAGCTCCAGGATCAATATTAATGGCAAAAATAGGAGCTGCCCTTACGAGAAATCATAGAAAGATAAACACCGTTCCTGTTTGTATCGATAATAACATGATGGCAATGACGCCGAAGAGTATTTTAGATAAAGAATTTGGATATTGGTTGTTAAGGATGATTAATATGACTGATTATCAAAATATTTCTTCTGTACCTTCTATAAATATGGATTACTTGAAGAACACATACCGTATTCTTCCATCGATTGAAATTCAGTCAAAAATAGCTTCTTATTTGGAAAACGAAGTTATGAAATATACTGATTTGATAAATAAGATGGGGCAATCGATCGAGGCTATCAAAGAATTCAAATCCTCGCTTATCTCTAATGTCGTAACTGGAAAAGTAAAAGTATGAAAGTATTTTCTATGCTCTTTGCTTGGATAAAGAAAGCCTGGACAGCTATTGTTGTTGTCTCTGTGCTTTTTGGATTTTACTCTTATTTTCATGAAAAGAGGCCCGATGTCCAGTTTACAATCGTTGGCGATCCAAATGTTTTTGATGTGTACAAATCTGTTAATGATCTCGAAATATTTTTTCGTGATAAAAATATTGAAAAAGAAGATTTGAACTTGAAGATTTATACAATCAGAGTAGAGAATACGGGAGAAGCTGATATTTTAAAAAATTCTTATGATGAAAGTTTGCCTTGGGGATTTTCAATAGAAAATGGCGAAATCGTTAGCGACCCAAGAGTAGTAAAGAGTAATTCACAATACCTAGAGTCAAACTTAAATCCGAGACTTGAAAACGGACATGTTGAGTTTCAGAAGGTCATTTTGGAACGTGGGAAGTATTTTATTATCGAGTTTCTTGTTTTGCATAAGAAGGATAATGCCCCATCTATTCTTACGTTCGGTAAAATTGCCGGAGTAGACCAGTTTATTGTTTTGAGAGACTCTGAACAGGGGAAAAAACCGACCCTTAATATTTTGTTAGAAGGAAGTGTTATAATGCATTTGATCAAATTAATAGTTTATACAACATTTTCGGTCATTCTTCTAATCGTAATCGCTTTTATTAGTGATAGAATAGAGAAGATTAAAATTCGAAGAAAAGAAAAGAAGCGGAGGATTATTTTTCAAGAATATACAGAAAATGAACCAATACTAGATTCAGACCTTTCTTTATTTTTGGAGGACCTTTATGTAAAGAGTGATCTGTATGGAGTAAAGAAGTTTAGAAAGAGAATGAAAGATGAAAAAGGGTTGCTTAGTGAATTATCAAAAGGGGATACGCGAAATGATAAAGATTGGATAGCTCATACCGCATATCACTCCATGGATGAAGGCTTTCTTTTTCCGTTAAGACAATATTATAACAAAGACTTACTTGGAAAGCTTGTGATGGTTGAAAATAATACTAAAACGCTAAATCCAAATCTTAAAATCGAAATAAATAAGCTAATACCTTATTTGAATAAAATTAAGCAGTGATTATTTATGCCTACCAACACCAGAGAAATCGGATTCGAAGAGTTTATCGAAGCGGAGCTGGCTCGGCTGCATGGATATCGTGTTCGCGTGGCCAGTCAGTACGACAAAGCGCTCGCTTTGGATAGCGAGTTGGTGCTCGAATTTGTCGCACAGACCCAAGCCGAAGAGTGGCAGAAGCTCGTCACGCAGTATGGGGCTGACTCTGCGGCACAATTCCTGGATCGGCTCGATGCGGAAGTGAAAGAGCGGGGAGTGCTCAGTGTGCTTCGTGAGGGGGTTCGTGATCGGGGTGCTCATATCAGGCTGGCATTCTGGAAACCCGAGAGTGGTATGAATGAAGAGGCCGAGCGGGACTATGCCGGCAATATCCTCTCCGTCATGCGCCAGGTACGATACAGCGAGCAAAATGAAAACTCGATTGACCTGGTGTTGTTTCTCAATGGCCTGCCCATCTTTACGGTTGAGCTCAAAAACCAGTTGACCAGACAAACGGTAAAGGATGCGATTAGACAGTATCAGACCGATCGTGATCCCAAAGAAAAATTGCTTTCATTCAAGCGTTGCCTGACTCACTTCGCCGTGGATACCGAACAGGCATATATGACTACGGAACTCCGCGGTCTCGCCACTCGATTTCTCCCATTCAATCAGGGCGATCGCACTTTCTCGGGTAATCCAGTGGTGGAGGGGAAATATA
>CAZKAD010000061.1:0-5354 GCA_964550845.1 uncultured Gammaproteobacteria bacterium
ATGAGTGCTGAGACCCTCTCTCAAAGAGTTAGGGTTGTCCATGCAGGCAAACGCAACCTGAAGCTCAAATGCTTCGAGCAAATCGCACATTCCACGCTGCATCGCAAACAAATCAAGATACAGCACTACAACCGTCAAACAGACAAGACCGTTGAACGCGTTATCTCACCACAACAACTCGTTCACTACCGAGACAACTGGTATGTCGATGCCTGGTGTCATTTACGCAAAGAAGTGCGTAGCTTTTCAGTTGACGCCATCACCGATTGCGAGCAACTTGAATTTGATGCAAAAGAATTGGACACAGAAGAGCTGCGCAAATCCATGCAAGGTGGTTATGGTATTTTCTCTGGTCATGTAAAAGATTGGGCCATAATTAATTTCAATGCAGAAAGAGCAAGGTGGGTTATGCATGAACAATGGCACCCAAAGCAAATTGGGAAAATTAACGAAGACAACTCCTACACGCTTGAAGTACCATATTCCGATGAACGTGAATTAATTGGGGACTTATTGAAATACGGCGCAGATGCCTACGTAGTTTCCCCCTCGTCACTGATAGAAAAAATCAAGAGTCAACTTGCGGAGGCCATTAGAAAATATTCAGACTGATAACATCCAATAAAAAAAGTGAATATTATCTTTATTCCAATTAGCAACCTACAAAATAGATAAAAATATAATATTTTTTAAATCCATAATATAATAATGTTGTTGTATATTAAAAATCCAATTTAGTTGACTTAGGAAATAGTAATGAATTTAAGAATTTTAGTTTGGATCTTATTTGTCTTCATAGCGGGCTGCAGTAAAGAGCCTTCGGATATAGAAGTAAAAGCCTTAGTCGAGCAAGCACTTCACCAAGAGTTAAGTGAAGTAGTGAAGCGAAAAATTTTAGGCGTTGATCTAAGCTCTTTGCTGGGAATCGGCGAACTAAAAATAAATGAGATACAAAAAGTGTCTTGTCAATCAGATACAGAAAATACCGCGATTTGTGAAGTATTTATTGATATTGACTATTCAAGCAACGGTGGAATCATAGACCTACTAGGAGGCTTACCGCAAAAAAGAAAAATCACAAGATATAGATTCATGAAAGTGTCTGGCGAATGGAGAGTAATTGATCCACCAGCCAATTGATTCTAGTCATTACTTTCTTCTTGATTTCTGAACGGTAAATTGAGGATCCCGGATTTCGCAAATATCAGCCACCCTTATTTTTAGTGGCTCATCACTTATTTCTTTGGATCGGGAAATAGAAGGGTTAATATTAACCATATCCTCAACAATGCTCTTCTCACAGCCCTTAAGCGGCGTACACAAGTCAAGTGTTAAAAATTTTGCTACATCATTTAGGTTCTTTAGTGATTGATCCTGCCTCTTAAAGAGATAATCAATTTTTGTGGCTTCCATGTAACTGCAAGAGGCAGGTAAATGGGACGGCACGGGAGGGCTAGAATTGGTAGAGATGGAAGGCAAATTTTTATCAACTGAAACAATTGCTTTTTGATCCTCAGAAGCATGCGAGCTAGAAACTCTTGCCTGTTGTTTTTCAGTGTTTTCTACTTTAGCTTTTGAAGGCTGAGATGTTGAAAATGAAAAATCGCTATTCATTAAATAAATAGTCCCATAAAAGGCACCACATAGCAACAAAACAAACGCAGCAATAGAAAAAACTAAACTAAATAGCCCAGAATCAGATTTGGGTATCGTTCTTTCAGTTAATTTCGTATTCTTTATAGCTTCATTACTACTAGCTAATTTATTACTGCTCTGAGTTGGCCTATCGAAATTGTTCTGGGTTGGGGGTATTGATTGACGACTTGTAAAAGCGGGAATCGTCGAGGCGCTGGATGACACTGCCGAGGGCTTTGAACTGTTTAAAAGATTAAGTTGTAACTCTAAACCCGATAACTTGGCATTTGCCGCTTCTAACTCGGACCTCAAAGTTGTATTTAGTATATTTAATTCGTTATTTTTTTTCAACGAAAGATTAAACTCAGTCGTCAACTTGCTTTCGCTTATCGATAGTAGATTAACCGCATTTAAAAAACTTAAGCTATTTGCTTTTGATCTAAAAGCCGACTTATCAATCAAAGGGCCCTCTGGAATAATACAAACATCATTGAATCGACTTGCCAGTTGAGTATTCAGAAGAAAATTCAAGCATCCAGCAATACTAGGGAAGTCCAACCCCTTTCCTGCTGTAATGAATAAAGTACTATTCGATAAAACTTTAACTGCATCATTATTACGACCAGTTACTAAGCTGTTTTTCAATCTGCTTAACTCAGCTGGGATTTTAATATTTGCAAAAACATCCTTTATGAAGGATTTGAATTTACCATTGTTGATTGAGAGTGCAATAAGTGATTGTAGTAATTCAGATAGCAAACTGGGAATTATTTGAGCATCCGATACATAAGCATTTTTAAAAATCAATGCAACTCCACAGAAACCTCCTGGACGTAGAGAGTCAATTTCAAATACAGGGGTATATAGTGCAATAATACGATAAGAGTTCCCAGAATAGTTACGCTCCAAAATTCTCCAAAGATTTTCGCCTGTGACGGGTTCAACTCTAGATGTATCAAAATCTAACAGTCGCATTAGGTCAAGAGAAAAGCCCCCTTGAACAGTGACCTGCTCAAAGCCCTTAGGGGTACCGAAAAAACAAATATCAAAGCTGTTAGTGTTCACTGTATTTTGCTTAAAAAGCGTTGCCACCAAGTCTGTTTATACAAATCATGGCCCTTAAATCTTTTGTATATCCATCTTAGCAATTTTTTTGGTGCTTCAGTATTTAATTTAGTTATCGTGGGGGTATCCACAACATCTCGAACTATGCCCACCGAATAGGTTCCAAGCCCGCCGCTCCTAGTAACCAATGCACCAAATGTTAGAGGCATTCGCTCTTTAACGAATGACTCCAAGTCTTTTGTACCCCTATATGTATCCCATTTTGACATCAACAATAAAATGCGGTTCATCGAAAAATTATTATTATAGTTTAGCAAGTAATTAATAAAATCCGCCATTAAATTATCATCTTCATGCGCGTCCTCATGGGATGTTACAAGTACAAAGCCGATGTTTAAGCTCTCTTCATTTAGGTAAAGTTTAATATCCTCGCGAAAATCCCCCATCATTCCAGTTGGAGTTTGAACTTGCTTTAAATCCTCACCACTCATTTCAAGCACAACCAGTCTAAGAGGCGGCAACTCCGTTTTAGTCGGACTGAATTCTATACATGCATTGATTGGCTTTGCGCTCAGCGTACGCCCCGGTAACTTTTGACTAGAGATAGCTTGAATTGACTTGTTATAAAAAGCATAACCTTCCGGGATGATATTCATGGGCTTTACTTGACCACCAGATTGCCCAGTGCTCATATAATGCAGCAATGACCCCAATATAGAGGATTTACCGATTTGTTGTTTGCCGAACAGAAATAAAACTTGACCATCCCAGTCTTTGATTATTTTTATTTCTTCAAGCGTTTGTTTAAGTGACGATTTCTCAGGTTCACCCAACTGATCTTGGATTGGGTTTGTAGAGATATCTAGAAATGTTTGAGGTGTACCGTTATGCTCAGACATGAAAAAGTCCTTAAATGTGTTCGATTTGACCTGAATAGTCGTTAGATTCGTACGATGCGCTGCCCCTTGGTGTCAGCGCGAAAACTAATGCTGGTACAAATAGTTCAATTAGTAGTGCGAGAATAATTGCTACCCAAGTTTGTATGTTACCCAGATTAGAAGCAGCCGAGCTGAGTGCGTGACTAATCATGCCGAGGTTAGTGTTTTTTAGAGTTAGATTTTCATTGAAAACAAATTCTTTGTTATATCTTCGAATTTGAGCCCCAACTTCTTTGTATGTAGAAACTGAAAGCTGAATTGCTGATTTAGCATGCTCTCTGCTTTCGTTGCTGCTCTGAGTCATATCTTGGGAAGCTTTTTCTAATTCTGCAATCCTGAAATCCAACTTTTTACCGAGCTCATTTTTCATTTGTTCTTTTTCAAATGCACCTCTTGCCGCAATTAAAGGTGATTTCTCTAAAGCTCTTTTTATCAACTCTTCATATTGATCTGCCATCCTTTTAAGAGCCTCATCGGACTTATCGTTACCTTTCAACCTTGTTAAATTTGTTCCAAGTGTTTTCTCAATACGTTTTAAAATGTCCTCGGCCTTATCGCCGAGCCCTGGTTCCATTTGGTTTGTTAATTGACTTTTAAATTGATCAATCAAAGCCAATGTATTTACTCTCATCTTATCTACTTCATTATCTTGAAAGGTATCGCTTAGTTTCCCTTTAGTATTTTGAAGAATAAGAAGTTTTTCCTGAATTTCTTCTCGCACAACTGTATCCTGCATTAGTGCTTTGTAGAAAGAATTAAAGTTACCAATAAAACTAAAGCTTGCTGCAAGCATGTACAAAGATAATGTAAATAAAATTTTGTTCTGCGAATAACCTCTCTTGATGTCGATTCGTAGCGACATGCTCAGCACAAGCATGGCGAATGTCAATATGACTGCCAGCATCATTGCGTTTACGATACCGAGATCAGTGGCGTATCCTTGATAAGTCTGGTAACCGCTGTAGCATAGGCACAGGCCAGATAGAATAATTAGCGCCAAAGATTTCACTTGGTCTTCTTCTTGGATGGATTGCATTGATCTACCTCACGTTACTTTTTGCTTTAATACGACTGTTAGCACTAGCTTAGCGCGAACTTTTCCGCTCAATCGGTTGGATACTTTGCTTTAAATTACGATTTACGAATCATGCCATATTTTCGAACCTCTGTATTTAGCTAAAATTTACCTAAAAAATATAACATATTAACTATTTATAATTAAATTATAATAAACATTCGATTTGCATAGTCAAGATTGAGTGAAGCAAAACTTTTCGATCTCATTTCTGAATGAAAAATTACCAAACTTATTAATGAGATATTAAATAGTTTTCTTGTTAACATATTTAATTAATTCGCTTTAAGCAAAAAAAGATTTTAATATCAATAAATGGACAATTTCATAAAACCAGCCATCAAATATCAAACCGTTTCTCAAGCCATAAAACAAATTACATTTATCTTAGATATTGAAAAGAAATAAAACTGAGTTTTAAAATAGTAAGTTGCTATTTGCATCACTAAACCACCCCAATTTAATGTGCAACCAGTTTTAAACGCGCCCCGTAAGCTCACGCCATGAGCCTAGTACCTTGCATCATTACCACCCCAGTAACGCAAGGAGCCCATGATGCAACTGCCAACCCTCGTTTTTTCCCCTTTACGCAACGCCCTCCCCGCCCAAGGCGGCGCGGTTGACTTGTTGTTTCGAGTGCA
>CAZKAD010000062.1:0-5172 GCA_964550845.1 uncultured Gammaproteobacteria bacterium
TAAAAAGTATATCCATAGACAAAATATAATTTTAAATAAAATACATCATGAAAAGGGCTAGAACTTAATCTAAAGATTAAGTTCTGCCGGGCTTTTGGGTAAAAAGTATATCCATAGACAAAATATAATTTTAAATAAAAAATTATTCGTAGAAAATGTAGAAAACTTAATTTAAAATGAATTTACTCTAAAACAAATTATTATCTTAATTTTTGGTTTTAATTTAAGGCAACAAGTCATTTAAAAGCAATTATACCTTTGAATTTTGGTCTCCCAAGAAAATAAACTCAGTTTATTTTCTGGAGCCTCATCAAATTATAAATAATTTGGTTGGAGGTCTTAATTCATAAGTATTATCATTGTCTCTTTTGAAGTTTTAAATATAATTCAACAACCAATTGAAAAGTATTCAAGCCTCAAAATATACCACATATAAATTGAAGTGTCAAATCATCATGTATGTGTTTTTATGGTGAAATTATAAGAATGTTTGGTTCATATGATTCCAAACATTTTAAGATATATAAGTTTAAGAAAAAAAAATAATATAATTTTAAAATAAAAAATATCTCATATACTATTAAGTAAAAATTAAAAAATGAATAATAAAAACGAACAAGAACAAAAAGAAAAACAAAGTCGAAAACGTCAGACAAAATCAGAACAGTATGTAAAAGAAAGGGAAGAATTGATAAAAGAATTAGAAAAAAAGATAGGTTTAACAGACGAAGTAAGAGGGGTATTATTATATGATTTAGAACACAATGTAGAATTGAAGGAATATTTAAAACAAAATATTCCTTCAATACGAAAATTATATAAATGTGGAACATGGAATTATTTTGTAAAACAACATACAAAAGAAGGAGAAGAACCGAGTGAGATATGTTTATTAAAAAGTATCTTCAAAAGTGAAAAATTTGAATTAGTATCAAAGATGAAATATGCAAAAAGAGAAGGTGATAGAAAAAAATATAGCCATATATATTTTTTCAAAGATTTAAATTTAAAACAATATTTTAAATAAATTTTTTTTATAAAAAAAAACCAATAGAATTATAAAATATTGGACCAAACTCGTATTAAAATAAATTTAAATTATAATAATATTATTCCGAGTTTGGTCCAATATCAAAAAAGTAAATCAATCAACCAATATTATTTATATCCAAAACAATATTTTAAATAAATTTTTTTTATAAAAAAAACCAATAGAATTATAAAATATTGGACCAAACTCGTATTAAAATAAATTTAAATTATAATAATATTATTCCGAGTTTGGTCCAATATCAAAAAAGTAAATCAATCAACCAATATTATTTATATCCAAAACAATATTTTAAATAAATTTTTTTTATAAAAAAAACCAATAGAATTATAAAATATTGGACCAAACTCGTATTAAAATAAATTTAAATTATAATAATATTATTCCGAGTTTGGTCCAATATTAAAAAAGTAAATCAATCAACCAATATTATTTATATCCAAAACAATATTTTTTATAGTCATTTGGTTTATCAATATTAAATATTTTTAACAAATCATAATTATAACAATGCTCTTCACCATTTCTAATAGATAAAAAATAAAAATTTTGTATATTTTTTTCCTCAATAAAATATTTTCTAATTTTTTTATCATCAATAGCTATTCTTTTTTGTGTAAGAATATTTAAATTATTTCCAGTTATATTTTCAATCATTTGTTTATAAAAAATTTTCAAATCATTTAATTTATTTGGTTTTTTTTTATCGCTTCTAAAAATTTTTTTATATTTAAAAAAATCACTATCAGTTAATTTATTAAAATCGCTATCATTATCTAATTTGAAATCAAAATCAAAAGGTTTAATATTAAATATTTTTTCAAATTTCCTCAATAACCCAATTTTATTATATACATTATTAACAATTTTTACACTATAAGATTTAATATTTAAATCATCCATTTTTTCATCAATATAATCATCAGTTTTAAATAATTTAAGAAGATTAAAATAAGAATTTAAATTATATTCATCATAAACTAAATATCCCAATTTATCAATGTCTAATTCATCATGTTTAAGATTTAAAATTTTTATCCGTTCAATGTATTTATCATACCCCTCAATTTTTTTTTCAAAATTATATAATTTAACAAAATTTTCATAATCATCAATACTATTTTTTAGTGTAGTTTTAATCATTTGTATTTGTTTTTTTTTATCTAAATTAATATCATTACCAACATGTCTTAAAATAAAACCTGCATCAATTAAAATATTTTGAAAATGAGAAATTTTATTAGTATTATAACAATCATTAGTATATTCATTAAAACACCACATTTTAAAAAAAGCATTTTCAACAATAGTTTCTTCATCATTTTCATTGGTATTTAAACAAACTTTTTTAATTTTATCACAAGAATTAATTAAATCACGATTAATAGTTTCAACATCTAATAAATTTTCATAAAGATAATTATTTTGTCTTTGATTACCATAAAATTTTAATTCTTTAATATTTCTGGTTCTAGTAGCCTGTTGAAACATAGATTGAGAATTGATGGTTAAAGAATTAAAATATAAATAAGCATTTTGTGGAGTTAAAGAACTAAAATCAACTGAATTAACAATAGAAGGTGAGTAAAAAACAAACATATCTTTAAATTGTTCATTTGCATTTGTAATTTTAAAAGCAGTTTTAGATGTAATTAACAAAAATTTTTTCTTTTTTTCTTCATCAACATTAGCAATAATTTTATTAAAAATGTCAGTGATTACTTCATCATCTTTTTCATTATTTATTTCATTTTCTTTTTTAGAAACTTCATCAAAATATTGAGTAATTTTAGAACAAGAATCAGAACCAAATAAAAAATAATAATTATTTTCAATATCTTTTTTAACATGATTTAAAAATTCATTTTCATTATGAAATCTAATAGCCTTAACATCATTAAATTTTTTATATGTGTTTTTAATAAAAATAGTTTTTCTGGCTGATTTGGAAATATTTAAAAAGTTTTTAACATTTTCATTAATTAAAGCATCAGATATAATAAGTTTATAACAATTTTTAACTAATTTCATTAATAAATTGTTAATCAGTCTAATATTATTATCTAAATTTTTATTATGTGTAAGATTATTAGAAAAACATTCAAATTCATCAATATAAATAATTTTATCTTTCATTTGTTTAACATTTAAATAATCTAATTTTAGTAGAGAATTAATACAAATAACCAAATTTCCATTTTTCTCCCTATAATCACAATTTCTATAATCATTTAATTTAATATTAATATTATCATCACCAAAAGTTTTAATATGTTGATTAGCAGTGTTGGTTAAACAAACAATTGAAATAATTTGTTTATTAGTAAATTTAGATAATTCTAAAAATTTTTTAGCTGTATCAGTAGTTTTACCTGTTCCTGGTGTTGATTGAATAATTATGTTATCATACTCTTCAAATAAAGCATAATCATATTTAACAAATTTATTTTCAAATACATAATTATTTTCAAATTTAACATTATTATATATAGGTTTGTATTTTTGAATAAAAGGATAAAAAGTTTTTTTTAATTTATTAACAACACAAATAATATAATTAAAATCTATTAAGCAATTATTTTTATCCCATTCTTCTTTATTTTTAAGTTTAGCTATTTTTGTTTGATGTTTTTTAACATTTGATTTAGCAGAAAATTTATAAAATAATTCTTCACAACCATCAATATTTAAATTTTTTAAACAAGTTAAAACTTTTAACCAATTAAATCTATTTTCAGACCATTCAATGGGTAATTCATTTAAAATTTTTTCAACAAATTCAATTGTAGTATCATATTTATAATCATAATTAAAAATAACTTTTTTAGTTATATTTTGTTTAGTTTTATTTTTTTTGATTAAATCATTTTTATCTATTTTATTTATTTTGTTTATTTGATAATTACCAGGTGCACCTTGTAATAACCAAAAAGCTAAATTTTCTGGCATTTCCGCAATTGGTTTATTATTAATAATTGTATATTCATTACCATTAATTTGAGATCCAAACCCCACTACATAACCACCTGCTCCACCTGTTTTTTTTTCTGTTCTAATATCAATACCATATCCATAAAATTCAGTTGCATTTGGTATTTGACTAATTAAAATATTAGTTGCTTTATTTTTAGTTTCATATTGAAAATAATAATGAATACCACCTGATGGAGTTTTAACGGTAAAAGTATCAAAAGCGCCAAATTCATTAATATATTCTTTTATTTTTTCAAAACCTGAATAAACTAATCTATTATCTTTTTTTTCTAAATCTAAATCAATGACAATAATGTTATTTACTTTTCCACATAAAATACCATAATTATAATTATTTAAATCAATATCATCAAGTATCCAATTTTCTTTTTTATTCCAAGAGCAAAGAGGATTTTTGGAATTTTTACCAAGTAATATTTTCGTAAATTTTAATTCATCTATATCAAATAAATTATACATTTATAAAGTTTTCTATATAAATATATAAAGATTATTTTTTTCTCATTCTAATTTAATAGAATAAATTTTGTATGGGTAAAAATGCAGGAATCATTTATGCACTGAAAAATGAATTGTGGGGGAAATATTTGAAATGTGGATTAACTACACAAAAAATAGAAAAGAGAATAAGCAATTTACAAACTTCTTTATTTATTGATTGTGAAATAGTTTCAACAACCGATCAATTAATTAATTGTAAAATTTATGAATATATTTTACACAAAATTTTAAATAAATGGAGAGTGAGATCAGATAGAGAGTTTTTTGATGTTGATATTTATTCAATTAATAATATTTTTGATACTTTTAATTGGTTAAATAATATTTGTAATACTGAAGATAAATTAAATTATTTTATGAAATTCTCCGAATATTTTGATAAAAAAAAATTGAAAACAAATAATGACTTATCAGATAATACAACTAGTAATATTGCATCAAATAAAACTAAATTAAACACAATATATTGTAAAAATAAAATAAAACAAAAATTAAAAAAGAAAAAAGGTTTATATGTTGATACACGTTATTAAAAAAATTGAATATTAATTTTTGATATTAACCACAATTAATAAAAAATAAAATTTTATAAAATTAATTCAAATTGATAAAAAATAAAATTTTAT
>CAZKAD010000063.1:0-5100 GCA_964550845.1 uncultured Gammaproteobacteria bacterium
CGAACTCGTGCCGTTTCAAGATCAAAATTCAAATCAGGAACACTGCATTCAATTGATGCAAGTTGTCGACTCACCCGGGCGCCGTTTTCATCTGCTTTGAGTTTTGCAATCACTGAATCTTTTACCCCGAGATCACTGAGCTTTTCTATCTTTTTATAAATATCATCAATACCACCCACTTTTTCAATCAGTTCTTTGGCTGTTTTTTCACCAATCCCTTTGACTCCTGGAATATTATCTGACGAATCTCCGCGCAAAGCCTTGTAGTCCACGACTCTCTCTGGCCCAAAACCATAATATTCACGAACTTTATCCGGATTATACAGATCAAACTCACTCATGCCTTTTTTGAGCAAATACACAAACGTGTCTTCATCCACCAGCTGTAGCAAATCTCTGTCTCCCGTCACAATGAGTGTCTCAATCCCGAGTTTTTTTTCATCAAGCGTTCGCTTCACCAACGTCCCAATCACATCATCGGCTTCATATCCTTCTTTGGTAAAAATCGGCAGACCAAAGGCCTTCACCACTTCATAGACCAAGGGAATCTGATCATACAATTCCTGGTCTGCTTTTACCCGCGTTGCTTTATATGTATCTGAAATCTTATCCCGAAATGTCCCCCCAGCCACATCAAAGGTCACAGCCAAAAACTCTGGCTTCACGTCAGAGAGAATTTTCAGCAGCATCGACGTAAAGCCATAAACAGCATTGACCAGCCTCCCATCTTTGGCAGTCAAAGGTGGCAGTGCATGATAGGCACGGTGAATAATGGCGTTTCCGTCAATCACAACAAATCGCTTTTTTGAAGTTTTCATAGTAGAATCATAGTATCATATCTTTACCTTGAAAAAAAGATAATCCCATGATATAATCCTCCCGGCTTATGGTACCATAGCCAAGTGGTAAGGCAGGGGTCTGCAAAACCCCTATGCGTCGGTTCGAATCCGACTGGTACCTCAAGATAAACAAAAAACTCCCCTATTTCAGGGAGTTTTTTTATTAAAGATATGTTTTACACTGGCATCAAAATTTCCATTTTTACACCACGCTTGATACCAAAAGCTTTGGCATTGGCACGAGCGGCATTGAGTGATTCTTTCGAATCAATCTTCCCATCTTGTCCAATTACATAGAAGTAAAAGTCGATTCGGCCAGTACCGGTATAACGAGCGTTCATACGATCACAAACCGTATAAACAGTATCACCAAACATGTCAGGGAAACGTACCTCGGTACCAAGACGAAGGTCATTATGGGCAATACAGTTTACAAAACCATTCTTGGCTACCACATCACGAAAGTCCATAGCCATAGCTGGTCCAAATGGAGTCGAATCAGTCTGGTGGACGTCACTTGAATAGGCAGTAGCTGTTACTTTTTTAGTAAAACGGATCTTACGCTCAACTTTTGGAGCCTCAACAGTAACAATTTGTTCGTTTGCAACAGGCGTAGCACCGATTTCAACAGCTGAAGAAGGGACACTCCCCGCAGAAACTGCTGGAATATGGAAACTCAGGAGTGAAAATACCATGGCTGTCAAAATTCCTTTTTGAACGTGTTTTTTGTATCCTTTTTTGGTAAAAAAGTACATAGAACCAAATGGGGTTAGACGTTGCCAGTACCATTTTTTCAGGGATTCCTGAAAGTTCAGAATTCTGGCCTTGTAATTTTGAACCGGATAGGATACCATATTTTTAAGGTTTTGTCAATGTTTTGAGGTCTTTTTTAGACAAAATTTTGCTAAAATAAGCCAAATTATGGAAGAGCGTCCAAAACGAACGTACGGATACGTTACAGGAAAATCAACAAACGGTCAACCTTCTGACCATCATGGCAAAAAATCTGACCAGGATTTTCCAAAAAATCACAACCGTCCCACAAAACCACCCAAGAGCCTCCTGACTCGTGTTTTATTGTTCCCTTTTGTCCTCATAAAGACCATTTTTATCGGTCTTTGGTCTCTGATCTCTTTTGCTTGGGCTCGTAAACCCAAGCTTTCCAAGGGACAAAGGAAGAATACTCTGCGAATTTTCTGGAAACTCACCAAATATGGAGCAATTTTTGCTTTTCTCTTTTTCCTCATTTTAACGGTGTGGTCTATCAAGGACCTACCGGATATCAATGACCTCGGAAGTCGCAATATCCACCAAAGTACCAAGATCTATGACCGCACTGGGCAGCACCTCCTCCATGAATTTTATGCTGATGAAAAAAGAACCATTGTCGAATTCAATGAGCTTCCCAAAGATCTTATTAACGGTGTTATTGCAACAGAAGACAAATCTTTTTATAAACACTATGGCGTGAGACCGCTTAGTATTGCTCGCGCGGTTGTGTATGGACTTTTGCCAAACAAGCGTATTGAAGGAACTTCAACCCTCACCCAGCAGCTCGTCAAGAACACTATCCTGACCAATGAACGCACCCCCCTTCGCAAGGCTCGTGAAATGATTCTATCGCTTTTGCTCGAGCAAAAATTTTCTAAAGATGAAATTCTCAAAATTTATTTCAATGAAGTAGGGTATGGTTCAACCAACTATGGAGTCGAATCTGCTGCCCAAAGTTATTTTGGAAAACATGTCTCTGATCTCACCCTCGCCGAGTCTGCCACTCTTGCTGGTCTTCCCCAACAACCAACCAGATTTCTCAACGATCTTGATAGACTCAAAACTCGCCGTGATTTTGTTTTGCGCCGCATGAACGAAGAAGGTTATATTAGTGAAGAACAGAAAAAAAATGCACAGGCCGAACCACTGAATCTCAGTCGCAAATATACCGAAGTAAAAACGGCTCCACATTTTGTCCTCCAATATGTAAAAGAATCTCTGGTAGATCAGTTTGGCGAACAAACCGTTGATACGGGTGGACTCAAGGTCATCACTACGCTTGACTATGACAAGCAAATGGCAGCGGAAAAAGCAGTCAACGAATATGGTAAAGTCTTACAAGATGCTGGTGCCAACAATATGGGACTCGTTGCACTGGATCCAAAAACCAGTCAAATTGTTGCCATGATTGGTTCACGTGATTTCAATGATAAAGAAATTGATGGTGAATATAACGTTACCGTGAGATCTCGTCGCCAACCAGGATCTTCTATTAAACCTATTATTTATGCCGCAGCCCTGGAAAAGGGCTACACCCCTGATACTGTTTTATTTGATGTGACGACCAATTTTTCTCTTTCTGGCAAACCGTACATACCGCAAAATTATGACGGCCAAGAACGCGGACCAGTTACGATGCGTCAGGCCCTTCAGGGATCGCTCAACATTCCAGCTGTCCAAACCTTTTACCTCGTAGGAGAAAAAAAAGGCATTGAATTTGCTCAAAGACTTGGATATAGCACGTTTGGTGAAGGAGATTTTGGCCTGAGTCTTGTCCTCGGAGGCGGATCAGTTTCCATGCTTGAACACGTAAATGCCTATGGAGTTCTCGCCAACAATGGCACATATCAGGCACCAACCGGTATTCTCAAAGTCACTGATACCAAAGGTGATATTCTTTATGAATGGAAAGAAGAGAAAAAACAAGTCCTTGATCCAAAAGTTGCAGCTACCATGAGTAATGTACTTTCAGATGATCCTGCTCGTGCCTATGTGTTTGGTGCAGGAGGCCCGCTGACCCTCAAAGGAAGACCGGTCGCAGCCAAGACTGGTACAACCAATGAATATAAAGATGCCTGGACCGTTGGATATACACCAAGTCTCGTTGCTGGTGTTTGGGCTGGCAATAGCGATAACAGCAAAATGAAAGCAGGATACGGAGGAAGTCGCGTCGCAGCACAGTTTTGGAATGCTTTCATGGCTGAAGCTCTCAAAGATTCACCGGTAGAAAATTTTCCAGCTGCACCACAGAACGATGCTGAAAAACCAATCCTCCGTGGATCAGCCGGTGGTGGAGTAACAGTGAAGATTAACAAAATCACAGGCAAACTTGCCAGTACTTCGACTCCAGAAAAATATATTGAAGAACGTACGTACATCCAACCACACTCTATCCTCTATTATGTAAACAAAGATGACCCTCGAGGACCTATCCCAACTGATCCAAATCAAGATCCACAATTTGTGGTTTGGGAAGCAGCAATTCAAGACTGGATTAAACGTAAACAAGAAAAAGATCCTACCTGGAATATTTCCTTTGAAGAGCCACCAACAGAATATGATGATGCCTATTCGCTCGAACATATCCCGACTCTGCAGGTACTTTATCCAACACCAAGTAGTACTCTTATTTCTCGCCGCCTCGTAACAGACATTGTAGTCAATGCTCCCCGTGGAGTTTCCAAGGTCAGTTATAAAATTGATTCCAAGTTCGTTGATGTCGTTCGCACGCCTCCCTTTAACCTAAACTACACCATGCGAGGTATCAGTAATGGTGAGCACACACTAACTCTGATTGTTGAAGATGATATTGGAAACATGCTCGAAGAAGTTATCCCGTTTACCCTGGCCGCAGAAGATGAAAAACCAGGACTTTTCTTTACGGCGAGAGATGCTACATTTGATAAAGACACCTTCCCTCGTACACTACTTCTCTCTCCATTGTCTTT
Organism: uncultured Gammaproteobacteria bacterium; assembly: GCA_964550845.1. GTDB lineage: Bacteria > Patescibacteriota > Patescibacteriia > Magasanikbacterales > UBA922 > CAYTKU01. The sequence continues at coordinate 4,559 of CAZKAD010000063.1, forward strand.
AAGCCAAATAGAATCTGCCCAAATTTCAGCCCAAAGAAATGGTGCCCAAAATTCAATCATTATTGCAGAAATCACTGACTTTACCTCTATTATTGACGGGCAACTCCCATTTATTTGGGAAGACAATCCCGCCGCAGGTTCATGGACACTCTCGAGTAAAATAAAACTCAAAAATGGAGAGAGCTATACCAGTGATACCTTAGAAATAAAAATCACTGAATAAAAAAGATTAACGAAAGAAAAGATCCTTCGCATTGGGCGGAGGATTTTTTTGTTTTCATAAACAATTTATACACATCAAAGTTATCCACTTACACCTCACTTTATACACAGTTTGTATACAATATTGTATACAAAAATATTTTTTGTTCTTCAGTTTTCCACAGTTTGTGGATAGATATATGAAGTTATATACACAATAGATTTTATTGATATTCACCTTGACTTTTCGTTTGATTTTAGATAGTTTTGGTTTTGTACCCTCAACCAGGAGAAAATCTTGAATATTGAATTTTTCCGACAGTTCGACGCCCAGCTTTTTG
>CAZKAD010000064.1:0-5002 GCA_964550845.1 uncultured Gammaproteobacteria bacterium
CCTGACCTCCTCGGTGCAAACGAGGCGCTCTACCAACTAAGCTACGAGCCCATAACAGTAGAAAATAGTATACAAATAACTGATAAAAAAGTCAATAGAATATCAATTGACGCCTATTCATTACAAAAAATTACCCTCTTAGCCACCTTTTTTTCTGTGTACAACTCTCTGATAAAAATCCACCAAAACCTGCCGTTTGATCCATAAAATCCCCAAAACACCCACCACCCCAATAACAATGGTGGTAATATTTTGAATCCAATTATCTTCCTCATCCCCTCCTTTGCGAGGGATATCTCTGGAGACAATTTCTTCATCTACAAGAAGAGTAGACGTCGAAAAAACCTCTTCATGGCTGTGTATGTCGTCAATTGATCGAGGTAATATCTGATAGGACCCTTGTCCAATCGAAACAATTCCTTCGACCGAAACCGTACTTCCAATGACCAAACTTTCTTTTTCAATCCCACTGCCTGGTTTGAAAGTAATCTTTATTTCACTGGTACCATCATCGATATACATAAAATTTGTTTTTACCTCTGTGATTTCACCAGATACTTTGACCAGTGCTCCTTCGAGTGACTTGTCTACCGCGATCACCTCGACTTCTTGTGCATTGAGTTCACCATTTTTACCAAGCACAACCATATCTGCTTTTGAGGTTGTCTTTAATCGTGTTTCACCGTACGCAAAAGTTACCTCACCTGTTACCTCAAGCATATCCCCGACATTTATCGTTGGAAAATCTTTTTTATTGTTATAAATTTGCACCCCCGACGCTTCACCAACAATATAAAAATACTGTGAACCAAATATCCCCGGTTCTACAGCAACGGTTCCACGTACTGTTATCAATTCACCTTTGGAAAGATCCCGTATATCTTCGAGAAGCACATCGATTGATCCTTGTATTTTGGTACCAAGTACTTTTTTGGGTGCCTTATTACTATTTCTCTCCAAATTTTCTGTAAAAACATTTTGATCTCCTGGCGTAATTGTGTTTGTCCAAAGAAAATCATTGTTTTCATCAATGATATATGATTGGTTTTCCTCTGCCTCGTCATACGAAACAACCAAAATTTCACTTTGGTCTTTCCCAAGCAACCGGACACTATCAGCAGTATTATTAAAAATAAGTTTTGTTTGATCTTGAGAAAATACTAAATATGTTCCTGGTTCGAGGATGGTATTGTCTGGAATCTTATAAGGTTTTGATCCCCCATCAATATCATCAAGAAAAAATCCTCCGAGATCAATAACCGTATCACCATCATTTCCTACTTCTACAAATTCTTGTATTGAAGATTGTACTGGTGCAGGAAATATTTCAGAAAAAAATATTCCTTTGAGATTTTGATTTATCTCAGCTATTTCAGTACTTTCTTTTTGTGATTCTTCCTCTTGAGATTCTTGAATATTTTCATTTTTTTTATCTACAACAGTAAACACATTTTCTTTTCCCATCGTGACCGTTGTTGACCATTCCCAATCATTTTTATTCTGACGAGCATAACTAAATTCTTCACTAGAAGTGGCAGAATATTGTACAAAATCAATCTGGTTTCCATTTGAATCAAAAAGTGTGAGTGATTCTTCTTCAGTATTATTGAGTGAAATTTTCGTTACTTTTGACAAAAAAACAGCAAAGGAAAATGGCTCTATTACTTTTTCTTGAATAGAATATGATTTGTTACTCTTATCGACCAATTTCCATCCGACCAGGCTCACACTTGAACTTGTTGTATTATACAACTCAATAAATTCTGTATCTGTATCACTTCCTTTTGGATTTGGAAAAAGTTCGTTAATAAGAATTGTCCCTGAGGCAAAACTCTTATTTGTATTTGGTTGTGCTGGTGATTTTTCACCTATTGTGGTACTGCGTTCAGAACTCGATCGATTTGAACTGACGGGTGAGGTTGGCAAAACAGGAGCTGTAATACTATTTTGAGCACCTTTTGTAATACTTATACTTTCGGCAAAATCCAATTTATCATTATCAGTATCGACACTATTTATTCGAGCCAAACTATTTCCTTTATTTGGAGCTGGAGCATTATCATCAAGATTTCCATCTTCCCAGTCGCCATAGATGACACTGTCGACGATTTCTCCTCTCGCATTTTTCAAAAAAATACTGTCCCCTCCATTATTGAGCTTACTACTATTCAACTCAATAGCCACAAAACCTTGCGGATCGATCGTACTGGTCGGACTGGCAATCACACCAGCACCATCGATCAGAGTGAAGCCTCCCAAATCGACTGTTGAAGATCCCACATTCAAGAGTTCAACCCATTCTTTTCCTTCACTTGGATCTGAAACAAATTCATTGATAATTATTTTTATTGATGTTGTTGCAAATTCATTTTCTTCAGGTTCAGGCATATCCATGATGGTAATACTTTCTGTAGTACTCGCGAGAGCACCGTCATTATCATCAACAATCAATTCGACTTGAAACGTCCCTGTGGTGGTATAGAGGTGATGTATCATTACCCCTTCACCAGTAGCTCCATCACCAAAATTCCAAAGATAATTCTCAATATTTCCATCACTGTCGGTTGACGAAGTTGCATCAAAAAATACGCTATTCCCAAAATAAACACTCGAACTTGAAACAACAAAAATCACCACTGGTGAGAAATTCGGCTCATCAAATACTTCTTCGTCTTCCTCTTCTTGTACAGGATCATGATTGGGATCAATACTTCCTTCTTCACTTTCTTCTGATGGAATATCTTCTCCAACAGTAAAAGAATTTTTTACTCCGACCGTATTTTCACTCAAATGCTCTATCCAATTGCTGTTTGAATAATCATCAAGTTCTGCAACTATTCTTTCAAGAGAAAAATTTGGTGCGGGTAAATATATAAATTTTTCCACAAAATCATTTTCACCATTGCCAAACTTAAGCCCTATTTCTTCACCATCTTCATGCAGAGTTCCCCAGGCACTATCAAAAATTGTTGTTGTTACGAAAGAATACTTTTGCAAAAATTTTTGATCATCCTGAACAATCAAAGCAAAGGCCCCAGGAGCAAGAAGCACTTCACCTTGCTTGAGCGCAAGACCATGATTGACACCAGCTTCCCAAAATCTCCACCCCGTCACATCCACAGCTTCGTCCCCGCGGTTAAAAATTTCTATCCATTCATAGCCACTCTCTTCATATGCACCAATTTCATTGATGATCACCTGAGCCGAATTCCCCGAAGTGGATGAAAAAAAGAAAAAGATACTAAAAACCAAAAACATTATTTGCAAAAAAAATCTTGACTTATGCATATAAAAAATTTAAAGATAAATACTCCTCTCCATAGTAAAACATATTTCACCTCAAATTTTTCTAAAGTGTTTTTATCTCTTATCAAATACAAAAAAATGCCTTTCATCGAGAAAGACATTCTATACAAATACCAATCACATGACTCATGGCTCAATTATTCTGTTTGTTGTTCTGGTTTTTTGAGTACCCGTACAATTTTGCCTGCAACCGTATAATCTGCAAAATCATCATGATGAATAAAAATAGGCGAAAAATCCTGATTTGACTCAGATACCAGTGTAATCATTTCAGATTTTGGTTGTACCAAAAACTTTTTAATATTTGCAGCACCATCAATCAGAGACAAAACATAACTCCCATGAAGATGTTTTTTATCGCCAACCTGTCGATCAACGACCACATAGTCCCCATCGTCAATCGATTGCCCAGAAATATTGGCACGATTCATTGATGAGCCAACGGCTTTTACGACAAAAAACCGATGCTCTGGCTTTTGTGGCAATGGTCCAATAAGCCGTGCAGATACTCGTAAAAATCCCTCTGGGGTAATATTTTGTGCCAATTCAAGAGCTTGTCCGCAATTGGCAGAACCCAAAATAGGAAGTGAAATAAGCCCACTTGTTTTTTTGCGTGCAAAACTCGATAGCATGATATCACCCGTTGCTTTTGAAAGTATAATATAGCCATGTTTTTGGAGTGCAGTGAGATGGTGCTTGATCCGCTGGGGGCTCTCTGCATCCCCTACCATTTCCCCGAGTGACCGCAATGTCCAGTCGCGGAGCTTGCCTTTTTTTTCGAGAAGTTTGAGAATTTTTTCTTGGATAACATGCATACATTTATTTTTTTAATTTTCGAATTTTTGGCTTAGGAGAAGATAAAAAATTTTTTCCAGTCACGACCTTTTTTCCAGTTTTTTCTTCGAGTGCTATTCGTGCATCCCGAGCAATTTTTCCTCCTTTTTGCCCAGCGTTTTTATTTTCTTCAAACCCACGAGCTTCATCACTCTGTGCAATCTGCCTCGTAGACATTTCAGCCAGAGCCGTAAAAATGAGTTCGGCTTCGCTCATATGATCACGAAGATTTTGCGTTTTCAAAGATTTGAGCTGTTTATGTTCTTTTACCGATACACCGGCCCATTCTTGATGGATCAAATTTGTCAGTATTGCGTATTCTTTGGCTTCTTTTACGTCATGATCCTGCCAATAGTCAGTCAACTTATTCCGCACTTCTTGTCCCATCATGCGACGCTGTATCCATGCCTCGTCCCGTCCATATTTTTTCCAATTTTCCCGGGCACGATTCAAGGATTGCTCAGGATCAGCTATCTCTTGAATACGTTCATAACCTACCTTTGCAAGCCATAGCTTTATAGGCTCTGCTTTTGGCGAGGGTACAGACTGAACAAGACGAAGGATGATTTCAGCATCAGCTACGTCTGTAAGATATTTTTTACCATCTTGGGCGATCATTTTCAGTTGGTTACATTTTGTAACCAACTCACTTCCCTCTTTTTTAAGTCTATCTTTTAATACTTTCCAATAATTTCTTGCCACCTGAAAATCAGCCTGGTCTAGCAGTGCTCGAATAATATCCACTACAGAAAAATACCAAATTTCAGCCTCTTCGTCATACTCCCGACGAATCTCGTAATCCTCAAAGAGTGCAAGCGATGGTTTTTGATTCATATAATTATATTAGATAAATAAATGAACC
>CAZKAD010000065.1:0-4885 GCA_964550845.1 uncultured Gammaproteobacteria bacterium
GAACCGACGCATAGGGGTTTTGCAGACCCCTGCCTTACCACTTGGCTATGGTACCGTAATTCTGCAAAAGTATATCATGAAGTTATCTTTTTTTCAAGATGAAGATATGGTACTATGGTTCTACTATGAAAACACCAAAAAAGCGATTTGTTGTGATTGATGGTAATGCCATTATTCACCGTGCCTATCATGCTCTGCCACCTCTGACGGCCAAAGATGGAAGTCTTGTTAATGCTGTTTATGGCTTTACTTCGATGCTCCTCAAAATCCTTTCTGACGTGAAGCCAGAGTTTTTGGCTGTGACTTTTGATGTGGCGGGTGGGACATTTCGGGATAAAATTTCAGATACGTACAAGGCAACGCGGGTAAAAGCTGATCAAGAACTCTATGATCAGATTCCTTTGGTCTATGAAGTGGTCAAGGCCTTTGGTCTACCAATTTTTACCAAAGAAGGATATGAAGCCGATGATGTGATTGGGACTCTTGTGAAACGTACGCTTGATGAAAAAAAACTAGGAATTGAGACACTCATTGTGACTGGGGACAGAGATTTGCTCCAGTTGGTGGATGAAGATACGTTTGTGTATTTGCTCAAAAAAGGCATGAGTGAATTTGATTTGTATAATCCAGATAAAGTTCGCGAATATTATGGTTTTGGGCCAGAGCGAGTGGTGGACTACAAGGCACTGCGAGGGGATTCGTCGGATAATATTCCTGGAGTGAAAGGGATTGGTGAAAAAACTGCCAAAGAACTGATTGAAAAAGTTGGTGGTATTGATGAAATTTATAAAAAAATTGAGAACCTCGGCGAGCTTGGAGTAAAAGATTCAGTGATTGTGAAACTTAAAGCAGATGAAAATGGTGCGAGGGTGAGTAAGCAACTGGCATCGATTGAATGCAGTGTGCCAGATCTCAATTTTGATCTTGAAACCGCACGTGTTCGCGATTTTGACCGCGACAAGATGATCGAATTATTTCAAAAGTTTAGTTTTGTGAGTTTGCTCAAGCGGTTGCCTGGTGGAGGAGGTTTAGAAAAAAAAGCCCCGATGGTGGTCGGTGTCCCGACAACCGTCGGGAAAGCCAAAACGAAAAAGAAAAAATTGGTTGTGAGAGTGAGTTCAGAAAACTTGCCTGAATTTTTGGAAGAGATGACAAAACAGAGTGAACTGTCCGTCAAAGAAGTAATCCAGGGGAAAAGTGTCATGGAGGGAGAACTGATTGGATTTATTTTTGTCACAGAGACGAAAGTTTTTCTTGTTGATTTTTCTTTGATCAAAATAAAAGAGCAAGATGGCCTATTTGAACTTTTTCAAGATGCGACAAAGCTGTTTGTTGGTCATGATTTGAAGCAACTTTTGAAAGCTCTAGAAAAAATTGGTAGAAAATTTGCTGGAAAACTTTTTGACATCATGATTGCGTCGTATCTTTTGAATGCAAATACCAAGGCACATGATATGAAAAGTATTATGCTACGTGAACTTGGAGATGAACTGGTTGAGGCGCCAAAAGAAACACTCTTTGGAATAGATATGATCGTGCTGTCTGCTGAATGTGAATTTTTTCCCGAGATCAAAAAGTTGTATTTTGATGAACTGAAAAAATTTGAACAGGCAGAACTCTTTGAAACTATGGAAATGCCTTTGATCCCAGTCCTCGCACATATGGAAGTGGCGGGAGTTGGTGTTGATCTGGAGCATTTGAAAAAACTTTCGCAGGAAGTCGCCGAAGCAATTGAAAAAGTGACCAAGAAAATTTGGAAAGAAGCTGGAGAAGAATTTAATATTGCTTCGAATAATCAACTTCGAGATGTTTTGTTTGAAAAAATGGGCCTGATGAGTGAGGGAATAAAAAAAGGCAAGACTGGATATTCTACAGCCGCATCAGAACTCGAAAAACTTCGTGGGATGAGCCCGATCATAGAAATGATTGAAGAACACCGAGAACTTTCCAAACTTCAGAATACATATATAGATGTCTTGCCAGAGTTAATTAATCCGAAGACCGCCCGAATCCATGCGAGCTTCAATCAGGCGGTGGCAGCTACTGGGCGTCTCTCAGGGTCTGATCCGAATATGCAAAATATTCCGATTCGGACAGAGCTGGGCCGTGAAGTGAGGCGGGCTTTTTGGGCAGAAAAGGGAAATATACTCGTGGCGGCAGATTATTCTCAGATAGAGTTGCGTATTGCGGCGGCTGTATCGGGAGACAAAACCATGATTGAAATTTTTAACAAAGGCGAAGATATTCACAAGGCGACGGCTGCTATTATCAATAATGTACCTCTTGAGGACGTGACCAAAGAAATGAGGAGCCGTGCCAAGACGATCAACTTTGGTGTGCTCTATGGACAGGGAGCGTATGGACTCTCAGCCCAGACCGGGATGACACAGTTTGAAGCCAAAGAATTTATTGCGACCTATTTTGAAAAATTTGAAGGAGTGAAAAAATACATGGATTCAATCCTTCTCGAAGCTCGAAAAACTGGATACGTCGAAACCATTTTTGGACGACGCAGGTATATACCAGAGCTCAAATCAAGCAACTTTCAAGTGCGTGCTGCCGGAGAGCGTATGGCTATCAACATGCCGATTCAGGGAGCTGAGGCAGATATTGTCAAACTCGGTATGATCGAAGTCTATGATCGTTTGCGAGAGCTCAAAGAATGGGAAAAGGGTGAAATCAAAATCATTTTGCAAGTGCATGATGAAATTGTGGCCGAAGTAAAAGAGGGTCTCGAAGAAAAAGTGAGTAAGATTATGAAAGAGGCAATGGAAAATGTGTATAAACTCTCGATTCCGATTATTGTGGATGTGTCGGTGGGGAAGCGGTGGGGGGATTTGAAGTAATAGTAACTATGGCTAATATATCTCAAATCGGTATTAACGATGAAGATTTACTTTTGGTCAGTGGTGTGCAAAAAGATGAACTTATAAAAAAATGGGTTGAAGTTTTTGCAAAAATATCATATAAAGATTTTTTGGATCTCAGGTACAATCAGTATATTTGGGAAAGTCTGAGGATAGAAAATGAAACAATAGAATCTCCGGAATCTTTGTCTATGTATGCACAGCATAGTGTGACTGAATTTTTTGTAATGCAAAAAACAAAAAAAGGATATACACTGTATCTCTCCACATCAAATAATCTTCCTGTTTTTGTCTATCAAGAAGTTATTGTTTTCCCCAAAAACATGGCCTGGACCATGATTTTCACTCATGAAGATAATAATATGGAGGTTCGTTCACCATTTTTTATCAAAAGTTCAGAATACAAAAAATTAAATAAAAAAAATATTGAAAAAGAAACAGGGGGAAATAACCCTGCGTAGAGCTGGTCGGTTAAAAATAAAGCATCCTCAATATGATAAATATTTTTTTTGGAGATAAAAAGTTTCCTTCAAATAAATGGATGGTTCGGGTGATGAACTTTGGACAGAAACCATTTGGTGATATGCCAAGTATGAGATATGAAATGGTGTTAGAAAAATCTGTTATCAACGAAATCACTCGATCGGCTTTTTGCGATATAAAAGAAGATGCAAAAGATTTTCCCCATGATTGGGGGACTCTTGGTGCGATACTCTTGCAACAGGATCATCCCAGCTATATACAGATCGAAAGTGAAGATCAGGCAGTAGCAAAAGAATATTTACTTGATTTTGGATACGATATCTTGATTGAGTTAGAAAAAAAATACCATGACTATCCAGATAATGGGATTGATTATGTGATCAACTCTGTTGAAGATATCAAGATTGGGGAAGAACAAATTACTTTTTGTGGACAAGCTTTTGAACACCACATACCTCGTTCTATGCTTGGTTCATTTCGCAAGACAGGGAAGTTTAATGGTGATTAAAATATACGAGACTTCCAAAACTTGGACGTGAACAATTTATTGAATTCGATCAAAATGAGGAAAAAAAACCAGAGGATCTTTCTGTATACAATCTTCACGAATATTTTGAAGAGTATCCTTTTTCTTTTCCGGATACTTTGTATGATGAAGAAGAAGGAAGGATTCAAGCTTTGAAAGATACAGAAATTTTTTCTTCGCCCCTGCCTGTTGTATTGTTCTTTTTGATAGGTGCATTGCTTTTTATGATTATAGAAATGGCAGGTGGTCTACATTTTGCATAATGTTAAAAGAAACAATATGAACCAACACGCCCCAAATCCAAAGGATGTCCAATATTTAGTTCAATCTTCAATTCTTATTGCATCTCTTGTTCCTATTCTCGGATTATATTTTTTTTCCAAAATTTCAAAATATTTATATATAAAGAAAGTAACTTTTATATCTATCATACTTTTGAATATCTTCGTCTGGCATATATACGCCCAACCTTCGCTTGCTTATGCAAGAGGTTGGTGGTGGATTGGGGTATTTGGAATAATGATTGGACTCATTCTCTATTCAATGCTTTTTACAGGAGTATTTATTTTTCGAGCAAAACTTGAGGAATCAAGATGGAAAAAATTTTTTATTATATTGGGGGTCGGTGTTGGCGTGGGTGGTCTTTTATATGGAAATCTAATCTTCTTTTATACTGTCCTGCATGAGATATTTCAGTACTGTTCATCTACGATTTTGTGTTTTAGGAAGTGAATGACAACATACTCTTTTTGAAAAAGTTTAAATTTTTTATGTTTATTGGTCATTTACCAGCTGGATATCTCTTGACGAAAGTATTGCAGAAAAAATTGAAAACGACTCAGTATTTTGTAGTTGGATTGATCGGAAGTATCTTCCCGGATTTTGATATTTTTTATTTTTATTTCATTGATCAGAGGCAAAATTCACATCATAGCTATTGGATTCACATACCAACGATTTATGTTTTTGTAAAAAGTAGAAGAAATAGGTCTAAGTAATATCTCTTGTA
>CAZKAD010000066.1:0-4763 GCA_964550845.1 uncultured Gammaproteobacteria bacterium
TACGACAGTCGTGAAATGTAAATAAAAATACCCTTTGACAAGGGTATTTTTTTAGCCGATGGTTCCACCTTCTTCGAGATTATCCAGGACTTCGGTATCTACGGTTTTGACTTGATTCCAGTTGTGTCCGAGGTGATAAAAAACGGTTTCTGATCGAATCCAATATTTTTTGTTTTCTACAATGAAGTACACTTTTGGATCATCTGCCAGTTTAAGCAGATCTCCTGTCTTCACTCGATACTGTGGCCCGAGGGGCATGAAATAATAGTCTGTATCATCTGGAATTTCGTCCAGTTGCTCTTTTGTTGTTGTATGAATTGGTCCAAGATTTGGCCGGTAGGTATGTAGAACGTAATTATTTTTGAATTCACGTTTGCTGCAAGCTGGAGTGATATAAAATTCTTTGCCATCGTCGAGCCGGTAGACTCGTCTTTGGAACAGAGGACAGTTTGTTGCATTTGGTAGTTCTGCCTCGATTGGTGGAAGAGGGAGGCTTCCTCCGACTTCTGGTGCAACAAGTTCATTCAAAACCATCTGTTGTGGCAAAGTTACAATATATCCTTGTTTGGTGCGAAAGTGAACAAAGAAATTTTTTGTTCCATTTCCGACTGGCAAATCCCAAGTCGTAGATGTGGTAAAAGGTACAAATGTACTCGTTGCAAACGATGCTGCTTGTGTAATTGCAAATTCTGTAATTCCATTGATACGGAAAGAAAGGTGAAGAGTTCGAGTCGCAGTTTCTGTCTCTCCATTATTAAGCACCACAGTATTGGTAGGGAAGTGTAAGTTATCAAAATCGAGTGCAGGGAGTTCAAAAGGAGCCTCTGGTGTGGAATTTCCACCAGAAGTTGGAGGAGCAATATCTTCATCAATGATTTCTTCTTCAGGGTCGAGATTTTCATCTTCTATTGGCTCTTCTGGTTGTGGGTTTTCTTCCATCGGTTCCTCTGGAATTTCTTCTGTTGGTTCTTCTTCCTCATCTACGGGAGGATCTTGTGGTGGTACTTCCTCGTCCACGGGCTCTTCGGGAGGATTATTTTCTTCTGCTATAACTTCAATTATTTCTACATTATCAATATACAGTTCACTATTTTGTGTGTTGAACATCAGACGAAAATCATCGGTAAAATCGAGTGGCACTGTAAATTCTCGACTGTATTGTTGCCAAGAATCTGGAATAATTAGACTATCGACTCGTCCATCAAAAGCTCCATTGGAATTTTGTATCCCCAGCCAGGTATTGAAATGCCCGGTAAGAATAAAATAATCAAAGGTGAGTGTATATGTTTTGCCTGCTTCTATAGGGATGCCGAGCTGCTGAAATCCACCACGGCCATTGAGTGCGCTGCTTTTGACATGCATGCTTTGAAGGCCGTCTGTTGCCATGGTTTGGCTTTTTTCGAGGATCTCAGGCTGTCCATAGCGTCTCCATGGTTCGAGGGTGAGTGTTTCCATATCTCCGTCAGAGAGGATGTTGGTACCGAGAGCAGTATTTGGAAAAAACAAAAAAGCCGTTGCGCTGAGCAAGGCGACCAGTGAGAAAAACACGGTTGTGGAAAAGGGAAATCGCAAAAACATAGTCATTGAAAAGTCCCTTATCCTAGGCTGTTTTTTTGGCTTTGTCAAGGCCCTATTCAATCTGGACGATGGTATATTCCACTTCTTTTGGACCAATTTGTATTTTTATTTTTTCACCCAGTTTGCGTCCGAGCAGAGCTGATCCAATCGGAGAAGTATAGGAAATAATGCCTTTTGCAGGATTGGTTTCGGTGGAGCCAAGTATTTGAAAGGTTTTTTGTTTTTGTCCGTCATGAATGCTGACGGTGTGGCCAAGTTCAACCGTAATGTTTTGCTTGGCACGGCGTATAATCTGGGCATGCTCAAGTTCGTATTCGAGTCTCAAAATTCGTTCATTTATAGAGCGGAGGCGCCCTTTTGCCAGCTGGTATTCGACATTTTCTGAAAAATCTCCCATTTCTGCGAGTCGTGCCACGTCTTTGGCTGCCTGGGGTTGGCTCTCTTTGAGGCGGGCCAGCTGTTTTTGGAGGGCTTGAAATTTTTCCTCAGTCATGAGAGGATCTTGTGTACCTTGGCTATATTTACCTGGTTTGCGGTAGGGGAGCTGCATAGTGGCTCTATAGTAGCAGTTTGGAGGGATTTTTCAAGGTTGTTTTTTTTGTTTTTTGGAGTAAAATGTATATAAATTCATGTATTTATTGATCTGTATGAAAAAGTTTTTTGCCATTGTTTTGGTTCTTGGGATTTTGTTCGGAAGTGGCGCATTTGTTTATTATTACCTCCTGCCTACTTTGGCTGAGTATAAAGCAGATAAAGCCGAAAAAGCTCTCCTGGAAGCGCAGGAAAAAGCTACCCAGAGTGTAATTGACGCTCGCCGCGAGGCGCAAACTCAGCACAGCCAAGATGTTGATCTCTTTGATAAAGAGGGAAAAGTGCGAGTGCTTCTACTTGGCCTAGATAAGCGGGTTGGCCAAACCAGCGGACACTGTGATGTCATTCAAATGATTACCATTGATAAGACCAAAGAGTCTGTGAATATCATGGCTTTGCCTCGTGGTACTTATTCGCCACTTCCTCCTGGCAAAGGAACAACCTCGACTGACTATTATGTGTCCAATGCTTGTGGTCTGGGTGGTCTTGAATATGGTATTACTCAGATTGAAAAAATTCTTGGAGTCAAAGCAGATTATCTCGTGGTTGTTGGATTCTCTGAAACACTCGGAATTTTACGCACATTAAAACTCCCTACGACTGAAACTTTGCAATGGCTCCGTCGCAGGCAAGTTTATGCTATTGGTGAACCGCAACGTGCGCACAATCACTCGACTTTTTTGAAAGAACTCATGGTCAAGTATATTCCCAAAGATAAAACATTGTTTGACACGCCACTGCAATATATTTTGTACAAAACCGTGCAAACAGATTTGAGTTTTGACCAAGCCGTGACACTCGGAGAAACTTTGCGGTCGATGAAATTGTCTGAACATCCAGATAAGATTACACTCTCGATGCGTCCATCTCATCCTGTCCAAGATATTCCCTATGATCCAGAACATCTCAATATCAAACCTGGTACAGATACAGTTGAAAGTATTCAAAAAAAATTAATTGAGAGCATTGAACAAAAGAAAAATGACAAAGAGTTTATCATGTGGGCTTTTGATAATGATCTGTGGCTCCAAGTAGAAGATGAACAAAAACGTGAAGCCTATCACTATGAATTTTTGGAAAAATATTTGAGCTATATAACAGAAAAAGAGAAAAGACAAGAGCTGATTGCTGATTATATCCTCGAAATGCAAAATCGGAGTTTGACGGTTTGGGAAGAAAAAGGCAAACAATTATTGAAAAAAGAACTTGGTCAATAAATTTTTATGATTGATGTTCTCGTCATTGGTGGAGGGCCTGCTGGTATGATGGCAGCTGGGCGGGCAGCAGAACGAGGTAAAAAAGCCCTTTTGCTGGAAAAAAATCCAGGTCTTGGCAAAAAACTTCTCATTACCGGAGGGGGTCGTTGTAATGTCACCAATAACAAAACCAACAATCGCACCATGCTCTCCAAGTACAAGGGAAATGATCAATTTCTCTTTTCTGCTTTTTCACAGTTCAATGTAGAAAATACTTTGCAATTTTTTCACTCTCGTGGCATGGAGACCAAAGAAGAAAATGAAGGAAGAATTTTTCCGGTGAGTAATAGTGCTCAGTCTGTGTGGGATGTGTTAGTGGAATATATAAAAGAAGGGAAAGTAGAAGTGCAGACCAATGCGGATGTAACGAGCATTACTGTGACAGAAGAAAAAAATTTTCTTGTCATTCTCAAAGATAAACAAGAAATCCTCGCACACTCTGTTGTTGTTGCAACTGGTGGACTTTCCCACCCAGAAACTGGTTCGACCGGTGATGGATTCAAGTGGCTCCAGAAACTTGGGCATACCATTATCCAAAATGATTTTGCTCTGGTACCACTGACCCTCAAAGATGCTTGGAGTAAAAAGCTTGGTGGGGTAACACTCAAAGATATTAAACTCACGGTTTATCAAAATGAACAAAAACAGTCGGTTCACAAAGGCAAATTGCTTTTCACGCACCTGGGGATTAGTGGTCCGACCGTACTCAATATGAGTCGTGATATAGGAGAGCTGTTGAAATATGGCGAAGTAACAATACTGATTGATCTGTTGCCACAGCTTGATCACGCCAGTCTCAAAGCTGAACTTCAAAAATATTTAATTGGCGAAAGTAATAAGCTGATCAAAAATACTTTGCCCAAGATAATTTCTTCATCCCTGGTTCTGCCACTTCTAGAAATAGCACAGATAAAAGGGGATACACCCAATCATAGTGTCAGTACGGAGCAGAGAAAACAACTCGTCCAACTTCTCAAATCGGTACCACTGCATGTCAAAGGGCTCTTGGGTGCAGACAAAGCGGTTATTTCTTCAGGCGGAGTGGATCTACGGGAAGTAGATTTTCGCACCATGCAGTCACGCCTGGTTCCAAATTTGTATTTAGTCGGTGATATGCTTAATATCGACCGACCTTCTGGTGGCTATAGCTTGCAACTCTGTTGGACAACCGGGTATGTAGCCGGGAGTCATGTTGGCATTTGACAAAAGCCTCTTCTCTTGCTACAATTTAGCCACAAAAATTTATTCGGAGGTAGCTCAGCGGTAGAGCAGGAGACTGTTAATCTCTTGGCCGCGGGTTCGAACCCCGCCCTCCGAGCACAATCGGCCGTTACGAAC
>CAZKAD010000067.1:0-4448 GCA_964550845.1 uncultured Gammaproteobacteria bacterium
AAAAAAAACAGCTCAAATAGGGCTGTTTTTTGTTTGACGAAGAGGCTATTTTTGGGGTATGATGAGATAAGTTTGAAGCTTTCAAGTAATCTCATTTTCTATGAAAAAATTGATTTTTTTGGTATTTTCTATTGTTGTTGTGTTATTGTTTTATACATTTTTTCAGACTGGTAAACCACTTCAAAATCAAGCACAGATAACATCGTCTACTTCTGTAAACCCAAGTGATGCTTCGGTTCAAAAAATTGTTTTGAATGATAAAAAAATCACAGAAGATACGATTACGTACAAAATAAATCTCGTATATCCGCAAGTTTCGGGTATTTCAGAGAAAAAGACTCAGGAAAAAATAAACAAAATTTTTGAAGAATATGCACAAAATTTGGTAAAAGAATTTCAGGCAGAAATAATAACAATCAATGATATCCCTGTCGGACAAAAAAGTGAAATTTTTATGGACTATGATATTTTGCAGCTGAGTCGTCAAATGATTAGTTTCAAATTTAATATTTCAAATTATACCGCAGGTGCTGCACATCCAAATAGTTTTGTGCATGCTATCACCTATGATGTTATCAACGATAAACCTGTCTCAGGTCTTGAAGATGTTTTTGATAGTGAAAAAGATTATCTCAAGGTTTTGTCAGACTTGTCGCGCGAAAATATGAAAGCGCAATTTGGGACTCAATTTGACTCGCTTCGATCAAGTATAGAAGAAGGAACAACTTCAAATCAAGAAAATTTTTCACAGTTTGGAATTGCTCGAGGTACCTTTAATCTCTATTTTAATCCGTATCAGGTGGCTCCGTATGCTGTTGGTGTAGTCGAAGTAAAGATTCCCTATGATCAGTTGGATGAAATACTCCGTGATGATTTTATCTTCAAAGCCAAATAATTATGAAACAAAAGAATAAAACTTCTTGGGGCGATGTGGCGGATTGGTATGAAGAAATGATTGCTGATAAAAATAGTTTTCAATCACAAGTGATTTTGCCCAACCTGGTGCGTCTCATGGATATTCAGGCCAATGAACAGATTTTGGATTTGGCTTGTGGCACCGGTTTTTTTTCCAATGTATTTTTTCAGAAAGGAGCCCAAGTGCAGGGAATCGATATTGGAAAAGAACTCATTGAAATTGCAAAACAAAATTCTTCACCAAAAATTGATTATACTGTTTCTTCTGCAGATAAAATTCCCCAGATCAAAACAAACACCATTGATAAAGTTGCGATTATTTTGGCAATACAAAATATTGAAAATGTGGGTGGAGTTTTTTCAGAATGTGCACGGGTACTCAAAAAAAATGGAAGTCTCTTTGTGGTGCTCAATCATCCAAATTATAGGATCCCCAAGGCAAGTGAGTGGGGCTGGGATGAGGAGGCACAAATAGAGTATCGTCGTATCGACAAATATCTTTCAGAGCAAAAAATTCCAATAGATATGCATCCAGGACAAACGGTCAAACAAAAAACTTTGTCCTTTCATCGTCCGCTTCAGTATTATTTCAAGCAGCTTTCGAAAAATGGTTTGTGCGTGTCACGTCTCGAAGAATGGATTTCCCATAGGCAAGGACCCAAAGGGAAGCGATTTGGAGCGATTGAGCGATCTCGAAAAGAAATACCTTTATTTTTATTTCTCGAAATAAAAAAGCGAAACGAGTAGTTTATGCAAGAAATTATTTCAGAGTTTCTCATTCAGTACCAGCTTCCTGCTTTATTTGCAGGAGCTGTTTTATTTGGTGAAACCATTATTCTCACAGCCGCATTTTTGTCAGCGCAAGGTTGGTGGAGCCTCTCAAATATATTTTTTGTTACTCTGCTTGGTACGGTTGTTTCAGATGTGATCTGGTTTTTGCTCGGAAATAAAATATTGAAAACAAAGAAATTTCAAAAACATGAACAAAAATATAAAAAATTGATACATAAAATCGATAGTAAAATTGGCAATCGCCCCTATCTTTCTCTTTTGGTGATAAAATTTTTGTACGGCACTCGTATTTTGACTATCATTTATCTTTCTTTTCGAAAAATAAAATTATGGCAGTTTGTTGTTTTTGATGTGCTTGGTACAAGTTTTTGGCTCATAGTGCTTTTGCTCATTGGTTATTGGGCCGGACGAGGATATGGTACGCTGATTGATATGTTTCATAACATTGGATATGGATTGTCAGCACTGCTGCTCTTTTTTATTGTGTATCGTTTGATAAATGTATGGATCAACAAAAAAATAGTGCAAAAATAAGTGCAATTGTTCCTGCTTACAATGAAGCGGCTCGTATTGGAGTTGTTTTGGAAGTGCTTAAAGAGTGTCGAGTCCTTTCTGAAATTATTGTGGTGGATGATGGTTCAAGTGATAATACTGAACAAGTGGTAAAAAAATATCGAGTGAAGTATATCAGGATGTCACAAAATAGTGGAAAAGGTGCTGCTATGGAACGAGGGGTGAAAGAAGCAACTTCGGATATTATCTTTTTTTGTGATGCTGATATTCGTGGTCTCAAGGCATCGATGATCGAAGAAATGGCACAGCCTGTCATACAGGGAAAGGTAGAAATGTTTATTGCGATGCGAAATCGCAAATCGTATGTACTGCGATTTATCTTGGCATTTATTCCGCTTCTTGGTGGGGAGCGTGTTCTGACCAAGTCGCTCTGGAATAGAGTTCCTGCATATTATAAAGAGCGATTTCGTATTGAAGCAGGATTGAATTTTTATGCCAAATACTATGGCAAAGGTTTTCGTTTTAAGGTTTTTCATGGCCTGACTCAAACAATAAAGGAGAAAAAATATGGTTTGTGGAAAGGGTTTGTAGCGCGAATGCTCATGATGAGAGATTATCTTGTTGCTCAGATAAAACTTGAGTGGTTTCATATCCCAAGGAACGTTTTGGGTCGCAGGCTTTTTCTTTTTCAAACAGCCTCTCATGTTTTTTTTCTTGGTATTGCTCTTTTTTTGGGTCTTGCCGTATATTTTGGTCCTCGTCAATTTCTCTTGCGAGTATTTGCTCGTGAACTTTCTACTGATCCAGATGCACCTTTTGTCCACTTACTCTTAAAATTTGTGAGTCAGGTGAGTGTTGAATTTTTGATTGCCCTCGCTGCTCTGATTGCGACTATCAATATTATTTTTATTTTGATCAGTATTCCCAAAATGATTCGCCTCATATATACTTATTCGAGGAAGTGGAAAAAATCAGTATTATCTTCAAATAACAGCACAGAAGAAATAATTGGTGAAAAAAAAGAAATATTTTGAATTTGTTTATCTGTCTAACTATTTTATGAAAGCATCAGAACTACTCGTCAAAGCACTAGAAAACGAAGGGGTGGAATATATTTTTGGTATTCCTGGTGAAGAAAATTTGGATTTTCTCGAATCGCTTCGCACGTCAAAAATAAAACTGATTGTCACGCGTCACGAACAGGCGGCAGGGTTTATGGCGGCAACAATTGGTCGTCTCACTGGTAAACCAGGTGTGTGTCTTTCAACCCTTGGTCCTGGAGCAACCAATTTTGTAACGCCTGCTGCGTACGCTACGCTCGGTGGAATGCCAATGCTGATGATTACGGGGCAAAAGCCAATCAACAGCAGTAAGCAAGGACATTTTCAGATAGTAAATACCTGTGAAATTTTTGCTCCAGTGACAAAATTTACCAAACAAATCATCAATGTGAATCAAGTTGCCTGCCAGGTGCGTGAAGCATTTCGTATATCAATGGAAGAACGTCCTGGTGCAGTACATCTCGAGCTTCCCGAAGACGTAGCCGCAGAAGAGGCTGATCAAACTGAGTTATTTTCGGTACAAAAACTTCGTCGACCGGTTGCCGAAGAAAAGGCAATTGCAACGGCGGTTGATATGCTTTTGCAGGCAAAAAGACCATTGCTTCTGCTCGGTGCTGGTGCCAATAGAAAGACTATCTCCAAAATGATCGGTGATTTTGTCGATTTGACGGGCATTCCATTTTTCAATACACAGCTTGGAAAAGGGGTTTTGGATGAGAGACATCCCTTGTATATGGGTTGTGCTGCACTTTCGAGTGGTGATTATTTGCATTGTGCGATTGAAAAAGCTGATTTGATTATCAATATTGGACATGATGTTGTAGAAAAGCCGCCATTTATCATGAAACGAAATGGTCAAAAAGTGATTCATATAAATTTTTATTCTGCAAAAGTCGATAATATTTATTTTCCCCAGCTTGAAGTGGTCGGAGATATTGCCAATGCTCTGTGGCAAATGAAACAATTGCTTGCTCAGCAAGAATCATTGAATTTTGATGCTACTTATTTTCAAAAAGTAAAAACAAAAATCGAAGAACACATTGCTCGGGATGAAAACGATACGAGATTTCCTCTGGTACCGCAGCGAGTCGTTTCTACGGTGCGAAATGTTTTACCAGAAGATGCTATTTTGGCACTCGACAATGGTATGTACAAACTTTGGTTTGC
>CAZKAD010000068.1:0-4438 GCA_964550845.1 uncultured Gammaproteobacteria bacterium
AAATATTTTGGCAGATCTATCGCTGCACCCTCGGCAGGGCTGTATGCTTTTCTTCCAATGAGTCTATTTGGAGTACATCCCGACATTCGGTTGGGACTCGGCCTGTCGGCCTCGGAAACAGATTCAGTGGAGTGGTGTATGAAAATGCTTGAAGAAGCGAACGTTGTTTTTGTGCCAGGAGCACCTTTTGGAGCCGAAGGATATGTTCGCGCGTCTTTTGGTGGGTCTATAAATGATGTTGAAAAAGGGCTTGAACAGCTCTCAAAATATTTGAACAAGGGATAAGTAAGATAAAATTTGAACAAAACTTTAGAGATTGTTTGTTATGGTGAGTATAGAAAGGTCGAAAACCTTAATATACTAACATTTCGCTCTCTCTATGAAAAAAACATTTTTTGTACTATTTATAGGTTTTTTTACATTTTTTTCACTTGCTGGTACTGCACAGGCCGTACACTATACAAAATTCACCAACTCTGTTGACAGCCGTGAAATTCGTTGGGAAGGTGGAACTGCCTATCGTGATCAATTCAATGCTGCGGTTGTAACTTGGAATGCATTACGTAGGATAAATATTGCTCCAGATAACCTCCTTACTATTGCCGATCTGCATGTATTAGATGTAAATCGTCATGATGTAGATTGGGCAGGTTCTTATTTTTGGTCACCAGTTGGTGCAGATTCAATTGCTTTTAATAGGGCCTACCTTTTGAATGCAAATAATAATCGTAGACAGAAGGTGATAACTCATGAAATTGGCCATTCACTTGGCCTTGATCATTCTATTCCAGAAAATGTTATGTTTCCTGGGCAATTTGATCAAATTCGTCTTGGGGCTCAAGATATAAGTGATTATAGGTTTTTGTGGGGAAACTAATTTTTACTCTCTATGATAAAAAAATCTACAAAAGTTTTCATCACCAGTAGTGTTCTTGCGGTTTCTCTTTTTGGCTTTGGTCTTTACAAGAATATTATTCATTTACCAATGGTAGGAAGCTTTGAATCGAGTTATATTACTGACTTTAGTGATGATAAAAAACTCATGGGTGCAACTCATAATGTATTTGTCGGTAAGGTTCTCAAAAAATCTGGTTCAAAAAATTTGGGGATTGGTCCGGAGACTCAGTTTTCTGTTGAAGTAGTATCCAATATAAAAGGAAATCTTTCTGGAGTCGTAATCGTAAATCAATTTGGTGGTTATGAAAATGGAATTCTCTATTTGAAAGAAGGAGGAGATAGTAGTGCGCCAGAAAATACTCAGGGGACCTCGAAAGATAAACTTATTGAAGTTGGAAAAACCTACCTATTTGCTTCACGCTATAATTCTGAACAAAATTGGTATACCCTTGTCTCACATCCGAACGCAAGAAAATTGATCAGTAGTGACAAGAACCTCGGTGTTGATCATATTAAGTCATTGGTAGAGAAAGATACTCGTGTAGCTGAACTCAAAGAAGCATACAAAAATGAAATTCTTTTAGATACGGATATTGTTGCAAATAATACTCTCAATAGCTATACTTCTCTTTCGAGCAATAAAAAGGCCGATAAATAGAAAAAATTGAGGAACAACTCCCTTTTTGGGGGTTGTTTTTTTGCCTTTAATCTGGTAGTATCGAAACACTCAAACGGGCTATCTATTCTTGTAGATATCCCGCTTTCATTCGGACAAGCGCAAGTAAACTTGGCTTGTCTCTCACTCAAACGGGCTATAGCGCAGTTGGTAGCGCGCATGCATGGGGTGCATGAGGTCGTGAGTTCGAGTCTCGCTAGCCCGACAACACAATATTCTTCTGTCTAGTATCAAACTACCCAAAGGCTTGATTTTTCAAGCCTTTTTTGTTATTCTAGCCACAAATGAAACCAATATGTATAAAGTCTTACTCTATTACAAAATCACCAAAGTGCAGCACCCTGAGGCCGAGGTAAAGTTGCATAAAGAGATTTGTAAAGCCCTTCAGCTGATGGGTCGTATTTTGATCTCCGAGGATGGAATAAATGGAACGGTAGGTGGTTCGCCCGAATCAATTCGACTCTATCGTGAATACATGAATGGGCACCATACCTTCAAAAAAATTGACTTCAAAGAAAGCGACAGTGAGATTGCACCATTTCCAAAAATGCAAATAAAACTTCGCGATGAAATTATTACCACCGAAGTCAAAGACAAAATTGATTGGACGCTTCGTGGAAAATACGTTGATCGTGATACTTTTCACAAATGGCTTCAAAATGGAGAAGAAATGATCCTTCTTGATTTGCGCAATGATTATGAATGGGAGATTGGTCGCTTTGTTGGATCAGTGAAACCTCCCATGAAATATTTTCGTGATCTCAAGGATTGCATGGATTTTTATGATCAGTTCAAAGGAAAAAAGATTGTGATGTTTTGTACCGGAGGAATCCGCTGCGAGCCTGCTTCAGCACTGTTTGTAAAATATGGCTTTGATCGCAAAAATGTTTATCACCTCGAAGGGGGGATTGTGAAGTACGCAGAAAAATATGGCAATGATGGATTTTATGAAGGAAAATGTTTTGTGTTTGATGAGCGTATTGCTGTACCTGTAAACACGAGTCCAGATGCCAAAATCGTAGGCAACTGTTTGCACTGTAATACTAATATTGATATCTATCGCAACTGTGCCAACAAATATTGCAACAAACTTTTTATTGCTTGTGATGCCTGTAATGCAAAGATGAATAATACATGTTCTGATGTTTGTATCGAGGCCGTTCAAAATCCTGACAATCTTCGTCCGCCACACACCAATGATGTGCATTCACTCCATCGAAACAAATAGAAATAAAAAAAATCTCCATTATCTCAGGAGATTTTTTTAAATATATTGTTACGATTTTGCCAGAACTTTTGTTTTTGCTGGTGCAAGCAATTTTTTGAGTGTACGTACACATCGAGTGCAGGCACGTTTGTCACCAAATTTTTGTAAGTTTGGTTTCTGTCGGCGAAGTGTCTTGATGTTTGAGTGGCTGCGAATAGCTGCTCGTTTTGATCCACGTCCACAAATGTCACAGAGTCTAGCCATAGTAATTGACTTAAAAGTAGGGTATAATAAAGCGTATATAATGTGGCGATAGTATAACCAAAAGATTCATTTCTGTCAAGATGTACCTCTTTTTTGGTGTAGTATCCTTAATATTTAGCTAAAATATGGAATTTTTACCAGCTTTATTCTATTTCCTTGTCATCATCCCTTCAGCGATTATGCACGAATATGCCCATGGTTGGGTGGCTGATAGGCTGGGAGACCCAACAGCTCGCTATGCTGGGCGCCTCTCTCTTGACCCACGAGTTCATATTGACCCGATTGGAAGCTTACTCTTGCCACTTTTGCTTTTTTTTGGAACCGGAGGAAGTTTTATGTTTGCCTATGCTAAGCCAGTGCCGTTTAACCCCAATAACCTCAGAGATCAGCGCTGGGGACCAGTATGGGTAGCTCTTGCTGGGCCATGTATCAACCTCTTTATTGCACTTGTTGTCGGCATTATTATCCAGTTTTTGCCTTGGAGTACATTTACTTCTCTTCTTTATATTATCGTTATGGCCAATGTTCTTTTGGCTGTTTTCAACTGCGTCCCTATCCCACCACTCGATGGATCCAAGGTTCTCTATGCTCTTTTGCCTCCATCCCTCGAAAATATCAAGGTCTTTCTTGACAGATTTGGCTTTATTTTGGTACTTATTTTTGTTTTTTACTTCTCCCATGTTATTAACCCACTTGTAGACTATTTTGTTGCTCTTTTTACTGGGGGAATAGGTCTTTTTTAGGACTCTTGACATTTTTGCAGCTTTCCTCTATACTAGCCTCAATTAAATATTGAAGAACGGAGTATCTTTTTTGTTCAATCAAAAAAGAGAAGGGTATCTGAGGTTTCCTCAGGCAACGTTCGAAATTGTTCCCATGTCGAAATGGAATAATCTTCGAGCGTGCCCAACCGGGCACTTTTATTTTATTAAAATTATTTAAAGAGAAAAAGTTTTGATGGAGCCGCAATAGATTTTTACTTGTATTGGCCGCAGCCACGGACAAGTAAAAATGTATAAGGCGAATCAACTACTTTTTCGAACTAACTCACAGCAAGGCTATGCCTACAATGAATCAGATTTTGCGCAAAGGACGCGTGGTTCAAAAAGTGAAATCCAAGTCTCCTGCGCTTCAGTTTACCTATGATTCTCTGCACCGCAAGAGAACCGAATTAAAAAGAGGTGCACCATTTAAACGTGGTGTATGTACCAAAGTGTATACAACAACGCCAAAGAAACCAAACTCTGCGCTTCGTAAAGTTGCCAAAGTTCGTCTTTCAAACGGTGTAGAAGTTATCGCTTATATCCCAGGTGAAGGACACAACCTGCAAGAACACTCTATCGTACTTATTCGTGGTGGTCGTGTAAAAGATTTGCCAGGTGTACGTTATCATA
>CAZKAD010000069.1:0-4182 GCA_964550845.1 uncultured Gammaproteobacteria bacterium
GTTGACCGATCACCATTTGCGATAGAACCATTGGAGCTGAATCCTCAAGTTGTAGAGATAGTTAGCTCAGCTACGTCCGGTAGCCCATCGGAAGGTATACCGCTTGATGATATGCAACTGTACTGTGATCCGATTACCACGTACGGAATAACCGCTCTTGAAGGTGAAGTAGAAGCAGTGTTATCGAGTCGAGAGGGATCTAGAAATAGCACCCTTTTCAACAGTGGCTTGAAAATCGGCTCACTCATCTCGGGTGGAGAAATTCCGTTCGAGGAGGGGCTGACTGCCCTGGTAGATGCCGCTTTGCGAATTGGCCTTACCGAAGAAGAAGCAGTGAACACGTTAATCCGCCGAAATGGGGGAGGAGCTATTCAACTTGGGGCGGCAACACCTAGGGGGCCGAAGTTTGAGACGAAGGGATACCTATCGGTTGGTGATCTTCCATCCTCAGCGGTGGCAAGCCCAGTGCCTGGTGGCCCGGCGCATCTCAATATCGTAGATTGGGAAAGCGCCTTTGCAGATGAATCCGAAGAGCTATGGCTTGTGCCCGGACTGATTTGTGACGAGCGCTCACATGCGATATACGCTGATGCAGGGCTGGGCAAGAGCCTAGTTGTGCTCGAAATTTGTGCAGCGCTCGCCAGTGGAAAATCCGCTTTGGGGCTTCCACCAATAGAGCCGATGACGGTTCTTTATTTTGACCACGAAAACACGGTAAAGGGCGATGTAATACCCAGACTAAAAAACATGGGTTATGAAGCTAAAGACATCGGGAACCTCGTGTACTCCTCCTTTCCGGAGATGGATCCCCTAGACACCGCTAAAGGTGGACGCCAACTAGTTGAAATCATTGAACGCGTAAAGCCGCGCCTGGTGATCATCGACACAGTTTCGCGCACGATTAGTGGAGATGAAAACTCAAACTCAACTTGGCTTGAGTTTTATAGCCACGCCGGAAAGGCTCTTAAGTCGCGAGGAATCGCCTATATCCGCATCGATCACACCGGCAAAAACGCTGATGCTGGAATGCGAGGCGGTTCAGCGAAGAAGGGCGATGTAGACATAGTTTGGAACCTTACCGGAAAGAGCGACGATGTTAAGTTTGCGCTTTCGTGCGAAAAGAGCAGGGTTCCATTGCCCTCTAAAAAGCTCGAACTCCTCAGATACAGTTCACCTACGCTTCGCCACGAACTCCGAGACCGAAGCAAGGACATCGATTGGGCTGAGCTGTTGGCTCGGAATGAAAGATTCACCAAGGCACTCGACCTAATCAGGGCCGATGAGTCAAAGCAGGGTGAGCTAAAGGGACAAAAGAACGTCTGGGCAAGAGTGTCCCGAGAAGCCAAAAAAGCTGGAATAGCGTTCGGATTGTTTGCAGTGGCCCACCGGATAATCAAAGCTGGAATTCCGGATGAGTGCTCCGAGCCTATGGAAAGTGACTTGGAGGACTAGAACGTCCGGAATGTCAAAAAACGTCATTTTTTGACGTTGTGACAATTGGCGGATAAATAGTTAGACGTCGTCAACGTTCCCAAAACCTATGGTTTGG
Source organism: uncultured Gammaproteobacteria bacterium (assembly GCA_964550845.1). GTDB lineage: Bacteria > Patescibacteriota > Patescibacteriia > Magasanikbacterales > UBA922 > CAYTKU01. Next base: position 1,550 of record CAZKAD010000069.1, read on the forward strand.
GACGTTACGACGGCTATCTAAGTTAAGCAGAGTCAGTACCTTAGTTTCAAAGATTGTTACTGTATAAGGACGAGTAGCAAAATGTACATAACCCGCGCTCGCCGATCACTGCTTTTGAGTGCGCATTTGTCTTGCCGAAGCGGACTCCCGCGACGCCGGTAACTCGATCACCTGAGAGATTTGTTTTAGGTGAAAGTTTGTGTTGTTTCTAGACCAACCCATAAAGTCCATGATCACCTGCCGAGGCGCTCCCCATGATAGGTGATGAAACCAGTACAGCTGAGCTATCCGCGAATACTGCTCTAGTTTCCCCTGGGGAGGGAACTGCTCAAACTTTTCCTTAGAGCTCCAAAGCTCCGAGTTTGGCACGGAATCCGCAGCAATGGCACTGACCAGCTCGGGGAGTTTGACCCGAATCAAATGCGTCGCGTTTAACCCACTCTCTAAATCCATAGACAGATGAGTGACGCGAAGCCTGTCGCCATCCCATTTCCCCCCAATTTCTAGAGCCGGGAGCTCTTCGACCCGGACGTTGTAAGAGAACTCCGACGGGACTTCAAGGGGTCTGATTACGCCAGAATTGGGCCCAATTGCTAGGTACTTCGATGGTTCAACCAGTCTCGTCACAACAATTTTTTTCTCCGACATGACTCAATCATCGCACTTTTTTTGAAAAAGGCACCATAAAACCCCAAAAGTCATGATAGAATGGTACTTAATTTAAAACAAGTGCGAGTGAGGAAAAATGACACTAGATGAGCTTCGGGCATACCCCAAAGCTGTTTTGACAATTCAAGAAGTAGCGGGAATCCTGCGTGTCGATAGAAAAACCATTGGAAGGGCCTTGCGCGAGAAGCGACTGCCAGTGTTACCGCTTGGTGGTCGCAAAAAACTGATTCTTAAGGACGCACTCATTCAGCTTCTGGACCAGCAGGGAGAAGGTAACCAGGATGACTAAACGTCTCGAAGGCAGCGGCACGGTCTTCAGCTACAAAACCCCTACTGGACGATTGCTACACCGATGGCAGGCGACCGTACCTGTTGATCCTGAGATGCCGAATGGACCGCTAAAGCGAATTTCAAAGAGCGGATACACGTCCAAGAAATTGGCGGAGCAGGAGCTAGCAACAGCCCTTGCCCGAACCACCATGGGTGTTCCAGCAGTTGAAGCAAACACTCGTTTCTCGGCTTTTGCCGAGGAATGGCTCGCAGACCTAGATGTGGCTGGGTCGACTTTGATGGGTTATAGGAAGATTGTGCGCACTCATCTAAAACCATTCTTTGGTAATCGCGTCATGTCTGAGATACAACCCTCAGAGATTCGACACTTGTATTCAAAGTTGCGCTCATCCGGTCGAATGGATGCAAAGGCCTTCGGCTCGGCTTTATCTGAAACTACAGTTTCAAAGATCCACCTCGTACTTGCGGCAATATTTGAATCAGCCAAAGACATGGGGTTAATTTTCAATAACCCTGCAAAGCACAGAACCGTGAAGGCTCCGAAACAGGGGAGACGCGCTCGTTCTGAAACATCTGCGGAAGAGATCCTGACCAAAGATCAGCTAAACGACCTAATGAGCTGGATCAAAACAGAGGCGAAGGATGATCTTTACCCGCTTTGGCTGTTAATTGCCATGACTGGGATTCGCAGAAGCGAGGCTATAGCGCTCAAGTGGTCAGATTTAAACCTTTCAACCTCAACACTGGCTATTCGTCGAGCAGCAGACGTGTCTGCTTCGCGTGCAGTGAAGTCCACAAAGACCTATAAGTCCAGGTCGGTCTCGATAGATGCTAGGACTTTGGAGGTCTTAGTCAACTACAGGGAGCTAAGAGGACTTCTTGGATCTGAATTTGTATCAAATGATGCCTTCATTTTTTCAACGCTTAACAACGATCTAAGGGTTCCAAATGATGTAACTGCTAGGTGGACCAGGTTGGTTTTGAAGGCCCGGACCAAATTTAGCAACCTACCCCCCATTACATTAAAAGGCCTTCGCCATACGCATGCAACGTTACTTCTGCAGTCTGGTGTAAACCCAAAGATTGTTCAAGAACGGCTTGGTCACTCAGATATAGGTACAACACTAAATATTTATAGCCACGTAACGCCAACTATCCAATCAGAGGCTCTAGAAAGGTTTGCAAATTGGCTCAGCTAGATTACGAAGATGGGGGAAAAGTCCTTAGAAAACCTATCGCAAGGCTCCCAATAAGTGAATTGCGTCAAGTGAATGACTTAAGAATGAAGCTAAGTCAGGTCAATGAATTTGTTGTCAATGAAGACATCTCTTACAAACGACTGGTACTAATTGCAACAGATGGAGATACAGAGGAAGGAAAATTAACCATCTTTTTCTTTGAGCGGAATTGTGTTGTCAATATTGTGCTGGATCCAAGCTCAACCTCCAGGGTTCCTATGGAGGAGCTGGACTTGCTGCGTGATTTCCATGGCTGGGAAATCACAAAGAATCAGTCGAGAATTTCTGTTTTTAAAGTTTTCACTTTGCCGACCACTCTCAATATAGTTTCCACTGCAATAGTGGCTGTGCTATCAATCCTGAAATTGCGAGTCAAATTTGAACACCAGAACGTAGCTTTCCTGCACCCACTGGACCTCAGTTGAGGTCAGGGCA
>CAZKAD010000070.1:0-3992 GCA_964550845.1 uncultured Gammaproteobacteria bacterium
ATGGGGCTGATGCAGAATCTGATGTTGCTTTACGGTTGCGGTTTATTGGTTACATTGCATCGTTATCAAAAGCAACTAAAACAGCCGTTGGTTTTGCTGCATCATCAATTTCATCAAACATAACTTACTCAATAGTTGAAAACCAACAATTTGATGGAATCGTTCGGCTTGGCTATTTTTATATTGTTGTTGATGATGGCACAGGTATACCGTCGCAACAAGTTCTAACAAGTGTTTACAACGCCGTAGACGCGGTGCGACCAATTACAGTTGCATTCAATGTTTATCCGCCAACCATTGTTTTGGCTAATGTTATTTTGACTATTGATGTTGCCGATGGATATGACAACTCTGCGGTTGAACTTAGCGCAAAAAATGCAATAACCAGCTACTTGAACTCATTGCCTATCAATACAAATCTTGTGATTACTAGGATTATTCAAGTTGCATACAACGCATCTCCGGGTGTTTACAGAGTAAGCAGTATTTCGCTAAACGGTAAATCAGAAGACATCGCAATAAAAACCAATGAGGTTATTAAAGCAGGAACGGTTGTGGTGATTTGATATGGCAATAGGTGATAAAAATGATTTTTTAGCACGCATTAAATCGTTACTACCGCGTTGGTTCGGTGATTTATCACCTACTCTCAACGCATTGCTTAATGGTTTTGCTTTTGCAAAAGCATTTCTTTATTCATTGATAGGCTATGCAAAGTTACAGACGCGTATAAATACTGCGACAGATGGTTGGCTTGACATGATTGCTGCTGACTTTTTTGGAAATGAAGTATTCAGAAAATTAGGGCAACCAGATGCATCATTGAGATCAAAAATTATGATTGAAATGTTTCGCGAAAGGGCAACACGATCTGCGCTTATAAAAATATTAACTGATTTGACTGGCAGGATTCCAATTGTTATAGAGCCTCAACGAACAAAAGATTATCAGGGCGGTTACAACACTCGGCCCCTTTCTTACAACAATATAGGAACATACGGATCAAATAATATTGCATACCAAGCATTTGTAACGGTTTATAGACCTTTACCCAATAGTGGATTGATTGTGTCAGACAACGAAATTTATTTGGCAATTGAGTCAGTTAAGCCAATTGGAACAATCATTTGGGTTCGAATTTTTGATTAAAAATTTATAAGGATAATATGGATAGAAAAATTGTTTATCCGGCACAAGTGCCGCTTGATACTGACATACTTGATACCAACAGATTCGCGATGGTTGCTATTGGTAAACTTGCAAAAGCTGTTCTTGGTAATGTCCCGCGCATTACAGGACTAGTTTGTACGACAACAACGCCTGCGTCAATTAAGGTAAAAATCAGTGAAGGTGAAATATATTTCTACGATACCATTGATATTTCTACATACGGATCGTTACCAGCAGATACAAACAAAATTCTAAAATGTGGAACATTAGAAGCCCCAATAGAATTAAATTGTGCGCCGTCGACAGTTAATAATCAAACAATTAACTATTTAATTCAAGCAAAATACTCTGAAATTGATACAAGTCCGGTTGCTTTGCCATTTGTAGACTCAAGCAATCCGTTGCAAACAAGAACACAAAATACTGTTAGAAAAGGATTGTGTTTAATTAGTGTCAAAGCTGGTGTTAGTGCGCCAACTGGATATCAATCGACTCCAAGTCCTGATGAAGGATGGGTACCTCTCTATGTTGTTAAGGCTCAATTTGGATCACTAACTATTAGAGATATTGATATTTCGTATGCCGCTGGTGCTCCATTTATTGATAACACTAAAGGCATTGAAAAAAACGGATTGTTTTTTACCACTATCGCATCGACAAGTGTTCCATCCAAAAGGTGGGGGCATGCTGCAACTTTACTTAACAATGGAATTGTATTTGTTTCTGGTGGTGCAAATGCTACTGGCGGCAGTTATTCCCCACCCACGACAGTAATTTGTTTACCTGACGCTTATTTATATTACATTGCAGAGAATAGGTGGACTGCCATACAAAATATGCCGATAGCCCTTTCATCTTTTTCTGCTACAACTTTATTGAATGGAAATGAAGTGTGTGTATGTGGCGGTACAACTGAAAATGGATTTACCTCAAATAAAACTTACATTTATTCGCTCAGTTTAAATTCATGGCGCAGAGTGCAAGATATGCCAATTTCAATGACTTATCATGCCGCTACTTTGTTGCAAGATGGACGAGTGTTTGTTGTTGGTAGAGATAGCCCTGGCTCGTCGGTGGGATATACAATATATGACCCAATTTCAGATTCTTGGTCTGCGCGTAAAACTGGTTTTAATGTTGCCCTTACATCAAATGCAGCCGTTACATTGCTAGATGGCCGTGTAATTATATTTGGTGGAACTCAAAGTATTATTGCCGGCTCCGCAAGTTCGTCGATTCAAATTTACATTCCCACTAGTGATACATGGACAAGAACTAATATTACGATGCCTAAGCCAATGGCTTTGCACTCTGCCAGCTTACTTCCAGACGGTCGAGTTTTGATTTGTGGTGGAACTGCGGGTCCGGTCACTACTGGTGCCGTTTTTTCTGATACTTACATTTACGATCCGTTTAAAGAAAAATGGTCGGTTGCTCAAAGTATGCAGACCGCAAGATTTCAGCATGCATCGGTATCACTTGCTGATGGTCGAGTTTTTGTTTGCGGAGGACAAAATATTAGCACTGTATTTAGCGATGCTTTTTTCTATAATCCAACAATTTAAGGATAAAAATGTATGAATTTAAAGATGGCATCCTGACTTGTCAATTACCAAATGGTTGTTATATCAAACAAGAAAGGCATCCTCAAACAAACGAAGCAATAACAGAAGAAAATGCTGCTGATATTTTAAGAATATGTATCGGTGATGAGCAATGGCTTTCTTTAAAAGCTAAAAAATATGAAAATCGCATCCAAAGTAGTGCTCGTCTAATTGCTGAGATGGCTGTTGAAAATGAGCAAAGGGTTAAGTCTAATGAATGGTCAATTGAGCAATTACAAACCGTCTTAAAAGACAAACAAATTTCTAATTTGGTATTGTTTTTGCAAATGGCGAGCTTTCAAACGGCAATGGAGGTTATTCGCGATTTGAAGGGCGATGTTTACACGGAGGAGTTGAAGGCGGCGTGGATAAAGAAAATACAGGCTGCAATGTAATCGTTAAAGAAGTCAAACCCGCTTCGGCGGGTTTTTTATTGTCAGAATGTTTAGGAAAGTCAGCATGAATCAAGCATACGCAAATATACGAGAACAAATAAAAACTGGCGATCTGCTTGGCTTTAAGAGGAAAACTTTCTTGGCAAAGTTGATTTTGCTTTTGCAACACGGCTTTGATGCGCCTGCAAAAAACATCACACACTGCGGAGTTGCGTGGTGGATAGAAGGTCGGTTGTACTCTGTTGAGATGGATGGCTCTCACAATGTTCTACGCCCTCTCTCGCAGCTTGTTGCAGACAGTCGCAAGATGTTTGTCTATCAAAATCCGGTTGACGAATTGGCGATGCACGATCAATTTGATAGAGCGACATCCGAGCCAATCACTTACGGTGTGCTTGATCTTGTTCGCATTGGTTTGAGATTGATTTTCAATGTGCCAACAGGTGGTGATGGTGATCACGATCTAGTTTGCAGCACTTTTATTTCGCGATGGTTAGGTTGGTGTGGTTGGATCGCACCTAATGATTTTCCAAACATGCCAGCCCCCGCAGAGCTGTTTGAAAACTTCACACTGAAATTTCAAATATTGGGGGAAAAATGAAACGCAAATTGCTTGGACTTGCTACGATTACCAGTGTGAAACAGTCGATGGCAACGAGCGTAGCTTCTGCCGCCGCTGCCGTCTCAATCTTTGGTGATTCAGCCTTCTTCAACCCAGACCCTGTTCAGGTTTTTATTGTGATCGGTGGCATGGTTGTAGTTGTTGCGTACTCAAAGCCAACAAGCCGAATTGTTGTGCTGGCCAATTTGTTGATCAGTCTTT
>CAZKAD010000071.1:0-3911 GCA_964550845.1 uncultured Gammaproteobacteria bacterium
ATTACCAACTTCCTCCTCCCCCGCCTCCGCCACCTCCACCGACAGATCCACCTGCACCCGATGAATGGGTCGCACTCAGTGTTTGATTGGCAGTGGTCGAAAAACTCGATAAACTATTTACTAAAGCAATACTACTAAAATTTGAACCAGTACTTGAATTATACCAAGACAAATTATTCAAAGAGAGGTCTGCAAATTGTTTGGCCCATTCTTTTTCTACTCCGAGAGCCATGGCAAAAGGCAAATATTTTTCAAAGGTAGCAGGATTTTTTTCTGGTGCATTATGAAAGTTTATTCGATCTTTTTCTGCCACATTCAAATAGTTTTTCAACCCCAAGATATGTTCTTTGGCAGCAACGCCTTTTTCTGTTCTTTTTGACATGAGGGGACTAAAGACAAAGAAAAGGCAAGACGCAACAATCAAACTCACCAGGAGTACAACATTCTCAAAATTCAGGAGAAAACCAGCTGAAATAACGCCGATGACAAGAGCAACAATACCAATTGCTATAAAAATTCCTTTGGTAGTTTCAGGATTTTTCGGAAAATAGCCTTTTTGTACTACTTCTGTATACAAAGATGTTTGGATCTTGGTCAAATCTGAAGCAAATTTGTATTTCAAGTCACTGAGTTTTACTGACTCAAGAAGTTCTTCTGCATTTTCTTGTGATTTTTTTTGAAATACTTTTTTGAGATCTTTCAAAGAAGCAATGTCTGTTTGTCTTTTAAACAAAGACTCCAAGAGCAAAATTTCAAATTCATTTTGGAGCCCTTCAACTCCCTTTTTCCGTTCAAGCAGATAATCTTCAGAAGAAAGGATGCCTGTTTTTTCAAGTCTCGTAATTTTAATATATCCACGAATTGCGAGGTCTATGAGACTAGACCAAATATCTTTGTTATTGGCTCTTTCATCGATGACAACTCCGACTTCGGCTGAAGATAATTTATCTGGTGCGTCAAATTGGGTAATAATAGTCCCCTTTCCTTTTGGATCTCGTCCATGGCGCGACCAATGACGATAGAGGAAAATAAAAACAAGAATTGGGATAATAATCCCCCACCATTTTTTAAGCGCAGCAAAAAATATTTCTTCTCGTGTTGGTGGTGGAATTGTACCTTTTTGAAAATCGAGATCAACGGTTACTCCACTATAACTTTCCAAATCTGAAATTTTGTAGAGCAGCGCACTTTCGGTTGAACTGCACGTATGCGTACTTCCCCAAGCTCCAAAATAACAAGTGGCATTTTGCAGCGCAGGAGTTAATTCTGGATCAAATTTTATTTCTATTGTCGCCGAGTCAATTGGTACTTTCCAGAAACTTCCAATTGCATTCCAGCTGAGTCTATCAATGTTTTCCAAAAATACAAATGGTTTTTCAACCGAATAATCAATTATATATGAATGCCTCCCAGTTATAAGTTTATCAGCATCACCAATTTTTATATGCAAGACTCCACCACCTGAAGACGTTTCAAACGGTACCCCGTTCCCTTGTTCATCGGTCACGGCAATATCTGAAAATGATAATCGAATTTTTTTTCCCTGCTGATTCAAGGTAGTTGGTATATCTCGATAAATTCCATGTCTGTATAAATTACCAAAATCATAATCAATCCTCTCTGATACAGAAATATTTCCATTTTTTTCAACACGCAAAAGAACATTGTAATTTTCGATATGTTCTTCGATCATACTTGTTCCCTCTGCACTTTCGTAAGACTCAGCAAATGATAATGAAATAAAACACATTGAGAGGATGATTCCAACGAGAATCTTTTTAAGCATAGAATAAAATTATTTTTTCACACTCACTTTATAAATAAGACCAGCTTTGTCATCTGAAATATACATACTTCCATCTTTTTGCACCAAAAGATCAACTGGTCTTCCATAGGATTCTTTGCCCCCCTTTAGCCAGCCACTGACAAAATCTTCTTCTTGAAAAGAAGATCCATTTTTGGGATTGCCTTTTTCATTCAGTTGATAGCGTACTACTTTATATCCAGTTGGGACAGTACGATTCCAGGAGCCATGATAAGCCAAAAAAAGATTATTCCAATATTCTTGTGGCCAGTCCGAATCACTGGGTACAAAAGCGAGTCCGAGAACAGCAGAATGTGCCTGCAGATCGATATACGATGGGGTTTCAAATGGCTCCATGCAAGGATTGCGGATATAGGTATTTTTGTCAAAAGCCGTGTCATGAATATTTTTGCCATAGCAATTCGGCCAACCATAATTTTTGTCCTCTTCAATGATATTCACTTCATCCGGCGGTACGTTGTCACCAAGATTATCTCGCCCCATTTCAGTTGCCCAAATTTTTCCGGTACCAGGATGAACTGCCATAAAAACCGCATTGCGTAGCCCTTTGGCATAATGTTCCAGTCGGCCTTGTGTACCATTTTCAGTATTTTCTCTGACGACTTTCATAATCGTACTAATGCGATCATCTTTTTCATTACAGACATCACAGGTTGAACCAATTGAAACAAACAAGTCTCCATTGTTATCAAACAGAAGCGTTCTGGTGAAGTGCCTACCCGTACCTGGTAAATCTACAATTTTTTGAAATTCTATGCGGGATGATGTGCTGAGAGTAAACTTTACAGCATCTATATCGCTCATTTTTCCTTTTTCAAAGGCAGGTGCATCACGATAGACCTCAACATGACTGATGTTATCTTCCTGCGCTATATAGAGCATATTTGGATTTTTCGGGTCAAAGGCCAGGCCATGAGGATTATTCAAACGTTTAAAAATATCTTCCTGGGCTATGACTTTTCCATTTTCAATATCGAGCATTGTAACAATTCCATCTTTGGTACGACTCACCCACAGATTCCCTCTGCTATCAAAAGCCATAACCCGTGCACTCGAAAGATTTTTGGCAAAAAGACCAATTTCAAAACCTTCGGGTAGAGACAGTGGAAATTCTACTGTGGGTAGATCTGTTCTTGCTTGTGTACCTGTTGCAGTATTTTCAAAAATATCAACAATACTTTCCTGTGGAGTTTGAAAAACAGGCCTTACTCCTGCCAAGTTTTTTCTATAGACAAAAGCAAAAATCGCCAAAGCAATAATGACAAGCAAGAACACTGCGAAGAAGGTTTTTTTCATAAAATTGTCGTTAAAAACACATTACTGATTCTATTATAGTAGACTCTTGTTTATTCTCCAAATAAAAAAGCCTCCCGTTTACACTGAGCTTGCCCAAGTGTGAGGAGGCGTATTTTTATTTTATCCAAACAGTTTTGATATTTAAAAATTCTTTCAGGCCATAGTGTGAAAGTTCACGACCATACCCCGAAACTTTCGTTCCGCCAAAGGGGAGAGATGGAGTGGATTTCACAATTCCATTAATAAAGACATTCCCTGCATCTATTTGTGCTGCCAATTTTTTTGCTTTGGCGATATCTCGTGTCCAAATCGTACTTCCAAGTCCAAAGGGGGTGTCATTGGCGATTCGAATTGCCTCATCTTCGCTTTCAACAATAATTACCGACGCAACTGGGCCAAACATTTCTTCATCATTGGCTGGCATGCCTGGTTTTACATTCCTTAAAATAGTTGGAGCATAAAAAAATCCTTTTTCGCCAATCCTTTTTCCGCCCGTAACAAGCTCTGCACCTTTGGCAATAGATTCTTGCACCTGACGATCAATTTCTTTGAGAGACTGTTCATTGACCATTGGCCCCATCTGAGTTTTTTCATCCATGGGATCACCGACAATATAATTTTCAAACGCTGTTTTGAAATTTGCAATAAATTCTTCAGCCACATTTTTGTGCACAATAAATCTCTTGGCTGCAATACAACTTTGTCCGCAATTTTGTAGTCTGGCATTAGGCGCTTGCTGAGCAACCAGTTCCATATCTGCATCCTCGAGCACAATAAATGGGTCAGAACC
>CAZKAD010000072.1:0-3892 GCA_964550845.1 uncultured Gammaproteobacteria bacterium
GTCTTCGTGATACTGATATAATACGTCAGGCCCGTGAGCTTGCTCGTGGGATTGATTTTGATGCCTATCCGAGTATCAAAAAGCAACTCAAACAATGGGGGGAGAAAGTACATTTGGAGTAATAATCACTTATATTTATGGTAGACGCTCACCCAATTGAAGCAAGAGAATCTAGAAGAGAATGGGATAAAGAAAAACATGTCGTTCGTGCGTTTTTGGTACAGTCGAAATCTATGGAAAGAATAAGACTAGAGTTACCAGAAGGAAATAACCCCAATTTTCAAGATTTATTTTTGACAAAAGTGATTTTTGGAGAAAAGAATGGCGACAGTGAACAAAGTGCTGGTCAGTTGACACCAGTCGGTGGAGAAGTAAATGAAGGAGAGGAACTTCAAGCTGCTGTTAAGCGAGAAACAGTTGAAGAAACACATGTACGACCAGTGAGTATAGAACATTTAGAAAATTCTTTTCAGCGTTATATTTTAACGAGCAGAAAATCAAGTAAAAAAACTCTTACCAACCAACACTTATTCATTATAGATATACTTCCATCCGATAGAGCATATCCTCTTGATCCAGCACTTGATAAAATGGGTCAATTTCATGGACTGGATATAAAAGAATTGGAAGCCTTATTTCTTCAAAATAAGTATGAAAAAGATGGAAAGACTTTAAGATTGCTTGGGAATTTACGCCCGAATATCCCAGGAGTTGAACAGGATGATTTGGTACATCACTATACAGAGCCGAATGTTGCTGATACAGAAGGATCGAAAAATGAATCCTTGGCAATGTTCCATAATCTTTCTGAGAAGATTTTTGAAAGAGAGGTAAAAAAACGACTCAAAGTCTTGAGATTTTTGTTTCGTTCTCTTTCTGTTCCCCCTGAACGAGCTGAATATTGGCTTAAATATTGTGCTGATACGAGCAACTTTGCCACTCATCAAAACCTTTGGCAAGAGTGTCTGAACGAGATGTCACAATATCCAGATTTTCGACAACATTTTCTTGCGGCAATAGACCTTTCTAATTTTGAAGAAGAAACAAGGCCTGATCTACCGGAGGAAAAGGAAATAGAAGCAATTATTCGTTTTGTATATACGCTCCTTAATACTCGTTTCAATTTTGACACCTATTTTAATATTGCTGAAAAAAATCCAAAATTATTTGAGTTTGTTACAAAAATAAAACGATTTATTGAAGCAATATCGAATGATGAATCAAATGATGGAGGAACAGAACAGTCATTGGCTGAAAAATTAAAAAATATTGAAAAATTACCTTCAGAGCAACTTGCCAGTATGTTTTGTGAAGCTTTTAAATTAGACAAAAGTCTTATAACAAATAAACTTGATCGTATCAACAAATTTATTTTCAATATCGTTACAGAAGGGATCAAACCACAACTACAAAAAATGAATGAAGCTGACGAAAGATCAACCATCTATCAACCGGACTCAGTAACTCAAATTACCGAGGTTGCCAATGCTCGACTTGGCAAACTCTTAAAATATGCTTTTATACTTGAAGAACCTCAGTGGGGTTACCGTGCAGATGGAAAAGATCCAAATAAGTCATTATCGATAAAAAAACGTATTGTATTTGAGGCGCGAAGAAAATTGGCTTTGATGATTGTTTTATGGAATGTTGATAGTTGGTATTTTCAGAATATCGATAAAACGAATGAAATTATAGAGGAACTTGCAGAAGATATGTTCACACTTCCTCAAGTTGATGCACATCCTGTTTATATTGGAGATGATAAGGGAATTCGTGATATTGTTATTTTTCCACATGGAGATGAAAAACCAGATGAAATTGTGAGGACTCAAGAGACCACATTTCGAAAGTTTATCCCCAAAAAAGAAGAAGTATCTTTTCTCGTCGGAAATGAGGTTCGTACCAAACAATTGGATTCTGCCTATCGCAAAGTAATTGTACGAGGCTTTTCGGATCCAAAAGAAGTAAAAGATTTATTTGGTAGATCACTGACTATCGCAGAAGATTTAGATGATCCTCGCTCAAAAGAATATATTCATAGACGAGAAACAAGAAGTATTCGCATTGAAGATAAAATGAAAACGGTTAGTGATATGGCTCCAATTCTTGATATTCTCGAACGTTATTCTCAAAAGCCAGGAGTGAGAATTTTGGAATATAAACCTACACCACCACCAGGGAAAACTATGCAAAGTAATGGTGTCGGAGGTGGGGGAGATATTCGTGTTTCCAAGTTTTATATTGAACATACGGATGATGAGGGTATCAAAAGATATGAAGAAGTTCAAATTTTTTCTCCGGGAGAAGGAGATGATAAAACGTCATCTCTCTTTTCAGAACACAAGAAAAAAGAAGATGATAAAAGGTATTTTCTTGACCGTATGCTGAGTACCAAAGGTCTTCGCTCTTTTCTAGAACTTATGTTTCCTACTACTATTTATGGTGGACCAATTCATGCAATGGTACGTGGTCAAAAGGACAGGAAAAATGGTAATGGAGGAAAGCCTCAAAAATAAATTTTTATTCTCATCTCTATGAAACACATTCCACTCGGCCTCACCTACGAAGATGTACTTCTCGTGCCAAAAAAAACTCCATTGCATTCACGTTCGCAGGCAAATATCCGAAGCTATTTTACCAAAAATATTGCTTTGAACACTCCCTTTGTCAGTGCTAATATGGCAACCGTGACAGAGCACAAGATGGCGATAGCTCTCGCGCGTGAAGGGGGACTTGGCATCATTCATCAGTTTGGCACACTCGAAGAAGAAGTCTGGGAAGTGAAGCAGGTCAAAAAGAGCACGAGCAATATCATTGACCATCCCATCACTATCGGTCCTCGAGCAACATTGCAAGAGGCAAAAGAAGTTATGAACCGTGAAAATGTTACCAGTCTTTTAGTCATGAACGGCGAAGAGTTGGTTGGGATTTTTACACATCGAGATTATCTGTTTGAAGACAATGATCAAAAGTTGGTGCGAGAACTCATGACTCCAAAAGAAAAACTCGTGACAGCAGAATATGGTATCACCCTCGATGAGGCCAAGAAAATTTTGCATCAGGCCAGAATAGAAAAATTGCCACTGCTCCAAAATGGACAAGTGCGAGGACTCATCACGACCCAAGATATTTGCAAGCTCGAATATTGGCCAGAGGCATCTCGAGATAAAAAAGGAAGACTGATGGTAGGAGCTGCCATCGGAGTCAAAGATACTCTGGAGCGTGCAGATGTGCTTATCGCCGCTGGAGTGGATGTCTTGGTGCTCGATGTTGCCCATGCACATTCTGATGTCGTGATACAGTGTTTACGTGAACTCAAAGCCAATTTTTCCGTTGATGTGATGGTCGGAAATATTGCCACAGCGCAGGCAGCGCAAGATCTCATCGAAGCTGGAGCCGATGGACTCAAAGTCGGTATTGGACCTTCTCCTGTTTGCACGACTCGCGTCATGTCAGGAGCTGGAGTACCACAGTTTACAGCAGTCATGAATGTTGTGGAAATGGCCAAGACCTATGGCGTACCAGTAACCGCTGATGGTGGAATGAAATATCCAGGCGACGTGGCCAAAGCCATTGCGGCTGGAGCCAGTAGTATTTACTCTGGTTCATTTTTTGCTGGAACAGACGAAGCACCAGGTATGATCATCATGAAAGATGGAAAAAGATACAAAAAATATGCAGGCAGTGCATCTTATGACAGCAATCATATCCGCAAAGAGCATGAAGTAGGCAAGCACATCAAAGAAAAAATGGATATTTTTGTCGAAGGGATTGCTACGCTCGTTGACTACAAAGGAAGTGTAGAAGATGTGGTCAAGGGACTACGAAAGGGACTGCAAAGCGCTATTAGCTACTGCGGCGCAACGAATATTCGGGAAATGCAGGACAATGC
>CAZKAD010000073.1:0-3838 GCA_964550845.1 uncultured Gammaproteobacteria bacterium
AATTCATTCTTTCGTATAGTCAATCTCTACTCGGAATAACTTTGAGTGAAAAACTTTATCTTGCTTTGTCTGAAAGAAATCCTTTCAATTTCTCTTCTCTTTATATTTTCAACAAGGGTAAGTTAACAAATCGCAATTCCAAATACTCGGATCTTGTGAAGCAAACATATAAAAATTGTTACAAGCGTCTTTCTTTTGGTCAGAAGTTTAAAGCGATGATTTTTTCTTGACAAGGCAGTTTATTGATAAAATTAAAAAAGTAAATGTATGCAGAATCTTTTTTCTCCACCCTACCTGCGAGAACTGTGTGAACGATATGGTCTCTCTCCGAGTAAAAAATATGGTCAAAATTATTTGGTTTCGGATCGTCCCATTCGAGCCATGATTGAAGCAGGAGAGCTTGAAAAGGATGATATCATTGTTGAGATTGGTCCGGGATTTGGTGTCCTTACTTTGGCCCTTGCCCCACTCGTAAAAAAAATATTTGCTTTTGAAATTGAGCGAACACTCGAAGATTATTGGACGAGGGAGCAGAAAAAATTTTCCAATATTGAACTTGTCTGGGGAAATGTTTTGAATCAAGTCCCTGAGTATGAAACAGAAATTTTTGATCGCCTTAAAAGTTATAAAGTACTGGCCAATATTCCCTATCAGATTACGTCAAAAATCTTGCGACTTCTTCTCGAAGAAGTAAAAAATAAACCAGAGCGAATTATTTTGATGATTCAAAAAGAAGTAGCTGAGCGGATCACTGCAAAGCCAGGGGATATGAGTATGCTGGCCGTATCGGTTCAATACTATGGTGAGCCAAAAATTATTACCAAAGTTTCAAAAGGGAGTTTCTGGCCAAGTCCAAAAGTCGATTCAGCTGTTCTTTGTATCAAACCCTACAAAGAGCCGAAACATAATTTTTCTGATCAAGAATTTTTTGATCTGGTTCGGGCTGGGTTCTCTCATCCCCGTAAACAGCTTTGGAGTAATTTGACTGGACAATACCCTAATTTTGACTTCAAAGACATACTGTTAAAAACCGTAGGAAACGAAAAAATTCGAGCTGAAGAATTGTCTGTCAAAGATTGGAAAAATATTTTAGAAAAAATGAAATCATAATATGAAAAAAACATTGATCCAGATTATCAAAGCTTTTATTCCGCCAGGGATCGTATTTTTATTTCATGTCCTTATGATTTTAGGGCTAAATTTTTATAGTGTATGGCCCGATTTTGATATCATTATGCACTTTGCTGGCGGATTTGCTATTGGTATGACAGGAGTAAATTTGTTGAATCTTGCAGAGAGACAAGTTTGGCTCAAGCAAAATTCTAAAATAGTTTCTCTTCTGCTTTCTGTCTGTTTTGTGGCTCTTATGGCAACACTCTGGGAGTTTGCAGAGTGGATGGCAGATCATTATTTGCAGACTTTTATGCAGGCAGGGCTTGATGATACGATGTTCGATATGTTTTTGGGGCTTACAGGTGGCTTACTGAGTAGTACAATTTTTGTTATCAGAAAAAAATTTTAAATTATGAAAAAGCATATTTTTTTTCCACTTTTATTTATCTCGCTCTTTTTGACAGTTGGTTTATACTTTTTTGGCGGACAACGCTACGTAAAAGAAAGACGGATTGCCCACAAAATTCAAGTTGCAAATTATTGTGAAACAAAAAATGATTGTGCCTTGGCTTCGGTCAGTTCTTGTCCGTTTGGTTGCTATATTCTGGTCAATCAAAGCAGAGTCGATGAAATACAACAGCTCCTTAAAGGTTATAATAGTCGCTGTGAGTATAGTTGTATTGAAATAAAAGGTATGGATTGTATTGAAAATAAATGTCAGGTAGTACAATAAACCTCGGCTCGTGCCGAGGTTTATTTTTTGTATATTTATTCATTCTCTTGTATTTCAGAGATGAGCGTAGGAGTTATATTTTCTGCTTTTGCAGCACCGTCTATGAATAGAGTGGTTCGAGGATTGCCTCGGTATTCAAGCTTTGCCACTCCATCAATAGTTCCTTCCACTGAATTTTCAACATTGATGGTTGCCTTGGTAGCTCCATCCATTTCAAGATGGAGTGCTTGGATAGTAAGCTCAGACGCTTCAAGTCGCGACGCACCATCCAAAACAAAATAACCAGAGTTTACATCACCAAAAAGTTTGAGTTTGCTGGCTCCAGCTTGTTCAAGTCGAAGTTCTTCAACCGTCATATTTCCTTCAAGTCGATTGACGCCACGAGCAAACAGGGTAAATTTGTCGGCTTGAATTTTGTCGACGAGAACAGTATTTGATCCCTGAAGTTCAAGTGAAGTATAGCTTGAGGTTGGCGCTGTAAGAATCATTTTCAAAGATCCCTTTTCACAAAACAAACAGAACTCAGACTCATCTTGCTCGGAAATAGTAAGGATATTTCCCATATTTTCTACATGGACTCTTTCCAGATCTCTTTCATATCCACTCACTTCAAGAGAAAATGTTTCATCATTTTTTATTTCTACAGTATATGAACCAGCGATCGTAAGCTGAGTAAATTCAGATATTTCTGGATTCAGAATTTGCATCTCCCCTTGATGATTTTTTTGCGCTTCTGCTTGCATTGATTCAATCTGTGGAATAATTTTACTTCCCAGTATCCCTGCTCCAGACAAACTTACGGCAAAGAGAACAACCAGAGTTGAAACCAAATAACCATTGAAGGTTGGACGCTTTTTCAGCAGACGTATTCCCAGCATGAATATAGCAAAGAGGGGAAAGAAAAACACTCCAGCAAGAAACAGAACCGAGAGAAAAAATTCACTTTGACTGATAAAATTGTCGATATTTATCCCAAGTTTTGGAGAATGGCGGTGAACCAGGGCAATGCCTGAGCCAATAGCGAGTGAGACAATAGCAATAAAAGCTCCAACGCAAAGAAAAAAGCCAATGATTGAACCAAACAGCGAGAAGAATTTTTTGATCAGATTTTTTATACTCGTAAATACTTCACGAAAAAAACCGCTTAATCTTTGCGCCCCATTTTTTTTTTCAAGAGAATTGAGTTTCTCTTTTCCTTCGGACACCATACTTTTTACATGTTCCTCAATGGCTTTGATTGTCAGTGGCTCTCCCTTCATCTGAGCTCGCTGCGCAGCAGTCTCAGCTTTGGGAGTAATAATCCAAAGTAAAATATAGAGCGGTATGGCAAATCCCCAAGCAAAGGTAAAGACCACAAAGAGGATTCGGATCCAAACCGTATCAGTGCCAAAATAAGTGGCAATACCACTCGCGACACCACCCAGCATCGCATTATCAGTATCTCGGTACAGCCTACGAGATGAGGTAGTTTTTTCTTGAGTAGATTCAGACTGCGAATGCGAAGAAGTGTTCTCTGTTTTTTCTGAAGTAAAATCTTCGGTCGACCCAAGTGTACTCATGACAGAATGAACGTCTTCAAGAGTCATGGCTTCTTTGGATCCAGTTCTTTTTTGACTAAATTCTTCGGCAAATCGATTTTCAATATCAGAAATAATTTCTTCTTTGCCCATTTCATTTTCAAAATGTTTGGCAATGCTATCGAGGTATTGTTTGAGTACCTGGTAGGCATCTTCATCAATATTGAAGACGAGGCCTGAGAGGTTAATAGTGAGAGTCTTTTTCATAGTGCGTAATAAGAGATTGAATAGATGTAGAGAGAGATTTCCAAGTTGTGGTGAGGGAAGCGATCATGTCTTTGCCTATAGGCGTCAGGGAATAGTACTTTCGTGGTGGCCCAAATTGCGATTCTTGCCAGGTGTATTCGAGCAGTTCTTCACGTTTGAGGCGGTTGAGGAGGGGATAGAGAGTGCCTTCTACTACGATGAGATCTGC
>CAZKAD010000074.1:0-3801 GCA_964550845.1 uncultured Gammaproteobacteria bacterium
TAGAAATGGTATTGTTGTTTGGAATATTTTTGGTTGTGGCTCTCATTGCTGGGTTTGGAATGCCCCATGTGCAGATGTCCAATCTGACTTCTATCATGCCGACCAATATTCTTGTTTTGTATAGCGTTCTGATTTTTGCTTTTCACGGTACCACCGCCATTCCCGAGGCATATAGCGTCCTTGGCAAAAAAATAAAAATATTTCGTCGTTCTATTGTTACTGCCAGTCTCGTCTGTATTATTCTTTATGGACTTTTTTCTCTCATTGTCGTCGGTGTGACTGGGCCTGATACTACTGCGATTGCCACCATTGGCCTTGGGTTCAAAATTGGTCCTCTGGCACAGCTCCTTGCCAATATTTTTGCAGCTCTTGCTATGTCCACTGGGTTTCTCATGGCGGCTTCGGCACTGCGTGATTCGCTCAAATGGGATTTTCGCTTTCCGCATATTTGTGCGGCACTCTTGGCTTGTACGGTTCCTGCCACCTTATATTTTCTGGGTGTGAGACAATTTATTCTTGTTATGGATGTGGTTGGTGGTGTGTTTCTCAGTCTCGAAATGCTTCTCATGGTCATCATCTATTGGCGAGCAAAACAGCTTGGAAATATAAAAACGCCTGGTAAATTTCTTCACCATGCGCTTTTGGGGAGTGGTGCTCTCTTTATTGCACTGCTCGTTGGTACGGTTTATAGTTTGTTCAAATATTTTCGCTAGACGCTGATCTGTTTGATTTTCCTTTGAAAACTGCTAAAATAGAGCCATATTTAATTGGATTGATTTCATGACTCTTTTGCAGGCTATTGTTCTCGGTATTGTTCAGGGAATTACTGAATTTTTGCCAGTGTCTTCTTCTGGGCATCTTATTTTTATTCCCAAACTTTTTGGCTGGGAATATCAAGGGATTGCTTTTGACGCTGTATTGCATCTCGCCACACTTCTGGCGGTTATTTTCTTTTTTCGTACTCGAGTAATGCATATTTTGAAAGCGCTTTTTTCTCGTTCGACTGATACCGATACCAAACTCCGTTCACGTTTTGCGTTTCTGATTGCCCTCAGTATTCTTCCAGCAGGAATGATTGGATTATTTTTTGGAGATTGGCTAGATCAGAGTGCACGAAGTAGCCAAATCGTTGCTTTCAATATGATTGGCTGGGCCATACTTCTCTACGCTGCTGAAAAATACGCACAGAAAAAAGCAAAAACTGTTGATTCGTATCATGTATCAACTGGTCAAATGACTGCGATGGCACTCATTCAGGCCGCTGCACTGATCCCCGGCACGAGTCGATCGGGAAGTACCATGACAGCGGGTATGTTTGCAGGGCTGACCAAAAAAGCTGCAGCAGAGATTTCTTTTCTCATGAGTATACCAGTCATTGCAGTATCTGGCGGTCTGAAGTTTATTGAAATTTTGACAACTCCACAAACCGAGGGAATACCGTTTCTTCCACTTTTCGTAGGATTTGTAACAGCAGCCATTTCTGGTCTTTTTGCGATTTGGTTTTTGATGCGTATTATTGAAAAATGGAGTTTTACTCCGTTTGTAATATATAGAATTTTGATTGGTATTCTTATCTTGATTTTTCTCGTATGAAGGAGCTAAAATTTGATAAACAATTTTTTGTGGACTCTTGTGGTGAACATTTGAGAAAGGCAAATGAAATTTTTGTTTTGTTACAATCGTCGCAAGATTTGCCGGAGGCTGACATCCTCGAAAATTACAATCATTTGATGAAATACCTCTCTGATGCTGCCACACTTGCCAATCTGGTTTCGTCAGTTCATCCGGAGGGTGAGTGTCGCGAGGCAGCAGAGCAAATTGAACAAGAGGTCAGTAAACTTTGGACCGCTGTATCTCTGTCTCGACCAATTTTTGATTTATTTGATCGCATTGACCAAACTTCTCTTGATGCTGATGGTGCGAGATTTGTCACCAAAGTGTTGCAAGATTTTTATCGCTCTGGAGTAGACAAGGATGACGCAACTCGCGAGCGTATCCAGAGTTTGAGCGAAGAGCTTCTGCTCATTGGGCAAGAATTTGGTCGCAATGTTCGTGAAAATGTTCGTTTTATTGAAATTGCTCCCCAAGAGCTCGCTGGTATGCCTGAGGACTATATTGCAGCTCATCCACCAGGAGAAAACGGTTTGGTAAAAATCACGACAGACTATCCAGATGTGGTGCCATTTTTGGAATGTGCAAGCAGTGATGATGCTCGAAAGAAAATATTTATTGAATTTCAAAATAGGGCCTATCCAAAAAATAGAGAAGTACTGCAAAAACTTTTGGACAAAAGATTTGAACTGGCTGGCCTGCTTGGTTATTCGTCTTGGGCAGATTATGTTGCCGAAGATAAAATGACCAAAAAGAGTGAGACTATTGCTGAATTTTTGCACAAACTTGATGCCTTGACTTTGCCGATTGCTCAAAAAGAATATCAAGAATTACTCAGTATCAAACAACAAGATTTTGTTGATGCGAGTCATATAGAAGCATGGCAAAAAGCCTATTACCTCGAAAAACTTCAGAAACAAAAATTTGCTTTTGATTCTCAGGAGCTACGTCCGTACTTTGAGTATCACGCAGTCAAGACTGGTTTATTTGATCTGACGAGTGAACTTTTTGGTATTGAATATCGAGCGGTTTCTGATGCGGATGTGTGGCATGAGGACGTGGAGGTCTATGATATTTTTGATCAGGGTAAAGCACTCGGACGTATTTTTCTCGATATGTTTCCCCGAGAAAACAAATACAAACATGCAGCACAGTTTCCCATTCAAATTGGTATAGAGGATGTGCAGCTTCCGATTGGTGCATTGGTTTGCAATTTTACCAGTCCAAAAGAAGCAGAAAATAATATTGCACTTTTGACCCATGATGAAGTGGTTACTTTTTTTCATGAATTTGGGCATCTTCTTCACTATATTTTTGCTGGGTGTCATCCATGGACTCGTACTACTGAGCTCTCGATGGAATGGGATTTTGTCGAGGCGCCTTCGCAGTTTTTTGAACATTGGGCACGAAACTATGATTCGCTTTCTCGTTTTGCCAGGCACTTTGAAACAGGGGAGACTATCACTGTTGAACTGGTAGAAAAAATGCTGGCAGCTGAGCGCTTTGGTAAGGGACTGTTTGTTCGTCGTCAAGTGGCACTTTCTATGCTTTCTCTATCGTATTATTCACATGATCCAGCAACATTTGATACCCATGAGTTGATGAAAAAAATACAGTCGGAATATATGGGTATGTTTCCGCACGTAGAAGGAACCAATTTTGAACTCAATTTTGAACACCTTGATGGATACTCAGCTGTTTACTATACCTATATGTGGTCGCTGGTGATTTCGAAAGATTTATTTTCGCCATTTGCACAAAAAGGTATCATGGACAAAGAAACAGCATTGCATTATCGCAAAAATATTTTGCAGCCAGGTGGCACGCTTGATGCCATGAATATGATCAAAAATTTTCTTGGACGTGAGTATTCGTTTGATCCGTTTATTAGATTTTTGGAAGGGAAAATGTAATTTTTTTGTATGAAAAAACAACCAGTTGCAATTTTGGGAGCAGGAAACATGGGCACGGCCATGGCAAAAATTATTGCAGAAAATGGCTACGAAGTACGACTGTGGAATTATGAAGGAGATTTGGATCCACTGCGCGAAATTGAACAATTTGGAGAGAATAAAAAATATTTGCCTGGAGTACAATTGCCAAAAAATATTCGTCCGAGCTTTACCCTTGCTGACGCACTCGCTGGTGCAAAAGTAGTTTTTTTTGTGGTGAGTAGTGGTGCGATGGAAA
>CAZKAD010000075.1:0-3676 GCA_964550845.1 uncultured Gammaproteobacteria bacterium
TTCTTTCTGTTGCTGAATATGTGACCAAAACTCATGCCATTTGTATGGTCTGTGGAAATCCTGGAACACGTACCTACAGAGCATCGGGGGGAGAGGATTTGGTGGAGCTCGGAAGTGCAGATAAATATGAAGCACGGTGTAGAAAATGTCATGCAGAAGATCCGCAAAAATTGATGGATATTGAACAGATGAAAATTAAGGTGTAGATTTGACATATCTACATATCTTGTGATAATTTAAAAAAGCGTTTGACTCGCTATCAACGAGTATTTTGGCAGTATTGCCAAAGCGCAGGCAAAAGAAATTTCCTTTTTGGAAATGTAGACTTGCCCGGGTGAGCCCGTTATCGCTTGTAATAAAGAGCCACGATAGTGGAAGTGAGATGGTACCTCCCGACTGAGTTGGGATCTCACAATCGCTATGGTGGTTTTTTTATTTATCATAATAATGAGTTTATAAAATTATTCTATGTACGATGCAAATAAACGAGAACTTGAAAGTCTCAAATTTTGGGAAAAAGATAAAACATTCGAAAGATCTGTTTCTTCAAGGCCAGAAAGTGAGCCGTATGTTTTTTATGATGGGCCTCCTTTTGCTACAGGACTGCCTCACTATGGGCATATTGTGGCGAGTGTGATGAAAGATGTGGTTCCACGATATTTCACTATGCAGGGCAAGCGGGTGGAGCGTGTCTGGGGCTGGGACTGTCATGGGCTGCCGATTGAAAATATTGTGGAAAAGGAAATGGGGACCAAAACAAAAAAAGACATTGAACAAATGGGCGTCGATGTATTCAATGAAAAATGTCGATCCAAGGTACTCAGCTATGTTTCTGATTGGCAAAAAACGATTCACCGACTCGGTCGCTGGGTAGATATGGAACATGCCTACCGCACCATGGACAATGACTATATGGAGTCAGTCTGGTGGGTATTCAAACAGCTCTGGGATAAGGATCTGGTGTATCAGGATTATCGATCAATGCACATTTGTCCACGCTGTGAAACGACTTTGTCACAGCAAGAAGTGAGCGAAGGATATAAAGATGTGAAGGATATTTCGGTGTATGTGAAATTTGAATTGGTTGATGAACCAGGAACCTTTGTACTCGCTTGGACCACAACACCTTGGACACTTCCAGGAAATGTGGCGTTGGCAGTCGGAGCAGATGTGGTATATGCAAAAGTTTTTCATGAAGGAAATAATTATATTGTTGCCAAAGAACGATTGCATGAAGTGTTGAAGCAGGGATTTGGTGAAGGGTATACACATGATGGTGCAGATGTAGCCTTTATGAGTGGCAGTGAATTAGTCGGAAAAAGCTATAAACCACTTTTCCCATACTACAAAGATACCCCAAACGCATTTCGAGTGGTGGCAGGGGATTTTGTAACGACAACTGATGGAACAGGAGTCGTACATATTGCTCCAGCATTTGGCGATGATGATTTCAAAGTAGGAAAGAGAGAAAATATTCCGCTGGTGCATCACGTTGGCATGGATGGAAGGTTTAATCCTGAGGTCACAGATTTTGCCGGACAAGAAGTCAAACCACGATCAGATGATGACAAAGTTCGTCTTTCATCAGACATTGCGGTACTCAAATATCTCCAAGAGAATAATTTATTTTTTGCCAAACAAAATTTGGTGCATAGTTACCCACACTGTTGGCGTTGTGATACTCCACTTCTGAACTATGCAACTTCATCATGGTTTGTAAATGTTACAAAAATAAAAGACCAGGCACTCGAAGAAGCCAAAAAAATCAACTGGTCTCCTGAACATATCAAAGAAGGTCGTTTTGGAAAGTGGCTTGAAGGTGCGCGTGATTGGTCTATTTCTCGCCAGCGTTTTTGGGCAACCACCATGCCTGTATGGCAGAGCGAGGACGGAGATTTTGTTTGTGTAGGATCGCTCAAAGAGCTCGAGGAACTTTCTGGCCAAAAAGTAGATGATTTGCACAAACATGTGCTCGATAAAGTTACCTTTGAAAAAGATGGAAAGACTTATACTCGTGTTCCAGATGTACTTGATACTTGGTTTGATTCTGGATCCATGCCGTATGCTCAGGTGCATTATCCATTTGAAAACAAGGAAAAATTCGAAGCCGGATTTCCAGCAGAATTTATTGCCGAAGGACAAGATCAGACTCGTGCTTGGTTTTATTATCTTCATGTACTTGGTACAGCCTTGAAGGGAAGTCCAGCTTTTAACAATGTAATTGTCAATGGAATTGTGCTGGCCGAAGATGGAAAAAAGATGAGCAAAAAACTTAAAAATTATCCAGATCCAATGGGAGTGATTGAAAAATACGGTGCTGATGCTGTGCGATATTATCTGGTGAGCTCTCCTGTCATGCATGCGGAAAATTTGAACTTTGCCGAAGACGGAGTACGTGAAGTCTATAGCAAACTTATCAATACTCTGTGGAATTGTTTTGAATTTTACAAGATGTTTGCCGGGGATGCGACCCCTCTCCAACTCTCCCCAGATAGGGGAGAGAGTACACGTCATGTACTCGATAGCTGGATTTTGTCCAAACTTCAATTTCTTGTGAAAGAAGTTACTGAAAACATGGAAGCATACAAACTCTCAGAAGCAAGTCGACCAATCATGGAGTTTGTCACAGAACTTTCACAGTGGTATGTACGTCGCAGTCGCGATCGTTTCAAAGGAGATGATCCTGAAGATAAAAAAAATGCACTTTCCACACTTCAAGAAGTATTTCTCACCCTCAGTAAACTTATGGCCCCATTTACGCCATTTATTGCTGAAGAGCTTTCGAGCGAATTGAAGGGAATGAATAATGAAGTAATTGAATCCGTGCATCTTGAAAAATGGCCGACTGTTCAAACAGAATTCATGAATGAGCGCGTGCTTCAGGAAATGGAAATCGTACGAAAACTTGTCGAAATGGGACTTTCTCTTCGTTCAGAAGCAAAAGTAAAAGTACGACAACCTCTTGCACAATTTGCTCTCTTTCAAACAGCCTTGTCACCAGAACTACAAAACATTTTGGCTGATGAACTCAACGTTAAAGAAATTGTAGAAGCTACTCCTGATAAAGGTGAGTGGCTTGAAAAAACTGAAGGCGAATTGCATGTAGCCTTGAATGTAGAAGTTACAGAAGAGCTCAAAAAAGAAGGATATGTTCGTGAACTGGTTCGTGCGATCAATCAAATTCGCAAGGAGATGGGACTCACTGTGAATGATAACGTTGTTATCGTTTACCAAACTGAAGATAATGATCTAAACTCAATTTTTGTAGCATATGCCGAAGAACTGAAGAAAAGTGTGCTTGCATCAGAACTACGTCAAGGAAATGGGGAAAAAGAAGTGGAGATTGATGGGAAGGTTTGTTTGGTTACGATCGAAAAAATGTAATTTTATTTTGTCTATGCAATGATAGAGTATTCATGCTGTAAAAATGAAGCGGCCGGGAAGATAGATAATCAATTCCCGGCCAAGTTGCTCGACGTACTTTTTTGCTCCCTTTCGAGAGGTCGGGGGGTCGAGCGTCCCCCCTAGCTTTTACAGCCTGGCCATCGCAATATCTCCTTTGGCCAGACTCCAAATGCTCCAGGGATTGCCCTGGACCTCAGAGTTGCATTTGGAGCTATGAGGTATGGAAGAAAGATATTTTCAGAAATATAAAAAAAGCATCCCATAAATCAGG
>CAZKAD010000076.1:0-3670 GCA_964550845.1 uncultured Gammaproteobacteria bacterium
CTCAAGGCCTTCAGGGAAGTATTGGACCGACTGGTCCTCAAGGATTGCAAGGCGATGTTGGACCAACTGGTCCTCAAGGCCTTCAGGGAAGTATTGGACCGACTGGTCCTCAAGGCCTTCAGGGAAGTACAGGCGCTACTGGTCCTCAAGGAAGTATTGGACCGACTGGTCCTCAAGGCCTTCAGGGAAGTATTGGACCGACTGGTCCTCAAGGCCTTCAGGGAAGTATTGGACCAACTGGTTCTCAAGGCCTTCAGGGAACTGCAGGCGCTACTGGTCCTCAAGGATTGCAAGGTGATGTTGGACCGACTGGCCCTCAAGGAGATATTGGACCGACTGGCCCTACTGGTCCTCAAGGAATACCGGGATCGGCAACCAATACTGGAGCAACTGGATTCACAGGTCCTACTGGCCCGCAAGGGATGGTTCCATCTATAGGAGATCTTATCACAGGAAGATATTATGTTTTACCTGGAGTCAATCTTGCCACTGCACTCACAACACGTGGAGGAGCCACTGGTGAACTTACCGTTGGGCCAGTCAAATTGAACAAAACTATTACTCCTGCTGCAATAGGAATTTCAGTCTCGACTGCGGTTGCAAATACAAGGTTTCGAATTGTGTTGTATGATTCTACTGCGGGTGACTGGCCCTCAACTCGAATTTGGCAAAGTAACGACTTTAGCGGTTCAACTCCAACAGGTCTAAGATCAACTACAGGGAGTATGCCAACTTTAACAGGAGGTATAGTTTATTGGGTTGGCATTCATCATTCGGGGAATTGTTCACTTCGAGCAATCCCTCTGAGCAGTGCATTCGCAATTGGAGGAATTGGTACGGCGGGAGCCAGCACCACGTTTGGAACTGTTGTACGAAGAACCGGATTAACCTTTGATTCTGGATCTCCAACTGGATGGGGATCATTCACAGGTGGTCAAATTGTTGCTGGTATTTCTCCTGATGCGGTACTCGCATTAATTTAATCACTTTAAAGAGTTCTCAGGGGACATTTAACCATCTTCAATAAAAGATTTTTAATTTTCTCTAGAAAATTAAATGGGCGGAGGAAATTCAAAGGAACAACTTCTCGGAGGAAATACATCTCCCGACAAATTTACTTTCATTACGAATCAAACTCAACAAGGATCATTACTCCTCGGAGAAAACGATGCGTGGAAGCAAAAATGTTACATCGTTCAAGAAAACGAGAGCCTGGACTATTACCTTGTCCAAGAAATTTCAATAAAGAATAACCAGTTGTATGTCAAGTATTTTTCGACCATTTCAGACTATCATGCGGAAATGAAAGGGCTTCAGCTGAGATCTTCATTAGTACTTCAGCCGGAGAAATTTTTTGACGGAAAAGCAGATTTTGTGGGCATGCCTGAAAATCAAAAGTCCCAAGAAAATAAAACTTTCATTCTATATCGAATTTCATCTCCAAAAATTGTACTTCTCTCAGAGGCTAAAGCTAAAAATTACCCGATTAGATTGAGTCAAGTTTATCAGCTCGCTCTCCAAGTTACCTGGAACTTTGTATTTAATGAGATGCATCAGATGTATCCGAATGTGGACCCTAAGTCAATCTTCTTGTGCCTCGATGAGAAAGATCATTTGAGCCAAATTTGTTCAATTCCTAACTTTGTTTGTGGCGCAAAGCTTCAAGTCAACTGTGAACAATCGTTTCAACAGCAATTTAGCCTGTTCAAGACAATTATCACCGAAATTGCACAGATTTATGCGAAAGGCAAACCTTTGCCAGCCAAAATCCCAGTCGATTGGGGTAAGATTGGAGCTTCTGTTGAAGAAGCAAAGAAATTCGGTTTTATTGCACCTGGAGAATTAATGCCAATCGTTGGACCATTATTCGACCAGTCTTCATTCAGAACGATGAGAGCCTATTTGGCGCATTTGATTCGTGTCGAACCATACGCTCTCTTCTATGAACAATTGGGAAGAGATGAGAGTGACGAACTTTTATCGACTTCAAAATTAATCAGTCAAATTTATCAAGATCTCGCTTCGCTATCAGCATTATTCACAGAGACTCGATCTGAAGGTCTGGAAGGTAGACATGAAATTTATTTACTTGACAATCTTCGGCAAACCGAAAAATGCGTCATGACAAGCGATCCTTCGATCAGCAAAAATGAAGCCAGAACAGTCGTCAATCAAATTGTCAAAGACGAAGATCTTCCGTTTGGAAAGGTATACAAAAAGGCTCTTGAATTGTACAATGCGTAATAATTTTTATTTATTCCCCGCAGGGAATAAATGATTTAATTCTATTTGTAATAAACAATTGGAAAAGAATCATTTTTGATTTCTCTTACTAAAGCACAGGGAATAAAATGGGTTGTGGAAAAAGTCGAGAAAAACAACCCAGTGAAGAAGAAAGGCAATTTCTTTTGATTATAAATAAGCTTGAACAGCAGACATTAAAAGAAAAGATACTCGACATTGAAGAAAGGAAGGAAATTTTGTCGAATTGTCAAAAGTATAACTTTCTCCGAGATAAATTAATCAAACAAGTTGTGGAATCTGAAAAAGTGAAACGAATATTAGCATACACTTCATCGGAATCGGCAATCTATGCCTTTACAATTTCCGCCAATCTTTATGATAGTCATCATTGGACTTCTGAAGGCCCTTATCAGCATCTTCGAGAAATGTTTGCCCGATTGCGAAGAGAGTTTCCTTCAATGAAAGAAAATTGATCTTTTCCCTTTTTTCTACTCACAAAAAGAAAATGAAGCCTATTTTCCTTGATCCAACATATCAAATTGGATCGCATCTCGGCTTCGAGAAACGTCTGCTTCCAACTTTGTATAATGCAATACAACTTGGCTTTTACGCATTCCAAATCTATTGTGGTGGAAGACAAACTTATCAACGTTCTTCGCTTGAATCCGAGGATATTCAAGCATGCAAACAATTACTTGCCCGTTATCCAATGAAAATCTTTATTCACGCTTGTCTCAATTACAATCTAGCTGGTAAAAAGAAAGATCGAAAATATGCATGGACTGGGGACTCACAGACCGATTCACTCATGATGCTAATCGCCAAAGGTTTAACACAAGAACTTCAAACGCTTGATGCAATCGGAGGGATTGGGGTGGTTGTGCATCCTGGATACTCTCTGTCTGATGCGACAACCGATGAAGCCATTTTGCGAATTTCACAAACCTTGAATCAAGTTTGTGAATCAAAAGCAAAAATTCTACTTGAGAACTGTGCTGGTGAGAAGGAACGAATTGGTTGTACTTTTGCTCAATTGGCTAAAATTCGACAATTATGTCATCGTCCGCATCAAATTGCTTTTTGTATTGATACTGCTCATTCATTTGGTTCGGGAGCTTATTCATTTTCAAGTAAAGAAAATATTCTCTCTTTCTTTCAAGCAATTGATCATCTCGAACATGTCGAATGTATTCACCTCAACGATTCAGAGGTTCCATTCAATAGCAAAAAAGATCGACACGCTCCGCTTGGACAGGGATATATTTGGACCAACTTAAGCTTATTGACTTATTTTGGTCAATTGGCCAGTGAAAGAAAGATTCCACTCATTCTTGAAACTGGTGGAGTTGATGATCATTTATTGTTACAAACTTTATTGAATGTCGAATAAGAATTCTTTTCTCCGCGGAGAAAAGAATTTTACCCC
>CAZKAD010000077.1:0-3586 GCA_964550845.1 uncultured Gammaproteobacteria bacterium
TCTTTCGGGTTGTATTTTTCCATAGAAATTATGCTAAATGTAGATGTATTCTACTCAAATAAGCCAAAAATTGCAAGTTTTTGCCAATTCGGTTTTATTTTTGTATTTTTCCTTACTTCGCTCGCCATTGGGCCCCTAGGCTGCTTCGTACGCTCAAGGAATACCAAAATTTTACGAAGTTGACAAAAAATAGATTTTTTAGCATAATCTAGCCAATATGCGTGATATTTTCCTCGAAGCGATCAAACAACTTGAATACGAAGATGCTCTGTTTCAAGCCGGTCTTGCTGCCAAAGTTACCTTGGCCACATCACTCGAGACCTGGGCAGTTGCTCCTGAAGTTGGTAAAAAACTCTATGAGCTGGTTTTGGAATATAAACCAAAGCAGATTATTGAAGTCGGAACTTCTTTAGGCTACTCTACCATTTGGTTAGCAGAAGCTGCCCGCAGCTATGGAGGAAAAATAACCACGATAGAACATGAGGCGAGTAAAATTGATAAAACGCAAAAACTCTTTGATTCACTTGATTTTCAAGATACGATTACCCTCGTAGAATCAGATGCCAAACAATTTTTATCTTCTTATACTGAAACTATTGATTTTATTTTTCTCGATGCAATGAAACGAGAATATATTGAATATCTCAAGCTTGCAGAAAAAAATCTGGCAGCAGATTCGCTCGTTCTTGCTGATGATGTTATTACTTGGCGACGCAAACTTGATGATTTTTTTGAATATATCGAAACTTCTACAAAATATAAAACCCAAGTATTTGAACTTGGGCATGGGTTATTGATAGCAAAAAAAATTAGATAATTCCTCCCCTATCAGGGGAGGTTAGGTGGGGTCAGTCGAAGAGAGAATATATACTTTATTCCAAATATCTTGCAACAGCGCATTCTTATCATATTTAAGTTGTTCATTGGTATAGCGTAAGATATTATATCCTTTACTTTTCAGGTATTTATCTCGAACAATATCTTTTGCCTTTTGCTCTTCTTCACCGTGAACAGCTCCATCAAGCTCAATAATAAGCTTTAGTTCGTGACAATAAAAATCGACGATATAATAGTCAATATTATATTGTCTTCTAAATTTAACACCAAATTTTTCTCCTCGTAGTTCCTTCCATAAAATTCTTTCTCCAGTGGTTGGAGCATTCCTTAAATCTCTTCGTCTTTGTTTCATGGAAGATCTATTTGTATACCTTCCCACTTTCTCCATAAAGACCCCCTCTTACTCCCCCTGTTAGGGGGAGAATTTAATTGGTCAAATCTCCCAAAAAGTCTACTTCTGTTAAATCAATCTCACGTCCAGTCATATCTTCTCCACCTTTTTCAATATCTTCCATCACTTGACTTGGACGAGTATCAAAGACATAAAACTTGTCATCGATTATCAAATTTGGTGATCGTGCACAATAGCCTGTGCAACCAAAACTATAATCAACATCATATTGATCATTTTTTTCACCCTGCTTCACGCCAGTCACTTTTGTAATTTCATTCATTACGTCTTTGGCTCCAAATGAGCAGCAGGCTTTGCCATTACAGACACGAATCTTTTTCATACACCAACAATTAAACGCAAATCTTCTGGTGGCTTCCAGGGAGGTTCAAAGGTAATCTCTACCTCAACATATTTTACCCCAACCGATCGAAGCGAGTCTTCGAGATCTGCTTGAATTTGTGGACCCAGAGGACAGGCAGGTGTAGTATAGGTCATGGTAATTTTGACATGTTCGTCTGAGAGAATTTCAATATCATAGACCAAACCAAGTGTCCAAATGTCGACACCAAGTTCTGGATCAAGTATGGTTTCAAGTTGTTCAATAATTTGTTCACGAGTAATCATACATTAACGTTTGAATATCATATCAAAAAGGACAAATAGACCATACTTCATCAGATGAAATGTATGTCTAGGTTTGAGTACCATGCGCACCAGACTTTTTCTCGTATCTTTACTATCACAAAACTGATACAAAAATCCTTCTTTTTCTCTCGCAATAATATCATACATCGCATGAAAGGTTCGGTCAGATTTCATTTTATCCCAAAGCCAACGATAAAGCAGTTGTTTTTTATAATATTTCATCAGACCACTCCTTTGTTCCACATTTTTGTAAAGAGTAGAAAGTATATCCTTGTTACCTGCAAGATATTGAGGAATAATTTCTGCTGCCGCCATACCTGAGACTAGAGATCCTTTGATACCATCCGCAGCAAAGGCACCACAAAATCCAGCCGCGTCCCCAATCAAGAGTACATGATTGTCAGAATAATTTTTGAGAGCACCCCCAAGTGGAATTGGATGACCAAATGAGACGAGACATTTTGTTTCTGGCTCAATCGTGATAATCTTCTTTGCCTGCAGTACCTCAATAAATGTGTCGAGCTTTTTTATGTCCTGTTTATCTTTTTCTAATTTTGCCAGGCCTACACGAAAAGCTTTTTTTCCATTTATAATCGTTGGAGAGAGCCAACCACCATAACCAAGTGAAAATTCTCCAAACCAAAAATGATATATTGTACTTTCACTATGATCACCAAGATCAATTTCTCCATAAAATACTTTTTCAAAACCAAGGAGAAATCGTTTATTCTTGGAAAGTTTTGGGTGAAGTGCCGCAACTTTTGAATACGATCCATCTGCTCCGACCAGAAATTTTGCTTCAACTTTTATTTCTTTTCCATTCTCTCGCAAAGTTGCTTTGATTGGATACTCATCCGTGGGCTCAATACTATACGACACCAAACCCGTTGCGAGTGATAGATTTACATTCCTTGGCAAATGCAAAGACATCGCTTTGACCAAGTTGGGAGTATCGGTAGAATAAATCCAAGGTGAATCTGTGTGTGAAAAAAAATATTTATTGTAATCAGGGGAAACAACTCCAATGGTAGTAATGCGATTGGGAATGAATGTATCAACATCAATAAATGATTCAAAAAGTTTTTTCGTTGCTTCGGTAATAAGGCCGGTTGATTCAATCGCAGCATCAAGTCGAGTTTTTTGGTCAACGACTAAAGTCTTTAAGTTTTGTGGGAGATGGTGTGCCAAAGTCAGCCCAGAAAAACTGGCTCCTACAATTAAAATGTCATATTTGTTTTCCATAACTGTTATATGTTATTCAGCTGTTGGCGCAAGAAAGGCACTATATCCATTTTGTTCAACTTCAAGAGCTAATTCTTTTCCGCCAGTTTTTACCATCTTACCATCAATCATAATATGCACAAAATCTGGAACAACATATTGCAAAATACGATTGTAGTGGGTAATCAGTAAAATTCCTTTGCTTCCATCTTGAAAAGAATTAATCCCATCGGAAACATATCTAAGGGCATCAACATCTAATCCTGAATCTGTCTCATCGAGAATGGCATACTTTGGATCAAGCATCTTGAGTTGCAAAGTTTCGAGGCGTTTTTTTTCTCCACCGGAAAATCCAACATTCAGGTATCGTCCTGCAAAATCTTTGTCGATTCCCAGGCTTGCCATGATTTCCAAAAGTTTTTTATGAAATTTTACTGGATGCTGTTTTTCGCCAGTTTTTGCACTCATGGCTGTGCGCAAAAAACTTGA
>CAZKAD010000078.1:0-3577 GCA_964550845.1 uncultured Gammaproteobacteria bacterium
CGAATATCTGCTTTGCAGAGCAATTTTTCCATTCCAGGATGTTTTTTTATACTTTTATTTTTGACCAAATTATGGTAGGCTACGAGGAGTAAGCGTGTTGGTGGTTGATTGGCTTTGTATTCGCTGGCAATCTTGGTACGCCAAAAATTGAGATCTTCCTTGGTTTGGGGATCCTTTTCAATGAGCTTTTTCATCATTTGTTCCAGGATGATTGTCTCCATATGGATAAAGAGGTAGCCGTAAAACTTATTGAGCAAAATTTGGAGGTTTATAATAAAATTGCTAAACATTTTTCTGATACCCGTCAGTATGTCTGGGATGATCTTAAACGTTTTGCCGCTTTTGTGAAAGAAGGGGACGTGGTTTTGGATCTCGGGTGTGGCAGTGGTCGATTATACCAGATATTTGATGGTTTGCCAATATCCTATATTGGGATTGACCAAAGTGAAGAATTGCTTGTTTTAGCGAGAAAACAATTCCAAAAAGGCAAATTTCTCGCTGGCAATATGCTTTCTATCCCATTGCCTGATCAATCAGTCGATATTATTTATTGTATTGCAGCTTTTCAACATATACCAAGTAGAGAGCTCCAGAGCGAGTCTCTTTTTGAGATGAAGCGAGTTTTGAAACCCGGTGGAAAGATTATTATGTCAAATTGGAATTTATTTGGAAGCTATGGTCTGCGGCAAGTGAGCTCTGGTAAATACAAGGAGCTTGGGGAAGGGGACTTTTTGGTTCCATGGATGGATACAGGAGGTAAAATTTTGGGTGAACGATATTATCATGGATTTCAAATACCAGAATTGTCTGAGCTTTTGACTTCTACTGGCTTTGTTGTTGAAGATCAATACTATACTAAACGTAATGAAAGAGTTGATCAAGAAAAGGGAGAAAATATTATTACTATTGCTACTCTTCGGAGCTAAATTTTATGGATCTACTTACACTTCTTGGAACTACAGGGGCCTGTTTGATTCTTCTGGCATTTATTCTTGAACAGACACACCACTTAAAAGATACTGATATCAAATATGATATTCTCAATCTCGTGGGGAGTGTTTTGCTCGTTATATATGCTTATCTTCTCCGAAGTTTCCCTTTTTTAATACTCAACAGTGTGTGGGCTTTGGTGTCCCTCCGAGATGTTGTTGGCGATCTACGTAAAAGAAAATAAAATATGGTAAATGAAACTACAAGTATTTCAGCCGGAGGAGTTGTACTGCGTAAAGTTGGTGAGAAATGGCTCATTGCACTTGAACAGCAAGAAAAGTATAAAGAAAAGAATATTTGGTTTCTTCCCAAAGGTCATGTTGAAATAGGAGAAGATTTTGAAACTGCCGCTCGAAGAGAAATTTTGGAGGAAGTAGGAGTGAGCCAGCTTCAGCTCGTAGAATATTTAGGAGAAAAAGAACGTATAAGTAATGTAAAGAAAATTCACAAAATCATTCATTATTTTTTATTTCTGACGAATCAAGTAGAGCTTTATCCAAGTGCAACTGACAAAGTACATGTAGGAAAATGGTTTGACCTGTTTGATCCTGCCCTTAGAACTGTCTATGAAGAACAAAACCAGATTATTGATCTGGTTCGAGAAAAAGTAAAAAATTCAGAGCTCTAATCTTATCTTCCAGTAATTACACAGCAAACAGGTCCACTCCAAGACCAGTTATTTTTTTGAGCACGAAGAAGGCCTGCAAGAGAAAGTGCACTGTTGTACGATACAACAAAATCAGTATTTTCTTTTACAAGACTCACTGCTTCACGAATTTCTTCATTGTTTACAATCCAACCTGAACCATTGCTGTTTTTTACTGTTTCAATTACTTTTTGTTTGCGGTGAGCAATAGTATCTACAATAGCTCCAGCACATGATGGGCTGTTTTGGCTTGCGCGTTCAAGATCAAATGCTTCTGCCATAGGGTGACAAGCCGTGGTTTGAACAATATGAATCTGAATATTTTTTCCCATTTTGAGAAATGTTTCTCCGAGGGCCTGGGCTGTAGTCCCAGAAGAAGTGGGAAGAAAAATTGCTTGTAAATTTGGAATTTTGAGCAGATCATCGGCCAATTCAATATACCCTTTTGTGGCGAGATCATCAGTTGATTGGCGTAGATTTTTAACCGTTGTCGTTGCATTTTCTGTCAGGCTATTTTTTTCAGCTTGAAACGCACTTTGTTTGGGATTATCTACTTGTTCGATATGAATACTTGGGTGAGTGATTTCTTTGTGCAGGCGTTCCAATTTTTTTTCTTCGATATTTTTGCCAACAAAGACCGTGAGAGAAGTATTGGCCTTGTTATTTTGATTGTGTTTTTGGACAGAGATAATTGCAGCAAGGGCAGCATTGCCAGAAGAAGAAATAACAAAATTTTGTACGCCAAGTTTCGCATATTCTTTGACCATGAGAGGGATAGATCGCCCTTTATGCGAACCATAGGGGTGTAGATCTTCCCTTTTGAACCAAAGTTCAGCAAGTGCGAATTTTTGGGCAAGTTTAGGGTAGGGTTTTTGGGGTGTTTTCATAACAAAATCATGGCTTGAAAAAGAGAGAGACTTTTAGTATAATACTGACATTCATTTTTAAAAGCAAGTGTTATGCATCTTACTTGTCCTGAATGTAAAAATGCTGTTGATCTTTCTGCGTACGAAGAAATTACGGTTGGCCAAATCATTGAATGTCAAATGTGTGGTATTTCTCTTATAGTAGAAGCAATCGAAGGGGATGAGATCATGGCTGAAATTGTTGACGAAGGAAAGTAACTTCACAAGAATATTCAGGCGCGTCCAAACAGGTGCGCTTGTTTTTGTATTTTATCATAAACGGCTTCCCAATCTCTACAAGGAATAACATTGAGGGGTGTGGTCTGATCATACTCCAAATGGCTATAGAGAAAAATTGTTCCTTGATAATCCTCGGGAAGAGATGTAATAAGACGTGGATCATCATCGACTATTCCTATAATATTTGGATAATGCTTTACCAGTTCTTCGGCCTTCCATTTATTTCCATCTTCATAATCTACAGGACGAGCAATAACCTCTCGTTCTGGGAAGCCATTTTTTTTGAGCCAGAGTTTTGTAGACTCAAGTACAATGGTTGGTCGTGCTGTAATATAACAACTAATTGGAAGTATGGGGTTGATTTTTTCTACGATGTGGTTTGCATTGGTTTGAAGCGCAAGGCTTTCGTAAAATTTTGGATCATCAAAAATTTTTCTTTTCCAAATTTTCATTTCAGCCGTTTGCCAATGTGGTATTTTTGAGCTGTGCCCATACTTTGCTACGAGTTCTGGACCTGTAAGATTTTCTACATTTCCAAATTCAAGATAGACAAGTTCAATAAAAGGAAGTACGGTATGAGAAAGCGTATCGTCAATATCAAGGGCAAGTCCAGGTGGAAGGTGTGTCATACATTTCCAAATTTTTGGATTGTTTCTTCAATCATGCCACGAAATCCGTGTGAACCAAGAAAGGCAATGCAAGAGCCTTTTTTTGCATTTTGCACCAAAAAGTTTACTAAAGTTTTATCATCGTCAATATATTGAACACTGGGGTGTGATTGCGAAATGATCTGAGA
>CAZKAD010000079.1:0-3531 GCA_964550845.1 uncultured Gammaproteobacteria bacterium
GATTTTTGAGAAGTTTTTGATAATTCGACACCGCAAGTTCCTTTCCGCTTTTTCGTTTCAATCCAAGTCCATTAAACTTGTCGCGGAGTTCTCGCAAAGTGAAAGACCCAGACGAATATGCCTCAAATGTTTTCTTGATTAAAGGTGCGATATTTTCATCGGGAACAATTTTTCTATTTTTGTTTACATATCCCAACGGAGCCATTTGAGGCCATATTCCGTCTTTCACTTTGTTGCGATGACCTCGCTTGATGTTTTCGCTCAAATTGTCTACATAATACTTGGATTGCGAAAAAGCGATTGAGAGCATGAACTTGCCTTGCGGTGTCGGATCAAACCAAAAAGTTGGGAATTTCATTTCTGAAATGACACCAGTATCTACGAGGTAGATGATCTTTCCTCCATCTACCGAGTTTCTCGCAAGTCTATCGGGATGCCACGCCAAAATACCAGTAGCTTCACCTTTCTCCATACGCTCTAACATCTCACCAAACACTGGTCTGCCTGGTATTTTGGCGGTCTGCTTTTCGACAAAGACATCAACAATTTCTAGTTGCTCTTTCAACGCTAAATCTTTCAGTTCCGCTAACTGGTCAGAAATACTGCGGACTTGTCTGTCTTTGTCGTCCGTAGACTTGCGAGTATAAATGAAAAACTTTTTGGTTTGATTATTCATAATTTTGTATTGGCAAACGAGGAGCCACGCGGAGCGTGGCGAACCCTTTCAGATTCAGGATTTTTTGGGGGGAATACATTTGTGTCGGCACTTCGTGCCGACCCCGATTCGGCTTCCGATTCCGATTTTCAATTTTGGCGGTGTTTGTTGGACAAAGTTCGAAACTATTTCGAGCAAAATCCAAATGATTAAAAATACTAATGCGGACTCGGCAGGGCGAAACAATTTGTCTGGGGGAAAGGATTCGCCCTGCCTCGGCTGTTTTCCCGCCCGCAGGAGGGGTCTGGGGAGGAATGCGGGCGGGATTTCGGCGGGATTCTTTTTTCTTTTCGCCAATGCTTAAATAATCCATATGCTAACTATAGTATGTAGCATTAAAATTAGCAAGTGGATATACTATAGTTATCATTATGAAAAAAGAAGTGTTGATAAAATTTGGGAATAAGGTTCGCGAAGAGCGACTGTCCTTAGGTTTGTCTCAAGAAGAATTGGCGGCGAGAGCAGGCGTTCATCGTACTTATGTTGGAATGATTGAGCGAGCCGAAAAAAATATCACACTTACTAATATCGAAAAAATAGCAAAAGCATTGAAACTTTCTATTGACGAGATAACAAAAATGTAATTATGGCAAACTCAGATTTTTTAAGACAAAACAAGAATCAACACAGTATTAAAAACTCCATTTCAAAAGTAATGGATAGTGATGTTGATTTGGCGGTTCAAAATATGATTTCTCTTTTGAAAAAGGAATATCCAGACCTTACTTTTGAACATACTAAAAAACTTTCTCTAACCAAAATTATTGCCGACCTATCGGCTCAATATCCACAATTTGAAAAAGATTTTTCAAAAGTAATGGAAGAAAGTTTTATAAAACCTGACGGAGGATTTTTGTATGCGACTGATAAAAAAGGAAATACAAAGCTAATTCTAGTTGCCGAAGTTAAACATCAAGGAACAAACGACAAACGAGCAAGTGAAGGGCTTCCTAAACAAGCAAAAGGAAATGCTATTGAAAGATTAGGGAAAAACCTCACAGGCATAAGGGCTATTTTCAAAGCAGAAAGTATGATTCCTTTTGTATGTTTTGGAAGCGGGTACGATTTTCAAGAAGGTTCCACCATTCTTGATCGAGTGGTAACGATGAACGATTTCTTTCCATTAAATAAAATCTTTATTGAAAAGACACATTTACCATTTGAACCTGTGTCTATGTTTTTCAGATATGAGGACTGGTCTACAGAAGAAATGACAAAAATTATGACAGATGTTGCCGTTGAGGCAATCAAGTATCATTTCCGTTAGATATTTTTCTCAAGAACCCAAAGTAATTCCTTTACTTTTATATTTCTATCTCTCAAGTTCCTTGAACCTCTGTAAGTGTTGTAATCTTGGTCAAAAAGTTCCCATTTACCATATTTTGATAAAATTGCTTTGAAAGTTTCTATCGGAATTATTCCCTCGTCATTGTAAGAAATAGCAATAAATCTTGCTCTAGTATTTTTTAACAAATTTTCCATTGCTTCCTCGGCAATTTTTCGTTTGTTGTATGCGGACTTATTCCAATCTTTTGCAATTCCGCTCACTCCGTTTTGTATTTCGCGTGGTTTTCCCTCGTTGATAATATTCAACATAAAATAATTGGAGCCATACGGGTGTTGATTATATGGCGGGTCATAATAAACCAAGTCAAAAACAGGCAAGTTCTTGTCGTTTACAAGTTCGTTTATATCTTTTTTGTGTACATGAACTGTACATTCAAAATCTGAAAATATCGGCGTATCTAAAGTAATTTCCTGTTTAATTCTTTGAAGTGCATTTTCTCCTTGTCCTCCAAAATGTCCGATTCCATTTTTTTTATGAAATCCCTTAAATACTCCCGAAGTATTATTGTGTACCGAAGCCTTAACAATAAGCGAGGCAAGGCAAAAAGTTTTATAAGGTTCTGGGATTTCTTCAATTAGGTTTCGGACATTATCAATAATTTTTGCATTTGAGTTTGTATAAAAAACTCGTTCGCCTGGTTGAACATCATCATCTTTCTTGGGTGCATAATTTTTTTCTATAAATCCAACTTTTTTGGATTTTAGTTTCAATTTATTTTTGTTCAACCAGTCAATATGTCCTTCAAGTTTTTTGAAATCTATATCTGATTTGTTGGCTAGATATGCTTTGTTTACAGTTTCTGAATAATCTTCAAGATCATTAACATGCAATTCGCTTGCAAATGCTTTCAATAAACGAGCGGTGGAACCGCTCCCAACAAATCCATCTAAAATAACTAGTTTATCTTTGCCAGTTTTTTTTCGAATATCTAAAAATGCTCTGTATAAAAAAGGTAATAATCGTCTCTTGTTTCCGATGTATGTTATAAGATGAGAACTGAAAAAAGGATTTTTCAAATCTAAACTCTCAACAATATCGTTTGAGAATAAATTAAATTTTGTTTGCGATTTTGTTGATTTCATAGTGATAACTATAGTATACACAAGGTAAAAAAATAAAGCAATAGGAAAAAGTCGATTTATTTGCTACTCTTGTATTAACGGAAGCATTGGCGAAAAGAAAAAAGAATCCCGCCGAAATCCCGCCCGCATTCCTCCCCAGACCCCTCCTGCGGGCGGGAAAACAGCCGAGGCAGGGCGAATCCTTTCCCCCAGACAAATTGTTTCGCCCTGCCGAGTCCGCATTAGTATTTTTAATCATTTGGATTTTGCTCGAAATAGTTTCGAACTTTGTCCAACAAACACCGCCATTATTTATTAAAGTCTCATTTGCGTTTTTGGATTTACTTGCACACAAGTTTATTTTTTATATTTATGGATATTAAAGATGTAAGAATGCTTCGTCTTAC
>CAZKAD010000080.1:0-3226 GCA_964550845.1 uncultured Gammaproteobacteria bacterium
TCCTTCAAAAGCAACAAATCCGAGTCTTGATACACATTGTCAAAACCCTCAATCATTCCAATCCGTTTTTGTTTATTGCGTTTTCCCATAGAAGCCTATTCTACCTTTTTTTTGAAATTTTTCAAGATTGCGAAGAAACCAGTTGTATCGTATACTACAGGCAAGAAAACCCAAAAAATATGAAAAAATTCAAAAACTTTTTTGTAAGAACTTTTGACAGCTGGAAAAAAGACGGCGCACTTTCAGAAGGGGCCGCACTTTCCTTTTATACCATTGTTGCCTTTCCAGCACTTATCCTCTCACTCCTGTTTGTTGCTGGAATATTTTTGGAAAAAGAAACCATCCAAAAAGAACTTATTTTTCAATCTCATCTTCTTTTTGGCAATCAAGGAACTGTCATTGTCGAGCAAATTATACAAAACGTTCCTTCGCAAAATACACTCAAGCTGGCATCAGTTTTTACCCTGGCTATTTTGTTATTTGGAGCCATGGGATTTTTTGAACAACTCCAAACCGCGCTCAACAAAATTTGGAATGTTACTCCAAAAACTCATCTCGGCTGGAAAGGATTTTTCAAAAATAAAGCGCTTACTTTTCTCATGGTGCTCGGACTCGGTGGGCTGATTATCTTGACATTGTTTATAGAATTTATACTCTCTTTTGTACTGCCTTTTGTACAAGCCAAAATAGCTCTGTCCGCAGATCTTTTACAAATGGCAGGACTCAGTCTCGGATTTTTGATCACCACCTTTGTCTTTGCATTCATGTACAAATACCTTCCACAAGTAAAAATTCAGTGGCGTGATGTATTTATTGGAGCCATCATTACTTCTATACTCTTTACGCTCGGAAAATATATTATTGGTTTTTACCTTGGCAAAAGCCAAATCGCTACAGCCTATGGCGCAGCAGGTTCCTTGGTCGCCTTTTTACTCTGGGTATATTATTCTTCGCAGGTCATATTTCTTGGAGCCGAATTCACCCAAAGCTATGCCAATACCTATGGCTCAAAAATAAAACCAGACAAAGATGCTCTTCGAACCAATTCCTGGTGGAATAAACTCTTTCGCAAAGTATAAATCTTCGTAATCTATTTTAAAGGCATATATGTTTCGATGCAGTCCAAGGCCGCAGCGAGCATCGCAGTGAGAACGTCCCGACGTTTGGTCGGGATCCCGATCAACATCGGGACAGGTATGCACTAAATTATAGTGTCTTACCCAAAGGTAAATGTAAATGCCTGCAACCCCGGCTCAGGAATTTGTATTTCCAAAGTATGAG
The DNA here is from genome assembly GCA_964550845.1 of uncultured Gammaproteobacteria bacterium. Lineage (GTDB taxonomy): Bacteria > Patescibacteriota > Patescibacteriia > Magasanikbacterales > UBA922 > CAYTKU01. The sequence goes on from CAZKAD010000080.1 coordinate 1,282, forward strand.
TCCCTGAAACCGAATCTTCAATCAGTGAATAGAGCTCTTCATTTTGAATTTTTAGATTTTTGTACACACTTCCATCTTTCAAAATTTTTACATTATTTTCCCCATTGCTACTCCCTACAAAAAATACATTTTTGGCAGTATAGCGAAAAATAATTTTGGCATTTTTACTTTTACTCTCGAGGTATTCATCCGTAAACTCCCAGTCCCCGACCAGATAAAGTGTATCTGGTTTTATTTCTTTTGGCTCAGTAAAAGTTTGCACCACACCAACCTTGATATTTCCATTGCCAATCCCAGCGTTTCTCGCAGCTCCAAAATACGTTTCACGACTCACCCTTCCAGTAGAAACTTCTTGCACTCCTTCAGGCTCTGTCATATCTTTTTCAATATTGAGACTCAGCCCTAGCTTCATTTTTCGCTCTTCCAGAAGCTCTTGAATTTTCTTTTCTGTTTCGTCATATCCTCCTTCGCCAATATGATCATAGACAATATTTCCATTGATATCTACCAGGTATTTGCGTGGCCAATAATTATTTTTGTAGGCACGCCAAGTGGCATAGTCATTGTCGAGGACAATCGGAAATTTGATACCAAATTTTTGCATCGCTTCCTCTACATTTTCTTTCTTTTTTTCAAAAGCAAATTCAGGCGTATGAATTCCAATGATCTCAAGCCCATCATCTTTGTACTTGTCATACCACGCATTGAGATAAGGAAACGTACGAACACAATTGATACAACTATAGGTCAAAATATCTACCAAAATTACTTTCTTACCAACATTTTCACCAAGGGTAATCCCCTGCGTATTTACAAATCCCGATGGATTTTGAATTTCAATATAACGCCTGACTGGTGTTTCTGTCGCCTTTTCTTTCATTGTCTCGACAAGATTGGTACTCAGATCTTGCGTCTGTTTATTCCAAAAAAATATACCAAGTCCTAAGAGAGCAATCACGATACCGAGTAAAAAGTATTTCATAGATATTTTTATAAAATTATTGTTCAAGAGTTTCGAGAAGTTTACCTTCGATTTGAGTCACATCAAAAAATCCTTTATCCAAAATATATGTCTGTAATTTTTTATCCATTCCAGTCATAATCAGAATTCCAACGAGAATAAACAAAATACCAAGCCCCCGTTTGAACCATCCTTTTGGATCAGCTGCCCATTGAATTTTTTTGACAAATTTTTGTCCGAGAAATGCCACCAAAAATAATATCAGAGAGAGTCCCATGGCATAGACAATAAGATACAAAAGACCTGTTCCAAAACTTTCTGGAAGAACCGTCGCCAGAATAAGAAAATAAGTTGGCGAACAGCTGGCAAAGACAGGACCAAGTGAAGCACCGATCAAAATATCTCCAAGATATGATTTTTTCTGTGCAGACTGAGCAAGTGCTTGATTGGACTTTTGCGAGAGTCGGAGTTTGAGTGAGACCGTTTCCCAAATTGTGGGAAAAACAGTAATCAAACCAATCACCGTGACCAGTATTCCAGAAAAAAACTGCCAAAAATTTTGTGGGACATCAATAAAAAATGTACTCGCCTTGAGAAGTAAGGTAAAAAGAACGAGCGAGAGCGCCAATGAAACCGTAATAATCACTGGTTTCCATTTGCCTTGCGCTCCCCCTTCACGAAGGCTCCCACCAATAATGATCGGCAACAGCGGGAGTGTACAGGGTGCGAGGACTGTCAGAACCCCAGCCAAAAAGGAAAGAACAAGAAGTGACATAATTTCAAATTATTGAATTTTTTCTAAAATACTCTCAAGTGTGTTTCCACCGCTCCATTTTTGAATCATTTTTCCTTCTGCATCTACCTGAACAAGCGTATGTTGGTAAGTCACACCATATTTTTTCTTCAATTCTGTTGAACTTTCATAATCTACTTTCAAAATTTTAGTGTTTGATGGAATCTGTGAGAGTTCTGCATTGATATCCC
>CAZKAD010000081.1:0-3139 GCA_964550845.1 uncultured Gammaproteobacteria bacterium
CATAGGTGCCGTGCACTCTTTCAAGTGCCTTTTGCACTGCAGAGCGCAAATTTCCTGCATAGTATTTGCCAATCAGATGTGCCAAAACTTCCGTATCTGTTTGCGAAACACATTCAACTCCTTCTTTTTGGAGCTCTTCTTTTATTTCTCGATAATTTTCCATAATGCCGTTGTGTACCAATACCAATTTTCCACCAAGAGCAGCATGAGGATGTGCATTTTCTTCAGTCACTCCTCCATGAGTGGCCCAGCGCGTATGAGCAATTCCAGAAGTAGCGGAAAATTCTTGTCCTTTGAGTTTTTCTGCCAAGTTATCTATTTTGCCAACCGATCGCACGCGAGTAATGGCGCCGTCTTGAAGAAGAGCGACTCCGCTACTGTCATACCCTCGATATTCCAGACGCCTCAGTCCCTGCACCAAAACAGGAGTCGCCGGTTTATTGCCAATGTATCCAATAATTCCGCACATAAAAAAAATTTAAGAATCAATTTAATTCTCTGTCTTTATTAAACCCTCTCCTTTAAATATTCTCTGTACTTTATTTTCTGCATCCAAGTAATATACTTCTGAAAAAATAGCTGGGCCATTATATCCTTTATCTTCTTTTGTATAAAGTATTACCTTTGTTTCTATAGGGGGAAAGTTTTTTATATTTTCAATTTCATTGGGTTCTTGTGCATAAGGCCTATCCTTTGGAGAAACAATTTTTCCATAAGCTTCTAGAGTAAAATAAGCAATTCTTGGTATAAACTCATCGTTTTCAGTGACTACAATTCTTCTTGTTTTTAATGATTCTTCGAGTTTGTTTTCTTCCCCTTTTTCAAATATAGCATCTGGTTCCTTTTGATATTTTTTCACAACCATTTCATATGAATCTGCAACATACACTTGTTTTTTTTCATAATTGTTTTCCATCCAAGTCATCCAACCAAACAACAATGCTGTAATAATTACACTTGGGATAAAAAGTGTTAAGAATTCTTTCTTTGTATAGAATTGTGACATATAAAAATGTTTAGAATGAATAAATTATTTCTCCAAAAATTTACTCACGATCTCCAAATCTTCTTTTGAATTGATTCCCAATATTTCTCTTGGTTCAATAGAAACCGCAGACACTTTTTCACCTGTTTCTAATGCCATTTTCAATAAGTCGGTCAAATAATATTCTTTTTGAACATTATCATTTTTGAGACTTTTTAAGTTTTTCCACAACCAATCAGCACGAAAGCAATAAAAACAAGGATTGAGCTCTGTGACAGTGCGTTCTTCTTCAGTAGCATCTCTAAATTCCACGGTACGCAGAATGTTGCCATCTTCACTGCGTATAACTCGACTAAAGTTTTTATAAAATACTTCTCGCCAACCTTCAAAATCTGGAACCGTGGCCGTCATAAGTGTTAAGGTATTCTCATTTGTGCGATGTTCTTCGATTACTTGTTCAAGCGAACGTGTGGTAATCGAAGGCATGTCTCCATAGAGAACGACAACGTGTTCTACACTATCTTTCAAAATAGACTCAGCAAATGCAGTGGCATGACCTGTTCCGAGTTGCTCATTTTGGACTACGTATTGAGCACGCTCCCCCAAATGATCTTGAACCAATGTATGTTTTGGATTTACTACAACGACAATTTTCTTCTCTCTTGAAAGAGCTTCTGTTTTTTTTACAACATGTTCCACCAGTGGCATACCCAAAAGTGGTGTCATCACTTTTGGAGTCGTTGACTGCATCCGCTTTCCGTCTCCTGCTGCGAGAATAACAATACCGATTTTATTTGTGTCCATATTTTTGTATATAACTTAAAATCTCAGTCAGTGTCTGAAAGTAAGGAATTCCAGAATCAGTGAGTTCTTCTTCTGTTTCTCGAAAGGGATGACGTTTGGTAATGACAGTTATCTCTGAAAATTTTTCTTTCACGGCAATATTTTCGCTTACTTTATCATTCACAAACACTATATGTTTTGCGTCACCTTTGCGCAGGGCTACTTCTTCTGGTTTTTTGTGATGACAGATAATAATATCATCGACAAACTCTGCAATACGCGTACTGGCGATTTTTTTCATCTGAAAATCTGGATTTCCAGCCGTTAAAACATACACCATTTTGCTATTTTTTCGTGCCCAATCCAAAAATGTATACGTATCTTCAAAAGAAAGATCATGTTCTGTCAGCTTACTGAGCTCGGGCAAAATATCATGAGAAAGAACATAGCCTTTTTCTTGGCACAGAGCCACATGATGTTCAAAACTATAATTATAAAATGTACCGCTCTTTCCTTTGGTAGCTTCTGTCATCGTCTCATCAAATTGCTCTTTCGTCAGTCCTGCTTGCAAAAAAATAGCGGTGATATCCTGCGACAAAGACACCGTATCGTAGAGAGTATTATCAAAATCCAAATATATTTGATCAATCGTCATATATTACAATTGCCCCCAGAGTGAATCAAAGATTTGCTTTTGTGTTTCATACACACCGTCGTTTTCAATCACTACTCCAACTGGTTCTTTGTGAGCACTCAGAGATATATAGGCGGTTTTGCCAGGGTAAATAAAAATATAAGTTGGAGTTTTGGCATTCACTCCAAGCCATTTTCGTTCATCCAGACCACGTAGTGCCCCGCCTTCACCAAGAGCAATCGCTCGTACCGCAATCCCTTTGCTAATGCGAACATCACTAAAGGTAGGAAAGTCTTTGTACAGATATTCTCGAAGTCCTTCTACGGAATAAATCCGATACATCTTTTCAGTATCATTTTCGCAGACAGACAAGACATCTTCCAAAATCTTCTTGCATTCTTCATTTTGAAAATACCGCGCTACAGGCCGCTCTCCCCCGCTATTATACAGGGCTTGAAGCTCTGGAACGGCTTTTTCCAGGTAGCGGTTTACTTCCTTGAGAGTCGTTTCCTGGGATTTGACCAGCTCATAGAGTTTTTCTGGGTTTTCAGCCACAAAATACTGCTTGGAAGCCTTGTTATAAAAAGTTACGACTCCCTGCTCCTGGAGCCATTTGAGGGCATCATAGGTAGTGCCACGGTTGAGGTTGGCCGCCTCAGCCAGCTTACGTACCGGACTTGGTCCCAAACGCAAAAGCTCCAAGTAGAGCTTGGCTTCTTTGTCAGAAAATCCTATTT
>CAZKAD010000082.1:0-2948 GCA_964550845.1 uncultured Gammaproteobacteria bacterium
TCCGATTTCCAATTTTGGCGGTGTGTATTGGACGAAGTTCGAATGTATTTCGGGCAAAATCCGCAGGATTTTGACGAATGATACTTGCGCCTCGCACGCTCGCTATCGCTCGCAACCCAAAACCAAAAATTTCCTTACAATTCCTTTTTCGGCGGGGGGTGTGGGGGGAGCCGGCAAAAAATGGAAAGGAAAATTTTTGGTTTTGGTTCCGACGCTTCATAAAAATATTGTTTTGCACACTTGTATTATAACTTAACATTGAGTCAAAACACAATAGAATGCTATAATTAACCATGTTGATAAGTTTTCATACAATATGGCGAAATCCACAGCACAAAAATTTGGCGAGAACATGAAAAAGATTCGCACCGAGAAAGGTATGTCGCAAGGCGACATTTGCCGAGAGTTGGGGTTAGATCGAGCGTATATTAGTAATATTGAGAATGGCAAACAAAATCTTACAATTAGCACAATGGAAAAGGTCGCCAAAGTGCTTGGGGTGAGCGTAGATCAACTTTTGAAATAAATTTATGAAAAATAAGATAAGAGCAAAAAATAATAGAACAACATTCGTTACTTTAGAAGAGATGCCCCATTTCAAAAAGAGGCTTATAACTGCCGATGATGTTCGCAACGGTGATTTTTATAATAAAACAATACATGGACAACTTGAGGATGTTGCCACTAGACTTCCGAGTGGTATCGTAGATCTTCTTTTCATTGATCCTCCTTATAATCTTAATAAGGACTTTGGAAACAATAAGTTCAGTATAAAAAAGGAGAAGGAATATGAAGAGATTTTTGAAAAATGGTTGCTTTCGATTGTTCATACACTGAAAGATAATGCGTCAGTGTATGTTTGCTGTGATTGGAAAAGTTCACCAATGATTTATAACGTACTCAGTAGACATTTGGATGTGAAAAATCGCATTACATGGGAAAGAGAAAAAGGGAGAGGGGCGTTATCAAATTGGAAAAATTGTTCAGAGGATATTTGGTTTGCTACTGTGTCTGATCAATATAATTTCAATGTCGAGGCTGTAAAACTTAAGAAAAAAGTAATAGCACCCTATAAAGTTGATGGTGTTGCTAAAGACTGGGCAGAAGAAGAGAATGGAAAGTTTCGCTTAACGCATCCTTCCAATCTTTGGACAGACATAACAATTCCTTTCTGGTCAATGCCTGAAAACACCGATCACCCCACACAGAAACCTGAGAAATTAGTTGCTAAAATTATACTTGCTTCGACTAAAGAGGGTGATGTAGTCCTAGATCCATTTCTTGGTTCTGGTACAACTTCTGTTGTAGCGAAAAAGCTAAATAGAAAATATATCGGTATTGAAATGAACGAAGAATTTTGTTGTCTTGCAGAAAAAAGAATTGGTTTTGCTGATAATGATAAGACGATCCAGGGTTATTCGGGTGGCGTTTTTTGGGAAAGAAATTCTGGTGTTGATCAGGCAGAGGAAGAAAAATCAAACATTAACCCGAAATTGTTATGATAAATAAACAAGTATTAGAATTGATTGATTTCATCAAATCAAAAGACGGCGTTGGGAACAAAGCTGTTTTAATTGATGCGGTACAAAAGCAGTTCGGCTTTACAAAAGATCGATCTGTATTTTATTCAGAGAATCTCGCTATCCGTTTTAGTTCTTCACATTCAACTAGTTTTTCTAATACCGTACTCTCTCTTTCAAATCTCCAAAAATTTGATGAATTACCATTCTTAGTTTGTTTGGTAACACCTCAGAAAAACTTTGTTTACCTTGCAAATTCAACTTTTCTGATAAAGATTAGTCATAGCTCCCAAGAGTTAAGAGAGGACAACATTAGGGGGAGTTTCAATGGTTCTGATATTTCAAAAGAGTTCAATGGAATAAGTAACTCACCAGAAAACTTTGAGGACTTATTTGCGATTCATGAAGAAATTGGATTTAGTGGTAACTTGATACGGCTCGTTGAAGCAACAACTGGCATTAGTCCATCAGGAAAAAAACTTGAGTTAAAGACAAACGATGAAAATGTAATTTGGTTAGCACCGCAGCGTGCCGTTGATTTTGTTAGATCACCTGAATTCACTGAACTAAAAAATGATCTTGATTCTAAGGTAGCAAAATACAAAAATGAAATCCTTATTGCAGGATTTATTGAAAATGTAAATATTCGAGGTCGTGTTATAGAATACTTAATTGCTGGAGAAGATGATGCGCTGCGAGACAATCTTGTCAAAGAGCTTCACAATAGCAACAAAAAGATATCTCGGTTTGGTACAAAAAATACTTTGGGAGACTATACGAGGATTTTTGATAAGTACCACACCGCAACGGATGTCAAAACTAAAATAATGATTCTTAAGTCCAACCCTAAAGCATACAACATTGACAAAATGCTAGAGTTTTTGGCAAAAGAAAAAAGTGTTTTCATGTTTTATTTTATTGGTCTTGAGCCAAACAAGATTGTTGCACAGACTTTGATATCTATTTTCCAAAAAGATTTACTCAATTCAACAATACTCTTGAAGCATTGGGCTGGGAGAAATTCTAGAGGTGTTGCCCAATTTCAAGGTGAAGTAATTCATAATCTAATCTTGTCAGAAAATAACATTATTGATATTGAAGCAAGTAAAAAATTCTTAAAGAAACTAGTTGATTTGATCTAGGTTAATAGTTAAGGGAGCCACTCGCGTTAGCGAGTGGTTTTCTGTGCGCGCACTGGGCGGGTGGGGCAAGCACAAATGGATTTGTTTGTGCCTAGCACAATCCGCTTTTTAGAGTTACCACAGGCTCAAACGAAGCCACAGAGCGAATACGAAGCAGACACCGAGCAGGCATCGTGAGCGAATGCGAACGGCCTATGCGAAGTGGTTGCGAGGTGTGAGCGGACACTAGAACTACCACAAAACGCGGATACGGGAGCGCCTCGCACCGACGCGAATGACGGAGGAA
>CAZKAD010000083.1:0-2781 GCA_964550845.1 uncultured Gammaproteobacteria bacterium
CCCAAACGCAAAAGCTCCAAGTAGAGCTTGGCTTCTTTGTCAGAAAATCCTATTTTTTTCAAAAAAGTAATATCCATATTTTTGCTTATTCTAAGTATAACATAGCAGTAAACACTGTCAAGTTTTTATCTACACATATACAAAATAAAAGAAAAAAGCAGCTTTTCTCAAAGAAAAACCGCTCTTTTTAGCCAAAGTTAATAGGCTCACGAGACTACTCACACAAAATAATTCTTCGACAGAGATTGAGTGATCCACAAGTTTGGGTTGAATCAAGTCCAAGAGCTGCATTCCCTGTCAAAACAGTACCAACCGGCAGTGTTTGGAGTTTGGTTTGCAAACTTCCACAGCCTTGAAAGTCAAAATTGCCTCCGCCAGTATCTGACCAACACTGGTCTCTATTACAGGTAACAATTGATGCAGAGCAGTTATTATTTCCCTTGATACTCATGCGCAAAGAACAGTGTACTTGACTCTCGTTTTCTGCAAAAATCTCCTTACAAACAATACTTACATCAGAATTACATGACTGCGCCTGCCCCTGACAACTTGGATGATCAGCACAGTCACGACGATCATTACAATCTACATTTGAATCCCCATCATCATTTATACCATTATCACATATTTCGCCGCAGGTGGCTTCGACTGAACAATCAGAATCGCGACAATCAATCTTTCCATCTTTATCATTATCCGTCCCATCAAAACAAATACTTTCCTTGCAACTAGCAAAACCAGCACAATCTGGATCAGCACAATCTATCTTTCCATCTTTGTTATTGTCTTTTCCATCACTACAAGAGATTTCTTCGTTCTCACTACAAGCGGTTTGCATATAGTGCTCACATTTGCCGCTCACACATCGGTCGCTCGTACATTGACGATCATCGACACAATCTCTATCACTTCGACATTGTGGTTTATCTTTTTTTTCTACATTCACCGTTACATATTCACCAGGAGGAGTTAAAACAAAAGCCCCTTTTTTGGTATTTACCTGTGCAGCATACTGATGTATACCCTCTTCTGATTCGTCAAAAGCAACGTCATAACTATACGGTGGTTCTCTATCGTAAAAAACAGAAGAAATAGCTCCAAGTGGAGTAACTTCAAAAAACTCCACGCCTTCGATAAGAATATCATTTTTAAATGTTTGATTTAGCGTTACACGGGCATTCAGATTCACGATATCAAGAACGTTAACATTACTAGCTTTAGAATGATTCGACCCAATACCCAAAGACAAAGAGAGCTCATCCCAAATAACTTCGGTACCTTTGTCGATAAGTTGTTGAATAATTTGACGATTTTGTTTATCAGGACTCAAATCTACAGGATTATTGTAGAGAGTTAATGTTAAAATATTTTCTAATGATCTAAGTGGTTCAAAATCAGAAATACTATTTTGATAGATATTGAGCTGATGAAGCTTAGAAAAATTTTCTAAACGAGAAAGAGAAACTATGATATTTTCTCCAAGATCAAGATATTTTAAACGAGAGCTAGAGATATTTGAAAATTCAGAAATATTGGTTTTGGTTAAATTTATACTTTCAAGATTGGGAAGTTGAGACAATGCATCTGTATTGAGAAGGATATTTTTACTCAAATCAACACGCTTTAAATTAATCGCATTTTCAAGACCCACAAGGCTAAAAATAGCCTTTTCAGAGGCACGCAATTCTTCAAGACGAAGGAGCTCATCACAAGGAATTGTAGAATCATTCTGTTCGGGTAAACCTAATGTTGAACGAATAACCAAGGCCAAAATTTGATCCTCAAATATCACATTTTCTTGACCATTGCATGGCACGAACCGTTCTTCTGATTGTTGTTCAGAGTCCACATCCCTTTGTTCTGGAGTGTTATTTGTATTTGAATAATACGAATATGCAAAATATCCTCCAATTCCAATAATAGCCGTTCCAACAATTCCCCCTACCCATGGTACAAAACGATTCATAAAAATATTAAAGTAATGAGAAAAATTTTTTTTATTGTAACATCTAAGCGCAAAAAATAAAAGCAGCTCTCTAAACTGCTTTTATCATGAAATTTTTACATTTATTATTTCTGTCCCTCAACTGCCTTTTTCAATTCCTCCACCTTATTCACCTGTTCCCAAGGAAATTCAGGCCTTCCAAAATGACCATAGGCTGCGGTTTGCGAATAAATCGGACGACGAAGATCAAGATATTCAATAATTTTTCCTGGACGAAAATCAAAAATTTGCATCACAGCCTGTGCCAAAACATCATCAGCGAGGGTGCCTGTGCCAAAGGTATTGACAAGAACGCTGGTCGGAAGCGCACGTCCAATCACATATGCAACCTGCACTTCACACTTCTCTGCAAGACCAGCTGCAACAATATTTTTGGCCACGTGACGTGCCATATAGGCCCCAGAGCGATCAACTTTGCTTGGATCTTTTCCAGAAAAACATCCACCCCCATGACGACCCATACCACCATAGGTATCGACAATGATCTTGCGACCAGTCAGGCCAGTGTCTCCATGAGGACCACCAACCACAAAACGGCCGGTCATGTTGATAAAAAATTCAGTATTCGCATCAATGTATTTTTCACACACTGGACGAATCACTTCACGAATAATATCTTCTCGGAGCTGCTCGGTACTCACCGTATCATGGTGCTGTGCCGCTACCACCACATTTTGCAGTCGCACTGGTTTACCATTTTCATATTCCACAGCAACCTGAGTTTTTCCATCCGGTCTCAAATAATCGAGTGTGTTGTTTTTTCTCACTTCTGCGAG
>CAZKAD010000084.1:0-2709 GCA_964550845.1 uncultured Gammaproteobacteria bacterium
TTTCCTCTGGCTACTGAGATGTTTCACTTCACCAGGTCTTCTTCATGCACCTATGAATTCAGTACATGATAATCACTCTTTCGAATGACTGGGTTCCCCCATTCGGAAATTCCCGGATCAAAGGTTGCTTGGGACCTCCCCGAGACTTATCGCACCCTGCAACGTCCTTCATCGTCCAATAATGTCAAGGCATTCACCGTGTGCCCTTTTGCACACTACGAAAACACAAAATTGTGCTTCTTTTTTTAATACTTACAATTTGCTTGATTCTCTAACTTATTCAATTGTAATGACCAGTCAGATTCAGCCTCACAGATATTTCGGAAATTCCGACGCATCTGTAAGACAGAATTTTGGTTCAAAAAAACCGCATCAAGCGGCTCGTCTTTACGGTTCGCTTCTAGATCCTATAGAATGGATTGTACTTGTATATACATTACAATGTAATAATTTAAGTACCATTCCAGAGGTCCAGAAACGTGTCGTGGACATGGGTGAATTTCAGTTGTAATCGAGGTTAGTGATCAGCATTTTAACAGAGTTGAAAACCCTTGTCAAGTGCATTCATCTCAGGTAAACTGTGGATAACGCTCAAACGTAATTTTTTCCCTGGATAGAGCCAATTTTAGTTCTTATGTGGAATATAAAAATCATAGCGATAGGAAAACTCAAGGAAACATATTGGACAGAAGCAGAAAATGAGTATCAGAAGCGTCTAAAACCCTATGCCAAAATCGAGATTCAGGAACTTCTCGAGGAGCCTTTTCGAGATGGAGACGATAGAGAAAAAATAAAGCTTAAAGAAGCAGAAAAAATACAAAAAATCCTCCCGGCTGGAGGATACCACATATTTCTTCATGAAAAAGGAAAGCAATTTACTTCCCCTCTTTTATCCACATTTTTAGAAGAAAATTCGACTCACGGGGAAACAATCACATTTATTATCGGAGGCCCCCTTGGGCTTCATGAATCTCTTTTAAAGAATAGTCAGAGCCAAATTTCTCTCTCACAACTTACTTTTCCACATCAAATGGTACGAACTATTTTACTTGAACAACTCTACCGCGCAGTAACTATTCAAAAAGGAAAACAGTATCACTACTAAATATTCACCAGTGTATTCCACTCTTTTTCTGTTACCGGTTGAACCGATAAGCGAGATTTTTTGAGAAGCACCATATTTGCGCAAGCTGGAATATTTTTTACATCACTCAAAGTTATTTTTTTGCCCAGATCTCGTACTGGTGCCACAGTAACACATTGCCAGAGATCAGTTGTATCCGTAGGATCAGGATGAGCGAGTGCAGTAATAGTCGCAATACCCATAATTTGTTTTTCTTTACCACTATGATAGATAAATGCCACATCACCTGGCACCATTTTTTTCATATTATTACGTGCCTCGTAACTGCGTACTCCTGTCCATTCAGTTTTTCCTTCACGCTCTAAATCTGCCCACGAATAGGTCTCGGGTTCTGTTTTGAACAACCAATAATTCATAGTATCTAAAAAATCACAATACAACTTCCCCCGTCTGCTGTTTCTTTCCAGTTTTTTACCAAAGGATGTTTATCAAGTTCTTGATGTACCGCTTTGGCAAGGCTTCCACTGCCAATACCGTGGATAATTTTTGCGTAAGATAATTTTTTTTGTGAAGATCGAAAAAGTTCTTTTTCCAAAAGAGAGAGTGCATCTACAATATTATCCGTACTATGCAAATCTATCTCAAAAATGTTGTCATCAATCTCTGGAGCAAAAAATATATCGCTTGTCATAAAGATTTTAGAGCGTAGATACAGGAAGGAGTAGTGTCGAGCCATTAAATCCTACTTCGATATGTGCATCATCTTTAAAACGAAAATATGTATAACTGAGTGGTGCACCCTGTGTACTTCCAGGAAAAGCAATCTTTTTAACTTGCAAAAAGTTGGTAATACACAAATCACGACCACATTGAAAGAGAATATTTTTGCCATTTTCAGAAACAGCAGGAGGAAAACTTATATTAAATATATTACTTGGATCAACAAAAATTACCTTATTGGTATTGGGATCAAGGAGCTTTCCCCTAAGAAAATCATGAATATTACTTTCGCCTTTGGGATCTTTTATAAACCAATTATAGATAAGATATTTTCCATTTTGCGTTTGGCGTGGAAGCAAATCCTCTTCATAAAAATCTTTTTGCAAAGGCCAGTCATTGGCAATTGTGGTACGTTCAAGCACCACGGTCTGTTTTTGCACCAAATCTATTTTATATAAAAAATAAGTTGAACTTGCGACGGTTGTTTCTACTTTGAGATAAAATACATATCGATGATCTGGTGTCATTTCAGCCAAACGAACCAAAGAAGTATCTGGAAGCAAAAATGTATAATTTGGATATCCAACTTTTGGAGGTTCGCAATGATTTCCCTGCACATCATCGAGGAGCGCATTCAAAAGTTCTACTGGATAATTTAAAATAATGTCATTTTTCCCAGGATTTCCACAAAACCCAAAACTTTTTAAAAGTTTTTCTGTATTTTGATTTTCTCCTACTGGCACAGGATCTGCAGATGTTGGCATATTGTTAACCGGTGATTCAATGGCGAGTGGAACAATTCGATCATGAGATACAAAAAAATCCTGTCGGTAAAGCAGAAATGCTACCATCCCAAACAACAAGAGAAAGCCAACAGCAGAAAGTAGTATATTTGTCTGTTTATA
>CAZKAD010000085.1:0-2616 GCA_964550845.1 uncultured Gammaproteobacteria bacterium
GACAGACCGAGTCCCGACCGAACGTCGGGATGTACTCCAAATAGACTCATTGAAAGAAAAGCATACAGCCCTGCCGAGGGTGCAGCGATAGATCTGCCAAAATATTTTTGAAAATTTTCTACAAAAGCATTACGACGTGCTTGCATCTCACTACGTATTTCTGGAATCAAGGCAGTGGCATTTTGGAGTGCTGCCAGAGCTGCCCACTGACTGATAGACGAAGTCCCGGTAGTACTCTGACTTTGCAAAGTTTCAAGTGTTGTGACCAAATTACTCGGACCAAACACAAAACCTACTCGCCAGCCAGTCATCGCAAAATGCTTGGAACAGGATTGAATAATGATTGAACTGTCTTTGTACTCAGGGAAACTGCTGACTGATACAAATTCATTATTATCATACACCAGGCCACTATAGACTTCGTCTGAAATAACAATGAGATTTTTTTGTGCAGCAACTTTTAAAATATTTTGTATTTCGTCTCTGGTATAAAGTACTCCAGTTGGATTGCCACCATTATTGAAGATCAAAATTTTACTTTTGGGTGTAACAGCTTCTGCAATTTCTGTTGCAGTCACTTTCCAAGAATTTTTCTCCTCCGTAGCAATAATTTTTGGCTCACCTCCACACAGGCTGACCATACTTGGATACGAGACCCAGTAGGGAGCAATACTAAGCACTTCATCCCCTTCTTCGAGAAGGGCCTGGAGCGTCATAAGAAGTCCATGCTTACCACCGCATGAGACGAGGACATTTTCTTTGCTAAAATTGGAATTAAAACTTTGGTTCAGCCACTCTGCTGCAGCACCACGCAGTTCTGGTATGCCTGCAGCTGGAGTATAGAGTGTTTTGCCACTTGAAAGTGCATCTATGGCTGCTTCTTGGATTACTTTAGGTGTAGGGATCATTGGTTCACCGACTGTGAGATTGTAGACGACTTCGCCCTTTTTTTTCTTTTGCGCCGCCAGGGCATTCATAGCCAAAGTTGCCGAAGGAGAAACATTAACGCGTGAAGAAATTTTCATAAATATTATTGAAGAAATTCTCTGGTAAAAAACAATCCCGACCAAGTCGAGACTGCTTACAGATAGCTCCTCTATCGGCAGAGCATCCATTTCCCTAGTAAATAGGTGGGTCGCCGCAACTTTGCCCCACGGGGCAGAGCGATCTAGGCGTCCCAATGGATACGATTGTAGAAAATGAATTTCTGCCGTATTACAGAGGGGCTAGATATAATTGTAGTGAAAGTAAGGAAAGATGTCAATAAATTATACACCTTATAAAAAACTTCCCTTGACGATCCAAAAATATTTTGTTAGAGTCAATGTGTTATCAGTATTGATGTCATTTCGAACGTAGTGAGAAATCTTTTCCTTCGAAAGATTCCTCTCCCTCGACAAGCTCGGGATTCGGAATGACAGGAGAGCGTAAATGTATTATGAAATTTTCAAATTTTGTTGAATCAAAAAAGGCAAAGAAGAACCTCACCTGCGTGGGATGATTTTTTGCTCGTAAACAAAATTTCTCAGCTCCCACGAACGTGGGGCTTTTTAATTTTCGACCCCTCGGAGGGCGAGACCCCGCCCACACGTCGGGGCTTCCAAATAAATACTCTATATTTAATCTTTCACTCAATATGAACTTCCAAAAACTCGCAACACAATACGGCACTCCCCTCTATGTCTATGACAAACAGCTGCTTCATGCTCGCATTGATGAACTGCTCGCTACACTCGGGTCATACGAACGAGCAAAATTCTTTTATGCCATCAAAGCCAATTTTAATCCTACATTGGTACGCGAAATTATATCTCGTGGCTTTGGTATCGATGCAGTATCCCTCGACGAAGTCAAACTCGCACTCTACTGTGGTGCAGACCCAAAAAATATTTCTTTTACAGAAAACAACATGACCGATGAAGAAATGGATGAAACGGTTCGTCTCGGAGTGCTGCTCAATATTGGTTCTCTTTCCCGTCTTGAAAAATTTGGACAAAAATATCCTGGCTCCAATGTCTGTGTGCGTTTCAATCCCAATGTCGGAGCAGCTTCGCATGCGACCAATATCACCGGCGGACCTGGTTCCAAATTTGGTATTGATAGTAGCAAAGTACAACAGGTTCTTTCTCTTGCAGAACAATACAATCTCAAAATTATTGGCGTGCATGAGCATATTGGTTCAGGCTGGCTTGGACTTGAGGAACCACTGCTCGCGCTCGAGACTATTCTTGAGATTGCTGGGCACTTCCCCGATTTGCAGTTTGTCGATGTTGGAGGAGGATTTGGTGTGCCGTATCGCCCTGGACAAGAACGGCTTGATCTGGTAAAACTTGGCGCACGCATAAAAGAGAGATTTACTGCCTTTATCACTGAATACGGACAACCGCTGGAACTGCGTTTTGAACCAGGTAGATACGTTGTGGCTGAATGTGGGCATCTGTTGACCCAGGTCAATACTGTCAAAACCTCAGAAAGTGGCAGAACTTTTGTTGGTACAGATACTGGGATGAATCATCTGGTGCGTGTGGCAATGTACGATTCGTATCACCCTATTGTGAATATTAGTAATCCAACTGGAGAAAAAAAAGTCTATGATGTGGTTGGAAATATTTGTGA
>CAZKAD010000086.1:0-2591 GCA_964550845.1 uncultured Gammaproteobacteria bacterium
GCTCGTGTCCTCTCTCGGCCTTTGGCCTCGAACCATGCCCGGACACTTCGCTAATGTGCCCAAAAAGTTTCTGCGTTCTATCCTTTAAAAAAATAACATCCACCTGTAATTTAAAAAATTCAATTTATTTAGAACATTTGTTTCTTTTGTGTTCAAAAAACTCAAGACGACAATTCAAAAAAAGGTAGTCACAACGGCTGCCAAACTCAAAAAAACAGCCTCAAAGGCTGATTCTGTTCGTGCCAAAAAGGCACCAAAACCTGCTTTAAAACCAAAGCAGAAAACTACAAAGATCGTAAAAAAGTATAAAGTACCACCAAAATATCAGGCGAAAACTCGAATTTTGGTAGCTTCTGAACCACTCGATCCACCAACTGAATCTCAGATGTGGCATTTGATCGAAAAGGGACGAGGTCGAGGATTTTTGACTGAGACTGAAATTTTTCAAACTTTTCCGCGTCTCGAAGAATATCTTCCTGAATTTGAAGGATTTGTTGATGCACTTGAATATAGTGGGGTGAATATTGTTGAAATCAAAACTGGACTTTTGGGACAAGTAGCTGAGCATAAAAAGATTTTGGAATCAGTCCAAGGTGACCAGCCTGATATGGCAGATGGAGTATTTGATCTTGGAAATATTGCACAGGACTCTATTCAAATGTACTTGCGAGAAATTGGAAAAATTCCTCTCCTTTCAGCTGATGACGAAATATCTTTGGCAAAACGAAAAGAAATGGGGGATAAGGCTGCTGAGCGAAAAATGATTGAAGCCAATCTTCGTCTCGTTGTTTCTATTGCCAAAAAATTTGTGGGCAAACAGCTTACACTCCTCGATCTCATTCAAGAGGGGAATATTGGACTTTTTCGTGCGGTCAAAAAATTTGACTATCGCAAAGGATACAAATTTTCTACTTATGCGACGTGGTGGATTCGTCAGGCGATCACTCGTGCACTGGCTGACCAATCACGCACCATTCGTATTCCTGTGCACATGGTCGAGACGATCAATCGTTTCAAACAAACACAGAGGCGCCTTTTGCAAGATCTTGGACGTGATCCAACGCCAGAAGAATTGGCAGCTGAAATGGGTGAAGAAGTGGAAAAAATTCATCATATTATCAAAATTTCACAGGATACGATTTCACTCGAAACTTCAGTTGGAGACGATGGAGACGATGATTCTTCGCTTGGAGATTTTATTGAAGATATCAAAAATGCGTCACCTTCTCATGTGGCAGGAGTAGAGCTTTTGCGTGGATATATCAAAGAAGCTGTGGCAGATCTTTCACCACGTGAACAAAAAATTCTTGAAATGCGTTTTGGTCTTGCCGATGGTGTTCAGCATACACTCGAAGAAGTAGGAAAAGAATTTGATGTTACTCGTGAGCGTATTCGTCAGATTGAAGCCAAAGCACTTGAAAAAATCCAAAGCTTTGATGTTATCCACAAATTGAGAGATTATTAAAAAAAAGAGACTTCGGTCTCTTTTTTCTTTTTATCGTTTTTGTGCTATACTTATTTGCAAAGAACGTGTAAACGTTTCAAATCTTGTTTATGCCAATTTTTCAAAAAACCGAAGGATATTTGGGAGTTGATCTTGGTGCAGGTGGAATCAAAATGGTAGAACTGCACAAAAACAAAGGACGTCCGCAGCTCTGGACCTATGGGGTTGCTCATCAGTCTTTGGATATACATCCACAGCTCGCTCCTCGTATTGAGGAGGCTCTGATGGTTCCAAATATACAAACTTCTTCAACCGCTTCTGCTGAGGCTATTGCCAAAAAAGGCATGCCTGCCGTCTCTCTTCTCACTCCTGATGATATTGTTCGTACCAATGAATATGCTCATATTTTGAAAACCCTCGCTGATCAATCCAAAGTAACGACGCGTCGTGTGACTGCCAGTCTGCCTGTTTCGCAGGTGTTTCATGCGGTTATTACACTGCCCGTGATTGATGAAAAAGAAATTGATACGCATGTCAAAGCCAAAGCACAAAAAATGTTGCCATTGCCACTCGAAGAAATGCAGGTAGTTCATCAAATTATAAAAGATCCCTCACCAAATGGTCAAAAAGAAAAATATCTTCGTATTCTGATTACTGCTGCACCAAAGCGATTGATTGCTTTTTATACGACTATTTTTCAAAAAGGTGGATTTGAACTCCAAGAGCTCGAGACCGAAGCCTTTGCTATTGAACGGTGTCTCGTTGGTCGTGATGGTGGTACTGTTATGGTGATAGATATTGGAGCAGAGAGAAGTAATTTTTTTATCATGGATAAGGGAGTTCCTGTGACTCATCGCAGTATTCAGACTGGGGGAAATAGCATGGATCTGACACTCGCAGCAGCACTTGGAATTGAACCAGAAAAAGCCGGACAAATAAAATATGATCTTTCTTCGATGAAAGGAGCAAAAATTCCGATGGATATTTGGGCACCGCTGTTTGATCCGATTATCAAAGAAATTCAATATGGATTTGATCTGTTTCTCAGTCAATCTGGCAATGAACAAAAACGGCCAGAAAAAATTATTTTGACAGGCGGAGCAGCACTCTTTCCACCATTTAGTCAGTATATTCAAGAACATTTTCC
>CAZKAD010000087.1:0-2583 GCA_964550845.1 uncultured Gammaproteobacteria bacterium
ATTTTTTTGTTAGGGTTGATTTTTGGAAGCTTCATCGCTGCTTGGGTTTCGCGCGCACACCGAGAAATTTCTATTTGGTCAGGCAGATCCCAGTGTGTTGCTTGTAATTATACACTGCAAGCGATTGATCTTATTCCACTGGTAAGTTTTTTGATTTTGAAAGGAAAGTGTCGAAAGTGTTCAAATAAAATCTCTCATCATTATTTTTTTACTGAATTATTTTTTGCCTTTGGTCTTACTTTTTTGGCTTGGTTTTTTGATGCCAGTTTTTTTGTTCTTTCTTTTGAATTCATTTTGAGTGGTATTGCTTTGTTTTTTTTAACAGCTATTTTTGTTTCAGATTTGCTCTACCAAGAAATACCTTTTTCCATGACGCTTCCTCCTGCTATATCTCTTTTTTTTCTCTCTGTATTCTGGGGAAGCGGGGACTATTCAAGTCTGATTTTAGGGGCTATAATAGCTGGGGGATTTTTTCTTTTACAATATCTGGTTTCAAGAGGAAAATGGATTGGCTTTGGCGATGTTGCTCTTGGTATTCTGATGGGAGTAATCTTGGGCTGGCAGAAGACTTTGCTTGCACTTTTTCTTGCCTATGTTGGTGGAGCGATTGTTTCTCTCATTCTTCTCGCTTTGAAAAAAGGAAACCGCGAAATGCGTATTCCGTTTGGGGTATTTTTGACCACATCGAGCTTCATTGTCCTCCTTTTTGGAAATAAAATTATTGATTGGTATTTGAAATTTTTATGAAAAAAGAACTTGAACAAAAAGTTGAACGACTTCGGGCACAAATTGATGATTTGCGCTATCGTTATCATGTGCTGAATGATCCAGAAGTTACCGATAGCATGTATGATGGACTCATGGACGAACTGCGCCAGATTGAAGCAGTTCATCCCGAGATTATTACGAATGATTCTCCAACCCAGCGCATTGCAGGCAAACCGCTCGAAAAATTTTCTAAAATCAAACACCTTGTCCCACAATGGTCATTTAACGATGCTTTTGATCGAGAAGACATGGAAAATTGGATGGAACGAAATTTGAAAATTCTCGAAAAAGAGTTGGGGCAGAGGCCAACCGATCTCGATTATGTCTGTGAACTCAAAATTGATGGACTGCATATTGTACTTACCTATGAAAAAGGATTTTTGAAAAATGCTGCAACTCGAGGAGATGGAAAAGTTGGAGAAGATGTCACACAAAATATTCGTACGATTCTCTCAGTCCCATTGGAACTTCAAGAGCCGCTTGATCTTGTGGCTGAAGGGGAAGTATGGATGAAAGCCTCGATGCTTGAAGAGATCAATACAGACAGAGCAAAAAATGAAGAACCACTTTTTGCCAATCCTCGCAATGCCGCAGCTGGAACTATTCGGCAACTCGACTCACAAATTGTGGCAAGGCGCAAACTTTCGCTCACTGCTTATGACATTTCAGCGATAGAAAAAGCAATTGAACCAGAAACCCAGGAAGGAGAACTCACGATGCTCAAAAAGCTAGGATTTTTGACTGACGATAACTGGAAAGTCGTAGAAAATATTGAGAAAATAGAAAAATTTCATGAATACTGGAGCAAGAACAAACATTCCCGTCCATTTTGGGTAGATGGAGTCGTTATCAAGGTAAATCAAAAAAAATATCAAAATATTTTGGGCTTTACGGGCAAGGCGCCTCGCTGGGCAATTGCTTTCAAGTTTCCTGCTGAACAAGGAACCACACGAGTAAAAGAGGTGTATGTTCAGGTGGGACGAACCGGTGCCCTTACTCCAGTAGCGCTCCTCGAACCAGTCAAACTGGCAGGAACAACCGTAACTCATGCAACACTTCATAACTTTGATGAGATTAAAAGGCTCGGGGTAAAAATTGGTGATATGGTGGTGGTAGAAAAAGCCGGAGATATTATTCCAAAAATTATTCGTGTGCTTGATAAACTTCGCACTGGCGAAGAAAAGGGGATACGAGAAATACGGGTTTGTCCAATTTGTGGAAGTAATGTGGAACGTCGAATAATTTCAGATAAAAAACAAGGGAAAACTGCTGCCCTCTATTGCAGTAATCCTCGATGCTATGCGCAGGAGCTGGAGCGTATTCGTCACTTTGCTGCGAAACATGCTTTCAATATCGATGGGCTTGGAGAAAAGATCGTGGAACAATTGGTCGATGAGGGATTGATCAAAAATGCTGCTGATCTTTTTACTCTGAAAAAAGGTGATGTGGAAGTCCTTGAAGGCTTTGGAGAAAAATCTGCAGAAAATCTTATTCAAGCAATTGATATTGCCCGAAATGTAACATTGTCACGATTTATTTTTGCTCTCGGAATTTCTCATGTTGGAGAAGAAACAGCAATTCGTTTTGCCAATCATTTTATTCAGTTTGAAAAATTTCAAGGAGCATCTCTCGAAGAACTCATGAATGTAGCTGATGTTGGCCCTCGGGTAGCAGAATCAGTTGTGAGCTTTTTTGCTCAAAAAGAAAATACGAAACTGGTAGAAGAACTGTTTGCCAATGGAGTAAAAATACAGGAGCAGAAACAGAGTACAAGTCAAAAATTTGCTGGCAAAAGTTTTGTCTTTACGGGAACAC
>CAZKAD010000088.1:0-2573 GCA_964550845.1 uncultured Gammaproteobacteria bacterium
CATGCAACTTATCAGACACAATGATGCTCAGACACGAAATACCTGGATCCATGACCATGCGACATTCTATACTTTTCTCCAATCACGAGAACGAGGTGACGTCAATGAGCGTCTCGGACATGAAGTCATAAGATATGATATCGTAGAAGCGAAAGGAGAAGAAAGAAAGGAGGATACTAAAATTTGATGTCTCCAGCTTATCAAACATACAGCAAAAAGATGAACCTATCTCCTCTGCCCCCATGGACCTGTACGAGACAATGCACAATGCACAATGCACAATGCACAATTATCTATTCTTGCAAACCTCTTGAGGGAAATTGCTCATGAACAGCACGCATCCTTCGTCAGACTCTGTCCTTTGGAGCCAAGTAGTCAAGCGTCGCTCGAGATGTATCAGCAAGCAGGGCTTCGCTATGCACCGCTCCATGCTCATACGGAGGAAAGCAATATCCTCGACCTCACTTCCGATACCGATGTCTTACTGAAGCATATGAGAGAAACAACCAGGTATATGATCAAGAGAGCTGCGAAAGAGTGAGTCAAAGTCTTCAAAGACAATAGTCCTGACAGGATCAATCAGTTCTACGAACGACATCTGCGTCATGCTCAGAGGACAAACGGAAAACTAAACTATAGTCCATTTAGTAAAGATTTTATCGTCTCGCTGTTTGAGATATTTGATGCGAACGATATCAGTCTCTTCGTCGCAGAATACGAATGACAGGTCGAAGCGATGGTCGTGAGCATCATCTATGGACAACATGCAGCCTATTATCTCGGCGTCTCGGATATACAGCATCCGAAGTTCTCCCCTGCCTATATCTGCCAGCGAGAAGCTATCCAGTATGCGAAAACTCGCTGATGTACCGATTACAACTTCCGATGAGTCCCACCTGATGCCAATAAAAAGCACCCGCTCTACGGACCAGGTCTCTTTAAGAGATGATTTGGAGGCAAAGATATCGCTCTGACACACGCCCATGATCTCATCGTGAATCCACTTTCCTACTCCGTCACACGACTGATCGAGAAGTATAGAGCGTGGAAGAGAGGATATTATTATGTGAGACCAATCAATTAACAATGCACAATGAGAAATTCACAATGCAGGAATCTCCTCACCTGTATGGGGAGGTGGCGAAGCCAGAGGGGTAGTTCACTTATGGGGAGGTGGCATGAGCAAAGCGAATGACGGAGGGGTTTGTTACCCCAACCAACCATTTCCTACTTTATAAATCTTCACATCTTCTATGACCTTCCGACAGAATACAAAAAGACTATGTGAACCACTCTGGTACAATAGAGCCGTCACTGGTAGATGAATCATACGAAATATTGTAGCATCAATCCAGACACCTCTCAACGCAGTCTTCATTGGGATACTTGGATCATTGATAGAACAATGAGATAAAGCATGAATGATGCATTATATCCGATGGTATATCTGATTTTTGGCATCCATACATATCATTGCTGAACTCAGCCATAACCGATGACGAGCCGAAAGTTACTTCACCTATATGAAATGAATTCACGAGAAGTATATGAATAAGTATGCTCATATAGACAGTAACTATCTCGACTCAGTCGGAACAGGCAAACAAATATCTATTCTTTATAATGGTTTTGATAGATGGGCAGATATATTAGTTAATGGGCAAGGTATACTTATCGGATTTCTCATAAGTTTTATTACATGATTATACTTTACCCAAAAACTATGATGGTTGTTCACTCTTGGATATATTGTTATATTTATCATAATAATAGTCATTGCTCTCTATCTCGACAAACCGAGTATACACTGGAGAAAAAAGAGAAAGGATGTTATCGATGAATACAATCGTAGTCTCGTCAAATATATTATGTCGAGAAATGAAGTCATCCAATGAGGCAAAACAAGTGAAGAAGTTAATAATTCTGGCCAACATCTTGCACAAGCATGAAATTATACGATGAAACAAGCAAAATCTTTGAGTCGTATGTACAATATTCCCAAACTCATAATAAATATACTGAGGATATCTGTCTATATCGGATGAGCTGGCTTATATTTCAACAAAGCAATAAGTCTCTGAGACTTAACATCGATACTATGATTCATGTTACTGATCGACGAGGTAATGAAGAAATATATACAAGGCTACAAAGACATCTCCAAAGAACGATATACTATACAGAAATTGCGATCATTGTTTGACAATGCTCCCCAGATCTTATGAATCGATACATGAAAAAAACTCGTTTTCAAAAATGGAGAAATACTCTGTCACGATATATCCTATACCTATCCAGGACATACTATCGTCTTCGATAAACTCTCTCTCTCTATAAGAGGCAAACAAAAAACCGCCCTTGTCTGACCATCATGATGATGAAAGTCTACCTTGATAAAGTTGATAGCATGATATCTACATCCACAATCCTGAACGATTGCTATCGATGGACAACTTCTCCCAACTGAAGCCACAGTCGCTACATGAACGAATATCAGACTCGATAGTTATTACTCCCATATCGGCTATCTCACCCAAGAACCATCTGTCTTCGATGGGACGGTCAGAGAAAAT
>CAZKAD010000089.1:0-2534 GCA_964550845.1 uncultured Gammaproteobacteria bacterium
CATAACAAGTCGTTGCAGCTCGCACGCTTCGCGTGCTGGACAGTTTTTAAGTCGCAGTTTTATGGTTTTGCTGCGCAAAAATATTCCATAAAACCACAACTTAAAAACTGCCGCTGAACTCGGCGTTAGGAGTAAGGAATGAAGTACCGTTTAAGCTTTATGTTTGTACTGTTTACTTTCTTTGGTGGTTTTGGCAGCCAAGCTATGAGCAATACTCCAGCTGAAGATATCGCAGTAAAAGTTTTAAATGAAGGGGTAAATGTACTCGAACCCCAAAATATATTTGTTTGGTTAGAAATTCCAAAAAGTGCAAAATTAAATTCTATTGTCTATTTGAAGGTTGAAATTAAAAATCTAAGAGAGAAAGAAAAATTTGCTATAAGTTCAATTGACCTTGATTCAAGTCTAGGCAAAGGATTTAGAGTAAAAAAAATCACACCTAAACCAATCAATATGGATTCTGCTCTAGAGGAACTTTCTGCTGAATATAATGTTTCTGTGGCTCCAGGCGAAACTAAGCATTTTATATTTGAACTCGTTGCAGTTAATGTTGGCGTTTACAAGGGAGATATTGACGTTTGGGAGAATGACAATATGGTTACAAGAGTTGCACAAATCAGCATAGAGAAGTAACTCCTAACAAGTCGTTGCAGCACCGTTCCGCTTCGCTCCTCTGGACAGTTTTTAAGTCGCGGTTTCATGGTTTTGCTGCGCAAAAGTATTCCATAAAACCACAACTTAAAAACTGCCGCTGAACTCGGCGTTAAATTAATATGAACGAAATACTACCAAAACGAATTGAAGAAGTTACCGTTTCTGATCTAATGGCGCAGCGGTGGTGTTGCTGTCCGTTTGAAACCGAAGAATATAATCCTTTTGAATTTGTAATCCCGGAAACTCATGCTGACTATTCAGAAGACATAATCCAATTTGAATTGGCTGAGTTTAAATTTAGTAATGGCAAAGTTCTGTTTGGTTCGTTTAACGGGTCTCAATCATTTACTATCCTATCGTCCAATACTGTCATAAGTTTGTGGTTCGGGGTTAGGGAGCCTAGTAAGTTGGAAAAAGTAGCGTTTGCAGAATTCTTGACTTCTAATAATTTAGAGCTTCCAGTTTTTGCAAAATCAAAATGGTCTCAAGTAGAAAAAATATACCACGGCTTGCAGTATTTGAATTCGGCTGGTGTCGTTTGTGAAACTGCAATTTAACAAGTCGCTGAAGCATCGCCACTGCGTGGCTGGACAGTTTTTAAGTCGCAGTTTTGCGGCTCGCTGCGCTCACTGTACCGCAAAACTACAACTTAAAATCCGCCGCTGAACTCGGCGTTACACAAGGCGAGTATGGAATATTTTCCTATTAAAATTAAATTGGGGTATAAATACCAATACTTAATTTGGTGCTCTGGTGAATTGGATCAGCTGTTCACTCTTTCCGGAATTGCACCAGCATTCAAAAATTCGGCGCAATTGAATTTGTTTGCAAAGAACCACCAACTTGAATTAACTCCTGACAACTCATATTTCAATCTTGATCAGATAAAGATTTGGTGTGAAAACCCAACATCACAAATTGAGCCAAGTACTTTTCTTAATGTCTGGAATATATTCGGTGATTTGGCTGCTGCTTTTCCGTCTGAGCATGAAGCATTTGAGCGTCTAACCCAAAACTACCTTTCACAATACAATAAACTATTTTATGGGTGTAACTTGTTCTCACGTAAGGCAGGTGCTAAATCGTATACGCCGGCTTGGTCAGCTCAAGATTTACAAAGTATCCGTATTGTGTTTATGTATGGGTTAAATTTAGTTAGAAATAGAGTACGTTTGCAAAATGTGTAACAAGGCGCTCCAGCACCGCACACTTCGTGTGCTCGACAGTTTGTAAGTCGCCTTTTTGTGGTTTTGCTGCGCAAAAGTTTTCCACAAAAAGCCAACTTACAAACTGCGGCTGAGCTTGGCGTTACGGGGTTATAGAATTTTTGTTTTTCGTGTGCTGAAAGTTCGCTAAAAGCAAAAGCGTTAATCTTTTGAGTTTGTTGTGTTTTGGCTTTTGGTTGCGTCAAGTTTTTTAAAAGCAAAGTAGGGCGCTGGTTTCGTGTGGAACGGTTTTGGTTTTCTTCGGTGTATTTTTGGAGCCTTCGGTAGCCGGAAAATCTCAAGCACTTTCAAGCGCCTTTTTAATACGTTGTTTTGGGGTGAATCGTTTTTGGCTTTATTCGTTGTTCTGCTTTCGTTTCAAATCGTATTTGTGTAAAGTTTGGTTCTTGGTTTTTTTGGTTCAGCTTCGGAAGGCTTGTCTTTAATCTGCTTATTTTCTTCTGTTTCTTTATCACTAATACTTCAAGAATTTTTCCGTAACAAGTCGTTGCAGCTCGCACGCTTCGCGTGCTGGACAGTTTTTAAGTCGCGGTTTTATGGTTTTGCTGCGCAAAATTATTCCATAAAACCACAACTTAAAAACTGCCGCTGAACTCGGCGTTAGGCTAATCCATGAATATAGATGTACTGAATCATACCAATTTTCTTTGCGGC